>JAZQCI010000026.1:0-30168 GCA_045546175.1 Lachnospiraceae bacterium | reverse complement strand
CGTTTTCGTTCGAAGCGATTGCCAGACGATAATCAAAATGAATGTCCGCAACCAGCGGAATATGGATCGAGTTATTTATCTCCGCGAGTGCCCGGGCAGCTTCCATAGTGGGGACCGCACAGCGGATAATCTCACATCCTGCTTTTTCCAGTTCCAAAATCTGCTGTACAGTCGACGAAACGTCCTCCGTCTTCGTGTTTGTCATCGACTGGATCAGAATGGGATTTCCGCCTCCGATCAGCCGGTCGCCGATCTTAACTACTTTGGTGTTGTCTCTGTATGCCATATAGTACCTCTGTTTATTTTATATCTGTGTCAAGGTCTGCCGTCTTTATCGGAACAGCCTTGAAATGTCGTTAAAGAGCACGAAGACCATCAGGGCCATCAGCGCCATAAAGCCTGCCAGGTGCACCATGCCCTCCTTTTCCGGCGGGATGGGCTTTCCGCGTATCGCCTCGATAACGAGGAATACCAGCCGTCCGCCGTCCAGGGCAGGGAGCGGCAGCAGGTTGATGATACCCAGGTTAATAGTGAGCAGCGTCGACAGGTTCAGGAGCGACATGATCACCACCATAGGGCCGTACGGCTGCGCCTCTGTGTAGGTGTCGTTGACCACCTGCACGACGCCGACAGGTCCCGAGACGTCATCCTTGGAAAAGTGTCCTGTAAAAATAGTGCCGATGGACTTGAGCGTGACCCGCATCCAGTATTCGATCTCGTAGAAGCCGTATTGGAACACCTCGATCGCATTGCACTTGTGCGCCTGTCCGGCCCCGAGAATTCCGATATAGTAGCGGCCCGCCTCCTCATCGAATTTTGGTGTGACGGTGACCGTATTTCTCGCGCCGTCTCTCTCGTAGGTGATCTCCAGCGGTTCTCCGTAATTCATCATGGAGGCGAGGCTGACTTCTCTGTAGAGATGGATACTCTCATTTCCTATCTTCACGATCCTGTCGCCGTCCTGAAGTCCCGCTTCCATAGCTGCCGAGTCATCCATCACTTTGTTGATGATCGGCAGGTCTGTCCCGCAGAAAGCAACAATGATCAGCGCAAAGATATAGCCGATGATAAAGTTGGCCGCCGGTCCCGCGAGAACGGTCGCGATCCTGGCTCCGACGGGCGCGTTCGGGAAGGCGTCCGGCGCCAGCGAATCTCTCTCCTCCTGATCCAAAGCGTCCATGCCCTCGAAGATGCAGGCGCCGCCCAGAGGCAATATTTTCAGGCAGAAATCCGTCTCCCCGATTCTTTTTTTGAGGAGGGTCGGCCCGAAACCGACATCAAATTCATTGACGCGGATCCCGTTCCTTCTCGCTATGATAAAATGTCCGAACTCATGGGAGACAACGATCACTCCCAGAATCACTAAAAAGATCAGTATGCTCACGATCCAATTGCTACCCAATTTAATTGCTCCTTACCAAAAACGAAGAAAGGCGAACATTGTGCCCGCCCTTCTGTATTTTGTCAAAATGATGCCGTTCCGAGAAGGAAAACGCCCAGAATATAGATCAGGGGCGCCGTGAAAATGATGCTGTCGAAGCGGTCCATAATGCCGCCGTGACCGGGGATCAGATCACCGTAATCCTTGATATTGTGATTTCTCTTGATTGCCGAAGCTGCAAGGTCTCCGATCATGCTGATCAGAGCGCCGCAGATCCCAATGATCAGGAACCGGATCCGAAAATCGGCGTCAGGCTCCGCCAGCTTGACCAGATAAGCGACGATCACGGAACAGACCGCCGAACCGATCAGTCCGCCCACAGCTCCCTCGATGGTCTTCTTGGGGCTGAGTACCGGTGCCATCTTGTGCTTTCCGAAAGCCATTCCCGCCGCCAGTGCGCAGGTGTCACAGACCGAACTGCATACGAAGATGAGCGCGTACATAAAGATTCCGTACGGCAGTGTTCTGGTCCGGTACACAAAGCCCATCAGGACCGGCGCGTAGATGAAGCTGAAAAAGGCAGCCATCACCTGCTCCGACCGGAACTTGGGAAAAGTAAGGACATAGATCGTCATGAGTCCCAGGAAAGCCACTACAATGATCATCATTGTAAAAAAGTCGGAGGAAAAGACCAGCTGCTTCGGGTCTGCGCCCCATCTCGCCTGCATGACCATGAGACCGATATAGGAGGCTGTGGCCATGACGAGTGCAAATCCCGTGAGCGGATTCACTTTCTGTCCGGGCTCCAGAACCCCCGTCGCCCGGGCCAGTTCCTGAAATCCGATCATGGAGCAGACCATGATCAGTACTGCCAGCGCATATCCTCCCAGAAATCCTGCGCCAACGATCAGCGCGGCGATGATCACGCCGCTGATCACTCTCTGTTTCATGAGATCAGACCTCCGTATCTGCGCTCTCTGTGATTGAATGCGTCCACAGCCTTTTCAAGCTCTGCTTTGTTGAAATCCGGCCACGCCGCGTCGCAGAAATAGAGCTCGGAATAAGCGGTCTGCCACAGGAGGAAATTGGAGATCCTCTGCTCTCCGCCCGTTCTGATCAGAAGGTCGGGATCCGGAATGCCGCAGGTATCCAGGCTGTCGGACAAAAAGTTCTCCGTGATATCCTCGGGTCTTAACTCTCCGTCCTTCACCTTCTGCGCGGCCGCCTGCACAGCTCTGACCATCTCGTCCCTGGAGCCATAATTGATTGCGATCTGAAAGCCGATCCCGGTATTGGACGCGGTCTCCCTCTCCAGGTTCGCGATGGAGGCCTGCAGGTCCTTGTCGAGCCTGCTCTTATCCCCGATCACCCTGATCCTGACATTATTTTTCGCGCACTTGGCCAGGCTGGTCTTCATATAAGTGCGCAGCAGATTCATCAGGGCCTTGACTTCGCTGTCCGGCCTGCTCCAGTTTTCTGTGGAAAAGGCATAGACTGTCAAATAGCGGATTCCCATGTGATCCGCGTCCTCAAGGATCTGCTCCACAGTCCTGGCACCCTGCGCGTGTCCCGCCGTTCTGGGGAGCCCGCGCCTCTTGGCCCATCTTCCGTTTCCGTCCATGATGATCGCCACATGGACAGGTATCTTGCGTTCGTTATCCAAGTTATAACCTCTTCAAAGCTTCTACATCAATAATCTGCGGCAGGCATGTATCGAAGGACTCCTCCATACTGCCCTGCCGCGCGGCTATTGCCCGTCAGATCGTAGTGATCTCCTTCGTCTTGTCTTCGATCATCTTATCGATCTTCTTGATATACTTCTCTGTGATCTTCTGAAGTTCATCCTGAAGCTCGGTAACCACGTCCTCCGAGACATCTTCCGACTTCTTGAGCTTCTTAAAGGCATCATTGCCGTCTCTTCTGATATTGCGCAGTGCTACCTTGGAGTCCTCTCCCATCTTCTTGACGTCCTTGGAGAGCTGTTTCCTTCGCTCACCGGTCAGCTCGGGGAATACGAGACGGATCGTGGAGCCGTCGTTTGTGGGGTTAATTCCCAGATCAGAGGCGTTGATGGCGCGACTGATCTCCTTGATCATCTTCTTCTCCCAGGGAGCGATCTGAATGATCCTTGCCTCGGGCACAGACACATTGGCCACCTGCTGGATGGGCGTGGGCGATCCGTAATAGTCTACACGGATCTTGTCCAGAACGTGCGGATTGGCGCGGCCTGCGCGGACCGTCTGCAGATCCGACTGCAGATATGTGATGGTCTTGTCCATTCTCTCTTCATAAGGTTTTACTCTTTCACTGCTCATAATTAACCTCCCTGCGTTTACTCAACCGGCGCTTTGGCCGTTAATTGTTTATTCTCGGAAAATGATCCGGCCAAAGATCAGACTGTGATCGTTGTGCCGTTAAAGTCACCGGACGCCGCCTTGACGATGCTGTTCTCCTCCTGCAGCGCGAATACGCGCATGGGCATGTGGTTCTCCTTGGCCAGAATGGACGCCGTCATATCCACGGCCTGCAGGCCTCTCTCGACCACTTCGTCGATGGAGATCACGTCGAACCGCTTGGCGTCGGGATTCTTCGCCGGATCGCTGTCGTAGATGCCGTCGATGTTCTTGGCCAGAAGGATCATGTCCGCCTCTGACTCAATGGCCCTGAGAAGGATGCCCGTGTCAGTGGAGAAATAAGGATGTCCTGTTCCGCCCGCGTAGAAGACCACTTTTCCTTCGCCAAAATACTGATTGGCCTTATCCTTGGAAAACAGTTCCGTAAACGCGCCGACTTGGAAAGGCGTCATAACGACTGTCTTCATTCCTTCCGTTCTGAATATCTCCGATACATAGATGCAGTTCATGATCGTGGCGAGCATTCCGATTTGGTCAGCCTTGACGCGGTCAATCTCATTTCCTGTACGGCCTCTCCAGAAGTTGCCGCCTCCGGTCACGACGCCGACTTCATAGCCTTCGTCCACCAGCTGGCGCACCTGCTTCGCAACGCCCCTGACAGTGTTCTCGTCAAATCCCATGCTCTTGGGACCTGCCAGAGCCTCGCCGCTCAGTTTTAATATGATTCTGCTCATCTGTCAATCCTCCAAAGAAAAATATTCAAGGCTCGCTTGCGAGTCTTGGCGCCGGATGCGGGTCGCCGGGGGGCGACATCTTCCACTCCGCATCCGTGCGCATCCCCGCGGAGCGTATATCAGATGGGAGTCATCTCCCATCTGATATCATTAACCATTTTACATTAGATATCAACCATTTACAAGGGACGGTATCCGATGCTATACTGTTTGAGTTTGTAAAGAAAAACAAGTATTTTTACCTTATTATAAGGAAAAAGGGGCTAAAAGACGACAGAAGCCCCGTAAATGTGAGGAGAAGAATGATCCAGACTAGAGAAGATGTCAGAAATGTAGCAATCATCGCGCACGTCGACCACGGCAAGACCACACTGGTCGACGGACTGCTCAGACAGAGCGGCGTATTCCGTGAGAACCAGGAAGTCCAGGAGCGCGTCATGGACTCCGGCGATATCGAGAGAGAGCGCGGAATCACTATTTTGAGCAAAAATACAGCAGTTTATTACAAGGGCGTCAAGATCAACATCATCGACACCCCCGGCCACGCCGATTTCGGCGGCGAAGTGGAGCGCGTCCTCAAGATGGTCAACGGCGTCATCCTGGTCGTTGGCGCCTTCGAAGGCCCCATGCCCCAGACAAGGTTCGTTCTGGGCAAGGCCATGGCGCTGGACCTCCCCGTCATCGTCTGCATCAACAAGATCGACCGCCCCGGCGCTCGCCCCACGCAGGTCATCGACGAAGTTCTCGAGCTTCTCATGGACCTCGGCGCAAGTGATGAGCAGATCGACTGCCCCTTCGTGTTCGCCTCCGCCAAATCCGGCATTGCGACCCTGGACCTTGGAAGCGTCGGCGCCAGCATGAAGCCCCTCTTTGAGACGATCATCGACTACATCCCTGCTCCCACGGGAGATCCGGACGCCGGAACCCAGATGCTGATCAGTACCATCGACTACAACGAGTACGTCGGCCGGATCGGCGTCGGCAAGGTCGACAACGGAACCATCAAAGTAAACCAGGAGTGCGTGATCGTAAACCATCACAACCCCGATCAGATGCGCAAGGTCAAGATCAGCAAGCTCTACGAGTTTGAAGGCCTTAAGCGCGTGGAAGTTAATGAGGCGCACATCGGCTCCATCGTGGCCGTATCGGGCATCTCCGACCTGCACATCGGCGATACGATCTGCTCCCCCGACGCTCCCAACGCGATTCCCTTCCAGAAGATCTCCGAGCCCACCATCTCCATGACCTTCTGCGTGAACGACTCCCCTCTGGCCGGCCGCGACGGCAAATACGTCACCAGCCGCCACATCAGGGACAGGCTCTACAGAGAGCTCAACACAGACGTCTCCCTGCGCGTTGAGGACACCGACACCACCGAGGCCTTCAAAGTATCCGGCCGCGGCGAGCTCCACCTCTCCGTCCTGATCGAGACCATGCGCCGCGAGGGCTACGAGTTCGCGGTCAGCAAAGCGGAAGTCATCTACAAGAGAGACGAAAACGGCAAGCTCCTCGAGCCCATGGAGACCTGCTTCGTCGATGTCCCGGAGGAATTTTCGGGCACCGTTATCCAGAAACTGAGCGAGCGCAAGGGCGAGCTTGTGAGCATGGGCGTGATCAACGGCGGCTACACAAGACTCGAATTCTCCATTCCTTCCCGCGGCCTGATCGGTTACAGAGGCGATTTCCTCACCGATACCAAGGGCAACGGCATCATGAACACGATCTTCGACAAGTACGCTCCCTATAAGGGCGACATCGTCTACCGCAAACAGGGCTCTCTGATCGCTTTTGAAGCGGGTACTGCCGTCACGTACGGCCTCTTCAACGCCCAGGAGCGCGGCCAGCTCTTTATCAGCCCCGGCGACGACGTCTACGCAGGTATGATCGTGGGACAGAGCGGCAAGGCCGTCGACATCGACGTCAATGTCTGCAAGACCAAGCACCTGACCAACACCCGCTCTTCCAGCGCGGATGAGGCGCTCCGTCTCGTTCCGCCCAGGATCATGAGCCTGGAGCAGGCCATCGAATATGTGGACACCGATGAGCTTCTCGAAGTTACGCCTCATCATCTGCGCCTTCGCAAGAAGATCCTCGATCCCCGCCTCAGAAAGCGCGCCTCGATCAGCGCGGCCATGAAGAATGCGGCGGAGATGGAGTAAACTGCCCGCCACAGAACTTTAATAAGTCAAAAAAGAGCAAACTAATACCGCTGCAGCAGGACCGGAAATGTCCTGTTGCAGCGGTATTTTATTTCTCCGTCATTGACCGATCCGGTCTATACCGTCAAATGCAGCACGTTGGTCGCGATCATAAAGTAAATAGTCAGCGAGATCGCGTCTACGATCGTCGTGATCAGGGGACTCGCCATGACCGCCGGGTCAAAGCCCAGTCTGTGAGCCAGGAGCGGCAGCGTACAGCCGATCGTCTTGGCCACCAGAACGACGAGGACCAGAGTCACGCATACGATCAAGGCGATCTGGAAGCCGACTCTGTCGAAGAGCATGAGCTTGGCGAAGTTGCAGACCGACAAGGTGACGCCGCAGAGCGCCGCGACTCTCACCTCTTTCCACAGCGCTTCCAAGAGGTCACTGAATTCGATCTCCTGCAGGGAAATACCGCGGATGATCGAAACACTGGCCTGGGAGCCCGCGTTACCGCCCGTATCCATCAGCATGGGAATATAGGCAGTCAGGATCACATAGGAGGCGAGTGCCTTCTCATAGCTGGTAATGATCGCGCCGGTGAAGGTGGCCGAAATCATCAGGAGCAGAAGCCAAGGCATTCTGTTCTTGTAGGTGTCAAAGATTCCCGTCCTGAAATAGCTCTTGTCGGAGGGAATGATAGCTGCCATCTTCTCGATATCCTCCGTAGCCTCTTCCTGGATGATATCGACGACGTCGTCGATGGTGATGATACCGACCATACGGTTCTCGTTGTCCACTACGGGCATGGCCGTGAAGTCGTATTTCTGGAAGATGCGGGCTGCTTCTTCCTGGTCGGTAAGGGTGTTGATACTGATGACGTTCTCATTCATCACTTCCCCGATGATCGCATCGGGATTGAGAATGACCAGATAGCGCAGGGCCACGGTTCCGATCAGGACTCTCTGCTGGTCCACAACATAACAGATATTAACCGTCTCGGAATCCAGTCCGATCTTGCGGATGCGGTCGACCGCATCGCTGACGGTCATGTTCTCTTTGAGGTCGACATACTCGACCGTCATGATACTTCCTGCCGAATCCTCCGGATACCGCAGCAGATGGTTGATATCCTTTCTGGTCTCCGGCTTCGCGTTCTTGAGGATCTTCTTGACGATATTGGCAGGCATCTCCTCCAAAAGGTCCGTAGCATCGTCCGCCATCAGGTTATCGATGATGCTGGATGCTTCCTTATCGGACAGCGACTGGATGATGTACTGCTGCACTTCGATCTCAAGGTTTGCGAATACGTCCGCCGCAATCCCCTTGGGCAGGATCCTGAATATTTTCAGGGACTCCTCATCTTCCATCTCGTCCATGACCGCCGCGACGTCCGCCACGTTCATGTCCGCTACTTCCTGGCGGAGCTTGGTGTACTGTTTCTGCTCCAGAAGTTCCCTCAGAAGTTTGCCGTATTCAATATTTTTATCTTCCATATCCATCCTCCGTCATTAAAGTGATTTTTGTTTCTTCGCGTTCGTGGAAGGGGATTATCTGTACCGGAACTGTATGTACTTCTATCCACAAAAACCACCTCCTTTCAAAATCGGGGACTTCAATCCGGAAGTCTCAGTTTATCTCACACTATCGCTTAAGACACATTTTTTTGGTTCAACTCAGTTTAGTATTTAAAGTTTCCTTTGTCAATTTGTCTTCTCTGTCAGCCCTCTTCACTTACGCTCAGCGGGAAAAAGCCTTCCTCCACTTCGAGGATCTCTGCCTTGCCGCCTGAGAGCGAGATCAGCCCTTCGCAGATCCGGTCTACCCTGTCCTGCGCTATGGTGAGCATAAAGGAAACGCTGTCCGTATACACCTGATCGTACGGCGTCAGCTTCTGCTGCTTCAGATAATACAGCACCTTATCCAGCAGACTGTATTCGATCTCTACGCCGATCACCCTGCACATACACATCCGGACCACTTCCGCGTCCGCCAGTGCCGCCTGTGCCGCCTGCGTATAAGACCTTACCAGCCCGCCTGTCCCCAGCAGTGTCCCGCCAAAATAGCGCGTCACCACCACGACCGCATTCCGGATCCCGGCTCCTTCCAGTACCTTGAGCATGGGAATTCCTGCCGTTCCCGAGGGTTCGCCGTCATCCGACGCTTTTTTGACAGCGCCGTCGTCTCCCAGGACCCACGCATAACAGTGATGCCTCGCGTCATAGTAGCGCTTTCTGGCCTGCGCGACCACAGCGGCCGCTTCCTCCTCCGTGGAGACGGGATGGATCTCGCCCAGGAACCTGGACTTTTTCTCCGTATATTCGCCTTTCCCGACGCTTCCTATTGTCAGATATTCTTTTCCGGCAGCCATTCGATCCTCCTAAAAAGTATCGTAACTAAATTATTTTACCATACTTTAAGAGTATGCGTCTATTGCGCCTCCGTTTTCATAAAATCAGCCCTGTAGCTGTCCTGCAGAAATGTCAGTCTCGGCTGATACAGCTCATTGAGCTGCGCTGTCTTCTTCGCGTCCCAGAACATGTCGTGGTTACCACGGGTCAATATTTTCCTTCCCGGAAGGTCACAGATATACTGCAGGTCGCCAATCGCATATAAACTCATAGTAAACCGTCTTTCCTTTTAAACATGCCGAAAAGCAAAAGCCCCAGAAGCCTTTATTTATGGCTTCTGGGACTCATATAAAAAAGCTGGCAACGAGAATCGAACTCGTGACCTCCGCACTACCAATGCGACGCACTACCGACTGTGCTATGCCAGCTTATTTGCTGTCTTGGCGACAACAAATGTATAATATCATAGTGGTATGTTCTTGTCAAACACTAATTTGCGTCAACCTGCTGTCGAATTTGTGATGCATCCGGCTGGCGATACCGACGGATCAGAAGTTTCCCCCATTCCGTAGGGCTGTACATGGCTAGTCCCACCCACGCAATACCAACGAATAACAGATTTTTCTCATTCCGTAGGGCTGTACAAGATTGTTCAGGGTGGGCGACACCGACGAATAAGAAGTTTTTCCAATTCCGTAGGGCTGCACATAGCTAGTCCCACCCACGCGATACCGACGGATAACAAACTTCTCCCTTACCGTAGGACTATACAAGACAAGTCCCGCCTGACAATACCCACGTCCAGTAATTTACCTTACGGCAGGAATCCGCCTGAGCGGGTGCGATATGCCCCTTATAACTTGCTTCGAATGAGCAGCAGGATGAACCTGATCATTCCCGAGCATAGGAGGAATGAGGGCGGCATCACACATGCCGCCCGAAAGCCCGTTGTTTGAGCCGTCCGGTCATCGGAGCGGACGGCGAGTTCAGGAATGCGGTTCCCTCCTATGCTCGGGAATGATCTGTGTGAATCCCTGTGAATTCGACGTAAGTTAGAAGGGGCATGTCGCACCCGCTCAGGACTGAATCCTGTCTGCTTCATGCGACACGCCCCTATTCCTCAAAATGTGTCAGCTGATACGTCCCCGTGACACATTTTTAATTTCCTCCTGCTTCAGCCGCCTTCTTGGCGTCTTCCGCCGCTTTCTTCTTGGCCGCTTCCTCGGCAGCCTTCTTCTTGGCTTCTTCCTCGGCCTTCTTCTTGGCCTCTTCTTCCGCCTTCTTGCGCTCTTCCTCTTCTCTGCGCTTCATCTCGAGGTACTCCTCGTAGTGGTAATCGCAGTAGTCGTCGTCGAACACCGTATCCTCGTCAAAGTATTCCCTGACGGACGGGCAGACGCCGCTGAGCGGCAGCTGGCCGGAAACCTGGCAGACCGTCCTCTCGACAATTCCGTCGGGGCGTTTGAAGTCCTGCCACTCCTGGTTGCCGGGAAGTTCCTGCATGACCTCTCTCCAGATGGTCTTGGCAAGTCCCTGCTCCTCGGAAGTCGTCAGGTCTTCGTTATTGTCATAGCCTACCCAGACAGTAGCTGTGTAGCTGGGAGTATAACCGCAGAACCATACGTCGTTCTCATCGGATGTTGTTCCGGTCTTGCCGGCGGTCATGGTGGATCCGAAGTCCGCGCTTCTTCCTGTACCGGATGTAAGAACATCCTCCATAGCCGATGTCAGAAGCCATGCCGTTCTCTCTTTGAGGACTCTTCTGCCGACGGCTGTCTTGGAGCTGTCAAGCAACAGGTTCCCCTCGTGATCGTAGACCTGCGTATACATCTTGGGCTCGATATAGAAACCGCCGTTCGCGATCGTGGCGTAGGCTGCGTTCAGCTCGATATTCTTGACGCCGTAGGTGATACCGCCCAGCGCCAGTGTCTCGTTAACATCCGTGAACATGCTGCCGTTGATCTCGACGCCGTCCACAAGGGTGGAGATGCCGAACTGCTGCGCAAAATCATAACCGACTCTGGGGCCCAGTTCAGAGAGTACCTTGACCGTGACGATGTTCATGGACTGCACAATTCCTTCTCTGAGGGTGGAAAGACCTCTGTAGCCCTTATACCAGTTTCTGACCGGTACGCCGCTCTCATAGCTGTAAGGCTCATCGTCTTCCGAAGAGGCCAGTGTGAATTTTCCGGTCTCCAGGGCGGGCGCATATGTCGTAATGATCTTGAAAGTGGAACCGGGCTGGCGGAGCGTATCGGTCGCCCTGTTCAGCGTCCTGTTCGCTTCTTTGTCGCCTCGTCCGCCTACCATGGCAAGAACGTGACCGGTAGACTGGTCCTCGATCGTAAGAGAGATCTCCGGCTGCGGCGCCAGGCTGACGCTCTCCGTATATTTCTGCTTGTCGGGATTGGCGATGACCGAATTGCGGAAATCCTCGATATCGCTATAAGCGTTATCCTTGGAGGTGTACATCAGGTCCGCGTCCCAATCCTGCTCGATAAGCCAGTTGGCCAGACTGTTGCTGTCATAGTTGGAAGTAGTTCCGTCCTCGTTGATGACCGAGAGCTTGTAACTGAGCATGTACCTGACATTCTCGGGGAAGTTGCCGGATTCCTCGCTGCACTCCTCGTCACAGATCGCCTGGATCTCCGGATCCAGCGTCGAATAGATCTTGAGGCCGCCGCTGTACAGCAGTGCGTACGCTTCTTCCGCCGTCTTGCCCGCGTCCTCCTGCAGATCCTCGAGGATCTGGTTCTGGAGTGCGTCGACAAAATAGGAGTTGATCCGGTTGTCTTCCACCTGCTTCTTGATATTGACTTCCTGAATGCGGGTGTAGACGTCGTCTTCTTTTGCCGCTTTCAGCTGTTCCTGATCGATGTATCCCTGATCGAGCATGTACTGCAGGACGACTTCCCGTCTCTGGGCGTTCTGTTCGGGATAGACGACCGGGTCAAACTGCGTGGGGTTCTGAGGGATCGCCGCGATGACTGCGCATTCCGATACGCTCAGTTCATTGCAGTGCTTGTCAAAATATCGCTGGGAAGCAGCCTCCACGCCGAGCGTGCCGTGCCCGAGGTTGATGGTATTCAGATAATTGAGAAGGATGGTGTCCTTGCTCATCGTCTTTTCCAGATTGATCGCCAGGTACTGCTCCTGCAGTTTTCTCTTTATTCTCTCCACACTGGACTCGTTAGTCCACTCGGTAAAGACGTTGTTCTTGATCAGCTGCTGCGTGATCGTACTAGCACCCTCCGAAAAGTTTCCGCTTGTCAGGCCGATCACGGCCGCACGCAGAATACCGGGTGCGTCTATTCCCTTGTGTTCGTAGAATCTCTCATCCTCGATGGCGACAAAAGCATGCGCGAGGTCTTGGGTGATCATATCACCGGAGACAGGAATTCGGTTGGAGTCCGCAGAGACCAGTTTTGCGACCTCGTTGTTGTCCGCGTCATATACAAAGGAAGAAAATCCCTTGGGACTGACGTCGATAACCGTCTGGTTTGGTGCGCTGTCGATGACTCCGCGAAAGACGCCTATTCCGAGGCTGACACCTGCCACACAGAGCCCGACGACGCCTACAAGAAGGAGATGTCCCACGCCGAGAATGATCTTCTTCATTCTCTTGCGGCTCTTTGAAGCAAGATATTCCTGCCTGTTGCGTATTCCTCTTCTGCCAAAATTCATAAAATGAACCTTTTCCTTTCCGTATTCATAAGTAGGTTCGCCGCGCGAACCGCTGTCATGGCCCGCCCGGCGAGCCTCTGAATTCATCATAGTATTATAGCAAAAGAATTCTACATAATAAAGAACTTCACAGAATTGTCACTTTATTTTGATTTTCTTTTGCCCTTAATACGCTATAATAATAGGCGCTTAACAAACAACAGGCAACAGACAACAGGTACAATACAGACATGAAATTTCGCAGGACAAAGCGAACAGGGCAAAGTACCCCTGTCAAAATATACACAGAGCGTTTCACCCGGCTATGGTGCATCACAGCGACGGCAGTCATTGTGATCTGGACCCTCTGGGCCCTCCTCGATGCTTTTGTGATCCCGAGGGATATCGTCAAGGCCGATCCGCAGGACGAGGTCTCGTCGTCTCCGGCCGAAGAGTCTCAGGAGGCGCAGGCGGAGCCTGAGGCCGACGTAGAAGCCGATGGCGAAGCCCCGAACGAAGCGTTGACCGAGCCGGTCATTACGGACACTTCCTACGACGACGGCCAGATCTACATCGAGATCAGTTACTTGAGGACTCTCGACACTGACGTCTACTTAGCTGACGTCATCATAAACGACCCGGCCTTTCTGAAGACAGCCCTCGCCGAAGGCGCTTTCGGCCGCAACCTCACTGATACCACTTCCAATATTGCGGAGCAGAACGGTGCGATCTTTGCCGTCAACGGAGATTACTACGGGTTCCGCGATACTGGATATGTGATGAGAAACGGATATCTCTACCGCTCCGTTCCCGGTAAGGATCCCGAGCAGGAGGACCTGGTCCTGTATGAGGACGGCACCGTCAGGATCCTGCGGGAGTCGGAATACACCGCCGAGGAGATCCGGGACTCGGGCGCGGTCGATGTTTTCTCCTTCGGCCCCGGCCTTGTGATCGACGGAGAAGTCAGTGTTTCGAGCGGCGACGAGGTCGAACGGGCCCAGGTCACAAATCCGAGGACCGCGTTCGGCGTTATTTCTCCGCTCCACTATCTTTTTGTCGTCTCGGACGGCCGAACCGATGAGAGCACCGGTCTCTCCCTCCTGGAGCTGGCAGACCTGATGAAAGAAATGGGGTGCGTCACCGCCTATAATCTGGACGGGGGCGGCTCCTCCACCATGTGGTTCAACGGCAAGGTCCTGAACCACCCCACAACATTCGGCGACACGATCGCGGAAAGGAACGTCAGTGATATCGTCTATATTGGCAAGTGAAAATGACAGCAAAAGTATGCGGCGGGCACTGTTTGTTTCCGCTTGCTGCACCCTTTTCTGCCTGCTCTTTTATATGATCTATAACCTGTTCTCCCACGGCGTCCACTCGCCTTTCATGACTTTTCTCTTCGCCTGGCCGCTGGTCCTGTGTGTGCTGCCCTGCGCTTTTTTCACCTTCCTGCCGCAGATGCCCGGCCCCGGACTTCTGTGCAGACTTATGTGGAACACGGGCGCGGCGATGGTCACGGTAAGCAGTCTCCTTCGCGGCGTATTCGATATCGCGGGCAATTCCTCCGTATACCAGACCGCGATGATGGCGGCGGGTTTTGTCTTGCTTTTTGCCGGACTGATCCTGTATATTGCCGGCGTGATATTACTAAATAAGTCAAAATAGTGTCGGTTTTGCAATTATTTCTATATATTATTTAAAATTTCCTTAACATTTTTGTAATTATATGTTACCCTTATTCTGGTAAGTAATCTAAGAGTATTAGAATCGACCCCGATTGTATAACATCGGGGCAGTCAGGGGTAACTATGAACAGACAAAATTCTTCAGGGAAACACCGTCTATTATCTTCTATCGGGCGTTCTTTCTCTCTGATCGCCATGGCCGTCATGATGGCCGTCTCATCGGTCGCACCGGTCATTCCCGCAAAAGCGGCGAGCGGAAATATGCAGATCACGCCCATCGATTTCGGAGACGCCGGTGTCTGGGGCGACAGCACAATGCTTTCCAGCGGCGGCAAGAACCTTCTGATGGACACTTATATCAGAGATAAGTACGACACACTGATCAATTATCTGGACGACCATCACTTCTATAACTTCGATATTTATCTCTCCCACTATCATTATGACCATATGGATCAGATCTCTACGATCATCGATGATTCCAGATTCCACGTAGGCACGGTCTATCTTCCCGATCCCGCTTACGTGAAAAGGGGCGCTCAGTCCACAAGCTATTGCAAGGACTTTCTGAACGGGTATAACAATATAGTGAATACGGCCAAAGAAAACGGCTGTAAGATCGTCTACCTCAAGAAAGGCTCCACCTTCAAAGTCGGAGAAGCCACGGTCAAAGTCCTCTGGGGATGCACCTACAACAGCAACTCTTATGATGCCAGTTATATCAACAATAACTCTCTGGTCACAAAAGTTACTGCCGGAACGGTTTCCTACCTCACCTGCGGCGATATCGAGAGTGAAGTCGAGAATCAGCTCGTGGCGAGCGGGATTGACATCAGCGCCGATATTTTCAAGTTCAACCACCACGGCGGAAATTCCAGTAATACGGCTGCATTTGTCAAAAAAGTGAACCCCTCTTTTGCCTATTACAACTGGCTCGGAGACAGTCCCTCTTCCTTTGGCGGCGGATGGGTGCAGACGCCGATCAACAACCTCAAGAATACCTGCAATATTTACAGCACAAGATACAACGGCATGCTCACTTTTACCGTCAAGGCCGGGCATATCAGCGTTGCCGGCGAGAGAAACATGCGTACGGTGACGGCCAATATCAAGGACAGCAGCGGCAACATCGTCAACGCGGTATCGTATCAGTTCAACGACGCGCTGGATTATCATATCACCGCCAAAATGAAGGCGACAGCGGCAACGGTATCGGCGAGCAATTCGACAACCGCTCTTCCCAAAAGGTACTCTTACACAGCCAGATTCGTCGAGACTTCGGGCGGCGTCAAATACCGCAATAAAGACGGCTCCTACAGCAAGAACAAATTCCAGACCATTGACGGCAATATCTATTATTTCAACGCGAACGGATACCGTCTGACAAGCTGGAAGCGTATCAACGGAAAGCTGTACTATTTTGACTCCGAAGGCAGAATGTACCTGCGATGGAAGCGTATCAACGGAAAGAAATTCTACTTTGACCCCGTCGACGGTCATGTACACACGGGTTGGGAGTGGGTAGCCGAAAAGAATGCCTGGTATTACCTGAGTCCCCAATACGGCTATCTCCTTGAAGGATGGAAGCGCATAGACGGCAAACTCTACTATCTCACTCCCGGGGAGTTTTATGCCAAGACAGGATGGCAGACTTTTAGCGGAAAACGGTTCTATTTTGACCCGCAGAAAGCCTTCATGTACACGGGATGGCATACTATAGGCGGCAAGACATACTATTTTGGCAAAGACGGTGTCATGGTGAAAGGCAGACAGGTCATCGACGGCAAGACTTATGTGTTTAACAACAGTGGCGTTCTGACGAGCTCACCCCCCGGAAGCACGGCAGGAACAAAGAACACGAGCTCGTCCACTACCACTTCGTCTGCTGCGAACACCGGCAGTAAGACCAAAGATACTTCCTCCTCTCTTACCGCGACCGGCAACAAGACCGGCTGGGTCAAAGTAGGGAACGGTTATAAGTATCAGAAGGGAACAACTTATTTAGCGAATCAGATGCTGACAGTCAACGGTGAGACCTACTACCTCGGTTCCGACGGTTACCGCGTCACCGGATTCAAATCCATCGGCGGCAAGACCTACTATTTTGACGGAAATGGCAAGCGGCTTTACCGCTGGAAGCGCATTAATAATAAGAAATACTTATTTGACCCTGTAGACGGCCACATGCACACAGGCTGGGAGTGGGTTGAGGAGAACAACGCCTGGTATTATCTGAGTCCCCAATACGGCTATCTCCTTGAGGGTTGGAAGCGCATAGACGGCAAGCTCTACTATCTCACACCCGGAGAGTTTTATGCCAAGACAGGATGGCAGACTTTTAGCGGAAGACGGTTCTATTTTGACCCGCAGAAGGCCTTCATGTACACGGGATGGCATACTATAGGCGGCAAGAAATACTATTTTGCCAATGACGGAGCCATGGTGACCGGCAGGCAGACGATCAACGGACAGGTGTGTACTTTTGATTCCAATGGCGTCCTTATATCGGGAAGCGCAATTGAATCCGCCTCCAGTACGACCACCACTACGAGCGAAAGGTCCATCTGGAACAGCAGTCCTTATGTGACCTCCGCAGTTACCAACACCTGGGCTAAGAGCAAGGACAGCGATATGCCTTTTGACGTAACGACGAAGAGGAACGCGGCCTTTGTCAACAACATGCTCGCTTACGCGACTTACTTTGTCGGCAAAATGGATTACGCCTCTTCCGTCACCAACAATGACCCTAACGGTCTTCGTTTCCGCAGACTGATCTCCGGCGGCAAGACAGACTGCTCATGGTTTGTCTACCATGTTCTGTACAAATACGGCCTTGTCGGAGAAGACTTTGTCCACTCCTACCAGTGGGGCAACAGTCCCTCTACCTATCCGGGCGGCGTCAATATCGGAACGGATGTCAGCAAGGCATCCCCCGGTGACATCATCTGCACCGGCAAGGGCACGGCCAGCAGCAACAGCCACGTCATGATCTACCTCGGAGGCGGCAAGGTCGTGGAATGCGCGGCGGGATACGGCGTCATCATCAGCGATGCACCGAGCTCCTGCAGGCAGATCGTCCACTTCAGTTGCCTGCCCAACAACCCCGGCGCCGACTATGCCAAGTCGACAACGGGCACATGGGTCAAATCCGGAAATAATTATAAGTTCAAGGTCGGCAGTTCTTATCTTACCAACCAATTCCAGAACATTGACGGCGACATCTATTACTTCAACGCCAACGGTGTCCGCCTGACCGGCTGGAAGAGGATCAGCGGCAAGCTGTACTACTTTACCTCCGACGGCAAGATGTATCTTCGCTGGAAGCGAATCAACGGCAAGAAGTACTATTTTGATCCCATTAGCGGTTACATGCACACCGGCTGGGAATGGGTGGCCGAAAACAACGCGTGGTACTACCTGAATCCTTCGAGCGGCGCACTCGTCACGGGATGGCAGACCATAAACGGCAAGAAGTATTACTTCGATTCCAATAATAAGATGGTCACCGGCACACGAACGATTGACGGCAAGTCCTACACATTCGGGAGTAACGGAGTTCTCAAGTAAACAGATCCTCACATTAAAAGAGTCCCTGCAGAAATCAATTCTGCAGGGACTTTTTCATGGTCTCAATTATCAGCCTTTCAAATTCTTAATGATCCCGATGGTCTCAATATCCTCTTCCGTCAGCCTCATATTCGTCACCGAAACTTTCCCGTCCAGGTCAGTGACGCGAAGTTCCAGGATCACCCCCGGCTGCAGGTTGTTCCTGCCAACCGCCTGAATGAAGTCCAGTACCCTGGGATGCTGATCCCTGAAAATCTTAAGTCGCTCTGCCAGCTGCATGAACTGCAGGGGATTCTTTGCCATATACGTCTACCTCCACTTTTTTAGTTTCGTTCTGATCCGCTGAAGCGCGTTATCCGTAGATTTTTCGTCCCTGTTCAGGACATGCGCGATCTCCACATATCCCATTCCGGTCAGATGGAGCTCCATGACCTGCTTTTCGAAAGGACTCAGCTCCCTCTCGATCTTCTCCTCAAGCCTCTCCATCTCTTCCTGTCCGATCAGATATACTTCCGGATTGGAACTGGCGTCCGCCTCCAGGCAGTCGAGGAATTCTTCCTCTTCCTCGCCGTCTTCCCTGACCGGACGGCTGAGCGAGATCGCCGTGTTGAGAGGCAGGTGTTTCTTCCTGCTGGATGCCTTGACGGCCGTATAGAGCTGGCGCGTCACGCACAGCTGGGCAAAAGTCCGAAAGCTCGCGTCTCTGCCGCAGTCGTAATCGCGAACAGCCTTGAACAGGCCGAGCATCCCCTCCTGGATCAGGTCATCCGAATCGCCTCCGAGTATGTACATGGATCTGGCTTTTCCCAGGACCATCTCTTTGTACTTATTAAGGAGCTTCTCCATAGCCTCCTGGTCGCCGTCCCTGAAAAGGGCGATCAGTTCCTCGTCCGTCAGTTCTTCGTATTTTTCTCTGTTCATAGATCCGGTTACAGACTCCTCTGTCTTACGATCTCATAGGTCAGAACGGCCATGGCGACGGAAGCGTTGAGGGAGTCGATCTCTCCCTTCATGGGGATCGAGGCGATCATGTCGCATTTCTCCTTCACAAGCCTGCTGACGCCGCTCCCCTCGGCTCCGATCACAAGGCCGATGGGTCCTTTCATGTTGAGCTCGGTCATAGGTGTGCCGTCCATGTCCGCACAGACGAACCAGAGACCTTTCTCCGCCAGCTTTTCCATCGTGCGCACCATATTGGTGACCTTTACGACGGGCGTATAGTTGATGGCTCCTGCGGAGGCCTTGGCCACCGTGGCGGTCAGCCCTACCGCCCTGTCCTTTGGTATGATCACGCCGTGCGCGCCGGCCAGATTGGCTGTGCGGATGATCGCTCCCAGGTTGTGGGGATCTTCAATGCCGTCCAGAAGAATGAAGAAAGGATCCTCCCCCTTCTCCGCAGCTTTCGCGAACAGGTCCTCCATCTCCGCGTAAGAATAAGCGGCGATCTCCGCGATGACCCCCTGGTGCCGTCCTGTCTCGGACATCTGGTCCAGGCGCTGCTTCGTGACATATTTGACGGGCGTTCCGTGCTTGGCCGCCTCCTTGCGGACAGTCTGCATCGCTCCTTCCCTGCTGCCGTCGAGCATGTAGAGCCTGTCGATCGTCCTGCCCGACCGGAATGCCTCGATCACGGCATTTCTGCCTTCGATCCGGTTTTCATTCATAATCTTTGTTTTCTCCTATCTCTTCTGCCGCCTCACTGCGGATTTTTCTCGGACCCAGTTTTCCCTTGCGGTCCGTCTTCCTGATTCCTTCTCTGAGCAGCTCCATGAGCCTTTCCGTCCTGTCCTGTAAATACAAGTAACCGCACAGGGTCTCCAGTGCGGTTGCTTGCAGGTATTCCTCCAGAGAGGAACTCTTTGCATGGTGATATGGATTGGAATTTCTTCCGCGTCTGTATACTTTCTTCTCTTCGTCTGTCAAAAGATCGTAGACGGCAATTCCGATCGCCGCCTGCTGCTCGGCGCGCACATAGAAAGTCGTCTCATTGTGCAGCTTCTCCGACTGGCGGTTTCCCTTGGATACCAGAATAGTCCTGATCACAAGGGAATAGACGGCGTCCCCCAGAAACGCAAGCGTTCCCGGGGAATACGTCCTTATATCGATCTCTTCGTGCGGAAACTCCCTAAGGATCAGACCTCTCAGGCTTTCTTCCATTTAACTCCTTCTCTGGTGTCTTCCAGAATAATGCCTTTTTCCTTGAGCTCGTCGCGGATCGCGTCGGCCTTTGCGAAATCGCGGGCCTTCTTGGCCGCCTTTCTCTCGGCGATCTTGGCCTCCACGTAAGCGGCCAGATCGTCCTCGAGTTCATTGTCTCTCTCAATGATCAGGCCGCAGACGTCTGTCAGATCGTGGAGCTCCTTGTCCAGAGTCTCAAGAAACTCTCTGGAGGAAGATCCGCTGACACGGCTGTTGATCCATTTGACCAGCTCGAAAACAGCGGAGATCGCATCTGCCGTATTGAAATCGTCGTCCATGGCGGTCTCAAACTGCGTGCGGTATCCTTCCGCTTCCTTAGCCTGGGCTGCCTCATCGTCCGTCATGATTCCCTCGGCCTTTTCCAGAAGGAATTTCAGGTTCTCGCCGCAGTTGAGAATTCTCTCATAGGAAGCCTTAGCGGATTCCATGAGGTCTCTGCTGAAGTTCAGAGGGCTCCTGTAGTGGGAGGACAGCATGAAGTAACGAAGTACCTGCGGATCGTACTGGGCGATGACGTCGCGGACAGTGAAGAAATTGCCCTTGGACTTGGCCATCTTGACGCCGTCGATGTTCAGGAAAGCGTTGTGCATCCAATATTTTGCAAAAGGTACGCCGTTGGCAGCCTCAGACGGCGCGATTTCGCTCTCGTGGTGCGGGAATACCAGGACTTCGCCGCCGGCGTGAATGTCGATCTGAGAGCCGAGATAGCGCTTGCTCATGACCGAGCACTCGATGTGCCAGCCGGGTCTTCCCTTGCACCAGGGGCAATCCCAATAAGGCTCTCCCTCTTTCTTGGGCTTCCACAGGACGAAATCCAGCGCGTCCTGCTTCTGGTCGGCGCCGGTCACCTTGAGGTCGCGGTTGCCGCTGCGCATGTTGTCGAGGTCCTTGTGGGAGAGCTTGCCGTAGCCGTCAAATTTTCTCGTGCTGTAGTAGACTGTGCCGTCCTCAGCGACATAGGCGTAGCCCTTGTCGATCAGAGTCTGGATCATCTCGATCATTCCGTCGATCTCCTGCGTTGCCCTGGGGTGCATGGTCGCGGGCTTGATGTTGAGGCTCGCCATATCCTTCTTGCACTCATCGATGTATCTCTCAGAGATGACTGCGGAGTCGACGCCCTCTTCCTGGGCCTTCTTGATGATCTTGTCATCGACGTCCGTGAAGTTGGATACATAGTTGACCTTGTATCCTTTGTATTCAAAATAGCGCCTGACCGTGTCAAAAACGATCATGGGACGCGCATTTCCGATGTGGATCAGGTTGTAGACGGTGGGTCCGCATACATACATGCTCACCTTGCCGGGTTTGAGCGGCACAAATTCCTCTTTGGTCCTGGACATTGTGTTAAAGATTTTCATTGTATTCCTCACTTTCCATTTCTTGCCGGGCAATTCGCGCATCCGCCTTCCGAGCTGAAGACCGACCTGGCCTCCAGATCCATGGGGGAAGTGATCAGCGCCACTGCCTGCACGGAGATTCCTTCTCCGCGGCCGGTAAACCCGAGCCACTCTTCTGTCGTCGCCTTCACGCTTACCTGAGATATGTCGATCTCCAGCGCGTCGGCAATATTTTGACGCATCTTATCAATGTGCGGCCTCATCTTGGGGGCCTGCGCGATGATCGTCGCGTCCACGTTTTCGATCAGAAAGTAATGCTCCTGCAGGATCTGTCTCACTTCTCTCATCAGCATCAGAGAATCTGCGCCTTTGTACTTCTCATCCGAGTCCGGGAAGTGCTTTCCGATATCACCGAGCGCTGCCGCGCCGAGCAGGGCGTCCATGATCGCATGCGCGAGAACGTCCGCGTCAGAGTGACCGAGGAGCCCCTTCTCATGAGGGATCTCGACGCCGCCCATGATCAGCTTCCGCCCTTCCACAAGCTTATGTACATCATATCCTGTTCCGATTCGCATAACTGTTCCTCACTTACGGTATTCTGTTACGGCATACTATTATAGCATTCTGATTACAAAGCGTCCACATTCCGCGCCAAAAAATAATCCGGCGCATATCGAACTGATACGCGCCGGATCTGTGTCATGGTCTCATTTACAGCCGGCAGGACAACCTGCCGCACTGCTTCTGATCAGATTTCTTACCGGACTGTTTATCTGGCTTACTGTCGGTCAGCCGTTGATCTCCACCTTGCAGACCTCATCCATGTGGCCGTCACGGTACATGGAGAACTTGTCCATAGGATAATCCTTGAGGTTCTCGAGAACCTTGCGGCCGTCGGCTTTCTTGAGCAGGCCTTCTCTGGCTCTCTTGATCTCCATCTCTGTCTTATGCTTGGAAGGTCCGCCAACGCAGCCGCCTTCGCAGATCATGCCTTCTACGAAGTCTTCCTTCAGGCGGCCGGCCTTGAGCATGGTCAGTGTGGTCTTGCACTCTACGCCGCCCGCGACCTGTACATAAGTGATGTGGGAGGTGTCCTGTCCTCTCTCGTGCATGCACTCGAGAACAGCGTTCGCAACGCCGCCGGAGGTAGCGAAGCGCTTGCCCCAGACCGAGGACTCCTGATAGGAGTTGTCATCTGCCGTGACTTCGACGCCCTTGGATCTCATCAGCGCGCGGAACTCGCCGTAGGTGATGACGTAATCGGCGTTGCCCGGGATGCTCTTGTCAGCTGCTTCCGACTTCTTGGCGATGCAAGGGCCGAGGAATACTGTCACGCAGCCGGGACGTGTTGACTTGAGGTAACGGGAGATCGCGCACATAGGAGAAACAGTGGCGGATACGTTCTCTTCATACTGCTTCGGGAAGTGTTTCTTGATCATGTTCATGAATGCGGGGCAGCAGGAAGTGGTCATCTTCTTGCCCTCTTCCTTGGCTTCATACCATTCCATGGACTCATAGGCAGCTGTCATATCGCCGCCGAGACCTACCTCGACCATATCCGCGAATCCCATCTTGAGGAAGGCTTCCTTGATGGACTTCATGGTGATATCGCCGCCGAACTGGCCTTCCGTAGCGGGTGCTACCATAGCGATGACTTCCTTGCCTGCGCGGATGTCATTGATGATGTCGACCAGATAAGTCTTGGAACCGATGGCTCCGAAAGGACATGAGTGGATGCAGTGACCGCACTGGATGCACTTGTTCTCATCGATCACGCAGATGCCGTGGTCATCGTAAGTGATCGCTCCGACAGGGCAGGCCTTCTTGCAGGGGCGGACCAGGTGTGCGATGGCGCCGTAAGGGCAGGCCTTGGCGCACATACCGCACTCTTTGCACTTATTGGGATCGATATGGGTCCTGCGCTCACCGATGGAGATCGCGCCGAATTTACAGGAGTTGATGCACGCTTTACCCATACACAGACGGCAGTTGTCTGTTACTGTATAAGCGGAAAGAGGACATTCCTCACACGCGGGACGAATGACCTGAACGATATTCTCGGACTGGGAAATTCCGTCCGGGCACTTTGCCAGCGACAGATTGATTCTCTGCTTGACCAGCTCTCTCTCTTTGTACACGCAGCAGCGGTATGTAGCCATGGGACCGGGAATGATCTCATAGATCAGTTTCTCTTTGTTTTCTTCATCGAGTTTGCCGTCCCACGCCAGTCTGGCCGTTTCCTCCATGATTCTGTGCTTAAGGCGCACCAGGGTCGCGTCATTTGTTACCATATCCTTCTCCTTTCAGCTTTCCTGTATTATGTGCATATCGTAATAAAGCTGTCACAAATTTAACCAATTATATTGTACCAAATGTGCAGACATTTTTATAGAACTTTTATTGCCACTTCACACTTTTCTTTTTGTAATAGATTATAATGATATTGTTGAATCATTGTTTTTAAGGAGTACAATACTATGTCCGATATTACAAATGACCGCAAGGTCGCCCTTTTTCTTGCAAACGGATGTGAGACCATCGAGGCGCTCACGGTAGCCGATCTGTTATACCGCGCAGGCATCCCCTGCACCAAGGTATCCGTGAACAGCACGCCCGTTTTCGTCACCTCCCACAATGTGACAGTGGTCGCCGACACCACGATCGATCATCTGAATTTTGACGACTACGACATGCTCGTACTTCCCGGAGGGATCCCCGGGACGCCCAATCTCAAGGCATGCGAGCCCCTTATGGTCCAGGTCGTGCGCTTCCATGCGGAAGGAAAGATGATCGCCGCGATCTGTGCGGCTCCCTCTATTTTCGCCGAGCTGGGACTGCTCAAGGGAGTGCCGGCCGCCTGCAACCCCAGTGTGGAGCAGATCCTGATCGACGGCGGCGCGAAGCTCGAGAAGAAAAACGCGGTCACTGCCGGCAACATCATCACCAGCCGCGCGATGGGAACGGCCATTCCCTTCGGACTGGCCATCGTGGAACACTACAAGGGCAAAGCGGCCGCCGAGCAGCTCGGCAGAAACATACTCTACCTCCAGTAACAGAAAGGATCACTATATGAATATTCTCTTTTTTCTGACCCCGAAGAAAGATGTCGGATTCGTTTATTCCTCCGATACCGTAGGCGAGGCCATTGAAAAGATGCTCCGGTACAAATTTACGACCGTACCGGTGATCAACAAAGTCTCAGGAAGATATGAAGGCACTCTCGCCAACGACGATCTTCTCCGTGAATTGTATTACGGCACATCGGGCACTGTATCCGAGATCAGCAACAAGCCGCTGAAATCCGTCACAAGAAGACGCGATTACGGAGCCGTCAGAGCCGACGCCGACATGAAAGATCTTCTCGCCACGGCCGCCATACAGAACTTTGTGCCGGTCGTCGACGACACGGGCGCCTTTATCGGCATCATAACAAGGCGGGAAGTTATGAACTATCTTCGCGAACACCTGGTAAAAGACCTGACCTGAATAGCATTAAAAAGAGCTCGGATCACATTTTATTGCGGTCCAAGCTCTTTTTTCCGTTATAAGACGCTCAGCAGCGTCCTCCTGTATTCATTGGCCAGTTCGATCCGGTCGGTCAGCTCCGAAGCCATGAAGCACTCCGCGCAGAACTCGTAAATATTCTCAAATCCGTCCCTGCACTTTGTGAACAGCTTTCTGATCTTTTTGTGGTCGACGGCTCCGCTCTCCTCGGAGAGCATGTGCCCGATCTCGTGGATCAGGAGCCTTTCTATGCTCTGCGTGTTTTCCAGCATGCGGATCGCCTGCACATCGGCAAAATAGCGCTCGCCGACGGGAATCAGATTCTCCGCGCAGCGCGTGATCCCCATCTCTTCCGTGATCCGATTCTCGATCTGCGGCCAGGGGACTCCCTGCGTCAGCAGTTCGCCCTGCCTTCGCGCATAGCGTGCGGGCAGGTCCGCGTACCTGTCATAATAGCCTTCTATATCCCGGATCTCTGTCCGGTCGGCCTCACAGGGCATCTTCCGGACTCTCGCGTGATTGATGGAAATGGTCAGCATCTGCGTGTTGTAGACAGCGTTGTCCCGGCTCTCTTCAAACACGCCGTACTTTTCGCCCTGTACGGGGTCTCCCTCTTCCATGCAGAAATCCCAGACCCCATTGATCCTCAGATCCGGATACCTGCGGCGGTAATCCATTACGAGGCCCGCCACATAGAGCTGCTGCTCTGCGCTGAGTCCGCCCTTTTCGGGTTCCGTCAGATAGAAGTCCGTACTGCCCTTTCCCGGCAGCGTTCTCCTCAGCTGCATCCGCGGATCAGTGGTGGAACAGACGGATTCCGGTGAAGCACATTACCATGTTGTGGTCGTTGCAGGCCTGGATGACATTGTCATCTCTGACGCTGCCGCCGGGCTGCGCGACATACTTCACGCCGCTGCGGAAAGCTCTCTCGATGTTGTCGCCGAAGGGGAAGAAGGCGTCAGAGCCGAGTGTCACGTCGGTATTGCCGTCCAGCCATGCTCTCTTCTCCTCTGCGGTAAAGACTGCGGGCTTCTCTGTGAAGAGCGCTTCCCACTTGCCGTCCGCCAGAACGTCCATGTAATCCTCGCCCATGTACAGGTCGATCGCGTTGTCTCTGTCCGCTCTGCGGATGCCTTCCTTGAAGGGAAGTCCCAGAACCTGGGGAGACTGGCGCAGATACCAGTTGTCGGCCTTGCTGCCGGCAAGTCTCGTGCAGTGGATTCTGGACTGCTGGCCGGCGCCGATTCCGATGGCCTGGCCGCCCTTGACATAGCACACGGAGTTGGACTGGGTGTACTTGAGGGTGATCAGCGCGATCGCCATGTCGTCGCGTGCCGCCTGAGGCAGCTCTTTGTTCTCGGTCACGATATTGGCAAACAGAGCGTCGTCGATGACCAGCTCATTCCTGCCCTGCTCGAAAGTGACGCCGAAGACCTGCTTTTTCTCGAGCGCGGCGGGCTTGTAATCGGGATTGATCTTGAGCACGCAGTAATTGCCTTTTTTCTTCTTCTTAAGGATCTCAAGTGCCTCAGGCTCATAATCGGGAGCGATGATTCCGTCGGAAACTTCTCTGGACACCAGCTTCGCGGTGCACACGTCGCAGGTATCGGAGAGAGAGATGAAATCGCCGAAGGAGGACATTCTGTCCGCGCCTCTAGCGCGCGCGTAAGCGCTTCCCATAGGAGTCAGCTCGCCCATATCGTCGACCCAGTAGATCTTCTTCTCGACTTCCGAGAGGGGAAGCCCGATCGCCGCGCCTGCGGGGGAGACGTGCTTGAAGGAAGTTGCCGCGACCTTGCCGGTCGCTTTCTTGAGTTCGCTTACCAGCTGCCAGCCGTTGAAGGCATCCAGAAGGTTGATGTATCCGGGTCTTCCGCAGAGGACCTCGAAAGGAAGTTCAGAACCGTCTTCCATAAAAACGCGGGAAGGCTTCTGATTGGGGTTGCAGCCGTATTTGAGTTCCATTTCTTTCATTTCTGCCTTGTTCTCCTTACTCACTGATTCTTGTTGACGATCCTGGTCTCATAAGTGCCTGTCGCGATATCGATAAAGCGCACGAACAGGGAGACCTTGTTGTCCTCATTGAGAGCGCTCCATACGCGCTGCGTGAAGACATCGATGTTCTCGGTGAAGGATGCATCCAGCTCCAGTGCTCTGGGCTCGCCTTCGAAGCTGGGAAGCGGGTTGCCGTCACCCATATAGGTCGAAATGAAGCGGCCTTCGCCCGCCTTGGGGTTCTCATACGCAAATGTGTAGCGAAGACATGACGAAGGATCACCCTGATCACTCTTCAAAATAGACATTGCATAGCTGTACTTGCCCTTCTCCACGTGCATGACGCCGGAGATCCTGGGCGTGTAATTGGGCGCGTCAGGTTCGAATTCTCTGCTGCGGAGTGCCTGCTCAAATGTGTACTGCTTGTCCAGTCCCTCATAGATCGTATCCGTCTGGTCGCCGTTTGTTACGATCGTCTTGTTGCCGTAGACACGGACAGGCGCATAAATGATAAGACTGGGATCTTCCATCTTGGAAGGGTCAAAAGCCTGTGTGCGGATTCCTTCGCCGTCCTCGACGAAGACGCGGTTGCGGCTATTGACGCTTCTTCCCATAATGAAATAGGCAGTCACTGCCTTCTCTCCGTCGGCCGTCTTGCCGATCATAATGCCGCGGCCCGGATAGCTGGTCTCTCTCAGAATCTTCTCAAAATCTGCCATTCGTTTCCTTTCCTCTCTTCTGTTCATCGTCCCAATACATGATCAAGGCTCGTGCGCGAGCCAATTTGCACCTGTATCATAAAGCAAGTTCGGAAAAATCGCAACGTCGCAGAATGATTTAATGCTAAAAAATAAAGAAAAAAAAGCACTTCCGGGTTCCGAATGCATTGCGCCGGTACTGTGGAAGTGCTGAATAATTACTTAATGGTTTGAGCTACGGGCTCTCACTGTTTTGACCGCGCTGTCAGCTAATCATACCTCTACCTTCCTCTTTCCGCCAAGGAACGTGGGAAGGTCGTCCGCCCTGCCCTCTTTGATCCATGTGGCGTACTCTGCGGTCGCCGCGAACATGACGTCGCCCGAGGAGTTGAGCATGGTCTCGACGCTGTCCTGTACGACGCCGATGATAAAGCCGACGCCTACGACCTGCATGGCCACGTCATTGGAAATGCCGAACAGCGAGCATGCCATGGGAATCAGCAGGAGGGATCCGCCTGCCACGCCGGATGCGCCGCATGCCGCCAGTGTGGACAGCACGCTCAGGAACAGAGCGGAGGGAACGTCCACGTGGATTCCCAGTGTGTTGGCCGCCGCGAGAGTCATGATTGTGATCGTGATCGCCGCGCCGTCCATGTTGATGGTGGCGCCCAGCGGAATGGATACGGAGTACATATCCTTGTCGAGTCCGAGCTTCTCGCAGAGCTCCATGTTGACGGGAATATTTGCCGCGCTGCTTCGAGTGAAGAATGCGGTGATTCCGCTCTCACGAAGGCAGCGGAAGACAAGCGGATAAGGATTTCTCTTGAGGTAAATAAACGCAATCAGCGGATCAATCACAAGCGCCACGAACATCATGCAGCCGACCAGTACCAGAAGGAGCTGACCGTAATCCTTGAAGATCGCAAGTCCGTACTCAGAGACAGTGTTGAAGACCAGGCCGCAGATTCCGAACGGAGCCAGGTTGATGATCCCGCGCACTGCCATGGATACCGCCTCGGAGGCATCCTGCAGCATTCTTCTTGTTTCCGGCGCCGCTATCTTGGAAAAGCCGATGCCGAGAACGGCCGCCCAGAACAGGATGCCGATATAGTTGCCGTTTACAATAGCCGACACCGGATTCTCCACCATCTTCAGCAGAAGATTCTGCAGGACTTCCCACACGTTATGAGGAACCGTGTCAGACTGAGCGGCTTCGCCCAGCTTCATGGTCACCGGGAACATGAAACTGGCTGCCACGGCAGCCGCTGCCGCGAGAAATGTACTGAGCATATAGAAGAACAGGACCAGTCCGAATTTCTTATCCAGCTTGCTCTTTCCGGAACTGAGTGCGCTGATGATCAGTACGAACACCAGGACCGGCGCCACGGCGCGCAGCGCGCCGACAAACATGCTTCCCATGATTCCGATCCAGGTCCAGCTTTTCACCGTCACGCCCAGGATGGCGCCGATCACCAGGCCGATGGCGATCCTGAGGATCAGGCTCGTGCCCGTGTATCTTTTCATAAGCTTACTAAAAAAATCCATATTTTTCCCCTTTCAGTCAAAAGATAATGTGAAAGTTATTATAGCAGAGAAAACTTGCGTTTGTATAGCAGTATAATGCGTTACTGTGATGAAGACTCTTCATTGATGGCCCCATAGACCATGGAGGAGAGCTTGCGGATCTCATTGATCCTGCCGTAAGTATCGCTGCTCATTATGACCAGGATATAGGTGGCGTTCGGAGACCATATGATTGCGGCGTCGTTGTCGACATTGTCCAGCTCACCTGTCTTATTACCCGTCTCGACCTCAAACGGTACGCCCGCCGGGATCTTCCCTTTTCTGTCCTGATTCTTCAGTGCTGTCAGAATCCGTTCCGAGGCCGCCTCAGAGACATATTTCCCGTCCAGCACTTCTTCCAGAAGTCTTCCGCAGTCCCTGGCCGAAGTATAGTTCTCCGTGCCGTTCCACTCCAGCATGCGGCGATTCAGTTCAGTCTCATTAAATCCGTTTTCCCTTGAGAACTCATTGATTTTATCCATGGAACACGCATTGATCAGCGTGTTTGCCGCTCCGTTATCACTGATTGAGATCATGAGATCCGGCTGATTGGAATAGTTATCTACGTTTAGTTCGCCCGCTTCGCAAAGCGTATAGAACTCGCCGGCGACAAAAAGCTTGATCAGGCTCGCGGCGATCATCTTCTCATCGTCGTGGATCCCAATGGTCTCATTCGTGTCGAGACGCTTCATGTACAGCGACCACTTTCCTCCGAGCCTGTCGATTTCCTCCTTCAGTTCCTCTTCCAGCTCGCGCATCCGGGCACTGATCTGCTCTTCATGCTCTTTTTCATACCGCTTCAAAATATCCTTGCCGGCATCCTCGACGATCTTCTTCATCTCCTCCGCCGATTTCTCTGTTTTTCTGGCGGGTACGGTGCCTGCCTGGGTCAGTTCCTCCTTTGCGGCCTTTGCCTTTTCCTCTCTCTCTTTATTCAATCGCTCCTCTTCTTTTTTGCGCTCTTCTTCCTGCTTTAGCTTCTCCTCTTCCGAAGGC
>JAZQCI010000025.1:0-18728 GCA_045546175.1 Lachnospiraceae bacterium | reverse complement strand
GCTCCCCGGACCTTATTTTAATCTTTTTTCCGGGGTGCTGAATTATAAAAATATAGGGGGGTAATCAGATGTTAGTTAATACCAAAGCAAGAATCGGCGTTTTCTCCATCGCGCTCGGCGCTTATCTGCCGCAGTTCCCGTCTCTGGTACCTGAGTTCGAGGGCCAGTACGACGCGTTCAAGAAGACACTTCCGGACACAGTCGAGATCATCGACGGCGGAATCTGCACGACCAAAGAGCTGTCCCAGGCAGCGGGTGACAAGTTCCGCGCGGCGGACGTCGACCTGGTCATCTGCCAGCTTCTGACCTATGCGACTTCTTACAACATGCTTCCCGCCGTTCGCGACGTGAACGTGCCGGTGGTTCTGGTCAACGTACAGAAGCTCAAGGCGCCGGATTATGCCAATACAGATACAGCGACATGGCTGGGCGAGCTCTACGCCTGCGGCGCGGTCGGCGAGATGGTCGCGGACCTTGAGCGCGCCGGAAAGCGCCACGCAGTGATCACGGGTGTCGTCGAGGGCGGCGATCCCTATGTGGCCAAAGAAATCGACGAGTGGTGCCGCGCGGCACAGGTTCGCAGGAGATTCCGCGACACTAATCTGGCCCAGATCGGAAGACCTTATCCCGGCATGATGGACCTCTACATCGACGAGACCAACCTCTACCATAGAATGTGGGTCTACACCAAGCAGTTTGACTGGGAGAAGATGTGGGCGATCGCCGACAACATCACCGACGAGGACGCTATCCGCGCCAAAGCGCAGGACATCTTGGATACCTTCGAGATCGAGGGCGGCGGCACCATCGAAAAGGTCTGGGACATGGCCAAATATGTAGTCGCCTTCGAGCAGTGGGTCAAGGACGAGCAGCTGGGCCTGATCGCATCCCACTACGACGGATTTGCCCAGGGCATAGCCGGCAAACTCGACAGCATGCTGATCCCGGCTTTCTCCATGCTGATCAAGCAGGGCACCGCTTGTGCAGTTGAGGGCGATATCAAGGTCGCGATGGCCATGTCCATCCTCAAGACCATCTCCGGAACCGGCCAGCTCTCCGAGATGTATTCCATCGATTTCAACGAGGACATCTGCATCATCGGCCATAGCGGATCCGGTGACGCGGCCATCTCCACAGCAAAGAAGCCCACCATGAAGATCGTGGATGTCTTCCACGGAAAGACCGGCGGCGGCTACCTGACACAGTTCTATCCTCCGGCAGGCGAGATCACTTATCTCGGCATCACCCAGGACAGAGACGGCCACTTCAAGTTCGTCGTGGCGGAAGGCGTCAACGAAGAGGGACCGATCTTCACATTCGGTGACACTAACATGCGCACACGCTTCTCGATTGGCGCCAGAGAGTTCTGCAACCGCTGGAGCGAGGCGGGCCCGACCCACCACATGGCGGCGGCCAACGGCAGGCATATTGACACTATTTTGAAAGTTGCGAAGATCTTCGACGTACCGGTAGACGTTATCTGCAGATAAATGAGTCAAGGTGTGTCAGCGGATACGTCCCCATGACACACCACTAAATAAGAGAAAGGAAGCATATAATCATGAAAGTTTTAGACGCAGAATTTGTAAAAGGTTTTATGAGAATGGCCGATGACGGCTGGCAGCAGGGATGGCACGAGAGAAACGGCGGCAACCTTTCCTACCGCATCAAGAAAGAGGAAATCGAATCTGTAAAGGAAGAGCTCACTCCCGGTGAGTGGAGACCGATCGGCACAGTTGTTCCCAAACTGGCTAACGAATACTTCCTGGTGACCGGATCCGGCAAATATTTCCGCAACGTGACCATCAAGCCCGAGGATTCCTTCTGCATCATCGAGCTGGATGACAAAGGCGAGAACTACCGCATCTGCTGGGGCCTTGTAAACGGCGGCCGCCCCACTTCCGAGCTTCCTTCTCACCTGATGAACCACGAGGTGAAAGTGATCGCCACAAATGGCGCCCACCGCGTCATCTATCACGCGCATCCCGCCAACACGATCGCACTGACTTTCGTCCTTCCTCTGACCGACGAGGCCTTCACGAGAGAGCTGTGGGAGATGGCCACCGAGTGTCCGGTTGTTTTCCCCTCCGGCATCGGCGTTGTGCCGTGGATGGTGCCCGGTGGACGTGACATCGCAGTCGCCACCTCTGAACTTATGAAGAAGTATGATGTGGCCATCTGGGCCCATCACGGAATGTTCTGCTCCGGCGAGGACTTCGACCTCACCTTCGGCCTCATGCACACCGTCGAGAAATCCGCGGAGATCCTGGTCAAGGTCCGCTCCATGACTTATGAGAAGAGACAGACCATCCAGCCCGACGAGTTCAGACACCTGGCCAAGGACTTCGGCGTAAACCTGCCTGAGAGGTTCCTGTACGAGAAACACTGATTACGAGTCAGAGGGGCTGCGCAACCGCACACTGAGCTTATTATACTCAGGTTTATATCGGCGGATGCGCAGCCCCCTTTTGGGCATAAACTCGTTAGTTTGCAGTTTCATCTCCCAATTGCTTACCTGTTTGGCAGTGCCGCAGGCTACAATTGGGAGATTATTTTTCCATAAAGCATCACTATGCCTGAATCTATGGAAAAAACTTCTCAATTATATTCGAAATAAGCATTTTCTCGGAGGCCTTTGGGAGATGCTTCTTAAAAAATGGGTGTTTGTGCCTAACCCTCCGTGTCTGCTGTTATGGGTACGGTCAAAAATCGACATTTATCCGGACAACCGCCCGGATCCTGTAGAAAACGCTGAAATCCGGCCATCCAACCGGATTTCAGGGGGCGTTGAATCTGCTTTTTACCTCAGTGCTTTCTCCACCTGCTCCGCCGTCGCCGTGTCACACTCCACGGTGATCTTCGTTCCCTCTGCCGTATACTCTGTCTGCAGAACGACGGACCGCTCCATCAAAAAAGAGACGAGGCTGCCGCGGTCATAGGGAATGAGGAAGGTCCGGACAGTCCGCTTGGCGTGGAGTATGTCAAAGATGGTCCGGCACAGGCAGTCGATCGAGCTGCTCTCCTTGGCACAGAGATAGAGATTCACATTGCTGATCCCATCGATGGTCTGCTCTACGGCACCTGAGATGGGATAGGAGACAGGCGGGTCGCACAGATCCGCCTTGTTGTATACCGTGATCATGGGAACATGCCCTGCGCCGATCTCATCGATGATCCTTTTGGTAACTTCAATGTGCTTTCTGCAATGCGGGTCGGAGCCGTCCACCACCTGTACGAGCAGATCCGCCTCCGTGGTCTCCTCGAGAGTAGATTTAAACGCCTCGACGAGGGAGGTGGGAAGCTTGTGGATAAAGCCGACCGTGTCGGACAGAAGGAATTCCTGGCCTCTGGCCACACTGATGCGCCGAACGGTGGTATCCAAAGTGGCAAAGAGCATATCCGCCTCAAAGACCTGCCGCTTACCCGGCTCCCCTTCCGTCACCGGTTCCGACGAGTACTGCGCCAGCATGGCGTTCATGATCGTAGACTTGCCGGCGTTGGTATATCCGACCAGCGATACCAGCGGGAGCCCGGAATTCTGTCTCTTTTTTCGCTGGGTGGCGCGCTCGCGGCTGACACCCTTGAGCTCTTTGGCGAGCTCACTGATGCGATGATCAATGGTGCGGCGGTCGATTTCCAGCTGGGTCTCGCCTTCACCCTTGGCGGACATGGCGCCCGAGGCGCCGCCCTGACGGTTCTGCGTCTCCCACATGCCGATCAGGCGGGGCTTGAGGTAGCGGAGCTTGGCGAGCTCCACCTGCAGGCGCGCCTCCCTGGTCCTGGCCCTGCGCTCGAAGATCTCGAGGATCAAGGCCGTCCGATCCATCACAGGCAGCTTTAAGAGCTTTTGCAGATTGCGGATCTGGGAGGGCGACAAAGTGTCGTTAAAGATGACCCGCTTCGCGCCGAACATTTCCGCGCCGATCCGAATTTCATCCGCCTTTCCGGCGCCGACATACAGACCGGTATTGATGTGTGCGAGCGACTGCGTCACGGTGTCCACCGGATTCATTTCGCAGGCCTTGGCCAGTTCCGCGAGCTCCGAGAGAGAGTGCTCAAATTCCTCCTCCGAGACCGGCTCTTTCGCGTCCAATTCGCGCACGCCCACCAGGATCACGGGCTCTCTGCCGTCCCCTTCATAGGTACTCCATATCTCATTTGCTCCAAAAAATGCTGCCATGCAGTAATGACCTCCTTAAGCCATGTCAAAATATCGATTCGCTGAGAGAATATCCCTCACTTTCCGGCTTCCCCATTGGGGCCGGGCAATTTGTCACGAAAGTAATTATAACAGATTCCGCGAAAAGACCCAAATTATCCGGGATTTCTCCGGTATAGTGTGAAAAGATTGACAATACTAATATATAACGATAAAATTTTAACGTATTAAGGAGACGGCATCCGACATGCCGATGACAGCAAGAGGTAAAGGAGATAAACATGCAGAGATTTACAAACCCCAGAGACATTTACCACGGAAAAGGTGCTCTCGAGGCACTTAAGACACTTGAAGGAAAGAAGGCCGTGATCTGCGTAGGCGGCGGCTCCATGAAGAGATTCGGATTCCTGGACAGAGCGAAGAGCTATCTGGAAGAGGCAGGAATGGAAGTTAATATCTTCGAAGGCATCGAGCCCGATCCGTCCGTTGAGACCGTTATGAAGGGCGCTGCTTTCATGCAGGAATTCGGCCCCGACTGGATCGTAGCCATCGGCGGCGGCTCTCCCATCGACGCTGCAAAAGCTATGTGGATCAAATATGAGTATCCGGAGACAACATTCGAAGACATGTGCAAGGTCTTCGGCCTTCCTAAACTCAGAACCAAGGCTCACTTCTGCGCTGTTTCCTCCACATCCGGAACCGCTACGGAAGTTACCGCTTTCTCCATCATCACAAACTATGAGAAGGGCATCAAGTATCCCATCGCCGACTTCCAGATCACTCCCGATGTAGCAATCGTAGATCCCGAGCTGGCTGAGACCATGCCCAAGAAGCTCGTCGCACACACAGGTATGGACGCCATGACTCATGCGATCGAGGCTTATGTATCCACTGTACACAGTGACTTCACAGACGCTCCCGCAATCCACGCGATCGAGATGATCCAGAGAGACCTGGTCAACTCCTACAACGGCGACATGCAGGCACGCGATGACATGCACAGCGCACAGTGTCTTGCAGGTATCGCTTTCTCCTCCGGACTTCTGGGCATTGTTCACTCCATGGCTCACAAGACCGGCGCTGTCTTTGCTGACTACGGCGCACACATCATCCACGGTGCCGCCAATGCTATGTACCTGCCCAAGGTCATCGCTTTCAACGCAAAGAACGAAGAGGCAAAGAAGAGATACGCCGTGATCGCTGACTACATGCACCTCGAAGGCAACACCGAGGATGAGAAAGTCGCAGCGCTCATCGCTTATCTGCGCGGCATGAACGACGCTCTGAACATTCCTCACTGCATCAAGAACTACGGCGCTGACAGCTACTATGCAGAGCAGGGATTCGTTCCGGAGAACGTATTCCTTGAGAGACTCCACGACATCGCGGCGAACGCGATCCTGGATGCCTGCACAGGCTCCAACCCCAGACAGCCCAGCCAGGAGGAGATGGAGAAGCTCCTGAAGTGCTGCTACTATGATCTGGATGTAGATTTCTGATCTGAATAAAAAGATGTGTCATGGGGACGTATCTACTGACACAAAACCGATCCAATGAAAATAGTATTCTGAATAATAAGGGCGTCGCACTGAGAATGATTCTTGGGCGCCGCCCTTTTCCACAAACCAGGCCGCCATTCATACCCACCATTTCTCGGGAGGGTAATTCCCCATAAAGACCGGGAATTTAGTTTGGCAATTTACTAATTAAATTCACCTCAAGAAAATTAAATTTGTGCGTGGATATCATTGAACCGCTCGTATATAGTAATGTAGCTGATAAATGATCAGCGGAAAGAACTGATAAAAAGGAAATCGGGAACGATGGCATACTCAGGCCAGTGAGAAATGAAATCCCGGAATTGGAGGACTAAAATGAGCGAAATTAATAACAACAAGGTAAGTGACGAGCAGCTTAACGAAGTCGTGGGCGGAAACGACGGCATGGGCGGAGAGAACTACAGCGTGACCGATATCAAGCCTCGCTGGGTGAGAGTTACTTCTTCCACTCTGAACTGCAGATATTGGCCCAACGGCGAGATCGCCAAGGTTTATGAGAGAGGCCACAGACTTAAGGTCGACGGACTCACAACAGACGGCCAGTGGTGGAGACTCTGGATCTATGATCCCAGAGGAGGCGAGTGCTACGGCTACATTTACAGAGCATATACTGAATTAGACTGATCGATTAGACTGATCGGATTCACTGATTGGAATCATTAATCGGACAGATCTTGTTGAAGGACACAGGGGATAATATCCCCTGTGTTTTTTGTTGCATAAGCGTGTGGAAGGGAACTGCCGTTTTGAGGCAGGTTCTTGTGCGTACGCGGAGTGGTGGATTGCGCTGCAAGCTTTTAATGAAGGGGTTGATTCATTTGCAAAAAATAATGCTCCTGGAATGCAACGACTTTGGAGTTCGGTCTCAGTTGGATCATATGGGGGATATTTGTTCAACCTGCCCCCATGGAAAATTAGCAAAAGACTGAAAATCTGAAATTATCAGCATATTTCCCGGCAAGTTGGATTATAAGACATATTGTTATGGCGCCGGCCTCCATACAGTACATGACAAGCTGTCTGGTATGGGGACCAGCGAGGAAGAATTCTTGTTTATGGTCCAACTCAGGTATAAATTGCCTTGATTTCTTCACTTTGTGCTGGCAATCAGAAAAAGCGATGGAGGCCGCGGAAGAAAAAAGTGTTCTAATAATCCAACTCACCCTGCTGACAGAAGAAGCTGCTGATCTAATGCCGCAGTTGCCCCCATGCGCGGCACTCGTTTGGCACAATGCCAGCTTTGAGAAGTTTCTTACGATCAGATGCCGCAGTTGCCCCCATGCGCAGCACTCGTTTAGCACAATGCCGGTTTTGAGAAGTTTCTTACGCTCTGACGCCGCAGAAGTAATCTCCCCCGGCACCAGATCATCAGAGCCCACTCAAACCTGCCATAATGCCAAACAAGAGCCGCCGGAGATACCTCCGGCGGCTCTTGTTCAGCATATAAAGCATATTCAATCTTTGAGGTCTGAGCCCCTGGGCTCGCTCCGCGAGCCGCCGCTCCGCAATCAAACAAATGCGAAGCAGATAATTCCACCTACCACCGCATAGAGGATGCAGTACTTGAAGATACCGCTCAGGATCTCATTTTCACGGCCTGCCAGTCCTGCCGAGGCCGTTGCCAGCGCGATGTTGGAAGGCGAGATCATTTTGCCGATGCCCGCGCCGAGAGAGTTGGCCGCGCAGAGCCACTCGGGAGAAAGCCCGAGCTGCGATGCGGAAGCGGACTGCAGAGGTCCGAACAGAACGCCGGTACTCGTGCCGGAACCCGTGACGAATGCGCCGAGAACGCCGACCAGAGGGGAGAACAGCGGATAGAATTTGCCTGTCACAGTGACGAGGACGTCTGCGACGTCGGTCGTCATGCCGCTGTGCACCATGATCTTTGCGGTTGAAAGGACGGAGCAGATCGTCACGATCGTCTTGACGTTCTTCTTGACCGTAGCGGCGAGCACGCCGAAGATCTTGCTGATTGAAGCGCCTTGGATCAGGCCGCCGATGATACCGGAAAGGATGATCCAGACGCCGGGTGTATTGATCCAGGTAAAGCTGGTGGGCGTTGCGTCTTCACCGACGTAGATGTTGATCTTGGAAGAGATCTTGGAAAGCGGTTCGTTGATGAAGGGGAACAGCTTGGAGGTAAACAGAAGGAGCACGAAGATCAGAATGAAAGGGCTCCACGCGCGCAGCGCGCTGTTTACATCGAGTTTGAGTTCTTTCTGTGAATTGGAGCCGCCTACCAGATATTCCTCGGGCACCTCATTGTTCTTCATCTTCAGCGCGACGAGGATCATGATGATCATGGAGCAGATCGAACCGATGATATTGGGAAGCTCGGGACCGATGAAAGCGCCGATAATGAAGTTGGGAATGACAAAGGAGGCCGACGCAATGAGCGTGAACGGGATCATACCTTTGAGGGCCTTAACACCCCCGCCGATCACGATGACAAACAGGATCGGGGAGATCGCCATAAGCAGGACCTCAATGCGGACCGTGTTCAGAGAGAGCGCATTGACGGCAAGACCTGTGGCGGAAGCCAGAGAGGTCGTCGGAACGCCGACGCTGCCGAAGGCAGTAGGGGTGGAGTTGACAATAAGGAGCGCCAGAACCGTGGGGATCGGATCAAAGTTCAGCGCGACGAGGATGGATGCGGGAATCGCTACTGCAGTGCCGAAACCTGCCATACCTTCCATGAAGCACCCGAAGCCCCAGCCGATGATCAGACCGAGTACGCGCTTGTCTCTGGATACGCTGCTGAGCATCGCCTTGATTTCTTCCATAGCACCTGTCTCGAGAGTCAGCGCGTAGACGAACAGCGCGGCCAGAATGACAAGGATGATCGGCCACAGAGCGCTGAATACGCCTTCGAGGAAAGCGGTTCCCACGGAAATGACCGGAAGATGTTTGTAAAACAGTGCAACAACGGCTGCAAAAATGATTGCGATACTGCAGGCTTTGTAGCCGGGCATTTTCATGCCGGTCAGGGCGATGATCAGCCAGATGATCGGAACAAGTCCCAGAATAAATTTGACTATTAGCATTTTCTGTTCCTCCTTAATAACTTCAGATACTCAGACACATCCGGCTGCCGACAACGACCTGATGACGCGATCTTTAAGCGGACAGTATCTACGCAAATATGATCTGAAGGCGGCCGTTTTCATACGACCACGATTTCAGTTCCCGTCGGCCGCACTGTTCCGTAAGCCGGAACCGCCGCCGCTCGTCACGCACGCCCAGGATCAGGTCATTCCCGTCCTTCGACACCGAAAGATCCGTGCTCTTCATATAGGGGAGGCGCACTGTCATGATCCAGGAGCCGTCCTCCATATTTCTTTCGGTTGTATAGCTCTGTTCTGCGCAAAATATAGTCGCAGGGTCGATGCTGCACCCTTTTTCCGGTTCTGCCGCGAGCTCCCCGTAGAGCTGCGCCGAGTCGGACTCCGGCACCGGTTCTGCCGTAAGCTCCCCGTAGAGCTGCTCCGCGACGGATTCCAGCACCGGGATGCCACGAAGCTCTTTATCCTGCAGCGGGAGATAGAACTGCTTTTGCAGGGCAAAACTTTCTTTCACCCGCGCCAGGCTCCTTTCCTGCATGGAGGCCCAGCCGGCAAAGCTGCCGCTCAGGGCTTCTTTCGGATAGATCCGGTTGACATAGACGGCGTCTACGCCGAAGTCGAAGGCGCTCAGCCAGGAGTAAGAGCGTTCCGCCTCGCTCACTACGATGCTCTCCGGCGTCATGACGAGGCGAATACCTGTCGTCTGCCGGTCGCAGAGGATCTTCTGCAGGCCGTGCAATCTTTTGACAACGATGTCCAGCTCCTCAAAGACCTTGTCTCTGGGCTTGGGAACGGTCGTGGCGCGGCTGATCAGCCCTCCGAAAGCGCTCGTGACGCTGCGCACCATGGGCAGTACTTTGTCCGTGAGAACGCGGAGCTGTTCGGGATAGCGCAGGAGTGAGAGCGTCTCGCCGGTCGGCGAGCAGTCGACCACAAGGACATCGCAGGATCCCGCTTCGCTGAGGTCGAGAATGCGCAGGAGAGAGGAGAGTTCCTCAAGGCCGGGGAAGACGAGGGCTTCCTGCGCGGCCAGGCTCTCACCCGATTTTTCTTCCATGATCTGCCGGAGATAATCCTTCAGGGTTCCCCACGCGCGCTCGCTCTCCACGGCGGGATCGACCTCCAGAGCTGTCAGGTTGTCCGCGATCTGTACCGGGGCGGACCCGATCCGGCACTCGAAGACATCTCCGAGGCTGTGCGCCTGATCGGTGCTCATTATGGTCGTCCGGTAGCCGAGTGCGGCGCATCGGACTGCCGTGGCAGCTGCGATGCCGGTCTTTCCTACGCCTCCTTTTCCGGTGTACATCAGTATTCTCATAATTGTCCCTCTGCTTTGTCTTCGCTCGAATAACGGAAGTACACTTTAAGAAAGCCGCCGGTGAGCTGTGTCCTGAGGATCTCTGCCCTGTACAGAACTGCGGGCAGGGGGATCTTCCGCAGAACGTTTGCCGTCTTCACATCCAGATCCCGGCCGCAGATCTGAACGGATACATTTTCGGCACCGGGCATATACAGGCTGAGGCAGCACCCTTCCGGCGTGATCTCATAGGTCTCCGAGGCCTGCGCGGACGATCCAATGTCGGCCGGCGCAAAGAGCACCTCATTGTCCGGCAGACAGCGGATCAGCCGCTCTAAGGCTTCGAGGCCTTTGATCTCCTCTGGAAACCATGGAATCCGGGTGACCGGAATGTGTGAGAACACACTTTCCACCTCCTCGATGTACGTCTTCTGGATCCTGTGCCAGCTGTCCATAAAAGGATTATCCGGCATGGGAGGGAGCACGCGGTTTATAAAGACGCGTTCAACCCGGTAGCCGTACAGATTCAGGTACATGTAGGTCCGCTTGGTCTCTTCGACCACCATTTTCTCGGGGAGCGTGATCAGGCGGACAGAAGTCACCTGCGGGTCCTTGAGAAGATTCTGAAGGTCAACAAGGTTCCGGTGCATCAGGGAGACCTGGTCCATCGCCGTGCTGTCGGGAAGTTTGACTTTGTAGAGCGCGTTGGAGACGGGGGAGAGAACCCTCGTCATGAACTTGCCGACGGGGAAGAATTTCTCCATATACCACTCCAGAAGCTCCGGGAGCTTGAGGAGAGATAATGTCTCGCCGGACGGCGCGCAGTCCACAAGCAAAAGGTCATACTCGCCGCTCTTATACAGATCGCGGATCCCCAGCAGCATGAACAGATCCTCAAAGCCGGGAATCATGAACTCACTGTTAACGCTTCCTGCCGCGCGGCTCATGGAGCCGCCGAGCATCTCCAGAAGAGAGCGGTTCAGGTCAGGGTAGTGCTCGCGCATGATCTTTCCGGGGTCCAGTTCCAGGAGCGTGAGATTGGCAGTGGGGCTTACAAATTCCCCGCCCGTCTCTGTCTCGAAGAGGTCTCCCAGGTTATGCGCCATGTCGGCGCTCACCAGAAGCGTTTTCATTCCGCTGCGAGCAGCGCGCAGCGCGTGGGCCGAGATGATGCTCGTCTTCCCTACGCCGCCTTTTCCGGTAAAAATAATGATTCTGCCCATTCCTGCCTCAATTGCTCTCAGGGGGAGGCCCCCTATAAAGATAAACGACAACCCTGTTACGGGGACCTCTGTCGGGCAGATGGCCGCCGCAGTGATCCCCGGAGGGCTTGTTTTACTTAAAGACCGGGCGAAAAGTTATGCCCGTGCCGCAGGTCAACCTTTACTTAAAGACCGGGCGAAAAGTTACGCCCTGTGCCGCAGGTCAACCCTGCATATAGGTCACACCCATTTCTCCGTAAGGGTGATTCCAGCTCTTCACTACTTTGCCGCCGGAGACGACACGGCAGGTGCCGCACTCAAGGCAGCCCTCGTGATTGAAAGCGAGTTCACCGTTCTCGTATTTGTAGAGCTCAGCGGGGCAGGCGAGGACGACCTTGCGGATCTCTTCCTCATCCTTAAAATCACTGTTGATCTCAATATGGGCGTAGCTCTCGTCGGTATGGAAGACATTGTAGCCCAGTTTGTCATCTACAGGAACTTTTTTTGCCATTTTGGTTTCCTCCTTCCTGTCTCTTATAATGCGTCAAGGGCAACCATGACAAGCTCGAGGAGCTTGGAGGCGCTGGTGCGCTTCGCGATCTCATCGATGGCAAACATCGGCAGAGATACGGGCTTTTTGCCGTCCACTCTGAAGAGTCTGTCGAAGAGAACGTCGGCGATCTCAGGCACATCGTTGAAGATCTCATGGCGCTCAAGGAGCTTAGGGAAGTTGCGGTACTGCTTCATATCCGTATAGATGAAGCTGTTCTCCACAAGCTTCTGATAGTAAGCGAGAGATTTGGCGCTGAAATCATCCGCCGCCTTGGCGCGGATCACTGCCTCTGCGGCCAGTCTTCCGGACTCCACGGCGAAGTCCATGCCGCGGACCGTGTAGCCGAGGTTGATTACGAAAGCAGCTGCATCGCCGGTCACCAGAACGCCGTTGTCATACAGCTTGGGGATCATGTCAAATCCGCCCTCGGGAACCAGGTGCGCGGAATACTCCAGCGGAACGCCGCCCTTGATCAGGGGCTCGATGGAAGGGTGGTTCTTGAAGCGCTCCAGCATATCCGGGATGGAGACGTCTACGCGGCCGATATCGCTGCAGGTGGCGACGATACCGATGGAGACGCTGTCCTTGTTGGTGTAGAGGAATCCGCCGCCGATATTGCCGACAGTGGGATCGCCCGCCACAAGCATGGATAAGCCGTCATTGCCTTCCAGGCCGAAGCGCTGATTGATCACGTCCTCACCCAGCTGGATGACTTCCTTACATCCGACGGCCACCTGCTCGGGCTTGAGCTCGGGCTTGAGTCCGATGGACTGGGCCAGAAGGGAGTTGACGCCGTCCGCGAGGATCACTACATCGGCGTACATCTCTTCGCCGCCCGCATCAATGCCGACGATCTTGTCGCCGTCTTTGAGAAGCGAGTCGACACGGATGCCGGGAACCATCATGACGCCGACTTCCTCGCACTTCTCCGCAAACCACTTGTCGAATTTGCTGCGAAGTACAGTATAGGAAGCAGTTTCCGGCGTGTCGGGCTTTCCGGATGCATATTCAATATTGACGACGCCCTTTTCGGTCATCAGGGCGACGCGCTCTTTGGTGACTTTTCTCTCAAGAGGTGCCTCCTCGGCGAAACCGGGCATCACTTTCTCGAGACTGTGTGTGTAGATCCTTCCTCCGGTCACGTTCTTGGAACCGCAGAAAGTACCTCTTTCAATGACAAGAACTTCCATTTCCGCCTGTGCCAGACAGTAAGCGGCTGTGAGTCCCGCCAGGCCTCCGCCAACAACTATGGCATCAAATTTTTCTTCACTCATATTTACCAAAACCTCCTTGCGTGGTTCGTTCGTCGGTTTCCGGGCGCAGGGCGCTGTATGGCAGGCCCCTCACCCTTTTTACGAATGATCATCGATCGGACATCTCACTGCTTTCTGCAGTCGGGCTTTACGGCGATGTGCATCGCGCAGGCGCCCATCATTCTGCGCCTGACTCTGACATCGACAAATCCGCACCTTCGCATGAGATGGGACAGCTCCTTCGAGCGAAGGAAGCTCTCTGTCGACTCCTGCAGCCACTCGTACTCTTTTCGGTTGGAACGTCCGCCTCCTAAGAGGGGCATGATTCTGCCAAAATAGAGCCGGTAGAAAGGTTTCACAACAGCGCTGTCCGGGACAAAGGATTCCAGACAGAGGATCTCTCCTCCCGGCCGCAGCACCCGGTAGATCTCCTCCAGGACCTGCTGCGGGTCCGCGCAGTTGCGCAGTCCGAACGATATACTCACGGCGTCAAAATATGCATCGCCGCAAGGGATTTTCATGGCATTTCCTTTTCTCCACCTTATGTTCGTGATTCCGAGCCGCTTCGCCTTGCGGGCCGCGACCCTGAGCATAGAGGGGGAAAAATCCATGCCGGTTATACTGTATTTTGCCCCGGCCTTTGCAATACCGATGGCAATGTCTCCGGTTCCGGTGCACAGGTCGAGCACCCTGTTTCGAGGGCGCCGGACCACTTCCCGGATCAGCATTTCTTTCCAGGAATTCTGCATGCCGAGGCTGATCCTCACATTCGCCCTGTCATAGCCCTTCGCGATCGTCTCGAAGACGCGGAAGACTTTATCCTGTTTTTCTTCCTGTGTCAGGTTCTGTGCAGAACGCATTGATCCGTACCTCACTTGTTTCATCTGACCGCGATCGCCGCCAGGAGAATAGCCAGGCAGACGATCCCGCTGCAGATATTTGCCTTCAGGATCCCTTTCATCTGCGCGACCCGCGTGCTCTGAAGGAGAGGGGAGCGCATCAAAAAGCGGTAAGCCGGAATGTAAGCGGCGAAGACTCCGAGGAGCGCGACCGTAAGGGGCGCGCGGCCCAAGAGAGCGCCGTCAAGGGCGATGAGGAGCATCCAGAGGATCACCGCGAGCCGGTATACACGCACGGCTTTCTCTCTTCCGATGCAGCCCGAAAATGTTCTCCTTCCTGCCTTCAGGTCCTTCTCGATGTCGCAGGTGTTGTTGGTCATCATGATGAGACCGATCCCCGTGACAAGGGGGAGAGTGAGGGGCAGGATCTCCGGGTGGAACTTCCCGGTAACGGCAGCCGTGATCCCCAGCGGGATCAGAGCTCCCATCACGACTCCCGACGTGATCTCTCCGATCGGAAGATAGGAGATCGGCAGCGGGCCTCCGGAGTAGAGCAGAACGATCAGTCCGCCCAAAAGGCCGATCGCAAGAGGAAGCGGTCCGCTCTTTACGGTAAAACCGATTCCGATCAGAGCCGCCGTCCCGAGAAAGGCGAAGGCCAGGTTCCTGACCTGATGCGGGTCGACGCCCGCGTACAGAAGAACGGCGTCCTCCTTCTCGAGATTGTCCTCCAGGCTGTCAGTGCCTTTTACAAAATCCATATAATCATTGAAAGTATTCACAGCGGCCTGCATGAGCACGCAGGCGGACAACAGAAGGGCGGCCTCTATGGCGCTTATGCCAAAAGATCGATAAATGCAGTACAGGATCCCGAAAAGAGACGGGAACACGGAGGCGGCCCAGGTGTGGGGCGCCGCGAGCTGCAGTGCGAGCTTTGGGGTCAGCGCGTTGTATCGAACGCCGCTTGTGCGGTTGTCGGAACTGTACATAACTCTCATCAAAACACTCTCATCAAAAAAATGTCCTGTTTGCTCTGCGCGCATCACCGGCCGGTCAGACCTGCGCGCATTTTTTAACTATTTTGTCAAGGCCGGAAGAGGCGGCTCCGGCGGGAAGCCCTGCAAGGATCTCTTCGCACCGTTTCCGATAGCGAAGGATCTCTTTTTTGGTCTCCTCTACGCCGCCGTACTCCCGCACGATCTCTTCCATTTCCCTGATCTGTGTCCTGTCGATTCCTTCTTCGCGGTTTCTGCGCATTATGGGCAGAAGCTTGTCTCTGGCCTCGGGATCCCGCATTGCCATGAGCACCGGCATCGTGTAAATGCCGTCGCGGAAATCCTTGTGCGTCTCCTTGCCCATACACGCCTGATCTGTCGTAAAATCGAGCAGATCGTCCCGGAACTGGAACATGCATCCGAGCGCTTCTCCCAGCTTGTCCAGCTGTTCGATCACGGCGGGAGAGCATCCGCTCTCGAGTGCGCCGATCCTGCAGGCGGCCTTAAAAAGGGCCGTCGTCTTGCCTCGGATATTGCAGAGGTATTCCTGAAGCGTTACATCTTCCCGGTAGCGGCAGCCGGCCTGACCGATCTCGCCGGCGCACATCTGTCCGATGGCGCCCGCCAGGATCATGCCGGACTCGTGGAGATTCTCCTGTGCCTGCGTGTACATGACGCGCGAGATGAGAAAATCTCCCGCGTAGACAGCCGCGTCCTTGCCGAATTTCTTCTGTACGGAAGCTTTTTCCCTGCGGACAGGGGCGTCGTCTACGATGTCGTCGTGCACGAGCGAGGCCAGATGGGTGATCTCCGTCATGGCGGCCAAAAGCGACAGACGGGCGCGCCGCTCCTCGCAGCTCGGACCGAACATGGCGCTCAGGATGAGGAGCATGGGACGGATCCGCTTTCCCTTTGAACAGGCGGCCCAGTCCAGCACTTCTCCCACCGGCGTACCGGCGTAAGGATGTGCGGTGAGCCTCGCGATGTCGGACTCGACACTGTCCATCCAGTCACTGATCATTCTTTACATTAATCCTCTCTTCTCGGCGATGATGACTGCGGTGTGCTTGACATCGACAGGGATGTCTCTGGCATCGAGTCCGCCGCTGATCTGCATCATGCAGCCGGGGCAGTCCACTGCGACGGTATCTGCACCGGTCTCTTTGATGTGCTCGACCTTGCGCTCGAGGATGGGAGCTGCCACCTCGGGGAACTTGATACTGTAGGTTCCGCCGAATCCGCAGCAGTTGTCGCTTTCCTTCATCTCGGTGAGCTTGACGCCCTTGGTGTGGGTCAGCAGTTCTCTCTGCTCCTTGAACACACCCATGGATCTCTTGAGGTGGCAGGAATCGTGGTACGTAATATTGAGTTCCTTGCCGTCGCCCTCGTCGGAGAGGCCGCCCAGCATGTGGAACAGTTTGCAGAAGTCATAGCTCTTCTCGCCGAGCTCTTTGGCCTTTGCGAGCATCTCGGGATCGTCCTGGAAGAACTGCTCGTACTCCCTGATCTGGTGTGTACAGGTCGGGCAGGCCGATACGATGTAATCGTAGTTCTCCGCCGCCATCGCGTTGATATTGATCTCCGCGGTCTTCTTGGCGTTCTCTCTGTCGCCCATGTAGGTGGCGGGAGCGCCGCAGCAGGACTGGCCCATAGGCATATCGACGATATAGCCGATGGAGTTGAGGTCCTTGATGACCGCCTTGGCGGTGTCAATGTAGACGAAGTCGAGAAGGCATCCTGTGAAGATCGCTATTTTGCCCTTGGGATTGGGGACATCCTGCTCGATGGTCGGGAATACATCCCTGAACGGAACCTGGGCGATCTTGGGAAGGCTTCTTCCCTCGGAGAGACCGGACAGGAACATGGGCAGATGGCGCATCATAGGCTGGCCCTGCTTCATAAATGCGGGCTGCGCGATCGAAGCGATGCGGAGCATGGAGTGGAAGAGTTTCCTGTCGCTGACAGCATCCAGAGCGAACTTGTAAGTCGGGTTGGGATGCTTCTCCATACTGCGCTCACGCAGCTTCATGATCATCTCCGGAATGTGCAGGCCGCCGCCGCAGACTTCCTTACATCTTCCGCACTGCAGGCAGATGTTCTGGATCTGCTCCGCGCGCTCCTCGGATACCAGGAAGTGGCTCAGCAGTGTGCCGATACCGCCGGTATAGACATTACTTCCATATACATGGCCGCCCAGCAGAGCGAAGGCGGGACATACGTCAAGACATGCGCCGCAGCGGATGCAGTCGAAGATCTCTCTGAAGGACTCTTCGGCAAGGATCTCGCGTCTTCCCGGATCATCCAGGATCACGCAGTAGAAGTCCTTCGGACCCTTCTCATCGGTATCCTTGTCAAGCACTACTTCGTTGGCGCCGGTGTACAGGGACAGATAAGCGGTCAGTCTCTGGGCCGTGCCGTTGCGGGGGAGTGCCTTGAAAATATAGCGGGCATCGGACAGGCTCTTTACGAACTTCTCGATACCGAACACATACAGATGGATCTTGGGGAGCGTGCCGACCATACGGCCGTTTCCTTCGTTGGTCATGGTGAAGACCGTGCCGGTCTCGGCAACCGCCACGTTGGCACCGGATACGCCCATGTCCGCATGTGTGAATTTGTCTCTCATTACTTTACGGGCCGTCTTTACTTCTTCGGAAATGATGGGCTTGTTCTCTACTTTGGTATAGTCTGTGAAAAGATCGGCTACCTGCTCTTTGTTCAGGTGAAGAGCGGGCATGACCATGTGCACGGGAGTATTGCCTTCGAGAGCGATAATGAACTCGCCCAGGTCGGTCTCCTGTACCAGGACGCCGTCGTCGCCCAGGATCTTGTTCATGTGGATCTCTTCGGAAGCCATCGATTTGGACTTGACGATGGTCTGGACCCCTTTTTCCTTGACCAGGTTGCGGACGAATTCGATCGCCTCATCAGCGCTGGTCGCATGGAAAACGTGACCGCCGCGGGCGGTGCAGTTCTTCGTAAATTCCTCGATCATCTCATCGATGTGGTCAGCGGCGTATCCCTTGACTCTGCGGATATTCTCGCGGGTCTCTTCAAAGTCAACGCCTTCATATGATTTCAGTCTTCTCTCGGGATATGTCTCACAGAACGTTCCGAGTGTCCTGCCAAGCGTTTTATTACTGAGAGCAGACTTTATTTCCTGCTTCAAAGCTTCATTTGCCATTCTGCTGCCTCCTTTCCCTTATCGATCTGTCAAATCTGTCAGACATCCTTGATCACGACGATCGAAAGCTTCAGGGGACCGTGAACGCCTACCGTACTCACGCACTCGATATCGGCGGTACGGCTGGGTCCGGTAATGAAGCCCACGAAAGCCGGGAGAGTCTCCAGCGAACAGAGTTTGTCAAACATTGCATCGTAGTCATCTACAATCTCAGAGAGTCTGACTACGCCGATGCAGTATTCAGGCATGATGGCTACGATCCTGTTGTCGATGTCATCGCTCAGCTGAATAATACTGCCAAGATCAGCAATACCGCACTGTGCTTCAAGCACGCCGCCCTTTGCGGTCTCCGCATGAAGACGAAGGTGGTCGGTATAGACTTCCATGCCGGCATCAGCAAGAGCTTTCGCCAGGCCGATCTCCTGAAGCAGCGGTGACTCTGCGATACATACGGAATCAACCCCTTCTTCCTTGTAGGCCTGAGCGATAATGCCTGCGGCTTCGGCCTTGTCGGCCAGCCAGCTGTTACCGTTTACTGCCTGCAGATTCTTCTCGAACCGCTCATACAGAACATCTACAGCTCCCATTGTCGCACTCCTTTCTTAAGTAAAATGCACAAAAACAC
>JAZQCI010000024.1:0-29986 GCA_045546175.1 Lachnospiraceae bacterium | reverse complement strand
TTTCCGCCGCCTTCACCGCCGCCGGTGTCTGCCGGAGGTGTTACCTGCTCCGTACTTCCGCCGCTGCCGGTGCTTGTGCCTGTTCCCGCATTCTCTTCGGGAGTCGTGGGATCCGTCTGAGGCTCGGTCTGCTGCTGCGGCGGCTTAACGGGAGTCGTCTCAGCTGCCGCGGGATCTTCCTTCTTGGTCGTTTTCTTGGTGGCTGCGTTCTCAGTTTGCTCGTGGTCGTACCAGTCGTCTTCGCTGGATTCCTGATCCTTGAGAGCCCGGTCTTCTTTGGCGTGATCATAATCCTTGAACTCAACAGGCTCGAGGTCCTCATGAATGATATTCATGAAATTCTTCCAGATCCTGCCCGGCCAGGAAGCGCCTTGCAGGTTCCTTACGCTCTCGGGCGTGTCGCACCCTACCCAGACGGCCGTCGTGTAGTAATGGGTGAAGCCGCAGAACCAGCCGTCCTTGGCTTCGTCGGTCGTACCGGTCTTACCGGCACAGGGCATCCCATTATCAAGCCTCAGGCCGCGTCCGGTGCCCCATCCTTCTTCCATGACGCCCTGCAGCACGCTGACCATCTCTCTGGCAGCGTTCTTGTCATAGACCTTGGAGGAAGTCCCGTCATAAGTGTAGATCGTGTTTCCTTTATAGTCGACGATCCTGCTGATGCAGGAAGGTACGCGGTATTTGCCGTCGTTCTGCAGTGTGCAGAAGCCGGATGCCATTTCTACAGGTTCCACGCCGTAGGTAAATCCGCCCAGACTTGTCGCCAAAGTATTGTCGGAATCCACGATCATGGAATAGTGCATAGCCTTGAGCTTGCCGAGCCCGTACTTGGGCGTCACGTCCTGATAGACCTGCCATGCGACCGTATTCAGAGACCTCTGGACAGCTTCCTTGAGCTCGATCTCGCCCATATAGGATCCGTCGTAGTTCTTAGGCCCGTCCTCGATCTCTTCATCCTGCACATAGGTGCCGGGATAATATCCTTTTTCGAAGGCAGGCGTGTAGACTACCAGCGGCTTAATGGAACTGCCGGGCTGCCGGTGGCTCTGGAAAGCGCGGTTCAGCGAGAGAGCCGCGTCGATGCCCTCCTGGGACCTTCCGCCGACCATGGCCACGACCTGTCCGGTGCTGTTGTCGATACAGACCGCAGCGCCCTGCATCTTGTACTTGCCGTCATCCGCGGTATCCTCAAAGTCAGACAGTTCCTCATCCACGCAGTTCTGCAGTTCCTGCTGCATATTCAGGTCAAATGTGGTGTAGACTTTGTAGCCCCCTTTGAACAGCTTAGCCAGGCAGGCGTCGTACAGCTCATTGTAAATCTTGTCGTAAGCGGCGCGCTCCTCGTCGCTTGCGAAGTCGAAGCGGAAGTTGAAATCCGGATCCTCGATCTGCATCAGCACTTCCGTCGCGCACTTATAAGTATAAGTGAGGACATAGGTGTTCTCATTGAGATTGTGGCCCTTTCCGGCAGAGAGGTCCAGAACGATCTCCTCTGCCACAGCCTGATCGTACTCTCCCTGCGAGATCACCTCGTCCTCCAGCATATTTCTGAGGATCAGGTTCCTTCTCTCGACGGTGTGATCGGGATGCGTGAGCGGATCGTAATACGTCGGGCTGTTGGGAATCGCGCACAGAAACGCGGTCTGTGACAGATCCACCTGGTCCGGCGTCTTATTGAAGTACCCTTCCGATGCGGACGCGATCCCGTAATATCCGTTCATGAAATAGATATTGTTGAGATAGAATTCCAGTATCTGGTCCTTGCTGTATTTTTTCTCCAGGTCCCAGGCGATAAAGATCTCCTCGACCTTTCTCTCCCAGGATCTCCCGTTGTTGAGGAAGATTCCTCGGGCCAACTGCATGGTGATCGTACTGCCGCCCTGCGTGATCTGCCTGTGAACGAGAAACTCCTTGGCCGCGCGGGCGATCGCCTTGTAGTCGACGCCTCCGTGTTCATAGAACTTTTTATCCTCGATACTGATGATCGCTTTCTTGAACGTCTCCGGGATCTGATTGATTGTCAGATAGTTGGAATCCTTCTCCGGAAGGGTCTCCGAGATCAGGGTTCCTTCCGAATCATAGATCTCACCGGTCTGCGAAGGGACAAAAGTCTCCTTGGTGGACTCGCTGACAAACTTGTCCGCCTCGTCCTTCATCGCCTTTACCCTGTCATAATATCCGCCAAAATAGAACACGCCCAGAACTGCCAGTATGCCCGTGAGCATCAGCAATAAGAGTACTTTCAAAAAGACAAGAAAATAATTTGTCTTCTTTTTCCGTTTCCGCTTTGCCATCACTTCCTCCGCCGATAATCGGCTCACCTGTAAATAATATTACAAAAATATACTATCACTCTTTACGGTATTATTCCATTTTTTACTTCTTTTCGTTCTTCTCCTCTTTCTTCGGGATCCTGCCGTAGAGCTTTGCCAGCTTGTAAATGCTCTCGCTCAGTTCCCTTGAAAGGAAATTAGGCTGCAGGCGCCACTGCCAGTTCTCTCCCAGTGTCCCGGGATGGTTGATCCTGGCCTCTTTACCCTTTACCAGGTAATCCTGCATCGGAATGATGCACAGGTCCGCGACCGACCGATAAGCTTCCCGGATCATGTCCCAGACGAAAGTGCCGTAATCGGTATTTTCAGAGTGAATATACCTTCTCGCCAGGTCTCTGTCGTGGTCGCTGATCTCCTCGATCCAGGCCCTTGTCGTCGTGTTATCGTGGGTGCCCGTATAGACCACGCAGTTTTTGATGTGGTTGTAAGGCAGATAATAGCTGTACTCCGTCCAGTCGAAGGCGTACTGCAGAACCTTCATACCCGGATACCCCGCGTCCTCGAGGAGCTTCTCGGTGACGGGTGTCAGAGTGCCCAGGTCCTCCGCGATGATCGGCACATCCCCAAGCTGCTTCTTCAGGTTCTTAAAGAAATCCATTCCGGGACCTTTGCAGACCTTGCCGTTTTCCGCGGTCTCATCGCCGTAAGGCACCGCATAGTACTCGGCAAACCCGTTGAAGTGATCGATGCGCAGAACATCATAGAATTCCATATTGCGGGCGATCCGGTTGATCCACCACTGATAGCCGTTCTTCTTGAGAGCCTTCCAGTCATAGAGAGGGTTTCCCCAGAGCTGTCCGGTCTTGGAAAACGCGTCGGGCGCGCAGCCGGCCACTTCGATCGGATTTCCTTCCTTGTCCATGTGGAAGATCTCCTTGTGAGCCCAGGAAGCGGCGCTGTCCATGGCTACATAGAAAGGGATATCGCCGATAATGCTGATCCCCTGCTTTTTCGCGTACGCGTGCAGCTTTTCCCAATGTCTCTCAAACTCATACTGCTGGAAGAAATAGAAGCCGATCTCGTCCTGCAGCTCCTCCCTGGCCTTAGCCAGAGCCGCCGGATCACGCATCTTGAGCCCTTCTTCCCAGTTCTGCCAGCTCTTTCCCTGCTCTCTTTGCTTGATCGACATAAAGAGCGCATAGTCCTCGAGCCAGTACGCTTCCTTTTTCAGGAAGGCCTTGTACTCCTTCTGCTGCGCAGAGGCGCCGTTCTGCAGCTTTCCGCCGATACTGTCCTTAAATCTCTCATATGCCTTACGGAGAATGGGATAGCGATTCTCATACATGGCGCCGTAATCCACCTTCTCCTGATCGGAACCGAACCAGGTCGACTCACATTCCTGCCAGGTAAGCAGGCCGTCGCCGATCAGCTGCTCCAGATCTATAAAATAAGGATTTCCCGCAAAGGAGGAGACGGACTGATAAGGGCTGTCACCGAACCCTGTCTGACAAAAAGGGAGCACCTGCCACATGCTCTGTCCGGACTCTTTCAAAAAATCTATAAAAGCGTAGGCCTCTCTGTCAAAACATCCAATGCCGAAGCGGGACGGAAGTGAGAATATGGGCATGAGAATACCGCATTGTCTTTTCATGGTTAATATTCCTTTCTGCAGTTAATTTTAAAGACACGCTCAGGAGATTCTTCCGGGACGGTCTTTGTGCTCCAAAAATAGGCTGTGAAATCACTTCACAGCCTACGGATCCACAATATGCAGTATACTTGTCAGGGAGATATTCGTCAATCATGCACTTGCCCGGCCATATCAAAATAACCCCTGGTGACCGATATTTTGTCAATTTGTCAATAGCGACAGATTTTTAATTACAATAGGAACATAATATTCAAGCTGATGACGCCACCACGGCCAGTCGTGGCTTACATCATCTCCCCAGTAGTTGATGATCGCCCGGATCCTCTTGCGATGCAGGATCTTTTCCAGATTGCTCAGGGTCCTCAGGCACTCATCTTCCCAGGGTCCACTCCCGCAGCACATGAGAATAAAAGCGCTGTTGTACTTTTTGATCCACGGATGATCCTCCGGCATATTGGCCAGAAAGCATTCCACGGAATTGTCATAGAGTGTGCTGTCCATCCAGCCATGGTAGTAGTAAGAAGAATCATAAATACCGGACAGGGCGATCACCCCGCTGAACAGTTCTGGTCTTCTGAAAAAAGCAATTGAGGCGTGTGTTGCTCCCATGTCGATTCCCAGCACGACCGGGCGCATCTCTGACGAGGATTGGGTTCGGATAAAGGGGACCAGCTCCTCGACCACAAATCGATGATAACTTTCCTGCCTGGCGCTGCGCCAGGTGTTGATCCCATCCTCACAATACCAGCTCTCACAATCAACTGTCTGAACACAGAACAGCTGCATCCTTCCGTCCTCCAAGCAGGGCTTCAGGGTCCGGATCACGCCGAAATCTTCATAATTGGTGCACGGAGCGCACTGCGTGGGAAATCCCAGAAAAGGAACTCCTGCACTGCCGTATCGAAGAACGTGCATATCCCGGTTCAAATAGCTGCTATGTATTATATATTCGTTGCTCTCCATCGAGCGCCTCCATATTTTTTTGCTTCATTCATAGGTATTTTAATAATTTTTCGTTACATTCTCCATTTCAACGGCAGAGGAGGATTATCCTGTGGATAATCCTCCGTAGTTTCATGCTCTGTATGTGGCTGGAAACCGCCGACCATGTTCCATGGTCAATCGAATCTTAATAGTTTTCTGCCCGAAGCTCGAAATAAGCCTGCGGGTGATCGCACACGGGACATACGTCGGGAGCCGCGGGGCCGATCACGATGTGGCCGCAGTTGCCGCATTCCCATACGCGGTCGCCGTCCTTGGAGAATACGAGGCCGCCCTCAATATTGGCGATCAGCTTGCGATATCTGGCTTCGTGCTCCTTCTCAATTGCGGCTACCATCTCAAAGAGATTGGCGATATCCGCGAATCCCTCTTCTCTCGCTGTCTTGGCAAAAGAGGGATACATCTCCTGCCACTCGTACTGTTCGCCGTCCGCAGCGATCTCAAGGTTGTCCTTCGTGTCATGTACGCCTTCAAGGATCTTATACCAGATCTTGGCGTGCTCTTTCTCATTGGCTGCTGTCTCCTCGAAGATCTTGGCGATCTGTACATAGCCGTCCTTTTTTGCCTTCGAAGCAAAATAGGTGTACTTGTTGCGCGCCTGGGACTCGCCGGCAAACGCTTCCATCAGGTTGTCGAATGTCTTGGTTCCGATAAGGTTCTTACCCATATTTGCATAAATATCAGCCATTTCATTACCCTCCTGTTTGCGAAAAACACAACATTTACTGGTAATATTTTACCACAAACAGATGGGAAAGAATATAAAATTTGTATAATTTGCGAAGATATCCTGTTTTGTCCATATCGAAGCTTCAGGCTTCTGTCACTGCGTTCGCCACAGCCTTGCAAGAAGGCACCCGAGGATCGCGCCGATCAGGCACCCAAATGTATTGTTCATGATATCGTCGATCTGGAAATACCCCAGTCCGTACCGGAGCTGCGCGTATTCGGTGGCACAGCTGCACACAAAGCCGACCGCTGTGCAAGCCAGTATGCTGTACCGCATAGGCTTAATGATGAAGGGCAGCAGATACCCCATGGGGATGTACAGCAGGATGTTCAGAAACACCTCTCTGGCCGCCGTATAATTTCTTATATGAATATACTGCAGCGCCTGAAGAGGCCCATCAGGCAGCATCTGAAGAATCTCCTCTATTCCGTAGTCCAGACTGAAAGCCTGCCGATAATTCTCAAAAGTCGGCCTCCTGTCCGGATAGAACACCTCTCTGCCGAGAATGGTGAAGCTCAGGTTCCCCAGAATATAAACGGCAAATATGATCAGCGCCGTGCCTCTCACGAGAGGCTTGTGCCTCAGTACACATAGAAACAAAGGCAGCATGACGATCATCATCAATACGATCACAAAAATAATTCGGTCCTCTTCCGAAAACAGGACCGGGAAAAAATAGCGTATTTTTTCAATCAGTTCCCTGATCACTTTTATCTCCTTCCCAAAAAATAATTCTTCTTTCGAGATATTCTGTTTTACACCAGAATAACCCGCAAGTCAATTTATCTTGCGGGTTATTTTCTAAACACTATATGAACTTTTTGTGACTTTGATTTGTGACTTTGAAGTTCAATCTTCCTTCCTCTGTTCGTTCTTCATCCAGACGTAGAGCGCTGCGGCTGCTCCCAGAAGAATGATGCCCCATACCTTCGTCGAGCCCGACGCGTCGGCCGTCTTGGCGGATTTTGTCTTCTTGATCGTTGTGCTCGTCCTGACCGGAGTGGATCTGGAGACCTTCGTCGTCAGCACCTGTGCCACTATAACGCCCTCCTGGACCGGCTGGCTCCTCAGTGCGATCTCTTCCTCCGAGCTTCTCCCCTCAGGCAGGGGTGTGTGCTCATTTGTGATCGTGTACCCTTCCCGGTCCGAGCCGCTGATCAGGCCGGTATAGCCTTTCAGTCTGCTTTCAACTACCTGATAGGACTGCCTGACGCCGTCCCGGTAGACCGGAAGCTCATCAAAGGTGCCCGTCCAGTCATTCTCTTCACTGAGAGTGATCGTTCGGCCTGTCTCGCAACCGTTGGCATAGAGCGTAACCATGACGCTCCCGGGCCTTGTGCCGTCCTTGTTATCCTCATCTTCCCACTGTCCTGTGACTTCCACGTCGATGGCAGGCTCCTTCATAACGGGCGAAAGGAAAATGCGTCCGGCACTATAATCCATGCTTCCGCGAAACAGAAGGTCCTTCTCATCACTCACTTCGACTTCGCCCGAGAAAGTTTCTTCTCCTGCGTCGGCAAAAGAGCGCCCGCCCTGCTCGATCATGAGGTCGGCGTCCGTCTTCACCTTGACTGCGAAGCTCCTGTACCCCTCCGGCATATCGAAGGAGACCTCGAAATCGCTGTTTATATCCCGGATTCTGACACCCGACAGCCCCGAGAGACTCCCGTCGCCCGGTTCCGCGAAGGTCGCAGATAGCAGTGCGGCCTTCGAAGCAGACGCAGAATTCTCTTCACTGCTTACCGCAGCCGTCGCGATCGGCCTGCCTTTTCCGTCTGACAGGGCTGTCAGGGAACTGACCTGTCCGGAGACGGTCGGTGCATAGACCGGATCCTGCGCGCTTCCTTCGGCGCATCCGATTCCGTCTGCCCCTCTTCCCGCGATGGCCTTGACATTCCCGCTTTCAATGCCAATAATGCCGCAGGCGCTCTGCCCCCGGCTTCCTCCGATTGCGGCGGCTCCCTCTCCGCCGACGGCTGTAAGCTTCCCGCCGCCGGTCACTCTGAGGCTTGACAATAGCGCCTGGCTGCCGTCTCCGCGGGGAAGTGTTCCCGCCTCTATGGCAGCAAAGCCCGGTGCGCCTTCTACATAGTTTTCCACCGCCTGTAAATTATCTTCTTTATTATTATCTTCCTGTGTCTGCTCAGTCTGGTCTGCGTCGTTCGCATCCCCGTCATTCTTCTCCTGGCCTGCTCCGCCCAGACGGATCTCCGCGTCCGTCCCGGGGAGAATCCGGATGGCCGCTCCGTCTTTTGCCTTGATCCTTACACCGGAAAGGACTACTGCCGAATATCCGGAGACTTCGATTTTTTCCGTGCTGTACTCCGCATCGCTGCGAGTCTTTACAGTTACGGTCCCGCCATAGACGTAAAGGCGGCCGTTATCATATTTGAAATAATCCGCGGATTCCGCCTCTACAATAAGAGACCCTGCCTCCTGCCTGATCATTTCCGCCGCTGTATTTTCCTTATCGGCCTCTGCCGCGTAAGTTCTCTGTCCTGCCGTCGATACAAGAATCAGAAGTACAGCGATGATACTGATGATCCTTCGTATTGTATTCATTCCCAAATCCTCTGTATTTGAACAACTTACCTCAAATGAAAATATTGATATGATACTATATTTTACTATTTCGTAACATAATTGTAAATATTTTTTCTTTATTTCATAATAGATTTAATTTATTTTTCACGAATATTAACTAAATTGATAGTAGAAATTCTCGTGGCATTCCTTTACAATTTATGAGATTAAGGGTTTAGCAAAACTAAAGAAAGAGAGGACTTATGGCACAGCGTACTGATATCCACAAAATACTGATCATCGGTTCAGGTCCCATCGTCATCGGTCAGGCGTGTGAGTTTGACTATTCCGGCACACAGGCCTGTAAGGCACTCAGAAGCCTTGGTTATGAGATCGTCCTGGTTAATTCCAATCCGGCTACTATCATGACAGATCCGGAAATGGCTGATATTACTTATATTGAACCTCTTAACGTCAGACGTATGGAGCAGATCATTGCCAAAGAACGTCCCGACGCTCTTCTTCCCAATCTCGGAGGTCAGTCCGGCCTCAATTTATGTTCCGAACTTTATAAAGCAGGAATTCTCGATAAATATGGCGTAAAAGTCATCGGCGTTCAGGTCGATGCTATTGAGCGCGGAGAAGACCGAATTGAATTTAAGGAAACAATGAATAAGCTGGGGATTGAGATGGCACGCAGTGAAGTCGCTTATTCTGTTGAAGAAGCCCTGGCGATTGCCGATCAGCTGGGCTATCCCGTTGTCCTTCGCCCGGCTTATACCATGGGCGGCGCCGGCGGCGGCCTTGTCTATAATAAAGAAGAACTGCGCACGGTCTGCGCGCGCGGCCTTCAGGCCAGCCTGATCCACCAGGTCCTGGTTGAAGAATCCATCCTCGGCTGGGAAGAGCTCGAGCTGGAAGTTGTCCGCGACAAGGACAACAATATGATCACCGTCTGCTTCATCGAGAACGTCGACCCGGTCGGCGTACACACAGGCGATTCCTTCTGCACGGCTCCCATGCTCACGATCGACGAAGATCTGCAGAAGAAACTCCAGGAGCAGTCCTACAAGATCGTAGAACACATCGGCGTCATCGGCGGCACAAACGTACAGTTTGCCCACGATCCCAAGAGCGGCCGTGTCGTCGTCATCGAGATCAACCCCAGAACTTCCCGTTCTTCCGCTCTGGCATCCAAGGCCACCGGTTTCCCGATTGCCCTGGTATCCGCCAAGCTGGCTACCGGCCTCACACTCAGTGAACTCCCCTGCGGCAAGTACGGAACTCTGGACAAATATGTACCGGACGGCGACTATGTAGTCGTCAAATTCGCCCGCTGGGCTTTTGAGAAATTCAAGGGTGTAAATGACCATCTCGGCACACAGATGCGCGCCGTCGGTGAAGTCATGAGCATCGGCAAGAACTACAAGGAAGCTTTCCAGAAGGCGATCCGCTCCCTTGAAAAAGACCGCTACGGCCTGGGTTATGTCAAAAACTACCACGAGCTGAGCAAGGAAAAACTCCTCAAGCTCCTGGTCGTTCCCAACAGCGAGCGCTATTTTATCATGTATGAGGCGCTTCGCAAGGGCGCCACAGCCGACGAGATCTTTGCGCTCACAAGCGTCAAGCACTATTTTATCAATCAGATGAAGGAACTCGTTGAGGAAGAAGAAGCGCTTCTGCGCGGTCCTCTCACGGCTGAAGCTCTCACGCAGGCCAAGAAAGACGGTTTCTCCGACAAGTACCTGAGCCAGATCCTGAACATCACAGAGGACGAGATCCGTCACAAACGCGAGGAACTCGGCGTAGTCGAGACCTGGGACGCCGTCCATGTCAGCGGCACACAGGACAGCGCTTACTACTACTCCACCTACAACGCGCCGGACAACGATCCCGTTTCCACCGACCGTCCCAAGATCATGATCCTGGGCGGCGGCCCCAACCGAATCGGCCAGGGTATCGAGTTCGACTACTGCTGCGTCCACGCGGCCAAGTCGCTGCGCGATCTGGGATTTGAGACCATCATCGTCAACTGCAATCCCGAGACAGTCTCTACCGACTACGACACTTCCGACAAGCTCTATTTTGAGCCCCTTACGCTGGAAGATGTTCTGTCCATCTACTACAAGGAAAAACCCGTCGGCGTCATCGCGCAGTTCGGCGGCCAGACGCCTCTGAACCTGGCGGCAGACCTCAAGGCCAACGGCGTCCGCATTCTCGGCACCCAGCCCGAAGTCATCGACCTTGCTGAGGACCGCGACCACTTCCGCGCTATGATGGACAAGCTCGGCATTCCCATGCCCGAGTCCGGAATGGCCACAACTGTGGAAGAAGCGACCGAGATCGCCAACTCTATCGGCTATCCCGTCATGGTTCGCCCTTCCTACGTCCTCGGCGGACGCGGCATGGAAGTTGTCTACGACGACGAGGCCATGAAAGACTATATGCTGGCAGCTGTCGGCGTAACGCCTGACCGCCCCATCCTGATCGACCGTTTCCTCAACCACGCTATGGAGTGCGAGGCAGACGCGATCAGCGACGGCGCGCACGCTTATGTTCCCGCTGTCATGGAGCACATCGAGCTGGCAGGTATCCACTCCGGTGACTCCGCCTGCATCATTCCCTCCAGACACATCCCGCAGGACAATCTGGAGACGATCAAGGAATATACCCGCAAGATCGCAGAGGAAATGCACGTTGTCGGCCTCATGAACATGCAGTACGCCATCGAGAACGGCAAGGTCTATGTGCTCGAGGCAAATCCGAGAGCATCCCGTACCGTCCCGCTGGTATCCAAGGTGTGCGGCATCCGCATGGTCCCGATCGCAACGGATATCATTACATCCGAGATCACCGGCAGGCCTTCGCCCGTAGCAAGCCTCGGTGAGCGCACCATCCCTTACTACGGCGTCAAGGAAGCGGTCTTCCCCTTCAACATGTTCCAGGAAGTCGATCCGCTGCTCGGACCCGAGATGCGTTCCACCGGCGAAGTTCTGGGCATTGCCTCCAAGACCGGCGAAGCTTACTTCAAGGCCCAGGAAGGCGCCAACGCCACCCTTCCCACAGAAGGCACCGTACTGATCTCCGTCAACAGAAAGGATAAGCCGGAAGTTGCGGAAGTAGCCAAGATCTTCGCGGAGTGCGGATTTAAGATCCTCGCGACAGGCGGCACCTGCGACCTGATCCAGGAGGCGGGAATCCCCGCGGAGCGCGTCAAGAAGCTCTACGAGGGACGTCCCAACATCATCGACCTGATTACCAACGGCAAGATCCAGCTGATCGTCAACTCCCCTGTCGGCAAGGACAGCATCCATGACGACAGTTACCTCAGAAAGAACGCCATTAAGGCTCGCGTCCCCTATATCACCACGATCGACGCGGCCCGTGCGGCGGCTGAAGGTATCCGCTACGTCAAGAAGCACGGCGACAGCGAGATCCGTTCGCTGCAGGAGTGGCACTTAATGATCAAATAAAAGTATTTAAGAAAGGACCGCTGCAATCATGCAGCGGTCCTTTTTTCATTTTTTCAATTTCTACCGGTCATTTATGCTTCGCACTGTTGATCCTGACCAACGCCCTATAGAGCCTCGCTTCCGCCTTGATCCTGCTGATCTTGTCCAGATTGGACTGCGCAAGCTTCTTTTCCGCCCTCTTCTTGGCGTCCATAGCTCTCGCCACGTCGATGTCTTCTCCCCACTCCCATGTCGTGGGAATGACGCGGCAATGGTTGTCCATCATAGAGAGCATGCCGCCGATACAGGCAGCCTGGCGCTCTGTGCCATCCGCCATCACTACTTTGGCAGTGCCCATTCCGATGGCAGTCACATAATTCATGTGCCTGGCTAAAATGGCCAGATCACCGTGTATGGTGCGCAGTTTGATCTGCTGCACTTCTCCGTCGTATTCAAGGCCATCCATGGAGACGACCTGTAACCGGAAGGTTGCCATAGCGTCTTCCTCCCTTCTTTACGTTTGTAGTCGTTCAAGCCTGTGTTATTTGGCCTTTTCAAAGACATCGTCGATGGTTCCGGCGAACAGGAATGCGCTCTCGGGAAGATCGTCGCACTCGCCGTCGAGGATCATGCGGAAGCCGCGGAGGGTCTCCTTAAGCGGAACGTACTTACCGGGCATGCCCGTGAACTGCTCTGCGACAGAGAAACTCTGAGACAGGAAGTTCTGGATCTTTCTTGCTCTGTAAACGCTGAGCTTATCCTGGTCGGAAAGTTCATCCATACCCATGATCGCGATGATATCCTGCAGCTCTTTGTAGCGCTGAAGAACCTGCTGCACGCCTCTTGCGATATCGTAGTGCTCCTGGCCTACGACCTCGGGAGAGAGGATACGGCTTGTGGAATCCAGCGGATCCACTGCGGGATAGATACCCTGGGACGCGATATCACGGGAAAGAACCGTGGTTGCATCCAGGTGGGTGAATGTTGTTGCCGGTGCAGGGTCCGTCAAGTCATCCGCAGGGACATAGACGGCCTGTACGGAAGTGATGGAACCGCGCTTTGTGGATGTGATTCTCTCCTGCAGAGCGCCCATTTCCGTCGCCAGTGTAGGCTGATAACCTACTGCGGAAGGCATACGGCCAAGCAGTGCCGATACTTCGGAACCGGCCTGTGTGAAACGGAAAATATTGTCGATGAACAGCAGCACGTCCTGGTTTTTGACATCGCGGAAGTACTCCGCCATTGTCAGACCGGAAAGTCCAACTCTCATTCTTGCTCCCGGCGGCTCGTTCATCTGGCCGTAGACCAGTGCGGTCTTGTTAAGAACGCCGCTCTCTTTCATCTCGCCGTAAAGGTCGTTACCTTCACGGGTTCTCTCTCCTACGCCTGTGAAGACGGAAATACCGCCGTGCGCCTTGGCGACGTTGTTGATCAGCTCCATGATCAGAACTGTCTTGCCGACGCCTGCGCCGCCGAACAGACCGATCTTACCGCCCTTAGCGTAAGGGCAGATCAAGTCAACTACCTTGATACCGGTCTCAAAGATCTCGGTCGCGGGGGTCTGTTCCTCGAAAGTGGGAGCAGGACGATGGATCGGCCAGCGCTCCTTGACTTCCGGTGCGGGCTGATTGTCGACCGGCTCGCCGAGCAGGTTGAAGATTCGTCCGAGGCACTCTTCGCCGACCGGTACGGTAATGGGACCGCCAAGGTCAACCGCCTCTGTTCCGCGGACAAGTCCGTCCGTAGAGCTCATGGCGACGCACCTTACGACGTCATCACCGATCTGCTGAGCAACTTCGGCGATCAGCTTGCGGTCGCCGACTTTGATCTCAATCGCATTGAGCAGCTGCGGCAGTTCGCCCTCCCCGAATCGAATATCAAGAACCGGGCCTGTGACCTGTATGATCTTTCCCGTATGTTTCTCACTCATGTATATGTACTCCTTTAGTATCAATTCCCTTCTGCGCCAGCCACGATCTCCGTGATCTCCTGCGTGATGCTCGCCTGCCTTGCTCTGTTGTAGTACAGGCTCAGCTTCTCGATCATCTCACCGGCATTGTCGGTTGCCGCCTCCATGGCGGTACGTCTCGCTGCCAGTTCACTTGCCACCGATACGTTAATGGCGGTGTACAAGAGTCCCGCAAGATATTCGGGAACGATCGCGTTAAAGACAGTTTCGCTGTCCGGTTCATAAAGAATCAGATCGCGCACAGGCTTTTTCTCCTCTCCTTCCGCCTCTGCTTCCGCCTCAAAATCGGCGAGTGGAAGAAGCGATGTGGAGCGGGGCGTCTGTGTCATCATGGAAACAAACTCCGTATAGCACAGAAGAACGTGTCCGAATTTTCCCTTGGAATAAGCGTTACAGATAAGTTTTGCGATGCCGAAGCACTCGGAGATGCTGATGGAAGCAACTTCCGCAAAATCATCGGTGAAGATTTCGACCCCGCGGTGCTGGAAATACTCAACGGATTTTTTACCTACGGGAAGGACCATGTAGTCACGGCCCTTGGTCTCACTCTCCATAAACTTGAACAGGTTGGAGTTGTAGCCGCCGGCCAGTCCTCTGTCACCTGCGATCACGATGTACAGCCACTTGTCATTCTCGACCTGTTTGGTATAAGGAGACTGGAAATCGGTATTTCCCTTGGCTATATCGATGAGCGTCTCTCTCATGATCTTGAAATAGGGCTTGCTGTTGTCCGCTTTCTCCTTCGCCTTGCGGAGCTTGGAGGCTGCGACCAGCTGCATCGCCTTGGTGATCTGCATCGTGTTCTGAACGCTTTTGATCCGGAGTTTTACAGCTTTCATATTACCAGCTGCCATAATTATGTCCCTCCGTTATCTTATTTGGTTCTGTTCTTTATAAACTCCTGCGTGTAGGCAGTAAGGGCTGCCTTCAGTGCGTTTTCAGCTTCCTCATCGAGGGCGCCGGTCTCGCGGATCCTTCTCATGGCTGCTGCGCCGTCCGGATCGTCGTCCAGACGTCTGTAGAGTCCCTGCTCGTATTCGGCGATGTCGTGGACTTCAACGTCTGTGAGGATTCCCCTGACGACCGCGTAGAGGATCGCGACCTGCTTCTCTACGGGCACCGGCTGGGATTTATCCTGCTTGAGGACCTCCACGATTCTCTCGCCCTGTGCCAGACGGGCCTTGGTGTCGGCGTCGAGGTCAGAACCGAACTGAGCAAAGCTCTGCAGTTCGCGGTACTGGGAATAGATCAGCTTCAGTGTGCCTGCGACCTTCTTCATCGCCTTGATCTGCGCGTTGCCGCCGACTCGGGATACCGAGATACCGGGGTTGACGGCCGGCATGATACCGGAGTGGAAAAGCTCCGTCTCAAGGAAGATCTGACCATCCGTGATCGAGATAACGTTCGTAGGGATGTATGCGGAAACGTCGCCTGCCTGCGTCTCGATGATGGGAAGCGCCGTGAGGGAACCGCCGCCCAGCTCGTCGGAGAGCTTCGCTGCTCTCTCGAGAAGTCTTGAGTGCAGATAGAAAACGTCGCCGGGATACGCCTCACGTCCCGGGGGACGACGGATCAGCAGGGACAGGGCACGGTACGCCACCGCGTGCTTGGAGAGATCATCGTAGATGATCAGCACGTGTTTGCCCTTGTTCATAAAATATTCGCCCATCGCGCAGCCCGAATAAGGTGCGATGTACTGCAGCGGTGAAGGCTCGGAAGCCGTCGCGGCAACGACGATGGAATAATCCATGGCACCGCCTATCTGCAGCTCGTTCACAATACCTGCAACTGTGGAACGTTTCTGACCGATCGCCACGTAGATGCAGATGACATCCTTGCCCTTCTGGTTAAGGATCGTGTCGATCGCGATGGTCGTCTTACCGGTCTGGCGGTCGCCGATGATCAGCTCACGCTGGCCTCTGCCGATCGGGATCATGGAGTCAATCGCCTTGATTCCGGTCTGAAGCGGTTCTTTAACCGGCTGTCTTTCAATAATACCGTGCGCAGGGGACTCCACGGGTCTGAACTCCGTGGTGTCAATGGGGCCTGCGCCGTCGATCGGCTGTCCGATTGCGTTTACAACGCGGCCGATCATAGCTTCTCCGACGGGAACAGAAACAACGCGGCCGGTTCTCTTGACCGTCTGGCCTTCGTTGATTCCCTTATCTTCGCCGAAAAGGACTACAGAAACACTTGTCTCCTCAAGGTTCTGTGCCATGCCGAAGGTTCCGTTCTCGAACTCAAGAAGCTCACCCGCCATGCAGTTCACCAGGCCGCTAACCCTGGAGATACCGTCGCCGACGGTAAGGACCGTTCCGGTCTCATTCTGTATGATCGCATTCTGATAGTTCTTGATCTGACTGCGGATCACCTGGGATATCTTCTCTGGTTTTAATTCCATTGGTTTTTTCCTTTACAATACTGTTTCATTGACCTTTTTGCGAAGGTCGGCAAGCCTGCCCATGACGGTGCCGTCCAGAAGCTTTCCTCCGATCTCGACCTTGAGACCGCCGAGTACGCCGCTGTCGACTTTCTGTTTGAGAATAATACTCTTGCCGCTTATCTTTTCCAGTTTTGCTTTCAGGGTCTTGGCCTGGTCGTCTGTCAGACCGACCGCGCTGGTCACCACTGCCTCCTCGATACCGTTGTCCTTGTAATAGGAACTGCGGTAGGTACGGCAGCAGGAACCAAAGCTCCTGAGCAAACTGTTTTCCAGCAGGATCATCAGGAAATTGAGCAGATACGGGTGGACCTGATCCTTAAAGGCCTCTTCCACGAGACCGAGCCGCTCCCTTCTGGGAATGGAAGGTTCAAGAAGAAGTGTGACATAGTCCGGATTCTCCTTGAAGATTGCGTCCACTGCCTCCATCTGTTTCATTATTTCCTCAGAGAGACCCTCTTCCGCCGCAAGATCATACAGGCTCTGCCCGTACAGACTTGTCGCTGTCGTCATGATGCCTCTCCTACATTTTTAATGAACTCATCAATGAGCTTCTTGTGGTCGGCCTCGTTGATCTCTTTCTCAACGACCTTGCCGGCGATATCCATCGCCAGTCCGCCGATCTCATCCTTAACTTCATTGATCGCTTTTTTCTTCTCCTGTGCGATATCCGCCTCGGCTTTTCTGCGAATGCCGGCAGCCTGCTCCTGAGCCTGTCTCACAGTCTCATCCGCTCTGATCTGCGCTTCTTTCTGAGCGCTCTGTACGATCTGCGCGGCTTCTGCTCTCGCATTGGCGAGACCCTCTTCGTACTGTACTTTCAGACCGTCCGCCTCTTCCTTGGCTTCTCTGGCCTCTTTGATCTCCTTGTCGGCCAGTTCTCTTCTCTTTGCAAGCACCTCGTTGATGGGCTTGAAAAGGAATTTCTTGATCAGGTACATCTGAATGAACAGGTTGAGGATCTGCGCGATAAATGTCCAGGGAATGATCGTCACAAGTGCCTGTGTATTACTACCACCCATGTATGCCTCCTTGTGGCTGTGCGGTCCCGTGAGGGACAGCGCTTCATCAGTTTCAGCCAGGATTTATCCGAGATAACCCATGAACATGCCGGGAGCTACGAAGATCAGAAGCAGACCCGTAACGAAACCGTAAATACCGGTCGTCTCTGCGATCGCGCAGCCGAGCAGCATTGTGCTGGTGACATCGCCCTTGCACTCAGGCTGGCGTCCGATAGCCTCAAGAGCCTTCGCAACTGCGTTACCTTCACCGATACCGGGGCCGATACCTGCGATCAGCGCGCAACCTGCGCCGATAGCGCATCCTGCAAGTGCAATACCTTTAGCGAGAATTGTATAATCCATGATTTCCCTCCTGTTGTTGGATATTGTATTTTTCCCGCGCCCTGGGCGCGTGGAATTCATAAGATAAATAGATTCGGTACCCGGAAAGAATACTCACCTCGATACACTTTTAATACTCTTTCCGATACTTCCGCGTGGGTCGTCATCCTTCCGCCGCATTCGCGATGTACATAATGGTCAGCATTGTAAAGATAAATGCCTGCATTACGCCGGAGAACCAGTCAAAATAGAATGACAGGATAGCCGGTATACCTACGCTCAGGAACGGTATATGACTAAGGAACTCGCCTACAGCACCAGGGATCAGTCCGAATAGTGCGGAAGACGCAACTGCCAGTGCCGCATAGATCAGTCCATTGATAACAACGCCGGACAAAATATTGCCGAAATGACGGCAGGCCATACTGACAGGTGTAGCCAGTTCCGACAGTATGTTGAACGGGGTCATTACCGGGATCGGCTCCGTAAAGCCCTTCATATATCCCAGAATACCGCCGGCCTTGATCTTTTCTGCCGTGATCATGATGAAGACGACTACCGCCCATGCTGCTTCCGTAGAAAGATCTGCTGTCGGACTTCTGAATATTCCGGTCAAACTGATCAGGTTCGACACGACACTGGTCGCAAACAGCGCTGATACGAAAGGGATCAGACGGTCAAACTTAGTACCGCCCGTGTTGTTTCTTACCAGATTGTTCGCTGACTCCACCAACAGTTCCGCAACCGCCTGACGCTTGGAAATCTTTTCCACTTTAAGATTCCTTGTCAGGAAAATACACAGCCCGGTTATGATTGCCATCACGATCCAGCTAACCACTAATGTCTCGGTAAGAAGGAAATCTCCCAGAATCGGGATTCCCGTTGGAATTCGCCAAAATATTCTGGCTCCGGAAATATCAAATTCCATCTCTACACATCCACCTCCTTCCTTTAATTCTTTACCCCGCTTATGATCCCCTTGCCTTTGATCAGAAGGCTCGGCCAGAGAAGGGGCAGGATCCCGGCCACAGGGTTTATGAATTTAAGAACCATGCACAGGACACACCAAATCAGCTGCAGGAACGTTCTGTACCTGTAGCTGACCTGCATAGACCGATATGCCTGATCATAATTCTCAATTCCGGCTACTTTCTGCACGGTGAGTGCCATGAGGAAGAAATTTCCGACAGCTACCGCACAGCCACCTACGGCGCCCACGATCACAGGAAGCCCCATGGGCACCTGCTCGGGAAACGCTTTATTAAGTCCGTAGAAAACCAACACCATGATCGCACTCAGGATCACCGATCCCAGCGCCACGAATACCGTCTCATCCTTTACCGCTTTCTGCAGTTTCAACTCTCGATCCTCTTATCTCAAATCTTATCTCAAATTTATCTCAAATTTTATCTCATACCTCACGCAGGGAGCCGCGGCGGCTATGAGTGCCTGTTGAATGCGGGAGGTTCCTCCTGCGCCTTTTTCTTCTCTTTGGCGGTGACGCTCAGCCACACCTTATAGGCTGTCATAAAGGAGGCGCCAAGGCCAAAAATAAAGCCCGGAATATAGATCCATAGTCCGAGCCCTGCTTTCGTCACGAGGAGATAGCAGATTCCCAAACAGATCAATATGGGCATCATGAGCGACAGCCCCAACTGCCCAAGCATGATCAGTCTCTGTGAAATCTCTACCCAATCCTTCATTTGTTCCCTCCTGACAGACAACTTAATGATACACTTTTTCATAGCACATGACAATTATAATTTGCCGCCGTTTACTTTTGTACGGTGTGTCACGGGGACGTATCTCCTGACACATTTTCAGCGGATACGTCCCGTGACACACCTTCATCATCTCATAGATAGTACGGCCATAGTCACCGCCATAATCGCAGCTCCACCGACAAATCCTCCGGCATGCGACATCATATTGATCCGCTTCGACGACAATCCATACACCAGATTGATCGCAAGCGTTGTCAAAATACTGCGCATCGAAAATCCATACCCGTGAACCGCAAGTACAAAGCATGCCCCCAGAAGCCCGAAAATACAACCGGAAGCTCCCGCCGACAAATTGCTGCTTCCTCTCTTCTCGTCAAGGATCATCGTCGCGACATTGCCCGCAAGCCCCGCTCCCAGATATACGATCAGAAAGATCACAGGCCCGCACACATAGTCCACAGCCGGCCCGATCGCCGAGAGCGCATACATATTCAGCAGCAAGTGATAGACACCAAAGTGCAGAAACATCGCCGTAAAGAGCCTGTAATACTGCCCCTGTCGAATATACGGCTGGTACTGCGCGCCGTATTTCAGTGCGACATACCTGTTCGTGCTGCCGCCGTCTTTCGTCTCAAGCAGGTAAATCACGATATTGATAATGATCAGAATGGTCGTCACTTTACTCGATAAAAAATCCATATGTTTTTTCTCCTGGTAGCCGAGGAATATCGTGTGTCACGGGGACGTATCTTCTGACACATCCTCATTAGTGAAGCAGGCATTAAAGCCTAATCTCAAATGCATCAATTCTTCCTTTTTTCGTTATTCTGCTACTGGGACAAAATAGCGAACAACCTTCCCTGTACTCTCAGCATACTTGATTTCATTTCGAGTACTGGATCCGATATACCCGCCAACGTTGACCACAAAGATCTCGTCCGCCATATCAATCTTCCGAAGATGCATATCATCGAGCATCTCCTTGGTACCTTCCGTCCATACCTCATTATCGCCCGAATGACCGAAGAGGCCAACGCTGATCACAATATTGCCTTCCAGCGTCAGTCTTTTTTGAGTTTCCATGAAAGCATCCTTGAAGCGCGTGCTGCCGCAGAGCGTGATCACCCTATATTTCCCGACCATTTTTCCTCCATATGGGTTTGTGTCAGAAGATTGTGTCACGGGGACGTATCTTCTGACACAAAATAATGTCAGAAGATATATCCCCGTGACATTCCCTTGATACCCCCACCGTCAAATATCAATTACAAGTTTTCTGCAATCTCTGCAAAGCCATACATCAACCGATGCACGTCCGCCAAAAGGAGGAGTCACGAGATTAAACTCCCCTTTTCTTTCATCTTCATGATTCACAAATCTCACATTCTTCATGAAATTGATCAGCTCTGAACTTTCGATCAAGCTAATAAATATTTCATTTATTATAACAAAAAGAGTTCCGTATATAATTGAATTCCATCCTTTGCTTTTTATATAATTTAGAAAAAAGGGATAGTATTTGACCTAGAAGGTCTAATAGTATCCCCGATTACTCTTATGAATCTGTAGAGATACGGATAATGGCCGAACTTGTGTTATTTACCACTTTCGTCTGATACTATGTTTAAAGATTCTTGACTGTTTTAGGAATTACTCGTCAACTGCAATTAAAGCCTGTCTTATTTGATCGGTCAATTCTAACTGTTGTGTACCATTCAATTCGTTAGATGTTCGAACCAAGCAGGTTCCTACAATATAATGTGACCCACTGGCAAGCATTCCTCCGTCAAATGCCCCTAAGTATGTATCTCTTTGAGTTGCATCTTCTACCGTTTTAAAAATTTCTATTGCTCCGCCGCCTTCTGTCCCTACATCAATAACATTATCTTTTCCGTCCTCTATATACAGCTGGGACCTATCTACTTGCGTGTCTGTAAAATAGATGCATCCAATATAACCACCTTGCTTATTCAGCTTTCCGTTCGGATCATGATCTTCTGTAACTGCATCCATTTCCGTAATAGTTTCGATTCTCTGAAGTCTCTCCATTACGAACTCATCTGTCGGAGCTGTGACCTGCTTCATTCCCTGTATGCTGTTTTCATAAGCTTTCAGTTTTTCTTTTACTGCCTCCATAGTTTCTGTATAATCAGGGACTTCAGGGATTGACGGTACAGTCATTGCTTTCACATTTTCAATTTCAGCGACTGCTTTCTCTTCAATCTCTTTCAGTTCTTTACTTTTCATATCCTCGCTGACGCTCATCTCCTCAAGCGGCTCAAGGATTTCTACATCACCCACTTTAGCGCCAGATGCATCTGACATTGCTGTTTTTAATTCAGATAGTGTGTTTTCATCAAATGGTTCTTCACCTTTATTGATGACATCCTGTGCGCCGGATACGACTCCCTGTAATTCGGAGTTTTTGTCATTGACCTGAGAAGCTGCCTCATTATATGTCTTAACCTTTGTATTATACTCTCCAACTGCTGCATTATAAGCATCAACTGCTGCTCTAGCAGATTCCAAAGCTTTTGCATTGCTGCAACCAACTAATAAAAGCACTAGTATCGAAACTAATATAGTAGCAATTTTTTTCATTCTCATAATCTGCTTCCCCCTGTTAAATATAATATTCATTTGCATTCTGAAAGCTAATACTACTTTCAGTACTCGATGCACCCATTATAACACCTTTTTATTAGGGTTAAGCTCTCAAGATGCATCTCCAAGTTAACCTGGCCCATTTTTGAGCCAATATAATAGCCTGTGTGCATATCAATTGCTATTGCACACAGGCATTTCTTCTATTCTCCTATTTATAACTCCGTATACTTTGCCGCACTCCCTTTTGCCTTCTCAACCGGATACTTTGCTTCATTTTGCGCCATTTTCGTATTAACGATTTCATCTGCATCCAATCCCAGTTTATCCAGTAAATTCTGAGAGTACACAAGAACGTCTGCAAGTTCTTCTTTCACATGTTGCAAGTCAAATTCTGTATCGCTCCATTGAAAGCATTCGAGCAATTCAGCCGCTTCAATCACTATGGATTTGGCAAGATTAGAAGGGGTGTGAAATTGATCCCAGTCACGGTCTTCTGTAAATTTTCTGATTCTGTCTATTGTTTTCTGTTTCATATTTCCTTGTCTCGTTCTTCATTTGATGCGCGATATACGAACCTTACGCATATACGATGGTAGCTTTTCTGGTTTTATTCAGCATTCCACGGTAACATAATGCAGATCTTCTTCATAACTTACTAGTTGTCATTTAGAAATTGTGATACTTAATGAAAACATGAGAAGTCCTTCTCGATATACTTCTCAAACTGCTCCTTGCAATACTCCTTCTTAATCCCGGTCTTCTTGTCCTTTCTGTTTCCGTTGAACCAGATACTCCTCTTTCCTTTGTTTTTTCCCGTCTTATTTGTCACGCACTCTTTGAGAAACTCAGCGGATGACAGGATCCACATCATATCCAACCGCTCGGAATAGAACACGAAATAGAAGTTTTCTGTCAGATCGTGTGTTATGGCCGAAAACAGAGCGGCATCGCCATCAGTGACTACACTGGACCGTGCCTTAATCTGGACTTCGATAAATGTCCCATCTTCTTTCTTGATGACACAGTCAACACCGTGGTCATCCACGAGCGGGATATACACATCCAAGCCTTCCATCAGCATTTTCCCTATCAGATTCTATTCCATTCTCTTTCCGAACCCAGCGGAATGTCTGAATGCGATACCCACAATTCTTGCCTTTCATTGTTGTATTATGATTGCCGTGGCAAATGAATAAAATTTTTATCAGTTTTTCTTCCTCTTCGAAGTGCCGTGTTATGCCGTGAAAAGCCCCAATTTATCATCTTTTTGGGCATTGTAATATTTTGGCACTGTTGTAGATTTTGCCGTAAATCGGCATAAATTGGCATAATACAGCAGTCTTTAGTAGTAAAAGTAGTAGTAATCTGGGGTGTAATTACTACTTTGATAAAGCACTAACCCTATACAGTATATCTTCCGTAAAAGCGACAATTCGTCTCTGCTCTTTAAGAGGTGGTACTGGTACTAAGTATTTGCGAACGTCTTTTGCTCCAAGATTGGGCTGTGCAGAGCCATTAGCATATTTTCTTAATTCATTAGACGCAAGCGGAGTTCTCAGATACAAATATATGTATTCTCTTAACAAACTTATAACAGGTCTAATAATCATCAATGATGAAGCTACGGCGCCTTCGGAATATGGTTCTACCCTTGCAACTTTTCCATATGTTGCTCCTCTAAGACAAAACACAAGATCATTTGCTTCTATTTTTCCGCTACGCAATGAATTGTATTTTTCCCTTGTTATATAATTCATATTTGTTTGTGTCAGAAGACCATTTGGCTCTATATGTCCAGTGTTTATCCAAGCAACTCCAGATTCTACATATTCTTCTTTGTTAGGATAGTTTTTTCCCCGATCGCCGTTTTCAAACGATACTAATTCATCAAATCTTACCCACTCCCAGCTTTCCGGAATATCAAACGGAATCTCATCCTCTGTGATCTCAGGCAGAGGTTTCTGTTTCTTTATCTTCCCTTCCTTGATTAGCCTCTTCTTCTCTTCCGCAATTCTCTTCAGTAGTAAACTTGCCGGTTCATCGTTCGGATCCTGTGGTACGAGCTTCCCCTGCACCGCTTCCTGAAGGATCGACTTCTTCATCATTTCAGGGAACGTGGCATTGAGCGTATTCAGCTTGGTGCTGGCAGCTGCATACTGCTCCACGAAAGGCATCAGTTCCTCAATCTTTGCGACAATGCGTTTCTGCTCTGCGAGGGGAGGAAGGGGAATGGCAAATCGTCGTAAATAGTCTTTATGAATTCTCTGTTGGCCTGCAGTCCCAGTAAATGACTTAACACCATTATTAATGAATAATTCTGATTTAAAAATATATAAAAGGTATTCTGGGCTACAGTGATTTTTGAACGGTCGCACTATAGAAAGTTCAGTGGTTCCTGCGCCATAACCATTAATAAGGTTTCTAAAAATCACTGACTTCCTATTTTGAAAACACGGTGTTATTTTCGCTACTCCGATGTCGCCTTCTGCAAAATGAGAGAATCCTTTTTTTATTTCACCCCACCTACGTCTTTCCGACGTATGGTGATTTGAAAAGGCATCGTCAACTAATGTCATAGGAATAAACGAAGTATCAATATCATCTTCTAAATCATTTTTAGGATTAAGAATAGCTATGTCTTCTACCCTTACCCACTTCCATGATTCAGGAATATCAAAGTGCTTTTCATCATCACTAATCTCTTCGCTTTCTTTATTCTTTTTTAATACTCCCCGCTTTATAAGTCGATCTTTTTCGAACCGTATTTTTTGATAAAGCTCCTCACCTGTTCCTTCTTCTGGTCTCTGTTCTACAATCTTCCCCTGCATGGCTAATTGTAAAACAGCACCCATTAGTTTATTTCCCGTCATCATATCACTCACCATCCTCTTCTATCCCAAGGATGCCCGTGATCTTGGCAAGGATCCGGTCAATGTCAGCATTAAGGCTTGCCCGCTTCTCCTGATACTGCTGGATCAACTCCTTCGGAGGCAGGATTTCTTCTTCCTCATGCGGATATCCACAGAGATCAAGATTGTAATTTCCCTCCGCAATCTCAGTAGCGGTAAAGCATTTTGACTTGAAGGTATCAGTGTCCGCATCCTTGATCTCGGTTCGGTTGTCCCACCACTCACGCACTGCATCGAAATGCTCACTCTTCATCGGCTTTGTCTTGGAGAAGTGCTTGTATCCCTCAGGCATATCCATGCGATAGAACCACACATTCTTTGTGGTTCCCTCCCGCTCGAAGAACAGAATATTTGTAGTAATGGATGTATACGGAGAGAATACACTACCCGGCATACGAATAATCGTATGCAGGTTAAACTCGCTCAGAAGCTTCTTCTTAATTGCTACCTTCGTATTATCAGTGCCGAACAGGAATCCGTCGGGGAGGATCACTGCTGCGCGGCCTTCCTGCTTTAATCTGTACATGATCACAGACATGAAAAGATCAGCCGTTTCCGAGCTTGCAAGGTCAGCCGGGAAATGACCTTTCACGTCTGCCTTTTCAGAACCGCCGTAGGGCGGATTCATCAGCACAACATCAAACTGATCCTTCTCTGTATAGTCGAGCACATCCTTAAGCAGGGAGTTGTCATGATACACACGGGGAACGTCAACACCGTGAAGGAGCATATTTGTCACACAGAGCATGTACGGGAACTGCTTCTTCTCGATACCATAAATGGACCTGTGCATGGCATCGGAGTCCTCTGTGGTCTCGACCTGGTCCTCCAGTCGCTTGATCCAGCTGACGAGGAAGCCTCCTGTGCCACAGGCAAAATCCGCCATGGTCTCACCGATCTGGGGTTTGATCATCTCCGCCATGAAATCCGTCACAGCGCGAGGCGTATAGAACTCACCTGCGCTGCCGGCACTCTGCAGTTCCTTCAGAATTGCTTCATAAATATCGCCAAACGCATGACTCTCTTCGTAGTCGCCGAAATCAACACTGTCGATGATATTAATAACCTGACGAAGGAGCACGCCGTCCTTCATGTACTGGTTGGCGTCCTCAAAGGTGGACTTCACGATCGCCTTTTTGATCGGTGTATCGGCATCTACGGCCAGTCCCTTCAGGGTCGGGAACAGCGTGTTATTAACAAACTCCAAGAGCTTATCACCGGTCAGCGCAGTGCCCTTCCCATCGTCAACGGCCCAGTTTCTCCACCGGCAGTTCTCCGGGATGATGGAGACATAATCCTCCTCGTCAAACTCCCAGTTTTCTTCCTGTGCGTCATATACCTTTAAAAAGAGCATCCATGCAATCTGCTCGATTCGCTGGGCATCGCCGTTGATACCCGCATCATTACGCATGATGTCCCTGAGCCGTTTTACAAAACTCCCTAAATCACTCATATTTCCGTCATCCTATTCTGTATATTTCTTCTTCCAATTCTTTGACTGCCCTCAGGTAGCCTTCCTTACCGCCGAAGAGTTTTGCAATACGTGCCGGGTTCCCAATACGCCTGAACGGGTCGAGCCTGAGCACTTCTGTTCTCTCGATTTCTGTAATGCCGTCATTGGCGTACTTCTCAAGGAGCGCCTCAATGACCTGCCTTGCAACACCACTGTACTTATGCAGAAAGTCACGCTTCTTCACGTTCTCGGCACGCTCCCGCCTGGTCAGCGGTTTCTGATCATAAGCCACGTGCGTGATGAAGTCGAAGTCATCGACGTCCTCCATGTGCTGGTCTTTCTTCAGCTGATCCAGATCAATACCATGTGTTTTCAGTTCCTGCCTGATAACTTCTTTTTTCTCTGTCTGAGACCATTTCCGCACAAAGGAACCAAGATCTGCATAGTTGCCTCGTATATTCCTTCTCGTGTAGTCGATAATATTCTCCTGCCTGAGCAGTTTTCCGTTATTGTCATAAACAGATACCGTTTCCTGTATTAAGTGAACCTTCGCTCCCTCTGCATCTACATAAGGCATCGGAGCCGGTTCAACAAATGGCGGTTCCTCCCGTTTCTTCTTTTTAGGATCCTTAGTAGGATCGTAATTATCTACCTGCTCCACCGGGCTGTCCCAGTCAGGATCAGAGAAAAGACGCGCGACGCCTCTGAAATCCATGATCGTAAAGCTGAGCTTGCCTTGGTCTTCACGGACGCGGGTTCCCCTGCCGATGATCTGCTTGAACTGCGTCATAGAATTGATATTTTTATCCAGAACGATCAGCTTCGTCAGTTTGCAGTCTGAACCGGTAGATAACATCTCCGATGTTGTTGCGATGACCGGATACTTCTGAGAAGCGGAAATAAAGTATTTCAGCTTGCTCTTTCCATAGTCATCGCTGCCGGTAATGCGCACAACATAGTCCGCATTCTTTTTTACCATATCTTTATTCAGATTCACGAGCGCCATCCGCATCCGCTCTGCTGCATCCTCCGTCGCACAAAACACGATCGTTTTCTGCATCCTTCCATATTTCTTCAGATACTCCGTGATCCGGAAGGCTACCTCCTGAATGCGGTCTGCGAGGATGATATTATAATCAAAATCTCTGTTATCGTAGATACGGTCTTCAATCTCCCGGCCATAATAGTCTGTCTGCCCTTTGTATGGCCTCCAGCCGTCACTGATATTCATCGTCATGCCCAGCACCCGGAAAGGAGCGAGGAATCCGTCTTCAATACCGGTCTTCAGGCTATACTCATATACCGGCTTGCCAAAATACTCTATATTCGAAACGTACATCGTCTCTTTGGGCGTTGCAGTCATGCCAATCTGTGTGGCACTGTCAAAATATTCAAGGATCCTTCTCCACCGGCTGTCCTCTTTGGCTGATCCCCTGTGGCACTCGTCCACAATGATCAGGTCGAAGAAATCCTTATCAAACAGTTCGCTGTAATGCTCTTGATCGTTGTCTCCGATCAGCTGCTGATACAGGGCAAAATAGACCTGGTAGGAAGTAATCGTATCTTTTTTGTCTTTTGCAAAATTAACCTTGTGTATGACCTTCTCAAGAGGTGAAAAGTCCTGCTGGATTGACTGGTCGACCAGGTTGTTGCGGTCCGCAAGATACAGGACCTTCCGCTTCACTCCGCTCGTGAGGAGTCGGTACACGATCTGGAAAGCGGTATAAGTCTTTCCGGTTCCAGTCGCCATGACGAGCAGGATCCTGTTCTGTCCCCTTGCAATGGCATCAAGCGTGCGGTTGACCGCGTTCCTCTGATAATAGCGGGGCGGGTAGGTATTCTGGCTTGAGTAATAAGGCTGATCAATCAGCCTCAATTCCTGTTCGTTTAATCCCTTGCCTCCATTATGCTCTCCCTTGTACCGTGAGATCAGTTGTTCCACAGTCGGGAACTCTTCCATCGTAAGCATCCGCTCGGTTCCGGTCAGGAAATCATGTTCACAGAAGCCGTCACCGTTGGAACTATAGGCGAACGGCAGATCCAGCATCCGGGCATAGTCCATCGCCTGCTGCAGGCCATAAGAGATACTGTGGTTATTGTCCTTAGCCTCCACAATAGCGATCGGATTATATTTATTCAGATAAAGAAGGTAGTCCACCTTTTTTGCCTTCTCACGATATGCCATGTTGCCTTTGATGTTGATCTTTCCATCCGTGATCTTGGTCTCCATCGTGATATTAATGCCGTTCTTCCATCCGCTGGCATTAATGGCAGGCGTAATGTAATTAAGCTTGATGTCCTCTTCGGTCATCTGCTTCTTATTCAGGATCATAAGATCCACCCCCTATATAAGAGCATAGTTTTCCAATATGAATCCATTGTAGCAAAAAGCTAGCTTTTATTACAGATTTGATATTGGCATATAAAAGTCCTGCTAAAAAAAAAACGGCCAACATAATAGCAATACTATAAACACAACTTCCAAAAACAGTTCTATATTCACACCCCTATTTTCGATCATTTTCCCTGGAAGCAAAAAAGGATTCCCGCTGCTCACAGCACTATTTTCACCTGCTATAATAAGGGAAAATCAAAAAAACATTTCAGAAAGGGGATAAGAATAGAAAATGGATACCGGCAGATTTCTCAAATGGTTCGGCCTTCTTTTTGTGCTGTTAGGCGCATTGATCGGAACAGGCCTTCTGATCGGCGCGTTCGCCTCGAAGCTCTGGTTCCTGCTCGCGATGGCACTTGCTTTCTACGGATTGTTCTGCGGGATTGGAGGGTTCTTCGCCTGGTGCGGAATATCTATGATGCGGTCCAACCAAAACGACGAAGCCCTTCTTTCGGAAGATGAAATCGTCCTGGCGCATGAAGTCGAGGATTCGGTAACGTCCGTTTTCTGCCCGTCCTGCGGAGCCGTCGTCAGAGTCCCCAGTGGTGAGAGCATCAGCTGCCCTTCATGCGGAAAGCAGGTGAAAGCTCCCTCCAAATAATGATCCGTCAAAAAAGCCTGTGATACGCAAATTAAGAAAGGGTACCGATCTTCTTTACAATTGGTACCCTTGTGAGAGCAGCAGGAATCCCAAATTACACCGGCCCCCTACTCCGGAATCGTCCCCTTTCGGATATGATCCCTAATGATCTGATCGGTTACTTCGAACAACTTAACCGATCCCATCTTCGTCTTTCGCTGCCGCCCGTAGATTGTGGACGCCGACACCCCGTGCTCTACCCAGTCGCCGCCGTCGTTGCTGTTGTTCAGCATAAGCGGCTGCAGGTTATCGAGCGAATGCGCGAACTTCGCCTCCGCCGTCTCATACGCCTCGAACTCGTCAAAAAGCGCGGTCAGCTCCTCTTTCTGGTCATCCGGCAGAAGAGAAAAGATCCTCTCCTTTGCCGCATCCTCCCGCGCCTTCTGCGTCTTCAGATTTTCTTCATCATACGCATAAGTGTCACCCGCATCAATCTCCACAATGTCGTGAATCAGGCACATCAGCATGACCTTCGTGATGTCAACTTCTTCGTTCGCGTACTCGCGGAGCAAATACGCCATGATCGCCATGTGCCATGCGTGCCCCGCATCATTTTCATTCCTTCCGTGCCCGGACAGATGCGTCTGCCGGAAGACATTCTTCTCCTTGTCTATTTCCAGTGAAAAGGCAAGCTGCTTTTCCAGTCGTTTGTCCATTTCTTTTACTTATTTCCTTTACATTTACACATAAAATATTCTCTGATTCACTCCTCTTTTGACCTATATTCTATCATATTAAGGTCCCTGCTATGGCCGGTTCAGCTCCATAATTCTGTCCAGATATTTTTTCTTTGCTCCATCCGGCAAAATAGTGTACTGATACTCCATGATCGCATCCATGATCTCGTCCGCGCTCCTTCTTCCGAGATTGCGAAT
>JAZQCI010000023.1:0-41470 GCA_045546175.1 Lachnospiraceae bacterium | reverse complement strand
AGTTCACATTCGCGCTTTTGAGAAGTCCCCCATTCGGCGCTGTGAATATCGGCGCGTTCATATCGACCACTCTAATACTCCGAACAAGTCTGTTCACAGACTTCTGCTGTTCCAATGCCTTCTTTGCATCGTCTGAGAGTGGGATGTATCGCTTGCCGGCAGCGGTCTTTGTGTCAGCGCCGATCTCATAACCTCCTACCTCTGTTCTCGTGATCGTGCGGCTGATCCGAATACCATTCTTCGTTACATCAGCCGGTGTCAGCGCTCCCGCCTCCCCGAGCCTGCATCCGGTGTTGAGCAGGAACACATACAGCGGATAATACCATGATTCTTCCTTCTGGGCGGTTTGAAGGAATGCTGCCGTTTCCTTTTTGGTCAGTGCTCTATGGATTGTATCACGCGCCAATTCTTCTGTTCTTTTCACTGGTTCAACTCCTTCCACCGGATTCCATGTTATGATGCGCTCTATCACTGCCCTCTTAAAAACCTGCTTAAGAAGATTTATAGAATCGTTTGTCGAGCGCGTGGTCATGCCTTTCCGGGTGACTTCGTTTCCATCCTCGTCCTTCGTTTTGAGTTCCTTCTGAAGTGCTCTTTGAAGAACAAGAACATTCTCCATTTCAACCTTTATGAGCTTCAGTTCTCCAAATGTATGCCCGGCCTCATCAATTGGAGTTGCTTTGATCCTGTTCATAAGAACGCGGTATGTTCTAAGCGTGGTTTCCTTGGCGGGTCCGCGCTTATTCTCAAGCCACCTGTCAAAGTACTCCGAAACGGTCAGCTTTTTACCGGCCTTATAACTGGCGCTGTCGTTACTCTCTTTTTTCTGTTTGGCCTTCTGATAGCACTCCTCCACCGTTGCCGCACACACAGAGAATACCCTTTCATCATAATTAAACCTGTACTCTATGGTGTTCTCTGACTTCCTTCGCATTCCGGTAGGGAGTTTTTCCTTCTTCTTTTTCTTCTTTGCCATCACCGCGCCTCCTCGACTGCTGCCGTATATCCTGCGTGGAAGGCGGCGCGGGAAACGGCCTCCTCATAGCGCGCCAGATCCATTGTCGTGAGCTTCCCCGCTGCCAGTTTCCGGTCGAGATCCGCGCTGATCTTCCGCCAGGTGGCGTGTAGCCCATCCTGTCTGGCTCCTGCCGTCTCGATGTAATCCTCGTAAAGGGCCTCGATTCTCTCACTGTTCATTATCGTTCCTTTCTGGTACAATGAGGCTGTACCGGTCCAATGTCCTGTCGTATTTGTTCCGGATTGCGCCCCTGTCAGAGTTGCCGCTCTGACAAGGGCTTTTCTTTATGCTGTGATCGGCTGTACCTGTGAGGCTCCGAAAAACCTTGCCTTGTACGTGGCTCCGTCTCCCTTGCTCCCCCAGATCAGGTCACATCCGAAAAGTGCTTTGGATCCGTGAATCACTTCATAGCCTGCATCCTTCCATGCCTTCCATGTCATTGTCTCTTCCGTGATGCCGGCAGCGGCCTTTGCCGCCTCAACTCTTGCCTCGTTGACGGAAGCGGCCTTAGCTGTAAGCCATGCTCTGTGGAGTGCTTCCGAAAAGCTGATCTCCATTTTCCGGAAGATCTTCCATGCTCTTGTCATTATCTGCGAAAGATTGTATTTCATCCTGATCTCCTTTCAGTGAGCGGTGCGCCGTCTTGGTTGCCGGTCGACCTTCTCAGTCTCCCTCATTGTCCACGGTACGCTCCCGCTCTCGGTTTCCCTGTTTGCTGTTCTCTATGATCTTATTGTAATCTAAGCCCCCTTATATATCAATTGTCAGAAGTTCCAAATATAAGGGGACATATTTATGCACTTTGTATATGTGCCCTTATATTTACATCTGCTATACTTTTATCGTAAGGTGGAATAGAATCAGCACAAACCTTGCAGAAAGGATTAGATCATGCAGGAAGAAAAGAAAAAGAGCGCCTATCGCGGAAGCAGTGAAGCGCAAAGGCGCGCCGTTGCCAAATATCAGGCAGAAAAGGTCGATGAGTTCAAGATCCGGGTCCCCAAAGGGCGCAAGGATTATTACAAGCAGCAGGCAGAAGCCCGGGGAATGTCCCTGAATGCCTTCTGCATCTATGCCATGGACCAGATCATAGAAGGCTCAGCCGATCCCGGCGCACAATAGGCGCGCCCGCTGCCGGCTCCCGGATCCCCGGATCCCAGGCTCCCGGATCCCCGCGCGTTCCGTGTAGCTGCCGTGCCCCTCGGCACAAAAAGCGCCGCCCTGAGTGTGCGCCCGGATCCCCGGGGGGTGGGGGGTGTTCCCTTGTATTTGCCGTTTTGCGGGCTTTTCCGGGGCCGTTGGTGGGATTTACTGCTACTGGGTATTATGTGCCCTAGCGCCCCACAGCGGCCCCAGAAACGGCCGTTCTGCCGTCCGATCAACTCTAGCCCGCACTGCTAAATTCTTTTCGCGCGCGTATAATGTGTCCCCACACACAGAAGCGCCGCTCAATTCTCCCTATCAGTATTCAGTTTTAGTTCGTCAATGAAACGCTTGTGTGCCTGTTTCAAAGCATCAATCGAATCCCTTTCCCGGCCTCCCAACTCAGCAGACACCTGCTGCCAGGACATCAGATCAACATACCTGTATTGAAGAATAAGCCGCATTCGAGCATCATTGACCGATTCCAGAATCTTGAGCCATAAGCGCAACATTGCCGCTTCCTTCTCTAGTTGCGCTGTTCTAAGGTTCCTCTCCCGATCAATCACTCTCACCATCTTATTTTCAAGAATGCTGTCATAGTTCTGGATATGGCTGCCTACCTTGTCATAGCTTACACCGTGGATCCCGGCGGCATCCCTTGCCTCTGATAGGAGCCGCCTGCACCGGATCACCTTTCGGTGTGCTTCTCTGACCGTTCCCAGATCTTCAATTGTCAGTTTGCTGTGGGGTATCATCTGCTGTTGGCACCTTCACCATGGATATTGTGGGCAGCGGGTCATCGTCGAGTTCCTCTATGAGAATCAGATACTTTTCAGAAGGTCTGTCAACATAGGATCCGTACAAGGTCACAATGCCCGGAAACGCATCTGCTGCATCAATCAGGAAGCCGCTCAAGTCTGCAACCCTTCCTTCTGTCGCGCCGTCATAATCCGCTGATTCCAGAACACTTTCCGGAATATGCCGCATATCAAATTCTTGAACCATGTGTTCGTCCTTTTTCTCGCTTTCATACCGCCTCCTTAATTGTTACAAAATGCTTCCTCCCTCGGCCCGCTTCTGCCGAGGAGAAAAGTGACCTTTTTTTTGAATCTCCTTTATATGAATTAGACATATATATCTTTATATTCTCTCTATTTCTCTATGTGTTAATTCAAAAAAAATATCACTAATATCACTGATACAGTCTTATTTCATTTCATCAATGCCGATTTCCTTAAACCGGATTCCAAAGAACCAGTCGGTTCCTTCAGATTTCCGGGATGCGTAGCCGAGCCCTCGGACGGAATTGTAGAACCTCTGATTTGATTTCGGCCTCCATTCCCTTTCAAAGCACATCGTTTTGTATTTGTCATACAGTACTTTCTGCTTAATCTTCCCATCAGGATCCTTTTCTGTATACTCGCTTATGAAAGCGATTGTCGAATCTGATTCCAGTAACAGACCGGCTACGATCCGCTTGCTGTTCGGGCTGTCCAGATCGGTTCCGATGATATAGCAGGTTTGCAGTCTCCGGACGCATTCCGCGATGAATCCTGGCGTGCTGTCAATCAGGGCATCCCTGAGGTGATCAACGTGTGCTCCCTTTTTTGCCTCGATCACCATTAACCGTCTGTAATAGGGTGCCGGGTCCTCTGACAGAACAGCGGGCATCTCATTCGCTGAAAACAGCAGCCTCGCATAGTTCTCAAAGCCGAAACTCTTTCCTCCCTTAAACTCTGCCGGTACTCGGTCCTCACCTGTTATAAGGCGGATCACTGAAGTTTGAGACATAGAGGTCGCGGGAATATCGGTCGAGACATTCAATAGCTTATACATGAGAGGTACGCTCTGAAACCGTTCATTGAGCTTTTGCAGAGGCACATCACTTGTATTCTGCTTTCCGATCGCGCGTATCACCATGCTTACCGCCGTGGATTTACCGATCTGCCCAGGTCCCCACAGCACAAGGAACTTCTGAAAATGTGTGTCCCTTGTCATGCACACTCCGATAAATGCCAGGAACATATTGTAGTCACCCGGATCCGGTATCAGGCCCCGCAGAAACCTTTCAGCGGCTGAACCGGCAAAAGTAGCATCCCGGTCGAATATGTGTGGAATCTGGTTGATGGATCTGTACTCTGTGCTATGCTCGTGCATCTCACCTGTTTTCACATCCAACATCCCATTCTTGAAGTTGATCCAGTATTCCGGATACTTGTTGATCTCATCCTCATCTATGGAAATTCTTGAATCTGACAAAAACAGCCTATAAACGCGCTCTATCCTGTTTGCGTTCACCAGTTCGGGGATGATAAGCTCGCGGATCAGGCGCTTTATACTCTTTCCGTCCTCATCGTATTTGAAGCACCCATGATCGTATAAATAGGGCTTCCCATTGAGGAAAAAGAGGTCGTTCTTCCGGATGATATATTCCTCGATATTTGCATCGAGTATCTCTACCGGAACACCCTTTGCTGACAGCTTATGGAATACGGTCGGAGGCGCGGGATCCTCCGTGCTTGCCACTTCCTCAAAGTCTTTGACTGCTTCATCGTGCCGTTCCTTCTCAAGTGCTGCGTGTATCTTCGGAATGCTGCCGGCAAACTTGCACATCTCCGTGTAGCTCGGCATCTTATTGCCAGGTGTTCCCGGCTGCGCGTTCTCATCCAGACTGCCGAATTTATGCAGGCGCACCAGATCGAAGCAGTTGACGAGCCTACCGCTGCAAGGATCTGTTGCGTGGTGGGAGTACAGGAACTTGCCGTGATCGTATAGCACCGCGCCACCTTTCGTAGATCCCCCGGTATATGTAAAGCGGTTATCATCACCTATTACAGGCTCATAGGCCCCAGGAAGGAACTTGTCTAAAGCGGTTTGAATATCGCCGCAGAATCTATTAAAAGCCCCTACCACACCGCTTTTTGAATCGGGATCCCCCTGCTTTGCCGCATCCCTTTTATAATTATCAGCACCGGGGACCTGAGGCCATTTGGATACATCCCGCCAATCCGTGTAGCTCCCGAGCACTTCATCAGGATTCAGCAGCGGCGCATCCCCATACCGGAACACATACTCACCGTCTGCACAGCAGGAAGGCCAGAACATCAGCCGGTTTGCTTCAAATGTGGTAGGATCCGCATAATGTATTCCGATCCGTGCCGCCATCCATCGCGCGATCGGCTCGTATTCATCCGCGCTCACTGTTCGACTAAGGGGAAACAGGATCCTCAGTCTCGGCGCTTCCGGTCGGTGCTTTCTGGTGGAATACACGCACCATGAAACGCCTGTCATTCTGACAGCCTGCAATATGGCCTCAGTAATGCCTGAAGGTATGTTGTCGAGATCCAGAGTGATTAGATCGCGGCCTATTACGCCATTCTTCAGTCTTCTACCACCTGCAAACAATCCACCTACGAAGCCTCCCACGTCCTTCAGATCGTCTTGCTCTGACTTCTTCAGGGCCATATACTCCGAAAGCGTTTCGTCTCCTCTATGGGGCGTTCTGAGCTTTTCCCACAGATCCCCTACTGAGATCTGCTCCTGCTTCCAGTATGTGGCTTTACGGCTTTCGCCGGTCGATATGGTTATTGTCCTGTCGTTTTGTAGCTTCATTTACTGCTGCCCCCTTAGCCTGAAATGCTGTCTATGTACTGGTCAAACTTGCTGAAGTTGATAACCCTCCTACGACCGATTCTTACAATAGCCCCTGCCTCAGCAGCAATTCTGAGAATTGTATCGCGCCCCAGACCATACCTGGCTTTTGCCTGATCCACAGATCCAGTCTTGACCTCATTCTTGCTGTTCATAACCTGTAATGCCTTCACTACTAGCCACCTCCTTTTCAGCAGGATCCTTCTGCCGAATATCTTTCTTCAATACGTCATCTTTTACTAACTGTTACTAACTGTTACTGACTGTGCCTAGGCTTGCACATAAACTACCACATTTTGCTCGGGACGTGTGGGACACTTTTTTTGCATGGATCCGGAGGGAGAGAACGATCCTCGGGCCGTGTAGCAGTCCCCCACTCGGCACAAAAATTGGCGTTCCGGAGACGATCCCTGCTCCCCGGGGGGTGGGGGGTATCCATTCCCATTTTCATTCCCATTTTCATTCCCATTTTTCCCATTTTTTCCCATTTATCGCCATGACCTTTTTTAACATCAGACAGAAACAGACAGAAGAATTGAAAGCTAGAAAAGTTGATAGATAAGGGCTTTTTGAGCATAAAGAAAGGCACCTGACAGAACGTGTCAGATGCCTATAATTAACCACAGGGCTAGAAGGATTCGAACCTTCAAGATGACGGAGTCAGAGTCCGCTGCCTTACCGTTTGGCTATAGCCCTTTATATATGTAAACGACTTCATGTCGGTTACGAATTGTTATTATAGAGTAAGCTTTTCGTTTTGGCAAGTCTTTTTTTACAAATTTTCCAAAGTTTTTTAAAGAGCCTTTCACAAACAAAAATCAGGTGTAACCATACCGGATCCTGTCGCCAAAATACTATGCAATCGTACGCCCGGCACTCCCCCGGAAAACCCCCACAGCCTTCAAATCCCTTCGAAAGCTGCGGGGTACACTAGCTTCAATATGAAAACCAATTACCAGAATCTCCCAGAAAAGAATCCCCCAGAATCCCCCGGAAATCCTCAAGTATTCTTCCACACCGCCGGCGTCACCAGCATAAGCATAGGATAGAGCTCAAGACGTCCGGCAAGCATATCGAACATAAGGATGTACTTGGTGACCGGCTGCATGATGCTGAAGTTGCAGGTGGGACCGACCTTGGAGAGGCCGGGTCCGATGTTGTTGAAGGTACAGGCCACGGACGTGAAAACGGTCTCGAGGTCGTAGCTCTCAAATACTGTGATCGCCAGGATCGACAGGAAGAACAGCAGCATGTAAGTGGTCAGGTAGACGCTCACGCTGTGGATGGTGCTCCTGTCCATGGTCTTTCCGTCCATGGTGACGTTCGTGACGGCGCGGGGATGCAGGTATTTCTTGATCTCGCGGTAAACGGTCTTGCCCATGATCATGATTCGGGAGACCTTCATACCGCCGCCGGTACTGCCGGCGCAGGCGCCGCAAAACATGATCAGGACGAGCAGGGCCCTGGAGTACTGCGGCCACAGGTCAAAGTCTGTCGTCGCGTAACCGGTCGTCGTGATGATCGAGCCGACCTGGAAGGCCGCGTGGTGGAAGGCCATGAAGAGCGACGGGAACATGCCCCGGATGTTGATCGTGATCGTGATGATCGCAAATGCGATGATGCCAAAATATCCCTTCAGCTCGCTCATCTTGAGCACTTCACCGAATTTTCTCCGGATGATGAAGAAGTAAGCGTTGAAGTTGACGCCGAACATGATGATAAACACCGTGATGATGCCCTGCATCAAAGTCGAATAGCTGCCGCAGCTGTCGTTGCGAACGCCGAATCCGCCGGTTCCGGCACTGCCGAAGGAGATGCAGAGCGCGTCAAACAGGGGCATTCCCGCGATCAGCAGAATGATGATCTCCGCCACCGTCATGCCGAAGTAGATGGTGTACAATATTTTGGCGGTGTCTTTCATGCGCGGGACGAGCTTGCCGACCGTAGGGCCCGGGCTCTCCGCCCGCATCAGATTCATGTTGTAACCGCCGGTCATGGGAAGGACCGCCAGGATGAAGACGATGACGCCCATTCCGCCGACCCAGTGGGTAAAGCTGCGCCAGAACAGGCCCGTGTGGCTGAGGGCCTCGACGTCCGTCAGGATACTGGATCCGGTCGTCGTAAAGCCGGATACGGTCTCAAAAAGCGCGTCCGTAAAGCTGGGAATGTCCTTTGTGATCACGAGCGGGATCGCGCCCAGGATACTGATGACGATCCAGCTCAGTCCAACAATGACAAGTCCTTCTCTTGCGTAGTAAGCCTGGCTTTCAAGCTTGATCGAAGCGATGATCTTTCCGATGACAAAATAGACAATGGCCAGTATCGCGTAGACAATCGCCTGCTTCTCCCCGTAGAACAGGCCGCACAGGGCCGGGAGTGCCAGGAAAGCCCCGGTGAACTGGATCACGACTCCCAGTATTCTCCGGATAATTGAATAGTTCATATCTGCCTCCTGTCCGTTACCGTAAGATATCCCTGATATCTCCGAATCCGAGGTGGGAAGTGACTACTACGACACTGTCGCCCTCTTTGATCACGGAATTACCGTTGGGAATCGCGGTCTTGCCGTCCGTGGTGATACATGCGATCAGGACGCCCGGCTTGACTTTGAGCTGGGAGAGCGGGATCCCCACTACGGGCGAATCCGGCTGGATCTTGAACTCGAGAGCCTCGACCTTGTTTTCTATGATCTTGTACAGGGACTCCACGTTGCTGCCGATGGAGTTCTGCATAGCACGGACATAGCGGATGATGTTGTCCGCGGTAATGTTCTTGGGATGGACCAGGGTTCCCAGGTCCAGGCGCTTGATGATCTCGTCAAAGTCGAGCCTGTCGACTTTTGTGATGACTTTGGCCTTGGAGCACTCCTGGGCAAACAGAGAAAGGAAAAGGTTCTCCTCATCCATTCCCGTCAGCGTCACAAAGGACTCGCACTCTCTCACGCCCTCTTCCATCAGGATGTGCTGATTGGCCGCGTCGGCGTTGATGATCACTGCCTTGGGGAGAGCTGCGCAGAGTTCTTCGCAGCGGTCCCTGTCCTTCTCGATGATTTTCACGCGGATGCCGCTCTCGATCAGCTGCTGGGCGAGGTAGAAAGCGATCTTGCCGCCTCCGATGATCATGCAGTCCCTCACTCGGCGGCTCTTGAGCCCGATCCTGGAGACAAAATCTCTGGTGTTCTGCTTGGAGGCGACGATACTGATGACATCTCCGGCCTTCAGCACGAAAGCGCCGTTGGGGATCTCGACCTGTCCGCCTCTCTCCACCGTACAGATCAGCACGTCTGTGCCAGTCCTCTTGTGGATCTGCGCCAGCGGGCAGTTGTCCAGCACGGACCCTTCCGGGATCCTGACCTTGACGATCTCAACCCTGCCCTTGGCAAATGTCTCGATCTGAACGGCAGAAGGGAAACGCAGAACGCGCGCCGCCTCGGTTGCCGCCGCCATCTCGGGGTTGACGGTAAGGGACAGGCCCAGCTCTTCTTTGATAAAGCCGATCTCGCCGTTATAGACGGGATTTCGTACTCTGGCGATTGTGTTGCAGCCACCGGCCTTTTTCGCGATCAAGCAGCAGAGGAGGTTGAGCTCGTCCGAATCCGTCGCGGCGATCAAAAGGTCTGCCGTCTCGATCCCGGCCTCCATCTGAACCGCATGGCTGGCTCCGTTTCCGACCAGTCCCAGTACGTCATAATTGTTTGAAATGTCCGTGACCACGCCACTGTCTACATCGATAACAGAAATGTCGTGTCCCTCCTGGCTCAGCTGAGCAATGAGGGCCGCGCCGACTTTGCCGCAGCCTACTACTATGATTTTCATACTCTATTCCCCTTTTTTACACTTAAGACTCGCGAGGCGATCAACAAACGACAGCTCTGAGAATATCGCCAGTCTCTATGTCCGCGGGCGCGTTTGGATCCGCGGCCAGTCCCAGCTCGAGATCGATGATTTCCTTGGGATGCGGTGCGCTGTCCACACGTTCTCCGTTCTGATTATACATGCAATTGACGATAATCGGAATATCTCTTCCGTCAGGTTTCATTATCTCTATTTTGTCCCCGACGCAGAATTTGTTCCTCTGCATGATGCGGGCCCACCCCTCGGGAGTGATCTCCTCGACGATCCCCAGAAAGACCGCCTCGTTGACATAGGTGTTGCTGTCGTAGACCATAGCGCTCTCATCCGGCCTTCCGTAATAGAATCCGGTGGTAAAGCGCCTGTAGGTGCACTTCTTGATCTCGTCCTGATAGTCCGGGATCCGGGACCTGTAGAGATCCTCGCTCTCGAAGTAGTCGTCCAGCGCCTGCCTGTAGGCCCTGCCTACCGAGGCGACGTAAAGTGCCGTCTTCATGCGCCCTTCGATCTTGAGACTGTCCACGCCCGCCTCCATCAGGTCCGGTATGTGCTCGATCATGCACAGATCCCGGGAATTGAAGACGAAGGTCCCTCTCTCGTTCTCCTCCACCGGCAGGTAGACCCCCGGCCTGGATTCCTCCATGACCGCGTATTTCCAGCGGCAGGGATGCGTGCACGCGCCGTGATTGGCGTCCCGCCCGGTAAAGTAGTTGGACAGAAGGCACCTCCCCGAATAGGAGATGCACATGGCGCCGTGCACAAAGGCCTCGATCTCCTTGTCCGGAGGAATGTGGTTCCTGATCTGCCTGATCTCCACAAGGCTAAGTTCCCTGGCGCAGACGACTCTCTCCGCCCCCATCCGGAACCAGAAATTGAAAGTCTCGTAGTTGGTGTTATTGGCCTGGGTCGAGATGTGAAGCGGGATCTCCGGGCAGGCCTTCTGTGCCAGCGTGAACATCCCGGGGTCCGCCACCAGGATGGCGTCGGGTTTCAGCTGCGCCAGCTGGCCAAAATATTCCTCCGCCCCTCTGAGGTCCGCGTTGTGCGCCAGAATATTGGCGGTCACATACACTTTTACCCCTCTCTCGTGGGCGTACCGGATGCCCTCCTCCATGTCCTGCGCGGAGAAGTTTCTCGCCTTGGCGCGCAGGCCGTAGGCCTCTCCGCCTATGTAGACGGCGTCCGCCCCGTAGCGAACCGCGGTCTTTAAGACCTCCAGGTCCTTGGCGGGAAGAAGAAGCTCTGTTTTTCTTCTGTTTTTGTTTTGTTCCATATTATTCCTCGACATCACGCGATATCTCACCGCCGCGCCGGCGCACCGACAGGGCCGCCCCGTCGCCGGTCTCCAGGAGCACTGTCCTCAGGCGCGGGTCGTCGGAGATCGCATTCAGATATTCGCGCATTCTCTTGTGAATGGTCCTGTTGCGGCGGGTCACCGCGAATTTGGACTCCAGGATCTCCCCTTCCTTCAGGACGTTATCGGACAAAAGCACTGCGCCGGGCCTCATGAGCCGGATCACCTCCGGCAGGAACCGGATGTACTGCCCCTTGGCCGCGTCCATGAAGATAAAGTCGAAGGTTCCCTCCAGCTGCGGCAGGATCTGCGCCGCATCGCCCTTCAGCAGGGTAATCCCCTCTGCTCCAAACGCCTCAAAATTTCGCTCAGCCTCAGCTGCCCTCTCCTCGTCCCGCTCGATCGTGACGATCTCGCAGGGCACAGGCGCGTAAGTGTGCATGACCAGCGCCGAATAGCCGACCGCCGTTCCGATCTCCAGGATCCGGCGCGGCGCCAGCATTTCCAGAAGGCACTGAATAAGGCCCCGGGTGTGGGGCCGAATGATCGGTATGCCTTCCTCCAGAGCCTTTCGTTCCAGTATGCGCAGTTCAGGGGATTCTTCCGCGTGCAGCGACTCCGCAAAGACGCTGATCCGCTCTCCGATCTCTCTTTGTGCGGCAAGCTTATCTATAAAGTCTGTCATATCACTTCGCCGGCGCCTCCTGGGCGGCCTGCTCCGCAGCTCCCGGAGCTGCCGCAGCTCCCGCTTCCTGCGCGGCGCCCTCGGGCGGCGTATAAGGGGACGGCTCCGTCCCCGAGATCACTCTCATGATCTCCTCCGTCGTCATCTCTGACGAGAGTGCGTAGGAGCCGGGAATATATTTGCCCGAGTAATCGGAGACCTTCTCCTGGATCACAAAGAGCCTGGCGGACTCCACGATCCCTTCTTCTTCGAGCTTTTGGCCGATCGAAGACGCCGACGCTCCCTCTTCTACAGTGAACATCACGACTTTGCCGGTCCCTCTGGCGTCCTTGCCCTGCTGGGAGAAGATCCCGTAGCCGACCTCATAATAGTGTTTGGCCTGCCCGATCATGAACAGGATCGCCCCTGCGATCAGGGCGTATATGATCAGACTTCCCATGGTATCGATCACAATTCCTATTGTGGTGCGCACTTTTTTCATACACGCCTCCCGTAAATATCAGTATGTGCCTCTGTCGATCTCCGTGATGATCGGAAGGATCATAGGCCTTTTCTGGGTCTTTTTCCAGAAGTAGTCGCTCAGATTGTCCTTGACGACCGCCTTGATGCGGTTTCGGTCGATCGTTCCCCGCTCCTGGCAGGCAAACAGAGCGCCCTGCACGACAAGATTCGCGCCGTTCATGAGCACGTCCGCCTCTTTGATGTAGACATAGCCCCTGGAGGTGATCTCCGGTGCCGACACCACGTTCGGCGTCCCGCTCTCCATGGCAAATGTCACGATGACGATGCCGCTCTCCGCCAGATGCTGGCGGTCCCGCAGGACGATATTTCCCACGTCGCCGACGCCCAGACCGTCCACCAGGATGTTGCCGACCGGCACCTGGCCCACGATCTTGGCCTCGTCCGGCCAGATCTCCAGGACTTTCCCGGACTGCAGGATGAAGATGTTCTCTTTGGAGATGCCCAGTTCCCTGGCTAATATGGCCTGCGCCTTGAGATGGCGGTACTCGCCGTGCACGGGAACGGAATACTTGGGCTGGACCAAAGTATAGATCAGCTTAATGTCCTCCTGGCAGGGATGTCCGGAGACATGGACGTCCTGGAAAATGACGTCCGCCCCTTTGACCAGGAGCTTGTTGATCACGTTGGTGACGGCCTTCTCGTTTCCGGGGATGGGACTGGAGGAGAAGATGACTGTATCTCCCTGTCCGATGGAGATCTTGCGGTGGCTGCTGTCCGCCATGCGGCTGAGCGCCGCCATGCTCTCTCCCTGGCTTCCCGTCGTGATGATGACCGTCTGCTCGGCGGGATAATTTCTGAGCTGGTCCACGCTGATCAGCGTGTTGTCCGGGACATCCAGACAGCCCAGTTCGGAAGCCGTCGCGATGATATTGACCATGCTTCGGCCTTCTACGACGACCTTCCTGCCGTATTTGTAGGCGGAATTGATGATCTGCTGCACCCTGTCCACATTGGAGGCAAAGGTCGCGATTATGATCCTCGTGTCATTGTGCTCCTGGAAGAGCTGGTCGATGGTCTTGCCCACCGTCTTCTCCGAAGGCGTAAAGCCCGGGCGCTCCGCGTTGGTGGAGTCGCACAGAAGAGCGATGACGCCCTTTCGTCCCAGTTCCGCGAATCTCTGCAGGTCGATCGCGTCGCCGAAGACCGGCGTGTAGTCGACCTTGAAGTCGCCTGTGTGTACCACAATGCCCACCGGCGAATAGATGGCAAGTGCTGCCGCGTCGACGATGCTGTGGTTGGTCTTGATAAATTCCACTCTGAAACAGCCCAGTGACACGGAGGAACCGAACTGGACCACCTTTCTCTGGGTGGTCTCCATCATGCCCTTCTCCTTGAGCTTGTTCTCTATGATCCCCATCGTGAGCCTTGTGGCAAAGACAGGGACGTTGATCTTCTGCAGTACATAGGGCAGCGCCCCGATATGGTCCTCGTGTCCGTGTGTGATGACGAACCCTTTTACCTTGTCGATGTTGTTCTCAAGATAGGTGGTATCCGGGATTACCAGATCAATGCCGAGCATATCATCCTCGGGAAAGGCAAGTCCGCAGTCCACTACAATAATACTGTCTCCGTACTCGAAGGCAGTTATATTCATTCCGATCTGCTCAAGTCCTCCCAGGGGGATGATCTTGAGGCCGTCGGGTTTCTTCTCTTTACCCACATATTTCTTCAAATTGTGTCCTCTGAATCCTCTGAATTTCTTCTGCTTCTCTTCGCTCTGTTTTCTTTTTACCGATTTCTTTATTGTCTTCTTTATTGATTTTTTCGCTGTTATCTTCTTATTTTGTGTCTTGTTCGTATTAATATCTCTCTACACTTTCTATCTTTTTATTTCATTCTTCGATTACGATCCCAAGCTCCTCCAGCTTGTCGCGCAGCAAAAGGAGCACCGCGGAGAGCTCATTTTCGTCCTCCACGATCGTATACAGACTCTCCTCGGAGTCTTTTTCCGCGTCATCCCGCAGGATCAGGCACATTCCGTCCCCTTCTTCTTCGTCCGTAACGAGCAGATACATCTTTCCGCCGAGCTTGACCTGCTCCAGCACATAATATTCCTCCGCCTGTGCGGAATCTGTCGGCACCAAACTGATCTTTTCCATACTTCCTAGCCCTTCATCTGCTCTATTTCGCCGCGGTGATTCTCCATGTACTCCTGCAGAATGATGCTGGCCGCGATCATATCCACGTAGCGGCCGCGGTCCTCCCGGCGAATCTCCATTTTGTCCATAATCTCATAAGCCTCCACAGTCGTGAGTCTCTCGTCTGACATCACGACCGGCAGACCTGTCCTGCGTTCCACGTCTTCCCGGAACTTCAATGTGTCCTCCACGCGAAATCCCGCGGAGTCGTCCATGTTGAGGGGCAGCCCCAGCACGATGAGCGCGACGTCATAGCTCACGCACAGCTCCTCGATTCTCGAGAGCGTCTTGCGCAGCTTGTTAGTCCTGTCGCGCCTTATGATCTCCAAAGGCTGGGAAGTCATGAGCAGTTCGTCGCTCAGTGCCACTCCGCATGTCCTGGAGCCAAAATCCAGTCCCATCAGTCTCATAGCAATGCTCTTATGGTTATTTCTTCTTCCAGTGGTTGAATTCGATGTAGTCGTTCATGATCTCTTCGACGAGCTCATCGCGCTCCACCTTCATAATGAGACTTCTCGCACCCATGTAGTTGGTGATGTAGGTTGGATCTCCGGACATGATGTAGCCGACGATCTGGTTGACGGGATCGTATCCCTTCTCCAGAAGCGCCTCGTAGACGACGGAAAGAATCTTCTTGACCCCCGTCTCCTGGTCAGGCTGCACCTTGAAATACTGTGTGTTTCCCAAGTCCATCCCGGACTTTTTGTTATTGTTCTGATCCATAAAATATAACCGACCTCGTCCTGTACCTGTTTACATTTCCCCGAAAACGGAAATTCCCGACAAGAACGTCCGTTTACATCTTTTTATAATACCTTATTTCAGCGCCTCTTTCAAGGTGCGCGTCATCTACTCTGCGCCTTGTCGTCCGGCACGAAGATCAGTCTCTCCGCGCCTTCTGCCGCGGACGTAAATGTCCCGGAGATGAGCTGTCCCTCCTGAAGTCCTGCGCACGCATCGTCCTCACAGGGAATGTACCCTTCCACGTAGCGCTTTGTGTGCCCTCTCCAGCAGAGCCCGAAAGGCATCTGCGCCTTCTCCTCGAGAAGGATCTCCTCCCGTTTTCCCAAAAAGCCCATACGGAAGGCCTCGGACTGCCTCTGCGTCATCTCCAGCAAAATATCGCTCCGCACTCCTTTGACCGGCTCCGGGATCTGCACCGGCATCGCCGCAGCTGCGGTCCCCTTCCGCACCGAGTACTTGAAGACGTGCATCTCATAGAAGTTCACTTTCTCAAGGAAGCGGACCGTCTCCTCAAACTCCGCATTGGATTCGCCCGGGAACCCGACGATCACATCGGTGGTGATGGCCGGATCCTCATAATAGCGGCGCAAAAGCTCCACGCTCTCCATAAACTGCTCCGTCGTATAGTGGCGGTTCATGCGGCGCAGCGTGGCGTTGCATCCGCTCTGCAGAGAGAGATGGAAGTGCGGGCACACCTCCGGCATGGCGGCGATCCCTTTTACGAAGGCCTCCGTCATGATCCTGGGCTCAAGGGAGCTCAGGCGGATCCTCTCAATCCCCGGAATCTGTCGGATCTGGTCCATAAGATCGAGCAAAAAAGCTCCCGACTTGTGCGGATCAAACCGAACCGCTTCCGTCTGCGAATCCCACTCCAGGCCGTAGGAGCTTACGTGGATCCCGGTGAGAACGACTTCGCGGATCCCTTTGGAGGCAATTGTCTGAATCTCCTTCAGGATCTCGCCCGGCCTTCTGCTCCTGATCCTTCCCCTGGCATAGGGAATGATGCAATAGGTGCAGAACTGATTGCAGCCGTCCTGTATTTTGACATAGGCTCTTGTGTGTCCCGGGTCCTCCAGCTGCATGTCCTCATATTCGGGGCGGTGCGTCAGGTCCGTCATGGTCCTGCCGTCCATCGTGCGCCTGCGAAGGCCCTCGCTGCCGGGCTCCGGCCGTCCTTTCCCCTTTTCGCTGCCAATTTTCTCAAGAAATTCCTCGAGCAGCTCCGCGATCTGCGCCTTCCTGTTGTTTCCGATCGCCAGGTCAATGGCCTTGTCGGTTCCCACGCGCTCCGGGTCCGTCTCCACGTAGCAGCCCACTGCGATGACGACTGCATTCGGATTCAGTTTTTTGGCCTTGTGGATCATCTGCCGGCTCTTTCTGTCCGCAATATTGGTGACTGTACAGGTGTTGATGACATAGACGTCCGCCTCTTCTTCAAAGGGGACGGAATTGTACCCGAAGTCCTCCATTTTTTGCCGCATAATGTCCAGTTCATAGCTGTTTACTTTGCAGCCGAGGTTGTGAAATGCTACACGTTTCAATACTTTCCGACCTTCTTTTTTTCTCTATACAACATTGACTTTTCCACCGCCAGAACTTACTATTAGAACAAATCAAGGAAACAGCACTAAGGAGGTACTCACCTATGAAAACTGTCATGATCTCGTTAAATTCTATTGATAAAGTCAAGTCATTTGTTAATGATATTTCCCGTTTTGACTATGATTTCGATCTGGTGTCCGGCCGCTATGTCATCGACGCCAAGTCCATCATGGGAATCTTTTCCCTCGACCTGAGCAAGCCCATCGAGCTCAACATTCACGCCGAGGAAGGCGCTGATGAAGTGATCGAGACGCTCAAGCCTTATATCGTCTGATTGGTAGTTACAAAGCCCCGAAGCCGTCACGGTTTCGGGGCTTTTTTTCATATCCGTTTTTCAGATTTTGTTCTCAGACCTCAAGGACTCCGTCTCTCGTCTTTACGATTCTTGCTCCGTCCGAACTCACGATCATGATCTCATCTGTGGCGATAGCTCTCTCCACCATCTCGTCGATCTTCTCGTCCAGGTTCTTCTCATGGCGCTTGATGACGTCAAGGCGGGGCTTGGTCACAGGATGCTTGGCCACAAAGATCGTGCAGCAGTCCTCATAAGGCAGAATGGAAGTCTCAAAAGTCCCGATCTTCTTGGAGACCTTGACGATCTCCTCCTTGTCAAAGCCGATCAGCGGCCGGAAGACGGGAAGTGTGCAAACTTCGTTGGTTACGCCCAGGGCCGTCAGCGTCTGGGAGGCCACTTGGCCGATGCTCTCGCCGGTGATCAGGCCCAGGCACTCGGACTTCTTGGCCAGTCTCTCCGCAATGCGCATCATAAACCTGCGCATGATGATGGTCAGCTCGTCGTGCGGGCACTTCTCGTAGATGTAGAGCTGGATCTCCGTGAAGTTGATGTTGTGCAGCCAGATCGGGCCGGTGTAGGCAGCCACCTGGCTCGCCAGGTCGACAACCTTCTGCAGCGCTCTCTCGCTCGTATACGGCGGCGCGTTAAAATAGACCGCATCCAGCTTCACGCCTCTCTTGGCGATCATGTAACCTGCGACAGGGGAATCGATACCGCCGGACAGAAGAAGCATGGCCTTTCCGCCCACGCCGACGGGAAGTCCGCCCGGTCCGGGGATGATCGTGGAATAGATGTATATTTTCTCCCGGATCTCCACATGAAGCATGATCTCCGGCTTGTGCACATCTACCGTCAGGTTGGGGCAGGCCTTGAGGACCGCTTCGCCCAGCTCCTCATTGACCTTCATGGAATCCAGCGGATACTCCTTGTTGAGCCTTCTCGCGTGGACCTTGAAGGTAGAGGTCTCAGACGGATACTCTTCCTTCATGAAATTGGCCGCCTCAGTGCGCAGCTCCTCGATCGGGATCACCGGAGTCTCCACGATCGGGCAGATGCCGGAAATGCCGAAGACGCGGCTGAGCGCCTCGGTGACTTCGCTGTAATCGTACTCCGACAGGCACTCCACGAAGACTCTGCCGTAGGTTCTGTGCACGGCAAAATTTCCCTCGCATGGCTTAAGCGCGTGTTTGATCTGGCGCACCAGTGCCTCTTCGAAGATGTGGCGGTTTTTGCCCTTGATGCCGATTTCGGCATACTTAATTAAAAATGATTGATACCTCATAAATCCTCCGTTTGGCGGTGGTGAAAAGGATTGTTGGGCTCGCCGGCTACATGCCCCTTCGGGCTCCACGCTACTTCGAGACTGAGTCGCCCGAAGGGGCATATAGCCGGCTCGCCCGTCCAATCCGATCTCGCAACGCCATGTTGCGTCGTAGCCCGGTTCCCCTAAGGGCATGTAACCGGCGAGTCCGTCCAATCCGAACCCATCAGCGCCATGTTGCGTCATAACTCGGTAAATTCGATCTCAACAATGTCAGTGTCTTGTATATTTCCTGAGGAAGGGGATGACCTCGTGTAAAGCCTCGGATGCCTGCTGCATATCTTCTTCGGTGGTCATCTCGGAGAGGCTGATGCGGATGGTGTTGTCCAGGTAGGCCCTGGGCAGGCGGATGGCCTCCAAGGTCGCCGAAGTGTGCGGTTTATTGGACGCGCAGGCACTTCCCGCGGAGACATAGACGCCCTTCTCCTCCATCGCGTGCAGCAGCACTTCCGCGCGAACGCCGGGCACTGTAAGGCTGATGATGTGCGGCGCGCACTTTTTCCCCTTCGGGCCGTTCACTCTCAGGTCCGGGATGTCCTCCAGCGACTCCAGGAAGGACTCGCGCAGCGCGTAGAGCCTGTCCATACTCTTGTCAAAATCCTGATACAGCATCTGCGCCGCCAGCCCCATGGCTGCGATCCCGGCCACATTTTCTGTGCCGGAGCGCATTCCGCCCTGTTGTCCGCCGCCGAAGATCAGGTTCTTCACCTTGATCTTATCCGCGATATACAAAAATCCTGTTCCCTTGGGAGCATGGATCTTGTGGCCGCTCACGGAGAGCAGGTCGACGCCCCACTTCTTGGGATAGATCTGTGCTTTGCCGAAGCCCTGCACCGCGTCCACATGAAAGAGAGCGGACGGATTTTTGGCGCCAATGCGCTTTGCGATCTCCCGGATGGGCTCCACAGCGCCGATCTCATTGTTGGTGTGCATGATGGAGACCAGGATCGTGTCGTCCCTGACGGCCTCTTCCACCAGGTCCGGAGATACGATTCCGTACTCGTCCACGGGAAGATAGGTCACTTCGAAGCCCTGGGACTCCAGATATCTCATGGACTCGAGGACGGCGGGATGCTCGATCATAGAGGTGACCAGATGGCGTCCCCTTCTCATGTTGGCCAGGGCGCCGCCGATGATGGCGATATTGTCGGACTCGGTCCCGCAGGAAGTGAATATGAGGTTCCTCTCGTTTACCTTAAGGATCTGGGCCAGGCGCTTTTTTGCCTCCGTGATGTGCTTTTCAGCCTCCACGCCCTTGTGGTGCATGCTGGAGGGATTGCCGTACTCTTCCAGATATATTTTGTTCATCAGTTCCACAACTTCCGGAAAGCACCGGGTCGTGGCCGAATTATCAAGATAAGCTTCTCTCATGGATCTCCTTCTGTGCCGTTAAGGCTCGCGGCGTGGGCCGCTGTGTTTCTGCGCCTGTCGTACCATGCATGATAACATAACGCCCTGTTTAATACAAATCTTAAATCTCAAACCTATAGATCAGCCAGGACAGGACAACCAGCGCCGCCGTCTCCGTCCTGAGAATCCTCTTGCCCAGCGAGATCGGCAGAATGCCGGCTTCTTTAGCCCTCTCCACTTCCCCGGGCTCGAAGCCGCCCTCGGGTCCTATAAAGATGGAAACGGCGCCGCCCTCTTTGATTCCTTCCAGCAGCTCCCGCGTGCTGCCGTCCGTCTCCTGCAGCTCATAGGGCAGAAGGCGCGTGTCGGTGCAGTCGGCTGCATAGCGGATCGCCTGGTCCATGGTCATGGGCTCCCGCACAAGAGGGATCACTGCGCGGCGGCTCTGCTTTGCTGCCGCTTCCGCGATGGTCTGCCAGCGCTGCACTTTTTTGGCCGCCTTGGCGCCGTCCAGCTTTACGATGCTGCGGTGCATTTGGACCGGGATGATCTCCGCGGCGCCCAGTTCCACCGCTTTCTGGACGATCAGTTCCATCTTGTCGGCCTTGGGCAGCCCTTGGAACAGGTATATTTTGACGGGAAGTTCCACGTCGGACTCCTTGACGAACCGAAGGCGGCAGACCACCTCGGAGTCCGTGAACTCCTCGATGCCGTAGCGGTACTCCCGCTCGTCCTGCCCCGTCCGGACGCTGATCTCGTCACCGGGCTTAAGGCGCAGCACGTTTTTGATATGGTTGACGTCCGTTCCCCTCACGTACAGGAGGTCCCCCTGCATCTGCGCCGGGTCTACGAAAATATGCAGCATGATTCTTCTCCCTTATTTCAGAGGCTTGCGGCCGACCACGCAGCGCCACTCGCCCTGCGCCGTCACGCTGATCACCTCAAGGCCCGCCTGTCTCATCGCCTCGGCGACGCTGTCCTCGCGTCCCTCCAGGATTCCGGACGTGATGTAGTAGGCGCCCGGCTTCATGGTCGGCACGACGTGGGGCGTCAGCGGGATCAGCACATCCGCCAAAATATTGGCCGCCACAATGTCATACCTCTCCGTCCCGACTTTGGCCTGCACTTCGGGGTCGTCGATCAGGTTACCGAGGATCACTTCGAACTTTGAAGGGTCCACGCCGTTTGTCCGCAGGTTGTCCTCGATGGCCGGAGGCGCGCAAGGGTCCAGATCGGTTCCGACCGCTCTCTTGATTCCGAACATCAGCGCCAGAATCGCCAGGATTCCACTCCCCGTCCCGACGTCGAGCATCACGGTCTCGGGTGTCAGGTATTTGCGGATCTGCCGGATGCAGAGCTGCGTCGTCTCATGCATACCGGTCCCGAAAGCGGTGCCGGGATCGATATGGAAGACCAGCGCGGGCTTCTTGTCCGTGATCTCGGGCTTCTCCCAGGACGGAATCGCCAAAATATCGTCAATCCAGAACTGGTGGAAATACTGCTTCCAGTTGTTGATCCAGTCCACGTCCTCGGTCTCCTCGATGGTGACCGTGCCGTCACCGATGTCCGAATAGGTCCGGAGCATGGCCAGTTCTTCGAGAATGGCCGCCTTCACCTCTTCCGGCGTCATGGGCTCATCATTTACAAGGACATGTCCGTCCTCGGTCTCCTCCAGGAAGAAGCTGAGCACCGCAGTGCCGTCGTCCTCCCCCGCGTCGGGCAGAATATCCACAAACATCTGCTCCTTCTCGGCGGCCGTCAGCGGCACATGATCCTCAATCTGTGCGCCATACAGTCCTATGTCCTGCATGGAACTGATGATTATGTCTTCCGCCTCCGATTTCGTGCGGACTCTGAATGCCATCCATTTCATATATTCTTCCTCTCTATGTCGTACTGGTATGCTTTTCGTGCAGCTTTATTAACGTGCCAAAGCCGGCAGCGCCGAAAAAGCGCTGCCGGCCGGTATTATTTCATGACCTGCCCCGCAGGTCACTGCTTAGTTCTTCCAGAATTTTTTCTTCTTGGACGTCTCTTTTTTGGCGTGTCCGTCACCCGTCTCGCGGCTGGCCGCGTTCAGCGAATCTCCCGTCAGGGCGTCGAACTGTTTGAGCAGTTCCTTGGCCTCTTTGCTGAGCTTGGTGGGCGTCTCGACCACAAGCGTCACATAGTGATCGCCGCGGATCTGCTTGTTCCGGATGGTGGGTACGCCCTTGTTCTTGAGCCGGATCCTTGTGTCGGTCTGCGTGCCGGGCTTCACATCGTAGATCACCTTTCCGTCAACCGTATTGATGACCACACTGCCGCCCAGTGCCGCGACCGCGTAGGAGATCGGGACCGTTGAGAAAATATTGTAATCCTGGCGCATGAACTCCGCATGGGGTTCCACGATCACCTCTACGAGGAGATCTCCTCTGGGTCCTCCGTTCACGCCGGGCTCACCCTTGTCGCGAATGCGCACGCTCTGTCCGTTGTCGATTCCGGCGGGAATGGACACCTTGATGGTCTTCGTATTGCTCACATAGCCCGTGCCGCCGCACTGCGTGCACTTGTCCTTGATGATCTTGCCCTTGCCGGCGCAGTCCGGGCAGGTCTGCACATTTCTGACAGTGCCGAAGAAGGACTGCTGCGTGAACACGACCTGGCCTTTGCCGCCGCACTTGGGGCACATCTGAGGAGTCGTTCCGGGCTTTGCGCCTGTTCCCGAACAGGTCGGGCAGGGATCCTTGAAGTTCAGGGTGATCTCCTTCTCGACGCCGAAAACCGCCTCGAGGAATGTGATCCTCACGCTTGTGCGGACATTGGCACCCTTCATAGGGCCGTTCGCAGGGCCTCTCCTTCCGCCGCCGAAGAAATCTCCGAAGATGTCTCCGAAAATATCACCGAAATCAGCAGAACTGAAATCAAATCCGCCGAATCCGCCGGAGCCGTCAAACGCCGCATGTCCGAACTGGTCGTACTGCCTGCGCTTGTCGTCATCGCTCAGGACGGCATAAGCTTCCGATGCCTCCTTGAATTTAGCCTCCGCTTCTTTGTCCCCCGGATTCATGTCCGGATGGTATTTTTTGGCGAGTTTTCGGTACGCCTTCTTGATGTCCTCCTCGGAGGCATCCTTGGCGACACCTAATACTTCATAATAGTCCCGTTTCTGTTCTGCCATAGTCCTCTTGTTCTCTCGCTGTCATCTGTCTGTTTACAAGGGAGTTGCCCAAGCTGCGTGCTAAGCACAGCCTGGGCACTCATTTAAGGCTCGCAGAGCGAGCCGCTGCGCCGCGTGCGGGTTGCCTAAAAGGCAACATCTTCCTTGCCGCACGCGTGTGCATCATTTAACTCAGTGGGGGGATTGTATCCCACCACTGAGTTAATCTATATCATATTCCGATATTTTTCAATACACCCTGAAGGTTTGACTTTGGTCAAACCTTCTGATTCTAAAAAGTGCGGCAGCACTTTTTTGAATCTTTACACTTCGCGATAGTCGCCGTCAACTACATCGTCGTCACTTCCGGATGTTCCGGAGGTATTTCCGGTCTGGCCGGCATTACCTGCGCCCTGTGCTCCCTGCATGTTCTGATACATCTGTGTGAACAGAGCCTGGGAGTCATTCATCAGTTTCTCCTTGCCGGACTTGAGGGCGTCGATATCGGCATCGCTGATGTCGGTCTGGTCCTTGGTTCTCTCAAGGACAGCCTTGAGCTCAGAGATCTCTGCCTCAACAGTTGCCTTGGAGTTTGCATCGATCTTGTCGCCGACTTCCTTCAGAGCCTTCTCGGTCTGGAATACGATGGAATCTGCTTCGTTTCTTGCGTCTACGCCTTCTTTACGTCTTCTGTCCTCTGCCTCGAACTGTGCAGCTTCCTTGACTGCTCTCTCGATATCCTCGTCGGACATGTTGGAGCCTGCAGTGATGGTGATGTGCTGCTCCTTGCCGGTGCCCAGATCCTTAGCGGATACATTTACGATACCGTTCGCGTCGATATCGAATGTGACCTCGATCTGCGGTACGCCGCGCATTGCGGGCGGGATTCCGTCCAGTCTGAACTGGCCGAGGGACTTGTTGTCTCTTGCGAACTTTCTCTCACCCTGAAGGACGTTGATGTCAACAGCGGTCTGGTTGTCGGCAGGTGTGGAGAACACCTGCCTCTTCTTTGTAGGGATTGTTGTATTTCTCTCGATCAGAGGGGTAGCGATGCCGCCCATGGTCTCGATGGAAAGGGTCAGAGGTGTGACATCAAGCAGAAGGATGTCGCCTGCGCCTGCATCGCCTGCAAGCTTGCCGCCCTGGATAGCTGCGCCGATAGCAACACACTCATCGGGGTTCAGGGTCTTGCTGGGCTCGTGGCCTGTAAGTGCCTGTACCTTTTCCTGTACGCAAGGGATTCTTGTGGAACCGCCGACCAGCAGTACTTTGCCAAGATCGGAGTTCTTGAGGCCTGCGTCTCTCATAGCGTTCTGAACCGGAATAGCGGTCTTCTCTACGAGGTCGCTGATCAGCTCTTCGAATTTAGCTCTTGTGAGGTTCTTGTCGAAGTGCTTGGGGCCTTCCGCCGTAGCTGTGATGAAAGGAAGGTTGATGTTGGTAGTTGTCGCGCTGGACAGCTCCTTCTTTGCCTTCTCTGCGGCTTCCTTCATTCTCTGAAGAGCCATCTTGTCGCCGGAAAGGTCGATGCCCTCTTCTGCCTTGAACTCACGGATGATCCAGTCGATGATTCTCTGGTCGAAGTCATCGCCGCCCAGACGTGTGTCGCCGTTTGTGGACAGAACTTCGATGACGCCGTCGCCGATCTCGATGATGGAAACATCGAAAGTACCGCCGCCCAGGTCATAGACCATGATCTTCTGCTCTTTCTCGTTGTCCAGGCCGTAAGCAAGTGCTGCGGCTGTGGGCTCGTTGATGATTCTCTTTACTTCAAGGCCGGCGATCTTGCCTGCGTCCTTGGTTGCCTGTCTCTGCGCATCGTTGAAGTATGCGGGAACAGTGATGACTGCCTCTGTGACCTTCTCGCCCAGATAGCTCTCTGCGTCAGCTTTAAGCTTCTGCAGGATCATAGCGGAGATCTGCTGAGGGGAGTACTTCTTGCCGTCGATGGTGCGGCCGCGATCCGTACCCATATCTCTCTTAATGGAAGCGATGGTCTTGTCAGCATTTGTGACGGCCTGACGCTTTGCGGGCTCACCTACCAGTCTCTCGCCGTTCTTTGTGAAAGCAACGACGGAAGGTGTGGTCCTTGCGCCCTCAGTATTTGCGATAACGGTAGGCTTTCCGCCTTCCATAACTGCTACGCAGCTGTTTGTTGTTCCAAGGTCGATTCCGATAATCTTGCTCATTATTACTTTCCTCCTTGTGCGCTGTGCGCTCTATAAAAATTGGATTGTGTTCTTAAAATACTTATCTATATGTTCGGATGCGGGCTCTTTTGCTCCCGGATCCGCGATTTTCACTGCTTTTTTTGCCGTGTTCCGGCCGCTTACGCTTTTTTGCCAAAAGATCGACTCAGGAAACAACTCCCACCATCGAGTGGCGGATCACTGTGTCGTGGTATGTGTAGCCCTTCTGGTACTCCTGGGCCACGACGCCGCTCTCCAGCTCCTCGCTCTCGACCTGCATCACCGCGTTGTGGAAGTTCGGATCGAACTCCTTTCCTACGGCTTCGATGGGCTTGACGCCCAGATCTTCTAGCTGCTTCATCAGCTGCTTGTAGATCATCTCCATGCCGCTCGCGATCGCGCTACCTTTCTCTGCTTCGGGAACTGCCGCAAGGCCTCTCTCAAAGTTGTCGACAACGGGAAGCATCTTCTCGATGACGCTCTTCTCGCCCATGGAGAACATCTGCTCTTTCTCCTTGGTAGTGCGCTTGCGGAAGTTGTCGAACTCCGCCATCTGGCGCTTCACCTTGTCTTCGAGCGTTGTGATCTTGTCCCTGAGCGCTTTCTCTTTCACGCTTGAGATCGCGTCCCCTGCGGTCTCAGCGGTCTCGCCGCTCTCCGCCGGCTCGTCTGCCTGCACGCTCTCTTTTGCTTCTGCCTCAGGCTCTTCTCCGGCCGCGCCGTTCTGCTCAGCACCGGTTCCTTCTGTCCCGGCTTCCTGTGCGTCCGCGCCTGCTGTCTGCCCCTCTGCTCCCGGCATCTCCTCTGTACCTTTTACAGTCTCTTCGGTTTCGGTGCCGTTCTGCTCGTTTTTCATGTTTTCAGTTTCTGCCATATATTCCTTTCCGCACCTCAGCGCTTTTTCGGCGCCGTCCGGTGCTCATTCCCGCATTCACGGCTCGCGATGCGAGCCTCTTCGCCGCATTCCGGCTGTCCTTCGCCGCATTCCGGCTGTCCTTCGGCAGCCGCCCGGCTCACCATGTACCGAACCATCGTCCGCTATGTTTTGTACAGATCGTCCAGCTGCTTCATTATATTCTGAAGCACACTGACGACTCTCTCATAATCCATTCTGCGGGGCCCGATGATTCCGATCGTTCCCTTCATGCCGTCTCCCAGGTCGTAGGTCGCAGTCACAACGCTGCAGTCCTTCATGCTGGCAACAGGCATTTCTTCGCCAATGTAGACCTGAATGCCTGTCTCGCTGCTGTCCGCCAGAGATTCCTGAACGATACTGCTCAGCGCCTGCTTTTCCTCAAAGTCGCTTATGATCTCACTCGCCTTGCGGTGATCCGCGAGCTCCGGATACTTGAAAATATTCTTGGCTCCGCTCGTGTAGATCTGCAGGTCCTCTTCACTCCGGACGATCTCCGCTGCCGCGTCAAAAACATCATTGACGATCTGCGTGTGAATCCCTGCGTCCCGCTTGATGGCCTCGATCAGCCCCAGCGTGATCTCCTCAATGGGAAGTCCGCACAGATTCGTGTTGAGCAGGAGATTCAGCTTGAGCATCTGCTCGGCGCTCAGCGGCATATCCACCGGAATCACCCTGTTCCTGATCAGGTTGCCCTCCAGAACGATCACCGCCAAAATATTGTTATCATCAAGCTGTGACAACTGAATGAACTTGATCTTGTTCCGGTTCATTACCGGCGATGAGATCATCGACGCGTACTGCGTATTCACTGCCAGGAGCTTAGCGACCTGCTGCAGAAGACTCTCCAGCTTGTCCTGCTTCTGCAGGAGCATGCTCTTCATCTCTTCCACCTGCCTGCGCTCCGACCCCAACATGTGGTCCACGTATAGGCGGTAGCCGGCATCAGTAGGAATACGTCCGGCCGACGTGTGCGGCTGCATGATCAGTCCCATCTCCTCAAGATCCGCCATCTCATTTCTGATCGTTGCGCTGCTCAGCTTGAGATCGGTGTACTTGGAAATTGTTCTGCTGCCCACCGGTTCGCCGGTCTCCAGGTAATTGCGGATGATAGCCTGCAATATTTTCATCTTTCGATCTTGCAGTTTCATATTTATCCTCCGTTTACGGTCCGGGAACTCCCTTGCCTCTGCGGAAGGGGCTTTCCTTTTCCGTTATTAGCACTCATCTCGGTCGAGTGCTAACACCTTTCTTGTACACATTACCACTAGGAAATAGGGATGTCAACTGGGTTTTATTACGATTTTCTAAAATGTTTATTAAGGTATTGGGGGCGTTGCGGTTTTTGGCAGAAGGAGGCCTGCCCGGGCGGGCGCCTGTCACTGGGAGTTCTTCTTAGGGCGGGCCTTTATGTGGGCAGGGATGGATGGGCCCGGGGAAAAGGTGTTGAATTCGCGGGATTTCTCAGTGATCCTCCCTGCGCTCCGGAGGGGGGACCCGCCGCAAAACTCACCGGCTGCTCTGATGACCAGCCGGCTCAGACAGCGCTGCTTTCGGGCTGCTGGAGGCAGCCCTCATCCCCCCTCCTGCGCTTGCACGGATCAGGAGAAACCCGCCGCTCATTCAAAACCTTTCTCCCCGGGCCCATCCAGCCCTTTTCCACACGCCGGACTGATATTTCAAGGCTCGCAAAGCGAGCCGCTGCGCCGCGTGCGGGCTGCCCTTTGGCAGTGTCTTCCTTTCCGCACGCGTGTGCAACATATAACTCAGATGGGGGATAGGACTTTTTTTGACAGACTTGAAAACGCAAAAATCCGGCCATTTGGCCGGATTTTCATTGGTTATTCGAGGGGGTAGCCCCTTTAGTTCATAATTAAATTGCTGTCGATCAGATGTTGAAGCTTCCTGCCTCTGTTCCGTTGATTACGTAGTAAGCCTTTGCTTCCTCGGGCTTTACATACAGCTGAACTTCCTTGAAATCTGCAGGATCCTTCTTGAGATCGAATTCCCAAACGTCCTTGGCAATCTTAACAAGCTGCTCTGTGGTATATTCCTTGCCTGCAAACTGGATGGAGATAGCCTCCTTAACTGCTGCAGCCTTCTTTGTTCTTGTTGTTGTCTTTTTAACTGCAGTGCTTGTCTTCTTTGCTGCTGTCTTCTCTGCCGCCTTGGGTGCGGTTGTCTTTGTGGTTGCCTTTACTGTTTTCTTCTCTGCTGCTTTAGCTGTTGTTTTCTTTGCTTCTGCCATGGTTTTAAATCTCCTTCTTAAATGAATCTGACTTTTTCATCCCCCGCAGTCTGCAATCTGTAATTACCCCTAAAACTTCATATAAATTAGCGCAGCAATACGAATTTGTCAACTTTTTTGTTGATTTTCCGGTTATATAGTTCGCAATATCGCAGTTGTAGGCCTGCCTGGCACCCCTGTTGGATTATTTGGCTGCTTTTTTCTTTCATGGCCTCCATCGTTTTTTCTGATTGCCGGCACACCGCAATGAAATCAGGGCAGTTTAACATCTTAGTTGGATCAAAAGCAAGATTTCTTCCTCGGTGGCCTCCATACCGGTCAGCTTGTCACCGTACTCTATGGGGGCAATCACCTCTATAACAAGCCTTATAATCCAACTTGCCGGGAAATATGCTGATATTTACAGATTTTGGGCCTTTTGCCTTTTTTTCATGGGGGCAGGTTGCCCAAATCTCCCCCATATAGTCCAACCGGGCAGATTCCCGCTAAAACCACACACAAAAACCGGGCACAGAAGCCACAACAACGCTTCTGTGCCCGACACAATGATCAATATAAGAAGTAAACAACTCTGTAAGCTCAGTACACCGGTGCCTTCAGCACCAGGAAGTACAGCAGCACCAGCGCGCCCAGGATAATTCTGTAAATGCCGAAGATCCGGAAGTCGTGCTTTCTGATGTAGTTCATCATAAATGTGATGATGAGGATCGAGACCAGGAAGGCCACCAGCATGCCGATGCCCAGGATGAGCAGCTCATATCCCGAGAAGCGGAAGCCGTACTTGACGATCTTGAGGAGGCTTGCTCCGAACATGACCGGGATCGCCAGGATAAAGGTGAACTTGGACGCAACCCTTCGGGAGACGCCGATCATCAGGCCTCCGAGGATCGTGGCGCCCGAGCGGGATGTTCCGGGGAACACTGCCGCGACCAGCTGGAAGACGCCGATCAGAAAAGCATCCTTAAAGGTGAGGTCGCGGAGTCTGTCGACTCTGGGGACTTTGTTCTTATTGAGAGTCTCGATGATGAGGAACAGCACGCCGACAATGATCAGCGCGGCCCCTACTACGATCGCGTTGTAAAAATGTTCGTCGATCCAGTCGTCAAAGAGGATTCCGATTACGCCCGCAGGGATGCAGGCCACCAGGACCTTGAGCCAGAGGATCATCGTCGGTTTACTGAAAACTACTTTTGTATTTCCGGAACGGGTCTTCACTTTTTTGAAGGGCCAAATGGTCTTCCAGAAGAGGAGGACGACCGCCAGGATCGCGCCCAGCTGGATCACGACCAGAAATAGGTTCCAGAACTCCGGCGACACATCCAGCTTAACGAACTCGTTGAGCAGGATCATATGCCCGGTGCTGCTGATGGGAAGCCATTCGGTGATTCCCTCCACAATACCGAACAAAATCGCCTTGAGAATTTCAATTATACTTATCTGCATTCAATCATTCCTTTCTGACTCCTGTCCGGAGTGGTAGATGTTGCCTTACAGGCAACCCGCACGCGGCACAGCGGCTCGCTTTGCGAGCCATAACAAGCCTTTCCTTTCATCACTTTCCGGGATACTCCGCCTTCACGAACTCGCGGATCTTGTCAAGCGACCTCTCCACCTTCTCGGTGTCGATGCAGTACGCGACGCGGAAGAAGCCCGGCGCGCCGAAACCGTCCGTCGGCACGAATACCAGGTCGTACTTGAGCGCTTTCTGGCAGAAGGCGACAGCGTCCTCTTCCAGCGCCTTGGGCATGATATAGAAGGTGCCGCCGGGTCTGACGACTGTGAAGCCCAGTTCTACGAACGTATCGTAGAGAAGGTTCATGTTTGTCTCATAGACGGACAGATCCGAGGTGTCATCCACTGTCTCCGCCATGGCCAGCATGATCAGCGAGGACGGGCAGTTGTGTCCGATGCCTCTGGAGATCTGGCCGAACATGGGCACGAGGTCATCCGCGTGCTCGCAGTCCGGGTTCACGGCCACGTAACCGATTCTCTCGCCCGGTACGGACAGCGACTTGGAGAAGGAATAGCAGGTCAGTGTGTGGGGGTAATATTTTGCCACATACGGAGCCTTCTTGCCGTCGAAGATGATCTCCCTGTAAGGCTCGTCGGAGAGAAGGAAGATCGTGTGTCCGAATTCCCTGGATTTTCTGGTCAAAAGATCGGCCAGCCTTGTCAGCGTCTCCTCGCTGTAGAGGACGCCGGACGGGTTGTTGGGCGTGTTGATCAGGACGGCCGCCACGTTCTCGGTCAGATATTCTTCTGCCGCCTCGAAGTTGATCTGGAAGGTCTCGAGGTCGGCGGGCACTACTTTGATCCTGGCGCCGGTGTCATTGATATAAGGATTGTATTCCGGGAAATAGGGCGCGAAGACCAGCACCTCGTCGCCGGGCTTTGTCACTGCGCGAAGCGCATGGGCGATGGCGCCCGCCGCGCCTGCGGTGGCAAAGATGTGGTTCCCCGTGTACTTCATGTCAAAGCGGCGGTTCAGGGAAGCGGCGACCTTTTCCTTGACTTCCGGGATGCCCAGCGTGGGACTGTAGCCGTGCAGCGCAAGGGGCTCCATGGTCTGCAGGAGCCTGATCGCGACGTCCGTGAAGCTCTGCGGCGCGGGCACGGAAGGATTTCCGAGACTGAAGTCAAATACGTTCTCGTATCCGATCTCTTTTCCTCTGGCGGTCGCGTACTCCGAAAGTGTGCGGATCACCGATTTATTCGACAGCATGTTCAGATAATGCTCATTGATCATGTTTACCTCCTTATTCAAGGCTCGCTCCTGCGAGCCGCCGCGCCTGTGCGCTCCATATGTAATGTATAATAGCGCTGTTCTCCCTCGCGCGCCACCTCTGTAAAGCCAAAAGATTTCAATATTTTGGCCGATGCTTCGTTAGAAGCTTCCGCGTCAGCGCCGATGATCGAGAATCCCAGCTGCGTAAAGCCGTAGTCCAGAAGCGCCGCGCACACTTCCCGGGCGATCCCTCTGCCGCGCCAGTCCCTGTGGAGAAGGTATCCGAAAGTCGCATCCACCGCCGGGCCGGGCGCCGACGCCTTCGGGAACGAGAAGCCCATCCTTCCGATCAGCTTCCCGCTGCCGCGGTCAAGCACTGCCCAGTGGCCGTACCCGCACAGGGGATAGACCCTGTCGATATAGGCGGCCAGGATCTTCCGCTCCTTCTCGAGGTCCTGTGAGGGAGCCTCCAGATATTTGCGCGCCTCGTCGTCGTAGAGCTGACAGATGGCTTCCAGATCCCCGGGCACGAATTCGCGCACCAGGCACCGCTCCGTCTCCAGAATGGTCCAGGGAAGATGGCGTCCCCGCTGCCAGATCTTGACCAGCGAATCGCGGTCCACCCACTGCGGCTCCGACAAAACATAGTCCGCCGGCTTCAGCTCCTCCCCTTTATTTGCTTCGTGAGAATAGGCGCAGTAAACCGCTCTGCGGTCGGCCAGCATCTGCAGGAGGCGCTTGGAGTCCGCCAGGTACAGAGTGTTGTGATCCGGCTCCGGAATCTCCTCGCCGGCCTCGATCACCCACAGGTCCGCGTCGAACCCGTACTGCTTGAAACTCTGCACCGCCTCCGCCGCTTCGGCCAGACACCGCTTATACCACTCTTCTTCTAAATAAAAGATCACTCTCTCAACCATATTTTATCCATATAAGACTCGCAGCGCGAGTCGCCGCGCCGCGTGCGGGCTGCACCTCGGGCAGCACTTTCCACGCCGCACGCGTGCGCATCTTATAATACAGTGGGTATACCCCTGTATTATACAAAGCAGGCATTAGGAATGCAAAGCACAATCCCCTTCCTCTGCGTTCATATTTTGTTCATATTTTATTTATTCAACGTTCAATTTTTACTAAATCTTTGTACACGATTGACATCTATAATACAACCATAGACAACAGAGAAAGACATTTCTCAGTTAAATATCCATAAGACATTTTCCATTATTGGTTTTCAAATAACTTTTTCATAACATGCCAGGTACCACGGTACCTGGCATCCTCCCTTTTATGGGGGGTTTTCAGGCTTCTTATAACATGCTGAAGGAACGCAAAAGGCCGGTCTCGCAAACGCGATCCCGGCCTTTAATCTTTTCTTTATTCTGTTGCCGCATCAAATGGCGCCGAGCCTGAAGTGCACCGAAATTCGCCCGTGCATCAAGCCATAAGGCCCAGCTTATCTTTCAGAAAGCTCAGGATCTCTTCCATGGCCGCTTCTTCGTCATTACCTTCCGTCGACACGGTGAGCAGATCACCGTTCACAAGATTGAGAGACATCATTCCCATAATGCTCTTGGCATTTACTCTCTTGGTCTCCGTCTCAAGGTAAACCTTACTCTCGTACTTACTGGCCACCTGTACCAGTTCGGCGATCGGTCTGGGCGCCAACCCGCCCGGGCATGAGATCTTAATAGATTTCTTAGTCATTGCATATTCTCCTTGACAGCGCTGTACGAACGCTTCTGTTCTTTAGTTCAGGAGCCATTTTCCGCGCTTCCCGAGTCCTCTCTGTATTTCTGTGCGATCTCAGACAGTCTCCTCAGACGGTGGTTCACACCCGACTTTCCGATCGGAGGAACAGCCAGATCTCCCAGCTCCCTCAGCGGCGTGTCCGGATACTGGATCCGAAGTTCCGCCATCTTTCTCAGACTCTCCGGCAGAGTTTTTAAGATCCCCGCCTTCTCCAGGAAAAGAATATCGTTAATCTGCTTCCTGGAGGCGCTCACTGTTTTGCCGATGTTGGCTGTCTCGCAGTTGACGCGCCGGTTGACACTGTTGCGCAGGTCCTTGAGGATGCGCTGGTTCTCCATTTCCATCATGCTGACGGTTGCCCCCATCAGGTTGAGGAGATCCACAATGTCCGTTGAATCTTTGAAATACACGACTATGGACTTCTTGCGAAGCGTGACCTTGGCTTCTTTGCCAAAACTCAGAAGTATTTCCTGCAGCTGTGAAGCCTGCGCGCTCTCCGTGCAGTTCCACTCCAGATGATACTCTCTGCGGGGGTTGCTCACAGATCCGCAGCAAAGAAAAAGATCTTTGAGATAGTTTCTCCTGCAGCAGCTTCTTTTCAGAAGCTCCGCCGGCACGAGCAAACCGTCCTCCTCACACAGATCTCCGGCGCTGTCACACAGTCCGGTCTTCTGCGCGATCTCTTTGACTTTGTCTGAAGAGAGATCCGTCCGTATCCATCCCCGCTGTTCCCGGCCTTCCCTCTCAGCCGTTGAACATGATACGGTACTAATATTAATAGTTTTACGCACTAAAGTAAAGCACTTTCTAAAGGCCTCCCTGTTATCCTCGCTCAGGTAAAGCCTGTACGCGCCGTCCCGGTCCCTCTCAAAATGCCCCGCGCAGCGCAGCAGAACTGCCAGGGACGCGGTCCGGCAGTGCTTTGCGGCCGGTATATCGGAGGCGATCTCCTTTTTCACATCGGAAGAAAAAGACATGCTGATTTCTCTCCCTCGCTATTGCCGATACTTGTCAATGTTTTGCATCCCTGTGGTACAGGTTGATCCCGTAATCGCCGCCTTTGAGCCTGTCGGCCAGCGCGTTGGCGATCGTCACGCTCCTGTGCTGCCCGCCGGTACATCCGATTCCGATGACCAACTGGTTCTTGCCCTCTTTGACATAGCCGGGGATCAAAAAAGAGATCATATCCACCAGCTTCTCCATAAAGGTTCCCGCCTCGGGGAAGGACATGACGTAATCCCGCACGGGCTTATCGTTTCCTGTCAGCCTCTTGAGGCTGTCCACGTAGAACGGATTGGGCAGAAAACGGACGTCGAAGACCAGATCCGCGTCCGCCGGAATCCCGTTTTTAAATCCGAAGGACATGATCGAGATCATGAGGGAATTGTATTCCTCATTTTTGATAAAGATCCGGATCAGCTCTTCCTTGAGCGTCCTGGTCAGAAGTCCCGACGTGTCGATCACGTAATCGGCGTCCGCCTTGATCTGCTCCAGGATCTTCCTCTCCTGCGCGATGCCGTCCTCCACGCGGCCCGTGGGACATACCGGATGGGCCCGACGGGTCTCCTTGTATCTCTTGATCAGCACCTCGTCGCTGGCGTCCATGAACAGGATCTCGTACTTGTATCCCTTTCTCTTGAGTGCCGCCAGCACCTGTTCCACATTGTCGAAGGACTTGTCCGCCCTCACATCCAGCCCCAGCACGACTTTGTCGATATCGCTGCCGGGTGCCGACACCAGCTGCATGAACGGGTCGATCAGACGAACAGGAAGATTATCTACGCAGTAATATCCCAGATCTTCCATAAAGTGGATCGCTGTCAGCTTTCCGCTGCCGCTCATGCCAGTAACTACAACAAATCTCACTCGCACCTCCTGTATGCGCCTCAGAATTCTCCCAGGAAGATCACTTCCCGCTCCAGCTGCACGCCGCTGTTCTCCAATACCATCCTCTGGACGTTCTCGATCAGCTCCCGGATCTGCGCCGCGCTGGCGCCGCCGCGGTTGATCACAAATCCCGCGTGCTTTTCCGACACCTGCGCCTCTCCGACGCTGTAGCCCTTCAGTCCCGCATCCTCAATGAGTTTTCCGGCAAAATATCCCTCCGGCCTCTTAAACGTACTGCCCGCGCTGGCGTACTCCAGCGGCTGTTTCTCCCTGCGCTTCTGCGCCAACTCCGTGATCCTGTCCGCAATAGCCTGCCTGTCTCCGGGCTCCAGCTCAATATCCGCGCTCAGCACGATCCCGCTCTCCTTCTTGAGGCGGCTGGTTCGGTAGCCGAAGGCCATCTCCGCGTCGGTAAACCGCTTAATGCCGCTGGCGGGATCCAGGATGCGCACGGATCTGACCACATTTTTCATCTCGCCGCCGTAGGCGCCCGCGTTCATCATGACGGCGCCTCCGAGAGACCCCGGGATTCCCGCGGCAAATTCAAATCCGGCAAGGCCGGCGTCCTTTGCGGCCATCGCTATTTTGAGAAGGGAAGCTCCCGCCCCCGCGCGCACGCGGCAGCCGTCGACCCTGACCTCGCACACCTCGGACTCCGCTGCGGCCGGGCCGCACATGGTCACGACTGCGCCTCTGTAGCCCCCGTCGCCGATCAGGAGATTGGTCCCTCTGCCGAGGAGGAAATACTCTGTGCCGGACTGCCTGAGCAGGTCCAGTACCCCTGTCAGCTCGTCTTCGCTGCAGACCTGCAGGAACAGGTCCGCCGGTCCTCCCGTTCGGAAAGAACAGTGGCCCGCCAGAAGCTCGCCCTTCATCACTCTCTCCTGAGAGACGATATTCTCAAGCTCTTTAACTAATTCTTCTGTAATCACTTAATCGTCCTCATCATCTCTGTTTCCGCCCATCAGATTGGCCTGGACGCGCTTGTAGAGCTCCTGGGCCGCGTTGTAGCCCATGAGCTTCTGCCTGTGGTTGACTGCGGCCGCCTCGCAGATGATCGCCAGGTTGCGTCCTGGGCGGATCGGGATCTTATGGCAGACCACGCGGTTGCCGAGATACTCGATGTAGTGCTCCTCGAGTCCCAGGCGGTCGAAGTCCTTCTCCTTGCTCCACTCCTCCAGTTCAATGACCAGGTCAATATTTTGACTGTTGCGGACGCTCGATACGCCGAACAGAGTCTTTACGTCAATAATGCCGATTCCTCGCAGCTCGATCAGGTGCTTGGTAATCTTGGGCGCCGTTCCGATCAGCGTGTCCTCGCTCACCTTGCGGATTTCCACCACGTCGTCGGAGACCAGTCTGTGGCCTCTCTTGATCAGTTCCAGCGCCATCTCGGATTTGCCGATGCCGCTCTCGCCGGTAATCAGGACGCCTACGCCGTAGACGTCGATCAGGACGCCGTGGATCGTGATGCAGGGCGCCAGCCTCACATTCAGCCAGCGGATGATCTCGCCCATGAAATTGGAGGTGGCGTTCTTGGTCATCAGAAGCGCCACGCCGTTCTCAAGCGCGTACTTCATGAAGAGTTCGTCGGGCTCCAGCTCTCTGCAGAACACGACGCACGGGATATCCAGCGACAGGAATTTTTTGTAGATCCTGTCCTTCTGCTCCTGCGTCATCTGCTGCATGTAGGAATACTCCACCAGGCCGATGATCTGGATCCTTCCCGCCGCAAAATGCTCAAAATATCCCGTCATCTGCACGGCCGGCCTGTTGATGTCCGGCTGTCGGATCTTGATCTTCGTGACATCGATCTGCGGCGTCAGATTCTCGAGGTTCATCTTCGTGATCACCTCATTTAAACGAACAGTTCCCATGCTTACCTCCCTGTCCCAGGTCTTTATAGTATTCTCCGAAGGCTTTGCTTCGTCCCGTCGGGTTTCCGTGTCTGCGGCGCGTCCGCAGACTCCCCCGCTTTTTTGTGAAAATATCGATAGATCTCCTCTGCCGCCCCCATCGTGATCTCGGGCACCTGCGCCAGCCTCTCGACGTCCGCCTCCGCGATCTCCTCGATGGAGCTGAACTCACGCATCAGAGCTTTCTTTCTCGCGGGACCGATTCCCGGGATCTCCTCCAGGGAGGAGGTGGTCTGCGCCTTGCTCCTGAGCGAGCGGTGATACTCGATGGCGAACCTGTGCGCCTCGTCCTGAATTCTGGTGATCAGCTTGAAGGCCTCGCTGGAGCGGTCGATCGGGATCTCAATATTATTGTAATACAAACCTCTGGTCCTGTGGTGATCATCCTTCACCATTCCGCATACCGGAATGGTGAGGCCCAGTTCTCCCAGCACCTGCAGGGCGATATTTACCTGCCCTCTGCCGCCGTCCATCATCAGAAGGTCGGGGAATTTGGTAAAACTGCCGAATTCCTTGTCGATCTTCGCCCGGTCCAGCTCCTTCTGCTCGTCCATTCCGTGCCGGAAGCGCCTGGTCAGCACTTCCTTCATGCAGGCGTAGTCGTTGGGGCCGGACACTGTTTTGATCCGGAATTTGCGGTAGTCGCTGCGCTTGGGCTTTCCCTTCTCATATACGACCATTGATCCCACGTTGGCAAAGCCGCTGATATTCGAGATATCATAGGCCTCCATGCGGCTGGCCCTTTTCAGGCCCAGGAGCTGCTCGATCTCGTGCACGGCGCCGATGGTCCTGCCCTCTTCGCGCTTGAGCCGCTCGCGGTCCTTGTCCAAGACAAGCCCCGCGTTGGTGTTGGCCAGCTCGACCAGCTTCTCCTTGCTGCCTTTTTGCGGCACTTTTAAGACGACCTTGCTGCCCTTGATCGCTGAAAGCCACTGCTCGATAAGCTCTTTGTCCTCCAGTTCACAGGGGAGAAAGATCTCTTTGGGGATCGAGGGCGTGCCCCCGTAAAACTGCTTGATGAATTCGGACAGAATATCCGACTTCTTCCTGCCGGCCACATGGGTCATGTAGAAGTGCTCGCGGCCGATCAGCTTGCCGTCCCGCAGAAAGAAGGTCTGCACGACGCCGTCCGAGTCGGGACTGGAGTTGTCCACGGCGATTCCCAGGATATCCCTGTTCTCGCCCAGACTTTCCGACATCTTCTGCTTCTGGGCCACCTGCTGCACATCTTTTAAGAGGTCCCTGTACCGGATCGCCTTCTCAAATTCCATGGCCTCCGACGCCTGCGCCATCTTCGCCGTCAGGTCCTTGATGATGGGATCATAGTGCCCGGAGAGAAACTCCAGCGCCATGTCCACGCGCTTCCTGTAGTCCTCCTCCGACACATTTCCCGTGCACGGTGCGCAGCACCGCTCCATGTGGAGGTTCAGGCAGGGCCTCTCCTTGCCGAAATCTCTTGGCAGGACTCTCGCGCAGTCCCTGAGACCGTACATCCGGTTGAGCAGTTCTATGGTGCTCTTTACCGCCTGCGCGCTCATATAGGGGCCAAAATAGCGCGCCTTATCCTTGAGCTGCCGCCTGGCAAAGAGGATCCTCGGATAGGGTTCTCCCACCGTCACCTTGATATAGGGGTAGGTCTTGTCGTCCTTGAGCATCGTGTTGTACTTGGGCCGGTGCTCCTTGATCAAATTATTCTCAAGGATCAGCGCCTCCAGCTCCGAGTCCGTCACAATATACTCAAATCGGGCGATCTGCCTGACCATCTGGTCGATCTGCGGACCTCTCCCGACAATCTTACGAAAATAAGAGCGGACGCGATTGTGGAGGTTCACGGCCTTTCCCACGTAGATAATCGCATCCCGCTCATCGTGCATGATATAGACGCCCGGTTTGGGCGGCAATTTCTTCAGTTCTTCCTGTACATCGAACATAATTCACATATCGGAGACCCGCTGTGCGGGCCCCTCGCGGCGCGGCGGCCGCTGCGCGCATGTCCGTGGCGCGGACTTTCCCGCCTGAATTCGCGCGGCGGGCCGCCGTCCTGTATTATCATTTCTTGAAAAACCGGTCCACATCCTCCCTGGGCACATTCGAGAACTGCCCTCTGGGGCCTTTTTCCTCCGGCTGCTCTTCGGATTCGTCTTCTTCAGTCCCGTCTTCTCCGGACTCTTCATCGGAATCCTGTGCGGGCGCTGTCGTCTCTTCAGACGCGGGCTCTGCAGAGGCTGTCGCCTCTTCGGGCGCAGATGCTGCGGGAGCCGGCTCCGGTGCGGGCGTCGACTCGATCTCCGCGATCGCTTTTCTCTCCGCCTCGATCTTTGCCTCCGTGCTGTCCTTCTCAGGCTCCGGAATGCCCTTGGCCTGTCTGTAAAGGCACATGAAATCCTTGCCGGTGATCGTCTCCTCGCGGATCAGATGCTCGGCGATCATATCCATAGCGTCCATATTCTCGGAGAGAATGGCCTTGGCTTCGTTGTAGCAATCCTCCATGATCTGGCGGACTTCTTCGTCCACGGCTGCCGCCGTGACATCACTGCAGTTGAGCACCGCTCTGCCTTCGAGGTACCTGCTCTCCACGGTGGCGAGCCCCATGAGACCGAAGCGCTTGCTCATACCGTACTGCGTGACCATATTGCGGGCGATGGCCGTCGCGCGCTCAATATCATTGGAAGCACCCGTCGTGACGGTCTCAAATTTGAGTTCCTCCGCCGCGCGGCCTCCCAGAAGGCCGACGATCATGTCGTGCAGCTCCGCTTTCGTATTGAGGTATTTCTCCTCCTCAGGCACCTGCATGACATAGCCCAGCGCTCCCATGGTCCTGGGAACGATGGTGATCTTCTGCACCGGCTCGGAATTCTTCTGCACGGCGCTGATCAGCGCATGGCCGACCTCGTGATAGGACACGATGCGCCGCTCTTTCTGGCTCATGACGCGGTCCTTCTTCTCCTTGCCGACCAGGACCTGCTCCACTGCCTCGAAGAGATCCTGCTGATTGACATATTTGCGCTTGTGCTTGACCGCGTTGATGGCGGCCTCATTGATCATGTTGGCCAGATCAGAGCCCACGGCTCCGCTCGTCGCCAGCGCGATCTCCTCCAGGTCCACGGACTCGTCCATCTTGACGTCCTTGGCATGCACTTTCAAAATAGCGACACGCCCCTTCAGGTCCGGCCTGTCCACGATGATCCGCCTGTCAAAACGACCGGGGCGCAGAAGCGCCTTGTCCAGGATCTCGGGTCTGTTGGTCGCGCCCAGGACAAGGATTCCCTTGGCGGGCTCAAAGCCGTCCATCTCGGAGAGCAGCTGGTTCAGCGTCTGTTCGCGCTCCTCATTGCCTCCGCCGTACTTGGAGTCACGGCTGCGGCCGATGGCGTCGATCTCGTCGATAAAGATGATGCAGGGCGCATTCTTGTTGGCTTCCTTGAACAGGTCGCGGACACGGGATGCACCTACACCTACATACAATTCAATAAAGTCGGAGCCGGTCAACGAGAAGAACGGAACATGTGCCTCTCCTGCGACGGCCTTGGCGAGCAATGTTTTGCCCGTTCCGGGAGGGCCCACGAGCAGGGCTCCCTTGGGAAGCTTGGCGCCGATCTTCACATATTTGCCGGGATTGTGCAGGAAATCTACCACTTCCTGCAGAGATTCCTTGGCTTCGTCCTCACCTGCGACGTCCGCAAACGTGATGCCGGTGTCCTTCTGCACATATTCCTTGGCCGTGCTCTTGCCGACACTGCCCACGAGGCCGCCGCTGCCGGCCCTTCGGAATATGAAGCCCATGATCACCCACAAGAAGGCGATGGGAAGGACATACGAGAGCAGGAATGAGATGATCATCCCCGAACTATCGGGAATATAGCCGTTTACGGTCACCCCGGCGTCCAGCAGACGCTTGGTCAGGTCCGTTTCCTCCTCCGATATGGACGTATAGCGGATGGCGTCCGAATCCTTGAGCTTGATCTCCAATCGATCCGAGCGGACGTTGACTTCCTCGACCTTGCCGTCGTTGACCAGCTGCACAAACTCATTGTAGCTGATCCTCGTGGCGCTCTCCGAGCCCATGTTCATCACATAGCTGATCACGACCAGCGCGATCACCGTCGCCAGCAGCATGATCATCAGGTTCTGGCGATTGGGCCCCTTGCTGCCGCGCCCGCGGTCGTCGTCGCCTTCTCCGTTTCCGCCGCCACCGCTGCCGCCTCTATTGTTGTCCCCGCGCCTCTTGTCGTCGTAGCGCTCAAGGTTGTCTCTTTTCTTCTTTCTGTTATTACTGTCAAACAGATCTCCAAACATTCTGCGATCACTCTTTCTTTCTGTGAATGTAACTACTGCCGGGAATCGCCAAAAGGATTCGCCGACAAAAATGCACTATGATTCATATTAAATGATGTGGGAATTTTGCGCAAGTGTTAACGAGAGGGGGCTACTGTGAGTTGAAAGGTGGGCGGTGAGCCGGGGTGGTGGTGTAGGGATGGCGGGAATGGCTGCGGAGCGCCCTCCGCAGCCATTCTGCCGTCAGAATGTCGTAATTATGGTTGGAGTGATGGTTGGCCGGGGCGAAGGTTGGCCGGGGCGAAGGTTGGCCGGGGGGAAGGTGTAGTGCCGGTCAGATGTGACGATCTAGTGCCGCCGGAGTACCCTCCTGCGGCACTATTTCAGCATTTCGAAAGATTTCAAGCCTTTCTAACGATCTAGTGCCGCTGGAGTACCCTCCTGCGGCACTTCTTCAGCATTTTGAAAGATTTCAACACTTTCTAACGATCTGGTGCCGCCGGAGTACCCTCCTGCGGCACTATTTCAGCATTTCGAAGGCCTTCATCCCTTTCTAACGATCTAGTGCCGCTGGAGTACCCTCCTGCGGCACTTCTTCAGCATTTTGAAAGATTTCAAGCCTTTCTAACGATCTGGTGCCGCCGGAGTACCCTCCTGCGGCACTTCTTCAGCATTACGAACGCCTTCACCCCATTCTAACGATCTGGTGCCGCCAGAGTACCCTCCTGCGGCACTTCTTCAGCATTACGAACGCCTTCACCCCATTCTAACGATCTGGTGCCGCCAGAGTACCCTCCTGCGGCACTTCTTCAGCA
>JAZQCI010000022.1:0-34848 GCA_045546175.1 Lachnospiraceae bacterium | reverse complement strand
TCCGCGAACGCTTCCAAGTCCAAGCAGGCGACGAGCCGCAAGCGCGCTCTTGAGAAGATCCAGCTCGATGAGATCAAGCCCTCCAGCCGCAAATATCCTTACATCGATTTCCGCCCCGACAGAGAGATCGGAAACGAAGTGCTCACGGTCAGCGGAATCAGCAAGACCATCAACGGCGTGAAGGTTCTGGACAATGTGTCCTTTGTCGTCGGCCACGACGATAAGATTGCCTTTGTCGGAAGCCAGGAGCTGGCCAAGACAACGCTGTTTGAGATCCTGATGGGAAAAATGGAGCCTGACGAGGGAACTTACAAATGGGGCGTCACCACATCCCAGGCTTACTTCGAGAAAGACAACTCGAAGGAGTTCAGGGGCGATCTGACCATCACCGAATGGCTGACCGGCTACTCTCCCATCAAGGACGTCACTTATGTCCGAGGGTTCCTTGGAAGAATGCTCTTTGCCGGAGATGACGGCGTAAAGAAGATCGGAGTCCTCTCCGGAGGAGAAAAGGTCCGCTGCCAGCTCTCCAAGATGATGATCAGCGGCGCCAACTGCCTGATCTTTGACGAGCCCACTAACCACCTGGACATGGAGTCCATCTCCGCGCTCAATGAAGGCATGATCAAGTTCCCCGGCGTAGAGCTGATCGCCTGCCGCGACCACCAGGTTGTTCAGACAACCGCGAACCGAATCATCGAGATCCTGCCCGACGGCAGCATCATTGATAAGATCACGACCTACGACGATTATCTTGAGAACAATGCCGAGGCCAGAAAGAGAACTGTCTACGAGGCAGTCCGCGAAGAGGACAGCAACTGACATACCGGCAGATAAAATTTCAGCCGGCCGTTTTACTAAAAACGGCCGGCTGTCATTTATCTGAAGGAGAATCCCTCTTTTCACATGCCTTTCAACATACGGAGGAACCTGTCCATGCATCCAATCGATCTTCACACACATTCCACTAAATCGGACGGCACTTATACGCCGACACAGCTTGTGCGCTATGCGGCGCGCAAAGGTCTTTCCGCGATCGCGCTCACGGATCACGACACGGTAGACGGCGTTGAAGAGGCCGTGCAGGCTGCCGCCCGGCTGCGGCGGGAAAGCGAGTCCGGCAGCGGTTCTCTCCCCGATCCCGGCTCCGTGCCGGAAGTGATCCCGGGCGTGGAGCTCTCCACCGAATACAACGGGACGAGCGTTCACGTCGTCGGTCTTTTCGCGAACTACCGGGACAAGAAGTTCGTGGAGAGGCTTGAGGAGTATTCCCACTCCAGGATCTACCGCAATAAGAAAATGTGCCGTCTCCTGACCGAAGGCGGATATCCGGTTTCCTATGAGGACCTGGAGAAAGCCTTTCCCGACACCGTCCTGACGCGCCCCCATTTCGCGCGCTACCTGCTGAGTCAGGGGATGATCTCTTCCATAAACGAAGCCTTCCGCAGCCTGATCGGGGACGACTGCCCCTACTATGTGCCCAGGGACAAAATCACGCCCGCCGACGCCGTCCGCTACCTTCTCTCTTTTGGCAGCGTTCCGGTCCTGGCGCATCCCCTGCAGTACAAACTGGGAGACCGGGGGCTGCGTGTCCTTGTCTCTTCCCTGAAGGAGAAGGGACTGGTCGGAATCGAGGTCTACTATTCTTCCTACAAGCCCGCCGACACGGAGGCGCTTATGAAGATCGCAAAGGATTACGATCTTCTTCCCAGCGGAGGGAGCGATTTCCACGGCGAAAACAAGAAAAACCTCGATCTCGGCACCGGATACGGCCATCTGTATGTGCCGGATCTTCTGCTGCCGCCTCTGCGCGAGAAAGCGCTGCAGCTGCGCCCGGAGTGAGAAACTACAGTGCAGGTATCTCCTTCAAATACTGCATCGTGTACAGCGAATAGTAATATCCTTTTCTGGCCATCAGTTCGCTGTGCGTCCCTCTCTCCGCTATTTTTCCGTCTCTGACCACCAGGATCAGGTCCGCGCTGACGATCGTCGAGAGTCTGTGCGCGATCACGAAGGAAGTCCTGTTCCTGGTAACCACGGAGATGGCTTTCTGTATTGCCATTTCCGTCAGGGTGTCGATGGAGGAAGTGGCCTCGTCCAGGATCAGGAGCCTGGGGTCCGCAAGCAGAGCCCTGGCAAAAGAGAGAAGCTGCTTTTCTCCGGTGGAGAGGCCGCTGCCGCCCTCCCCCACATCGCTGTCAAGGCCGCCCATGCGCGCCACGATTCTTTCCGCGCTGACCATTCTGAGCGCTTCCATGATCTGTTCGTCCGTCGCCTCCGGCTTTCCGTATCTCAGATTATCCCGCACCGTTCCCGAAAAGAGATAAGGCGTCTGCAGCACATAGCCCAGGTTCCTGTGAAGCCACAGCTGGGACCGCTCCCTGCAGTCCCTTCCGTCGATCAGGATCCTCCCTTCCGTGGGCTCATAGAAGCGGCACACCAGGTTGACCAGGGTGGATTTCCCGGCTCCCGTCTCTCCCACGATGGCAATGTTTTGCCCACTGTGCACCTTCAGGCTGAAATGCTCCAACACATTTTCTTCCCCGTCCGGATAGCGGAACGTCACGTCTTCAAATTCAACGTCTCCCTTGATCTCTTCCCAGTTTTCATAGCGGGGATGGAAACCGTCTCCGTAGCGCGCGATGACCTCAGGGGTGTCCGTCACATCGGAAGGCTCCGCCAGAAGATCCGTAAATCGCTCGATGTTGGCTTGGATCCCTATAAAAGCGGATACATTCTGGATGATGAACTGCAGAGGTTCCATCATGCCGACCGCATAAGAGAGGAAGACGGACAGCGTTCCGATCTTCATGAGGCCGGCTCGTGTCATCATGCCGCCCTGCCACAGGACCAGCGCCAGGGCGAAGGAGGACATCAGCGTGACTGTGCTGATGAGCATCGCCGAGTGCTTTATGGCCCGGACGGACTGGGCGCGCATCTTCTCCGTGTCGGACTCAAACTCTTTCTGCATGATTTCCTCGATGCCGAGAATTTTCACCGACCTGGCCCCTGTGATCCCCTCGTTGAAGTTTCCCGTGATCCTGGAGTTGATCTCGCGGATCCTTCGGTTAATGGCGATCAGTTTCTTCTGGAAGATACTGACCACCAGGGTGCAGACCGCCAGCAGGGCGATCATCCGGGCCGCGAGTACGGGCTCGGTAAAGAGCATGACGGCCACCGCGAACAGTATGTAGGAGCCGTTCCAGATGCAGTCCATCATTCTCCAGGAGACCATCTCTCCGATCTTGCCGGTGTCACTCATCACCCTGGCGTGAATATAGCCCACACTGTTCCTGTTGAAATAGGAAAAGGACAGCGTCTGCAGGTGCGAGAAGGCTAGATTTCTCAGATCCCTGTCCACGTGCATCTCCACGATCCCGGCGTCTTTCATCGACTTATTGTTGATCAGGGACTGGACCGCCAGAACTGCCAGATACAGCAGGATAAAGGCGGGAAGCCCTTCCAGGGTGCCCTCCGCCGCGAAGTGATCCAGCGCGTAGCGGTTGAATAGCGGATAGCACACGTCGATCACGCTGCAGACCAGCCCCAGCGCGATCATTCGGATCATCCTGACCCGATACGGCTTCAAAAGCGGGAGGAGTCTGGGAAGCCCGAAAAAAGGCAGGGAGGATTTTTTGTTTTCTTTATTCATTGCCCTCCCCCTTTCTCTCTTTTCGCTGACCGCCGGGGAGCTGCAGGTCGCAGATCTCCCTGTATAAGCCGGGCACCGCCCTCAGCTCCTCGTGGGTTCCCTTCTGTGTTATGCGCCCTCTCTCCATGACGATGATCTGGTCCGCGTCCATGATCGTGGTGATCCTGTGAGAGATCAGAAAGACCGTCGCGCCGGCGGTCTCCCGCAGGAGGGCTGCCCGGATGCGGGCGTCTGTCTCGGAGTCCACTGCCGAGAGGGAGTCGTCGAAGATCATGACAGGGCACTTTCTGATCAGCATCTGGGCAATGGCAGTCCTCTGCTTTTGGCCGCCGGAGAGAGTGACGCCGCGCTCGCCGACAAAAGTGTCGAAACCCGAAGGGAACCTGTCCACCGTCTCCGTGAGGTCTGCCGCCGTGCTCGCCCGGCGCACCTCTTCTTCCCCGAGCTCGTCGGAAGTGATCGCGATGTTCTCCGCGATGGAGCGCGAGAACAGGTGCGGCTCCTGCAGGACCATGCCGATCTGAGAGCGCACATAAGAAGTGCTGATCTTCGCAAGGTCTGTGTCGCCGACAAGGATCCGGCCCTGCCCCTCTCCCAGCGGATACAGCTTTTCGAGAAGATACATGAGCGTCGACTTGCCCGATCCCGTCCCGCCAAGGATCCCTACGGTCGTGCCGGCTTTTGCCGTGAACGTCACATCGGACAGCGCGTTCTTCTCATCTCCCTCATAGTGGAAAGAGACGTGTTCGAAGGAAATATCCGCGTCCATGGGAGGCGTCAGCATCTCTTCCGGCTCTTTCTCCTCTTCCGAGTTCATGATATAGCGGAGCCTTTCCACCGAAATCCCTGCTTTGCTCATCTCCGAGATGACGCGTCCCAGAGAACGGACGGGCCAGATCAGCAGGCTGTTATAGGAGACAAAGGCGATGAACTGGCCGGCTGTCAGGGTTCCCCTCACGCAAAAGACCGCTCCCATGACATTTACGAGAAGATACTGCAGTCCCGTCATGATATCTCCGGTGACCCAGTTGTGGGTGAGAATAATGATCAGGCGGATCCAGAATCCCGTGTAGTATTCGTTCTGCTTTTCAAATCTGTCCCTCTCATACTGCTCTCTTCCGAAAGCGCGCACGACCCTGACTCCGGTCAGGTTCTCCTGCGCGATCGCCGACAGACGGCTCTCCTCTTCGTCCGCCTTTTCAAAGGCGTCGCCGATCCTGGCGTAGAAGAACAGGGAGTAGCCGATCACGACCGGTATGAAGACCGCCGCGGCCGCCGTCATCTTTGTGTCGATCCCGGCCATGAAATAGATCGCCAGAATGATCAGAATGATGACCCGGATCAGGGACGTCAGCTGTTCGGAGACAAACACCTTTATGGTCTCCACGTCGGAGGTGCATCTCTGTATGATGTCTCCCGTGCTGTTGGCGCCGTACCAGGAATAGGGAAGCCGCAATATTTTGGCATAGATCTCGTCCCGCATCCGCTTTACGAATCTCTCCGCCGCGACCTCGTTAAAATAGCGAAAGAGGAAGCGAAAGCACGCGGCCATAAAAGCGACGGCCATAACGGCGGCAGCGATGAGGACAGGATTAGCGCGCAGGCGCCCGATCCCTCCAATTGCGTCAAGACACGCCAAAAGAGACGCCGGAAGATCCGGCGCCTTGTCTGCGATCACACTATCTACGGTAAAACTGATCATTGCCGGCAGGACCATGTCCAGAAAGGACACGAGCGCGGCAAAGGCCATGCTCAGCAGGAAGAACCCTGCGCTCCCTCTCAGAAAGTAGGCAATGAGGGACAGGGAACTCTCAAATCCCCGCTTTTTCTCTCTTTTATGCAATATATACTCCATGTCTAAACTTGTCAGTCACCGGTTTTTGATCTCCATGATCTCCGACAGCAGTTCCTCGCTCCCCATGACGACCACGCACAGCATCTCCCGGGTCCTGGAGATTCCCTCGTACAGAAGCGTCAGAGCTTCTTCTCCCGAATCTCCCCGCGCCTTGAGGTGCTGCTCCTCGTCATAATAAAACCTGTCATCTAATACGACCGCCACCTTTTCGATCTCAAGGCCGACGATGTCATCTTCCCCCAGTCCTTCTCTCTTTTCGCCGACCCCTCCGGGAAGCAGGATCCTGTGGTATCCTTTTTCCGCGTAGTAGTCCAGAATACAGCCGGCCGATTCCCTGTCCCCGGCATAGAGAACGTCGATGCAGCTCAGGTCCGCCGACGCGGTGTTCTCCTTTCTGTTGAACAGGCCTCGCAGGAACGCGTAAATGGGCCGGTTGATCCTGATATTGCCGGTAAACGACAGTATCAGCGGCTTGTATTCCCTGATCCTGCGGCGGATCTCATTGTCTTTATCCTCCGGCTGCGTCACGCGCCGCGGGTCAAAAGCCAGAATGCAGGGAGTTCCTTTCGACTCCGCGTAGTCCAGCAGCCGCTCCAGGGATTCCGCCGACATCCGGTTGGCTTCATCCGCCAGAATACAGGACCATTCCTGGTCGCTGTAGTCCTCCTCCGCTCTGCGGATCCACACTTTCTTGAGGCGCTCATCGAGGATCCTGTGTCCGTCCTGCAGTTTTCCTCCCAGAAGGATCAGTACTTTCTTCTTTTTGGACAGCTCCAGCGCAAGGTCGAACAAAAGCAGCGTTTTGCCTGTTCCGGCACTCCCGGATACCGCGATCAGGGGAGGCCTGTCCCTTTCTTCCTCCCGGAGCAGGTCCAGGATCTTCTTTTTGAATTCAAACTGCTGATTGGTGAGGAAATAGCTTCCCTGCAGGAATTTGGAGGGAGCGTCCACCGGCGAGATCAGGTAGTCCGACGCCTTGAAGAGCTGCTCCAGATCCTTCTCCACAAAGCGCTCGAAAACCGGCCTTAAGAGCAGTTCCGCCAGTTCTTCCATATCGCAGGCGCGCATATATCCCTTTTCATTGAGATTGTAGAGAGTATTCGTCTCCATGACATAGGTATAGGAATAGATGGCCGTGGAAATATGCGTGAGATAATATCTGTTCTGGCTCAGCTGTTTGCTGATCCTGTCCTCCTCGATCGCCTCGCTCTTAAGCTCTATGTTGAGAACGCATTTTCCGTCTTCCGAGATCTTGAGCAGGTCAAACTCTTTGGAGATATGGGCGATCGTATAGGAGAGATAGAAGCCGTCCAGGCAGGAAATCCATCCGCCGTCGGGACCGGATCTTTCCCGCAGGCAGGGAATGAGTCCTTCTACAAGGGAGCAGAGCGACTGCACTTCATGACGGCTGTATTCTTTGTGCTTTCTCTCTCCCGAGAGTTCCGCGGCAAGCAGGGAAAAATCTTTCTCCTCTTCTGCCCTGGTCAGAAGATATAAATTCATCGCTCTCATGTCAGTTCATTCCGGTCCGCGTTCCGGCTCGCTTCGAAATCATCGCGGTAAAGATAGCCGACGGGTTCTCTGCCGTCGCGGAACATGATCATCATCTCGTTTGTGAGACTGAGGTCCTGCGGCTGTCCTTCCACGTCTTTTCTGTTAACCCAGACCGCTTCCTTGAGTTCATAGGTGTCCAGCGTGATCTGCGTGCTTCCGTCCACATCGCAGTAGAACCCCGCCAGAAGGTCGTCTACGATTCCCCAGGGCTGCGATTTATAATAGCGGATATTTTTTACCTTCAGGCCCACTTCTTCCATCACTTCGCGGGCGACGGTCTCTTCCAGCGTCTCCCCGACCTCGTTAAAACCGGCCACCAGCGCATAAAAAGGGATCCCGCGCCCGGCGTACTTGGTCATCAGGATTCGGTCGCCGTCCGTCACTCCGATGATGACGGCGGGAAGAATGCGGGGATAGATCGTGCGGCCGCATCCGGGGCAGACGAGCGCTCTCTCCGTTTTTGAAGGCGCGGTCATATGCGCGCAGGTCCCGCAATAGCGGTTGTCCCTGTACCATCCGGCCAGCTGCATGGCCGTGTAGGCCGCGAAGATCAGGTGCCGGTTCTCTTCTCCCAGATAATAATGCGGCCGGAGGTCTCTTAGCCGGATCTCCTGCAGGTCCCCGGGAAGCCTGTTCGCCGCTTCCTCGCTGACCGTTCCCATAAAATAGCCGGTCTCATCGATCGAAAACAGGTATGTATAAGTGACACCCTCCGGCATCTCCCCGCAGAGAGGAAAACGCATGTGTCCCTCCGACACGTGCGCCAAAACATTTTCCACCCTGCTGCCCGTAAAAATAAGGATCGGACTGTCCTTATGCGGGGCGGCGCCCGGTCTGTACTGATTGTCCATTCTGTGCGGGGCAATATCCTGGATCATCTCTTCTACCTGTTCTTTCTGTCAGATGTTCTCTTTATTAAGTGTTTTCCTTATCAGATGTTCTTCCTCAGAGGTTCATCGCTATGGCAACTACAAACCCAAGGACCGCGCCGACTGCGACCTGCAAGGGAGAATGTCCCACAAACTCCTTGAGCGTCTGCTCCGGCGTCATATCCCCGGCGCCCATCTTCTCGAAAAACTCGAGCATATTGTTGATCACTACGGCCTGCTTGCCGGTCTCTCTTCGAACGCCCCTGGCGTCATGCATGACGATGATCGCCAGAAAGACGGCGACGGCAAAGACCGGCGAGTCCCACCCGGCCGTAAATCCGGTCGCGACAGCCACGGAAGTGACCGTGGCAGAGTGGCTGCTGGGCATTCCTCCGTCCCCCACAAGGCGCTCCCATACGATCTTTTTATTCAGGATCAGATGTATGACGGTCTTTATGACCTGTGACAGGACCCACGCGACCGCTCCTGTCTGTATGATCCTGTTTCCGATAATCTGCAAAATAACTTTATCCATGAACCACCTCTGTATACTGTATTTTAAATGCACACGCGTGCGGTAAGGAAGATGCTGCCCTTCGGGCAGTCCGCACGCGGCGCGGCGGCTCGCTCTGCGAGCCTTGAAAAATCCCCTGATAATATATAGTAACACATTATCCGTTTATTAAGCATTTGAAAAATGAGATATAATGGAGTAGAGTAAATGAAGCAGGCATTTTGCAAAAATGATCACAAGTGAGGTACAGCTATGACTTTTCGATATCCCGCCGTTTTTCACAGACATGAAGACGGCAAATACACCGCCTATTTTCCGGATCTTACCATGTGCACCGCCAAGGGCGATACGCTTGACGACTGCATCAATGACGCTATCGCCGAGTGCCGGGACTGGATCCAGACAGAACTTCTCGAGACGCTCGATATGCCTCCCGTATCCGACTACGACGATATCCCCGTGAAGGAGAATGAGCATATCCGCACCATCGGCGTCATTGTCCGCCTCTACGAAGGCTGGGACGAGTGAACAGGCCGAAACGATGACAAAGCAAAAAGCTCCGCCGACCCGCTGCCGGGTCCGCGGAGCTGTTTTTTTGTGCCTTAACGCAACGCCTTCGCTCAGCCTCTGATCTGGCCGTCTCCGGTGATCTGGTACTTGTACGATGTGATCTCTCTGAGCCCCATGGGTCCTCTGGCCTGCAGCTTCTGGGTGCTGATCCCGATCTCCGCGCCGAAGCCGAACTCAAATCCGTCCGTGAACCTCGTGGAGACATTGACATAGACACAGGCGGAATCGATCTCCCGGAGGAACTTCTCCGCCGCCTCTCTGTTTTTTGTCACGATGCAGTCGGAATGCCCTGTGTGATAGCGGTTGATGTGCTCGATGGCCTCTTCCACGGAGTCCACCGTCTTGACCGACAGCATGAGCGCCAGATATTCTTTGCCGAAATCCTCCTCTGTGGCAGCTTCTGCCAGAGGCAGCATGGAGCGGGAGTCCTCGTCCGCCCGAAGGGTGACTCCGTACTCTTCCATCGTCTTTGCCAGCATGGGAAGGAACTCATCGAGGACCGCCCTGTGGACCACAAGGGATTCCGCGGCGTTGCAGACGCCGATTCTCTGTGTCTTTGCATTGACCAGAATCTTCATCGCCATCTCCAGGTCGGCGTCCTTGTCCACATAGATGTGGCAGTTGCCGGTTCCGGTCTCAATGACCGGGATCTTGCTGCCTTCCACCACGGCGCGGATCAGGCCCGCCCCGCCTCTGGGAATCAGGACATCAATATACTGCCGCATGGTCATGAGCTCCCTGGTAGCCGCTCTGTCCGTAGTAGCGACCAGCTGCACGGCGTCCGGAGTGATCCCGCACGCCTCAAGGGAATCGCGCAGGACCTGCGTGATCGCGATGTTGGAGTTAATGGCGTCACTTCCGCCCTTTAAGATCACGGCGCTGCCCGCTTTGAAGCAGAGCGCGAAGGCGTCCGCCGTCACGTTGGGGCGGGACTCGTAGATCACGCCGATGACGCCCATGGGAACGCGGATCTTGCGGATCTTCATGCCGTTCGGCCTTACGAATTCTTCCATGACTTCGCCCACCGGATCCGGGAGCTGCGCCACCTGGCGAAGTCCCTCCGCGATCTGCTCGATCCTGCTCTCCGTCAGCGTCAGCCTGTCGATCAGCGCCTCGGACATGCCGGCCGCCCTGCCCGCTTCTATATCCTTTTCATTGGCCGCAAGGATGTCCGCCCGCCTCTGCACGAGCCGGTCGGCCGCCGTCAGAAGCGCCTCGTTCTTCTTCTGAGTATCGAGCTTTTGCACTTCATATTTGACTGCCGCCGCCGCTTTACAAAGATCTGTAACCAAACTCATGATCGTCCTCTCCTTTCACATACTTTCACATACTTTCACATAGTAGATGTGCTGTCCTGCGGCTCCCGGAACCGCTTTCGGATGGCCTCCGCCACTCGGATCCCGTCCATCGCGGCCGACATGATCCCGCCCGCGTATCCGGCTCCTTCCCCGCAGGGATACAGCCCTTTCACCTCCGCCTGCAGGTCCTCCCCTCTCGGGATCCTCACCGGGGAAGAAGTCCTGCTCTCGAGTCCCGCGCAGACCGCCTCGGGCCCTGCAAATCCTTCGATCTTTCTTTCAAAATATTCCATGCCCTCTAGAAAATCGGCCGTCAGCGAAGGCGGAAGAAGGCCGCTCAGATCTGCTTCCCTCCACTTTCCGCGGATGCACAGGTCCGCGGTCTGCAGATAGTCGTCGGCCGTCTCGGGGTCAGTTTCCGGAAGGCTCATGCCATTTTCCGGATCCTTCGCATCCCTCTCAAAGCGCTCTTTGAGCTTTTGATACCGCTGCACCGGGACGGCGCCTTTTCCGAGGCGGAAGGCCTTTTCCTCCAGCTGACGCTGGAAGACCATTCCCTGCAGCGGATCGCTTCCGCCGAACTCCTCCGGTCCCACCGTGCAGACGATCGCGCTGTTGGCGCGCCCGCTGTCTCTTGCGTGCTCACTCATGCCGTTTACGGCGATCCTGCCGGGTTCTGAGGAGGCGTCCACGATGTATCCGCCCGGACACATGCAGAACGAATAGACCCCTCTGCCGGAAGAAGCCTTTGCGGTCAGCTTGTAATTTGCCGCGGAGAGGCCCAGCCTGTCCATCTCCTCTTTCTCCCACACTCCGTACTGGGACCTGTCGATCAGGCTCTGGGGATGGGAGACGCGAAGTCCCACCGCGAAAGCTTTCTGCTCCATGGGAATCCCTCTGTCGAACAGGGACTGCATGGTATCCCTTGCGCTGTGCCCCGGAGCGAGGACCACCGTATCCGTCTCTATTTTGCTGCCGTCCGCAAGGAAAACAGCCTTTACCGCTCCGCCGATGATCTCAAGATCTGTCACCTGCGCCTCAAAGCGCACCTCGCCGCCGGCGGCGATGATCCTCTCCCGGATGGCGGGAATGACCTCGCTGAGTTTATCGGTCCCGATATGGGGCTTGCTCTCGTAGAGGATATCTTCGGGCGCCCCCGCCTCGGCGAAGATGCGCAGCACCTCGCCGCTCCTCCCGGTCTTGTCGTTGATCTGGGTGTTGAGCTTTCCGTCGGAGAATGTGCCGGCTCCGCCCTCCCCGAACTGCACATTGGACGCCGGGTCAAGAAGCCCCGTCTCCCAGTATTTCTCGATATCCCGCTTTCTGTCCTCGACGCGGCGGCCCCGCTCGAGAAGGAGCGGCCTGTAACCGTGCTCCGCCAGCATAAGCGCGCAGAAAAGTCCCGCGGGACCGGCCCCGATCACGACGGGGCGGCGCTTCATCTGTTGACTGCCCTGGTCAGGGAAGCGGTAAGGCTGCGGGTCCACGGCCGAGATCTCTCCCCTGCGAAGTTTCGCCGCGAGCTTTCGGTCCGCGCTGAGGCTCCCGCCCAGATCCACATCCACCGTGTAGATATCGAAGAGCTGGGGCTTTTTGCGGGCGTCCACCGAGTGCCGGCGGATCTCATAACGAAACGGCTGTCCGCCCCTGAGCCTGAGAGTTTTCGCTATTTTGCCCTCCAGAGCCTCCCTGCTGTGCCCGCAGGGAAGTTTCATCTGGGAAATTCTTATCATTTAGTGCCGCTCCTTTCCTTTGCCGCACTGCTTCCGGCGATCCATCCGCTGGTCATCGCCCACTGCAGGTTGTATCCTCCGCAGATCCCGTCCACATCCAGAAGCTCTCCGGCCAGATAGAGACCGCGGCACTTTACGGACTGCAGGTCGCCGTCCACCTCGGAGAGCGGAATGCCGCCCGAAGTGACCTGAGCCTGCCGGAAGTCTCCCGTGCCTGTGACCCTCACCTTGAATCCGCGCATGTCCTCCATGATCCCCGCGAGCACCTCCCCGGGCACCTTGGAAGCCTTTTTCTCCGCCTGCAGGCCTCTCTTTCTGAGGATCAGGTCCAGGACCTTCCGGTTCACCAGTCCCAGGAAGAACACGCTCAGCATGCAGTCCTTATCCTCGCCTGTGCGCCTTGCGATCTCCGCAGTCCACTTCTCCTCTTCAAAGTCCGGCAGAAAATCGATCACGGCATATACTTTTTTCCCCTCATCGAGGCTTCTGGCCGCGGCGGCGCTCAGTTGGAACACCGGGATCCCGGAGATCCCCTTGTCCGTCATCTGCAGTTCTCCGCGCTCAGAGACTGGCTCTTTACCCTCGCGCAGGAGGGTGACCTTGGCGTCGCAGCGCACACCCGCCGCCGCCTTCAGATCCCTGTCATCCGACAGGAGCGGGACAAGCGCCGGAAGCGGCTTTCTGACAGAGTGCCCCATGTCCCTCGCGATCCTGTAGAGATCGCCGACGGAGCCGTACTGCGGTCCCGCCGCGCCTCCTCCCGCCAATATGACTTTCCCGGCAAAATATTGCCCGCCGGACTGCGTCTGAATAAGGAAGCGTCTCTTTCCTTCCTCCGAATACAGTCGCAGGTCGCTGACCCTCTGTCCGGCAAGGAATTCTACCTGCGCTCTCCTCAGTATTTTCTCAAACCCTTCCGCGATCGTGGCGGCCTGATCGGTCCGGGGGTACACATATCCTTGCCTGTCGTGGAGCCAGATTCCCTCGGACTCCCAGAACCGGATGTGGTCCTGCACGGAAAAACGCGCAAAAAAGGCGGAGAGATCCTCACTCCCGCCCGTGTGATAACAGTCTTCGTCCATGCGGAGATTTGTCAGATTGCAGCGCCCGCCACCGGTGGCGTAGATCTTTCTCCCGATGCGGTCATTGGCGTCAAAAAGAAGCGCCCGCAGCCCGTTCCCCGCTGCCGCCGCAGACGCCATGCACCCGGAAGGTCCCGCTCCGATCACGGCGACTTCACAGAATCTGCTCTCTTTTTCCCGCGCCTGTCTCATTGCTCCCCGTCCCTTGTGATTCCCAGAGAGGTGAGGGCCTTTTCCTGCCTCTTCTCCATCTCCTCCGCCTCTTCGGGTGTCATGTGGTCGTACCCGCACAGGTGGAGCATACTGTGCGCCACCAGAAAAGCAAACTCGCGCTTTTCACTGTGTCCGTACTCGGCCGCCTGCTCTTTCACCTTCTGCGCGTTGATGACTATGTCGCCCAGCATCACGCAGCCGTTCTCCGGGTTGACGCAGGTCTCGTCAATGCTTTCCTCAAAGGAGGCGGGCTCTTCATAGTCCAGACCCGGGAAAGAGAGAACGTCCGTCGCTGCGTCAATTCCCCTGAACTCGAGATTGAGCCTGTGAACCTCTTCTGCCTCCGTAACCAGGAGGGAAACTTCCGCGTCCTGCGGAAATTCTTCCTGTTCCAGGACCTTTTCGCAGACCTCCTGCGCGACCTTTTCCGGATCAAAGTCAAACTTTTCTTCTGTTTGGATATCTGTGTTCAAAACGACCATGTTTCTCATAATCCTCATAGGCCTTGACGATCTTCTGCACCAGCGGATGGCGGACGACGTCCTTGGCGGTCAAATTGATAAAGCTGATCCCGTCCACGTTCTTAAGTACCTTCATGGCCACGTCGAGACCCGAGCGGGCGCTCGGTGCCAGATCCTTCTGCGTGGCGTCACCGGTGATGATGGCGTGAGAGCCGAAGCCGAACCGGGTCAGGAACATCTTCATCTGCTCCGGCGTGGTGTTCTGCGCCTCGTCGAGAATGATATAGGCGTTGTCAAGAGTCCGCCCTCTCATGTAAGCTAGGGGCGCCACCTCGATCAGACCGTTCTCCATGTTCTTCCTGAAATTCTCCGCTCCCATGATCTGGTAGAGCGCGTCGTAGAGGGGCCTTAAATAGGGATCGACCTTGCTCTGCAGGTCACCGGGCAGAAAGCCCAGCTTCTCCCCCGCCTCGATGGCAGGCCTTGTCATAATGATCCGCTCCACTTCCTTGTTCTGGAAGGCGGTTATGGCCATGGCCATGGCGAGAAATGTCTTACCGGTTCCCGCCGGCCCGTTGGCGAATACGATCAGATTGTCTCTGATCGAATCAATGTATTTCTTCTGTCCCAGTGTCTTGGGCTTGATCGGCTTGCCGCTCATGGTGTGGCAGATGATATCTTTGTCAAAATCGACCAGTATGTGGGGCTCCGCCTCATCCTTCATCTCAATGGCGTAGTCCACGCTCTGGTCCTCAATCTCCCCTCCGGCCATGGAGAGGCCGGCCAGGCTCTCGAGAATGGCGACCGCTTTTCTGACACCCAGCTCGTCGCCGGTCACCTTGATCACGCCGTCTCTCGCGATCACGGCGACGTTCAGGTCTTTCTCAATCTTTCTGATATAGTGATCTTTACTGCCGAAGATATCCCTCTGCACCTCCGCAGATAATTCCAGGATTTCAGTCATTCGTTCCTCTTTACTCTTTACTCTCTGAAAAAGAGCGCCCACCGCATTCCCAGCGGTGTGCGCTCCCGTCTCAATGCTATTACTAAATTACTTCGCCGACAGGTATTCGTCAATACCCTTGGCCGCTGCCTTACCTGCGCCCATGGCCAGGATTACGGTGGCAGCTCCCGTCACGGCGTCGCCGCCCGCGAACACGCCTTCCTTGGAGGTCTGTCCCTTCTCCTCGTCTGCCACGATGCAGCCTCTGCGGTTTGCCTCGAGGCCCTTGGTCGTGGAGGAAATCAGCGGGTTGGGAGATGTTCCGAGGGACATGATGACCGCGTCGCACTCGATCTCAAACTCGGATCCGGGGATCTCGACGGGTCTGCGTCTTCCGGAAGCGTCGGGCTCACCCAGCTCCATGCGGATGCAGGTGATGCTCTTAACCCAGCCGTTCTCGTCGGCGTGGATCTCCACGGGATTGGTCAGAAGGTCGAAGATGATGCCCTCTTCCTTGGCGTGATGAACTTCTTCGCGTCTTGCGGGAAGTTCTTCTTCACTTCTTCTGTAAACGATATGGGTCTCCGCGCCCAGGCGAAGAGCCGTTCTCGCGGCGTCCATAGCCACGTTTCCGCCGCCTACGATGACCGCTTTCCTGGCTCTCATGATGGGCGTTCTGGATGTGTCGCTGAAGGCCTTCATCAGGTTGCTTCTGGTCAGGTACTCGTTGGCGGAGAACACGCCCATGGCCTGCTCGCCGGGGATGCCCATGAACTTGGGAAGGCCCGCGCCGGAGCCGATGAATACAGCTTCGTAGCCCTCATTCTCCATAAGGTCATCGATGGTGGCGGACTTGCCGACCACGCAGTCAGTCTCAATTTTGACGCCCAGAGACTTGACGTTCTCGATTTCCTTCTCGACGACCGCATCCTTGGGAAGACGGAATTCGGGGATACCGTAGACAAGAACACCGCCCGCCTTGTGCAGGGCTTCGAAGATGGTGACTTCATAGCCGAGCTTTGCCAGGTCGCCCGCGCAGGTGAGTCCTGCAGGGCCCGAACCGATGACGGCTACCTTGTGGCCGTTCTTCTTCTCCGCGCCCTGGGGCTTGACGCCCATCTCGCGCGCTGTGTCGGCCACATATCTCTCGAGCTTGCCGATGGAGACCGGCTCGCCCTTGATGCCTCTGACGCACTTGCCCTCGCACTGCGTCTCCTGAGGACAGACGCGGCCGCAGATAGCGGGCAGAGAGGAAGATCTTCCGATCACATCGTAAGCGCCCTTTACGTCGCTCTCCTTCACCTTCATGATGAAACCGGGGATATCGATATTTACGGGGCATCCCTGCACACATCTGGGGTTCTTGCAGTTGAGACAGCGCTGTGCCTCGGCCTCTGCTTCTTCTTTATTATATCCAAGGCAGACTTCCGCGAAATTGGTGGCTCTGACCTTGGGATCCTGCTCCCTTACCGGGACTTTCTTCATCATATCCATTGTCGTATGTCCTTTCTGTCACGATCCGAGTCTGTGACCGAAGTCAGTTTCCGCAGTTGCCGCAGCCGCCGTGGTGCGTGTCGCCCTCTTTGGCTTTGAGGTAGAGGCGGCCTTCTTCGGTGGCGTAGAGCTTCATTCTCTGCATGGCCTGCGCGAAGTCCACCTTGTGTCCGTCGAACTCCGGTCCGTCTACACAGGCAAATTTCACTTCATCGCCCACCATGAGGCGGCATGCACCGCACATACCCGTGCCGTCGACCATGATCGGGTTCATGGATACAATCGTCTCGACGCCCAGGGTCTTGGTGAGCTGACATACGAATTTCATCATGATCATAGGGCCGATCGCCACGACTCTGTCAAAGCGCTTGCCCTCGTCCCAGAGCTTCTGCAGCGCTACACAGACATTTCCGTGGATGCCGTAGGAGCCGTCATCCGTGCAGATATGCAGATCGGATACCTCGGCCATTTCCTTCTCAAGGATGATGATGTCCTTGGTTCTGGCGCCCTGGATGCAGTCGACTGTCACGCCCTGCTTCTTGAGCCATTTGAGCTGGCAGTACACGGGAGCCGTTCCCACGCCGCCCGCGATGAAGCAGATCTTCATCTTCTTAAGTTCTTCAATCGGAAGCTCTGTCAGATCCGAAGGCTTTCCGAGAGGGCCTACCATATCCGCGAAGCTGTCTCCGACTTCCAGGAAAGACATGCGGTAAGTATCGCCGCCGATGACCTGGAATACGATCTGCACGATTCCTTTTTCGCTGTCATAATCACAAATGGTAAGCGGGATTCTCTCGCCTTCTTCGTCCACGCGGACGATCAGGAATTGTCCGGGGAGTGCATACTTTGCAATTCTGGGGGCCTCAACATCCATCAGGTAAATGTTGGGGGCCAGGTTCTCCTTCTTGATGATCTTGAACATAAAAACCTCCATCTCTATGCGTAATTGTATTTAGTAACCCCTTTAACTGATATATAATAGCACTTCTGCACGATTTATTACAATAGAAACTGTTAGCAGTTTCTTACCTCCTATGTCCCTTTTTAAAGCCATTCGCGCAGCCGCCCTAAATCAGTTTCTCGTGATCTGATACGTGCCTGTGACCGTGCTGCTCTTTAAGCCGTATCGGTTGACAAAGAAAGCCTTTACCGTATAAATCCCCGGTCTGAGTGTGATCGGGCCGCCATATAGATTGCTTTTCTCAGTCGGTTCGCTTCCGTCGATCGTGTAGAAGACGGCTCCGACTCCCTGACTCTCTATATAAAGTTCCAGGACCTCCTTGTAGGTGCCCGGCGGGTCGCGGAAGACGGGATCGTAGACCAGGTAGTTGTAATACCGGCTCTTTATGGATTCCACACCGCTCCCCTCCAAAAGAGTGGCGAGCTTTCCGTACTCCTCTTCCTGCGTGCAGATCGAGACGATCCGCTCCCAGGCCTCATCAAATTCGGGATCTCCCTCCTGCGTGTTCTTGATGACGTGCATCGCCTCGCTGAGGGCGGTTTCCGTATCTCCCGACTCCTGCAGGTACTGCGCTTTTTTCAGCCGCAGCGCTTCCTCGGAGTGGACACCGTCTTCCTCCGACGAGAGCGCTTTGTCGATCAGGCGAACGGCCTCCGCGTAAGAGCCCTCGCCGGCCTGCTGCTCAGCCTTTTCCAGGAGCGCTTCTCTTGTATTTGCCATTTTATGCCTGTAGGCAATAAACGACGCCGCGAGTACAACTGCCATCAGAAACAGTAGAATTGCTGCCTTCAGTTTCCCGGTCATTTTGCCTTTTCCTCTCGGTTCACATATCTTCCAGGTACTGTTCAAAAGCAGGCATGTCCATCAGCACCTGCCTCGCCTTTGTTCCGTTCTCTTCGGAGACAACTCCGGCCTCCGTGAGCTGGTCCATGATCCTTGCAGCTCTGTTAAATCCGATCTTGAACACGCGCTGCAGCATGCCGATCGAAGCCTTGTTCTTCTCGATGATAAATCTTCCCGCATCCGCGAAATGCTCATCGTACCCGGCATTTCCCTTCAGGTCGGAACCGCTTCCGTCCTGACCCGCAGCCGTCATCGTGTCGATGGCGCTGTTGATCTCATGCATGGATCCATCATCCGCGGGATTGTTGTCCTTGATATAATTCACGACGCTCTGCACGTCCTCATCCGATATGAAAGCGCCCTGAATTCTGGCCGGTTTCGGATAATTCTGGGGATAGAACAGCATGTCGCCCTTGCCGATCAGCTTCTCGGCGCCCGCCATGTCCAGAATCGTTCTGGAGTCCACCTGGCTGGTGACGGCGAACGCGATGCGGCTGGGCATATTGGCTTTGATCAGTCCGGTGATGACGTCCACGGAAGGCCTCTGCGTGGCAATGATCAGGTGGATGCCCGCCGCTCTCGCCAGCTGCGCGAGTCGGCAGATCGCGGTCTCCACGTCATTTTTGGCGACCATCATCAGGTCGGCCAGTTCGTCGACGATGACGACGATCCTTGAGAGTACCTTCTCGTTCTCGCCCGCCTCGTCTCCCTTGGCCTTGACAAGCGCGTTATATCCGTTGAGGTCTCTTGTCCCGGACTTTGCGAAGAGCGCGTACCTGCGCTCCATTTCGGCCACTGCCCAGTTGAGAGCCGCCGACGCTTTTTTGACATCGGTGACAACGGGGATCATAAGGTGCGGGATCCCGTTGTAGACGCTCAGTTCGACCACCTTGGGGTCGATCATGATCATCTGGACTTCATCGGGCGAAGCCTTGTAGAGGATGCTCATGATGATCGTGTTGATACAGACGGATTTACCCGATCCGGTCGCGCCCGCGATCAGGAGGTGGGGCATCTTGGCGATGTCCGTGACCACCGTGTTGCCGCCTATGTCTTTACCGACCGCAAAAGCCAGACGGCTCTTGGCGCTTCTGAACTCCTGTGTCTCCAGAATATCCCGCAGAGCGACGACAGAGGGGTGCTTGTTGGGCACTTCGATGCCGATGGCGGGCTTCCCGGGGATCGGAGCCTCGATTCGGATATCGACGGCGGCCAGGGACAGCTTGATGTCGTTGGCCAGGTTCACGATCCTGCTGACCTTGACGCCCTGCTCCGGCTGCATCTCGTATCTCGTGATCGAGGGGCCCTGGCTGATATCCGTCATCGTCACGTTGACGCCGAAGGTACGCAGGGTCTCCTGGAGCCTGTAAGCGGTCTCCTTGAGTTCCCTGTCCGTCTCCGCGTTGTGGCCTGCCTCCCCCTTCTGCATCAGGCTGAAAGGAGGAAAGCTGTACTTGCGGTTCTCTTTGCTCCTGGTCTGTCCGCTGAGGGCTGTACGGCCCGCCCCTTTCGAGGTGCCGTCGCCCCGGTCTCTGTGGACCTCGATGCCCTCGATGTCCTCGTCCTGTACCGCCGGCTTATCTGCCTGATTCCGGGGGACCTGCCTGGCAGTCACTTTCGTCCCTGCAGGCGCCGCGTTTACCGCCGCGCTGCCCTGTCCGGGGGTCTCTCTTTCCGTGCCGCCTTCGTGTCCGGCTTCGGAGGCCTCAATGGCCGCCATCTCTTCCTCTGTCAGGGCGTCCGCGCCCCAGGGGATCTCTTCCTCGGGATTTTCCGGTCCCTCAGGCTCTGTATACTGCGAAGGATTCTGCCCGGTCACAGACCCGGACCTGCCGGGGCCGTTTTCCGGACTGTGCGGTCTGCTGCCCGTAAATTCCGTCTCCTGCTGCGCGTTGAAGGAGGACATCCCTCCCGCATCCGCAATATCGGGGCGGCCGCTGACCAGACGCTCTGCCGCGCTCTCTCTGGCGTAGACTCTGCGCATTCCCCTCTCGTTCTCTTCCCGGTAGAAGGGGAAATGGAGCTCGTCGTCGCGCGCGCCCGTATCTTTCGACTGCGTGAAGACCGTCATGGTGGCCCTGCCCTGCCTGCCGGCGTAGCCGGGATCCGCAGCGGAATTAATCTTGATCAGATCCTCCGACTCCACTCTGACAGTGTTGGGATCCGGTCTGAGGATCCTCTCGGAAGGTTCTCCGCCCGCTTCCTGTACGGGAGAGGCGCTTACATGGATCTCTTCCGCCCCGGACTTTTCATCCTTGTCCCTGTCGAGGAAACGGATGCCGTGTCCCGAAGCGGTGCTGACTCTCTCCGGAGCGCGCGCGGGATCTTTCCGTTCCTCCTGTCCCCTGCTCTTTTTATTTCTTCTGAAGAGCGAGGAGCCATTGTCGAGGCCGAAATCTTCCTCTTCTTCCTGTACCGGGGGTTCGATCAGCGTCTCACTCATGATCGGCTGTTCGTTTCTCTTTTTCTCCTCCAGGCGCTTTGCTTCTCTTATGCGGCGCCTCTCTTCCATATCGCTGCGCTCTTTTTCCTGCAGCTCCTCGCGCTCTTTTCGCTCTCTTTCTTTTTCAAGAGCGATGGCTTCTCTTCTCCTTGCCGAGGCCTCCCTGGCGGCTTCCCGGTTCGCCCTGCGCTTTTCCATAAAGGAAGGATCACCTCTGCGGATTCTCTCTTCCTGCGCTTTTCTGTACCTTTCCACGGGCGAGAACTGCGTGAACACCATAAGGAAGACCAGAACGAGCAGAAACAGGACAAAGATCGATCCGACGTTTCTCAGAAGCCTGTACATGAAATAGGCCGCCGTGCCGCCGATCAGGCCTCCGCCCTCTCCCGCCGCCGCGCAGCGCTCGAAGATCGCGGCCGCATTGTAACTTTCTGCCTTGCCCGGCTCTCCGCTTAAGAATTCACAGAATGTACATGCACATATCAGGAGCATGACAAGAGCCGCCGTCCTTGCGGGCAGCGTTCTCTTTCCCATATTCGAGATAACAAAGATCACCGTGACAAATACGAAGATCGGTACTATGTAGGCAACTGTGCCGAACAGTCCGAACATCACGGAAGAGACCGCTTTTCCTACTGCTCCCCCGTATCCGAGCTCCGCGATCATCACAAAGACCAGGACCCCGAAAAGGACAAGGAGGCGGATATCGCGCCGCACTTCCATCGCCCGCTTCTCTTCCAGGGCCAGTCTCTCCGACTCCGCTTTGGTCATTCTCTTTGATGCCGCTGCCTTCTTGCGAGTACTTGTCTGCTTTGTTCCTTTACTTGAACTCCTTTTCGATTTGGTTGAAGCCATAAGCTCTTTAACCTTCCTTATCTGCTGCCAGTGTCCGCCGTCAACGATCCGGCCGGCGCGGATCAGATGTCAAAATCGTCATCCTCACCGATCTCCAGATCAAACTCATCCTCTTCGGAATCCGTCAGGTCAAATTCCATACGGATATGGGTCTTTCGGGGAGGCTGCGGCAGAGGGCTCCTGAGGAGCCTGAATTCCGAATCCTGCGTCCCTGCCTCTTTCCCCTGGTCAAAATAGTTCATTGCCGTTTTCCTTAAGTTCAATGAAGCAGCTTTATGCCTTGGCATAAAGCTGCCTTTATGAAGATTTTTATAGGTATTCCAATCTTTTGCCCCGGGATCAGTCCTCGTCCCAGTTGTGATAAACGGCCTGTACATCGTCGTCGTCGTCCAGAATGTCCAGGATCCTGCGGATCTGCTTGATGATCGTCTCATCCGTGACCTTGACATAATTCTGGGGAATCATGGTGACTTCGGAAGAAGCCAGAGCGATTCCTTCATCCTTGAGAGCCTTCTCCACCGCGTCGAAGTCCTCTTCCGCAGTCAGGATCTCGAAACTGTCTTCCTCTTCCCTGATATCGTCGGCGCCTGCGTCCAGGACGATCATCATAAGGTCATCCGCAGACAGATCGCAGTCCTCTTTGTCGATGATGATCTGGCCCTTTTTGTCGAACATGAAGGAGACGCAGCCGGGCGTACCGATGCTGCCGTTTCCCTTTGTGAACGCGCTTCTTACGTTCGCCGCTGTTCTGTTGAGGTTGTCGGTCAGCGTGTCAACGATGATCGCGATTCCGCCGGGGCCGTAACCTTCATAGGTGTTGTACTGGAAATTGACATTGCCCAGGTCGCCGGCCGCCTTCTTGATGCCGCGCTCAATGGTCTCGTTGGGCATATTGTTGGCCTTTGCCTTGGAGATGACCTTTGCCAGCTTGAAGTTGTTGGATGGATCGGGGCCGCCCTCCTTGACTGCTACCGCGATCTCGCGGCCGATGATGGTAAAAATCTTGCCCTTGGCGGCGTCATTTTTCTCTTTCTTGTGTTTGATGTTCGCAAATTTGGAATGTCCTGACATTGTTTAACTCCTCACTATCCATATATTGATCGTGTTTTGCCGCCCGAATGGAGCAGCAACACATTCTGTACACAAAGATACAAATTAGAATATACCATTATCCGAAGGCTCCGTCAACTCAAGGCTCCGCCGCAGACGATTCTGGGGACCCTGGCGTTGATGTCGCAGGCCAGCTCATAATTGAACCTGCCGGAGAGATCTCCGAGCTCTTCCATCGTGATGATCGCCCCGCCGTCCGTTCCGAGCAGCGTGCACAGGCTCCCCTCTTTTGCCTCCGGAATATCCGTGATATCCACCATCATCTGGTCCATGCAGACTCTGCCCAGGATCGGCGCCCTGCGCCCGCAGATGAGCACATATCCCTTATTGGACAGGCTCCTGGGATAGCCGTCCCCGTAGCCGACCGGAATCGTGGCGATCCTGGTCCTGTCCCTGCTCGTCGTATAAGTTCCCCCGTAGCTGACGCTCACGCCGGGGCCGACTTCCTTTACATAGACGATATGGGAGTAGAGGCTCATGACGGGCTTTAGCGGGACGACGGTCGTGCTAACCTCGGAGGAAGGCCAGAGCCCGTACAGAGTGATGCCCGCGCGCACAAGGTCCATGTTCGCCTCGGGAAACTCGATGATCCCGGCGCTGTTGGAACAGTGACAGAGAGGGATTTCAAAACCGGCTTCCCTGCGGATTCTCTCCCTGAACTCCTTATAAAGTGCGATCTGCGTGTGGGTCGGCGTGCGCTCCTCCTCATCTGCCTTGGCAAAGTGCGTGAACATGCCCTCCACAACGATTCCCGGCGTATTCACTGCCTTTTTGACAAAAGAGAGACCTTCGTCGTCCGGTCTCACGCCGATCCTTCCCATGCCGGTGTCCAGCGCGATGTGGATGTATATGGGCTTTCCTTCCGCCTGCGCGGCCTTTGAGAGCTCCTCAAGCATATCTTCCCGGAAGCAGGCGGGTCTGATCTGCTGTCGCGCCAGTTCTCTGTAGCAGTAAGGAAATACATAGCCCAGAAGAAGGATCGGCTTGGTCGCGCCGCCCTCTCTCATCGCGGCCGCTTCCTCGAAAGTCGCCGCCGCATAGCCCCACACATAGGGGAGCTTTTCCATCTCCTTCATGATCGGGATGGCGCCGTGACCGTATCCGTCCGTCTTGAGGACCGCGACCATCCTGACGTCGTCCCTTATATTGGCCCGCATGCTCTCCATGTTAAAAAGCACTGCATCCATATCGATCTGCGCCCACACTCTGTCATGTCCCGGCGTATTTTCCGTTCTGCAGGATGTTTCCCTCTTTTCCATAGCTGACCTCTTTTTTTATTTTATTAAAGGATCGCGGAGCGCGTCGATCAGGTCCCCCGCGATCATCGACCGCTCTCCGAATTTCTTTTTACAGATGTCGCCCGCTTCCGCGTGCAGATAAGCCGCCGCTGTCGCCGCTCTGTGCCCGCGGCCTTCTCCCGGGCTGACCGCGAACAGCATTGCCGCCGTGATCCCGGTCAGGACGTCGCCGCTTCCGGCCGTGGCCATGCCGCTGTTTCTGTTTGTGATCATGCAGATCTGTCTTCTGCCATGGGAGACGATCAGGGTGCGCGCGTCTTTCCCGATCACCGTACAGCCGTATCGCTCACAGAGCTGCCTCATGAGCGGGATGCGGTCCTTTGCGGCTTCCCTGACAGAGACGTGCGCCAGGTCTGCGAATTCCGCCAGATGCGGCGTCAGAATACAATCTGTATCCTTGTCCCTCTCTCTCAGCAGCCGGTCCGCCACTTCGTCCGAGGCGATGATCCGCAGGGCATCCGCATCGATGACGATCCCCTTGAGCTTCCTTCGCTGCGTCTCTTCACCGCTCGCCGCGCCGGCCGATACCTCTTCAAGAAGCGTCCTGAGAAGTATTCTCCCCTCTTCGCCCTGCCCCAGTGCCGGTCCGATCGCCACGGCGTCCGCCCAGGCCAGGTCCTTTCTGAGCTTCTGCGCGAGCCCGCGCGCCTCCTCCTGTCTTTCTCCCGGCTCCTGCGGCAGAGCGCCGTAAACCGTGAGCATGGCCTCGGGGAGCTTCTCCTGGATGATGACGCGGTTTTCTTCCCTGGTGAATATTTTGACCATTCCCGCGCCGGCCCGCATACAGGCCTCGGCGCTAAGGAGCGCCGCGCCGCACATGGCGTAGCTTCCCGCGATGATGAGCACCTTGCCGAAGGTTCCCTTGTTGCCTCCGGGATCTCTCTGCGAGAGCAGTTCGCGCAGGTCGCCGCGCTCGGCCATGACCATCTCCGGCATCTGCCCTCCGCGGCAGGTAAAACTCCTGTCGTGAATACCGATGGGCCGCAGGATCGTCTCGCCGCAGTAATTGCTCCCGGGATACAGGAAATGGCCGCGCTTATAGTAGGCGAAGGTCACTGTGAAGTCGCAGCGGATCGCGCATCCCATCACGGAGCCGTCTTCCGAGGATATCCCGGACGGCAGGTCAAGGCCTACAACGGTGCACCCTGTCTCCGCCCGGAAAGCGTTCACTTCCTCCGCAATCTCTGCGGCCTTTCCGGTGAGAGGCCTGCCCAGTCCGGTTCCGAAGAGCGCGTCGACGATGACGGCGGGCCGGAAGGCCCTCATCTTCCCGGCGTCGAAGACTTCCGGAGCCGCTCCGTAGGCCTCGAGGATCTTTCTCTGCGTCATGGCCGACGAACCTTCCGGCGGATCTTTGGGACTCAGCAGCAGGAACTGCAGCTCATACCCCTTGTCTATGAGAAGTCTTCCGACGGCAAGCCCGTCCGCGCCGTTATTGCCGGGCCCCGCCAAAACAGTGACGCGCCGGTCCGCGCCGAAGCGGGACGTGATCTCCTTTGTTACGGCAAGCGCCGCCCGCTCCATCAGAACGATGGACGGAATCCCTATGACCTCGGAGGTGGCGCTGTCCGCCTCCGCCATTTCAGTACCTGTGAGCAGATATTTCATAATCTCTCCTTTGCCGGGCGGTATCCCGGCTGCGTATGGCTTGCTGTGGAATGAGCCATGCCGACAGGTCCCTTCGCACAGAAGAAAGCCTCTCCCGGATTTCTCCGGAAAAGGCTTTGTAATTTCTCATTCCGCCGGCGTACCGCGCTTTCAGTTCTCGTCTTCGTACCGCCGTATGTTATAAGAAAGTTTCATCAGGCTGTCCTGCAAATGTACGCTCTCCACCTGAATCCTGTCCGGCACTTTAAGGTCTACATGGGCAAAATTCCATATTGCCTTGATCGGAGTTTCCGTCAGCACCTGCGTGATCTCAATGGCCGCAGCTTTCGGAACCGTAAGCACCGCGATATCAATATTATTCTCTCTGATAAATCCCGTCATCTGTTCCATGGGAAAGATCGGCACATTCGCGATCTTCGCGCCGTGAAGTGCGGGATTGACATCAAATGCTCCCTTGAAAGAAAATCCCCTGTTCTTGAGATTCATGTAATTGACCAGGGCCTGTCCCAGATTGCCGGCGCCGATCAGAATCATATCATGCTGCTTGTTCAGCCCCAGTATCTTGCCGATCTCTTCGTACAGATAGCTGGTATTGTACCCGTATCCCTGCTGCCCGAAGCCGCCGAAATTATTGAAATCCTGCCGGATCTGCGAAGCAGTGACGTTCATGATCCTGCTCAGCTCCTGCGAGGAAATCCTCTCGACACCTTCGTTCTTAAGGTCGCCGAGGTATCTGTAATATCGAGGCAGTCGTCCGATTACTGCCTGTGAAATCCCCCGTTCTTCCACGATGCCTGTAATGTCCTTTCTTATTTTATTTGACTGTCTTTATTATATCGGCTACGTAAAATGACGTCAATTCCCAAAACCTCTCTCTCATCCCCGCTCTCTTTCCGGTCGGAGGCACCTCTTTTCCCTTGTTTGACTTATCCCTTGATTTTTTATATTATGAGGAGTACCGAAAAAATCCGGAAATTATTAAACTTTTCATTGACGAAAGCAGGCACCCGGCGCCCCGGAAATACCCGGCGCAGGGCCTTACGAGAGAGAAAGCACATGATCCTTGCATGTCACCACATAAGTAAAGAATATCCCGAAAATATCGTCCTTCGCGACGTCACCTTTCACCTGGAAAGGGGCGATAAAGCCGCCATCATAGGTGTCAACGGGGCCGGGAAGACGACTCTTCTGCGGATCATTGTCGGGCAGGAAGTCCCCGACCAGGGCACGGTCTCTTTTGAAAGAGACTGCACGTACGGGTACCTGGCGCAGAACCAGGGGCTCTCCTCAGAGCGCACCGTTTACGAGGAAGTTCTGTCCGTCAAACAGTATCTGATCGATATGGAAAAGCGCCTCACCGAGTACGAGCACCAGATGGATGTCCTCAAAGGGGAAGCCCTCACCGAGACGATCGCCGAGTACACAGACCTTCTGCACCGCTTCGAGCGGGAGAACGGCTACGCCTACAAGGGAGAAGTCCAGGGCGTCCTCAAGGGCCTGGGCTTTGCCTCCTCGGAATTCGAGCAGAAAGTGTCCACCCTCTCCGGCGGCCAGAAGACGCGCGTCGCCCTGGGCAAGCTCCTCTTACAGAAACCGGACCTGCTCATGCTCGACGAGCCCACCAATCACCTGGACATGAACAGCATCCGCTGGCTCGAGACCTATCTGATAAACTATAAGGGTACCGTGCTCGTGGTCTCCCACGACCGCTACTTCCTGGACAGGACCGTCACGAAGATCGTCGAGATCGAAAACGGAAAGAGCACCCTGTTCGGGGGCAATTATTCCGTGTACGCCGAGCGCAAAAAAGCGCTCAGGGAGCAGCAGTACCACGCCTACATGAACAACCAGGCGCAGATCCGCCACCAGGAGGAAGTGATCGAGAAGCTCCGCCGCTTTAACCGCGAGAAATCCATAAAGCGCGCCGAGAGCCGCGAGAAAATGCTCCAGCGCACGGAGGTCCTGGAGAAACCGGTGGAGCTGCGCGACGACATGCACCTGGTCTTTACGCCCTGCATTAAGAGCGGACGAGAAGTGCTCTCCGTCGATGACCTCTCCAAATCCTACGGGGACAAAAAATTGTTTGCCGGCATCTCTTTCAAGATCCGGCGCGGCGAACACGTGGCGCTGATCGGCGACAACGGCACCGGAAAATCCACGATCCTTGGGATCCTCAATGAAGTGGTCGCCCCCGACACGGGCGTGATCCGTCTCGGGACCAATGTCCACATCGGCTACTACGACCAGGAACACCATGTGCTGCACGACGAAAAGACCGTGTTCGAAGAGATCTCCGACGAATATCCGACCATGACCAACACCCAGATCCGGAGCCTGCTCGCCTCCTTCCTCTTTACCGGCGAAGAAGTCTTCAAGCAGATCGGCGACCTGAGCGGCGGCGAGAAGGGACGTGTGTCACTGGCCAAGCTCATGCTCTCCAAGGCCAACTTCCTGATCCTCGACGAGCCGACCAACCACCTGGACCTCGTCTCCAAGGAAGTGCTCGAGAACGCCCTCAACTCCTATGAGGGGACCGTCCTGTACGTGTCGCACGACCGCTACTTCATCAACCATACGGCCAGCCGTATTTTGTCCCTCACAAAGACCGTCCTCTTGAACTACCCGGGCAACAATTCGGAGAAGACCCCGGACCGCTTTATCGGAAACTACGACTTCTATCTGGAAAAATCGGCTCAGGTGGAGGATGTGCTCCTGCAGGACGCCTACCGGGACGGCCAGGGCGTGCAGGAAAAAGCCGCGTCCGCCTCTGCGTCGGTTTCCTCCGGCTCAAAAGCGCCCGCGTCCCCGGAAAAGCTGAGCTGGGCCCAGCAGAAGGAGGAACAGGCCAGACAGCGCAAGGCTGCCAATGACCTGCGCAAGTGCGAGGACAAAATAGCGTCCGCCGAAGAGGAGATCGCCTCGCTCGAGGAAAGGATGGCGCTTCCGGAGAACTATTCGGACGCCGCAAAGCTCGGCGAACTAAACAAAAAGAAAGAAGCGCTCGAGGAGGAGCTTGCTTCTCTCTATGAGCAGTGGGAAGAGCTCAGCGAGAATATGTGACGAGATGGCCTCGATGCAGGCCTTGAATAAAAGGGAGTGTGAAGACCGAGATCTTCACACTCCCTTTTTAATTCTCTATATTTTGTCAGACAGACAGCTTCTTCTCCAGATTTTCCTTGATCGCAAGGATGAACTCTTCCGTTCCGAGCTTCTGCACATCCGGGATCTTCGTGATCAGCGCCAGGTCGCCGGTCATCTTTCCGGATTCGATGGTCTCCAGAGTCGCCTCGTCGAGTTTGTCCGCAAACTCCATCAGCTCCTTGTTGCCGTCCAGCTCGCCTCTCTTTCTCAGCGCGCCGGTCCACGCGAAGATGGTCGCGACGGAGTTCGTGGAGGTCTTCTCTCCCTTGAGATGCTTGTAGTAGTGTCTCTGGACCGTTCCGTGCGCGGCCTCGTACTCGAAATAGCCCGCGGGAGAAACAAGAATGGACGTCATCATGGCGAGGGAGCCAAAGCTGGTCGCCATCATATCGCTCATGACGTCGCCGTCATAGTTCTTGAGAGCCCAGACGAAACCGCCCTCGGAGCGCATGACGCGGGCAACGGCGTCGTCGATCAGCGTGTAGAAGTAAGTGGTGCCTATCTCGTCGAATTTGGCCTTGTACTCAGTGTCATACAGCTTCTGGAAGATCTCCTTGAAGTTTGTGTCGTAGGTCTTGGAGATGGTGTCCTTTACGGAGAACCACAGGTCCTGCTTGACGCTCAGCGCGTACTCGAAGCAGCTTCTGGCAAAACCTTCAATGGAGTGGTCCGTGTTGTGAATGCCCTGGATGATGCCGGGGCCTGTAAATTTGTGGATCGTCTTGCGGATCTCTTCGCCGTTCTCTCCCTTAAAGACAATCTCGGCCGTGCCTGCTCCGGGAACCCTGATCTCGGCGTTCTTGTAGACGTCGCCGTAGGCGTGACGGGCCATTGTGATCGGCTTCTTCCATGTGCGCACATAGGGATCGATGCCTTTTACCAGGATAGGAGCCCTGAACACCGTGCCGTCCAGCGCCGCGCGGATCGTCGCGTTGGGGCTCTTGTACATTTTCTTGAGATTATACTCCTCCACTCTGGCGGCGTTCGGCGTGATCGTCGCGCACTTTACGGCAACGCCGTACTTTTTTGTCGCCTCGGCGGAGTCGATCGTGATCTGGTCGTCCGTCTCATCTCTCTTCTTCAGGCCCAGGTCATAGTACTCTGTCTTGAGATCAATGAAAGGGAGAAGGAGGTCGTCCTTGATCATCTTCCAGATGATCCTTGTCATCTCGTCTCCGTCCATTTCCACCAAAGGGGTAGTCATCTGTATCTTCTGCATGTTCTGCTCCTTCCCGGAGTCCCTTAGTCCTCCGAATCTTTGTATATATCATACAGGCGGTTCTTGACCATATTCTCGTAAGCATTCTTCATATGCTCACCGGCCAGCCGCTCTGCAAGATCCGCTTTTCCCGCACGGATTGCCTCCATGATCGCCCTGTGCTCCTTGTTGGAGGCCGTGCTTCTCTCTATGGTCGAAAGGGTCTTCCTGCGGATTCTCATCACATAAGAGTGATAATCGATCAGCTGATGCTCCAGCATCTTGGAGCCACATGCGTCATAGAGGATGTGGTGGAACTGGTTGTCCAGTTCGGCCATCTGCTCCATATGCCCCTTTCCCGCGTGGAATTCCGCCAGATAGACATTCTCTTCCATGGCTTCCAGCTGTTCCGGCGTGATCCTCTCCGTTGCCCAGCGCGCGCAAAGCCCTTCCAGCAGCGCACGGATCGCGTAGATATCGCGCACGTCATTTTCCTGAATTCCGGTCACAAAAGCTCCCCTGTTGGGGATGATCTGTACAAGTCCTTCCAGTTCCAGCTGCCTGAGTGCCTCTCTCACGGGCGTTCTCGATACCCCAAGCTCTTTGCCGATCCGTATCTCCTTGAGCTCTTCGTGTTCCTTGTACCTCCCGTTCAAAATATCGCTGCGGATCTTGTGAAACACCCTTCCCCTCAGAGAATACTTGTCGGAGACTTCTTTATTAAAGTCATACTCGCTGTTCATTTCATCTCCATTCTGCGGGCCCTGCCCCGCTTGTTACCCCATTTTTCTTCTCTCCAAGTGAGAAGAATATCTTGCATAATTGTATACATTTAATGCAATTCTGTCAATCATGTACAATCAAATACTGCGGCGATCGCCTGTTTTTCCCACTTCGGGACACCTCCGCCCCCCAAAAAAAGCCGGACCGCTGCCGGTCCGGCTTTCTGACATATGTCTTATTTCACAACAATATTGATGATCTTTCCGGGCACAAAGATCTCTTTGACGATCTTCTTGCCTTCGATAAAGGACGCCACTCTCTCATTGGCCTTTGCCGCCGCCAGTGCCGTATCCTTATCGCAGCCCGCAGGGATGGATACCGCCGCGCGAACCTTGCCGTTGACCTGGACGCCGACCTCGATCGTCTCGTCCACGGTCTTGGACTCGTCGTACTCGGGCCACTCGGAAACCGTAAGGAAGCCCTCTCCGCCGATCACTTCATAGATCTCTTCCGCGATGTGAGGTGCGAAAGGAGAAAGGAGCTTGAGGAAGATCACCAGGTCTTCCTTGCTGATGCTGCCTTCTTTGTAGATCTCATTGATCAGAGTCATCAGCGCCGCGATGGCGGTGTTGAACTTCTGCGCCTCGATGTCATCCGTGACCTTCTTGATGGTCTTGTGAAGAAGCGTCTCGTAAGAAACTTTCTTTTTCTCGTCGGTGATGAGATCTGTCAGGCCAGCCACGCGCTCCAGGAACCTTCTGCATCCCTTCACAGAGCTGTCGTTCCAGGGTGCCGCGCTGCCGTAGTCGCCCATAAACAGGACGTAGACTCGGAGCGTATCGGCTCCGTACTGGTTGACGATATCCAGCGGATCGACGACATTGCCTCTGGATTTGCTCATCTTCTCTCCGTCCGTGCCCAGGATCATGCCCTGCGCAGAGCGCTTGGAGTAAGGTTCGGAGGTGTTGACCTCGCCGATATCATAGAGGAAGTGATGCCAGAATCTGGAGTAGATCAGGTGTCTGGTGACATGCTCCATGCCGCCGTTGTACCAGTCTACGGGCATCCAGTATTTGAGCTTGTCCATGTCCGCGAACGCCTTGTCGTTGTGGGGATCGCAGTAGCGGAGGAAATACCAGGAACTGCCTGCCCACTGGGGCATGGTGTCTGTCTCTCTCTGCGCCGCTCCGCCGCACTTAGGGCAAGTGCAGTTCACAAATTCCGGAATCTTGGCAAGCGGGGACTTGCCGTCCTCTCCGGGTTCAAAGTCCTTGACCTCGGGGAGTCTGAGCGGGAGTTCCTCGTAAGGAACGCCTACCACGCCGCACTTAGGGCAGTGGATCAGCGGAATAGGCTCTCCCCAATATCTCTGGCGGTTGAAAGCCCAGTCCTTCATCTTGAACTGCACGCCGGCATGTCCGATTCCCTTCTCTTCGAGGATACCGATCATTTTGGCAATGGAATCCTTCTTGTTGGTAAGCCCGTTAAGGTAATCCGAGTTCACCATCTCTCCGTCGCCGGTATAGGCTTCCTTGGAGATATCGCCGCCCTTGATGACCTCGATGATCGGGACATTAAACGCGTGGGCGAAATCCCAGTCTCTCTGGTCATGAGCGGGAACGGCCATGATCGCGCCGGTACCGTATCCCATCATTACGTAGTCCGCGATGAAGATCGGAATCTTCTTTCCGTTTACGGGGTTGACCGCCTCGAGTCCCTCGATCATGAGACCGGTCTTGTCCTTGACAAGCTGGGTTCTCTCGAACTCGGTCTTCTTGGCGCACTCATCCCTGTAGGCGTTGATCGCGTCCATATTGGTGATGCGATCCTGATACTTGTCGATCATGGGGTGCTCGGGCGCCATGACCATGAAGGTGACGCCGAACAGCGTGTCGGGGCGGGTCGTATAGATCTCAAGCTTTTCATCCACGCCGTCGATCGTGAAATTCACGAACGCGCCGGTGGATTTGCCGATCCAGTTGATCTGCTGCTGCTTGATGGCCTCGGGATATTCCACGGTGTCAAGGCCTTTCAGGAGCTTGTCCGCGTAGTCCGTGATCTTGAGATACCAGACGTCCTTGGGAAGCTGGATGACATCCGTATGGCAGATGTCGCACTTTCCGCCCTGGCTGTCCTCGTTGGACAGAACGACCTTGCAGTGCGGGCAATAGTTGACCAGTGTCTTATCCCTGAAGACAAGTCCGTTGTCGAACAGCTTGAGGAAGATCCACTGCGTCCATCTGTAATAATCATCCTTGGAGGTATCAACCGTCCTGGACCAGTCGAAAGAAAATCCGACGCTGCGAAGCTGATTCGAGAATTTCGCGATATTGGCGTCCGTGATCACTCTGGGGTGCGTATTCGTCTTGATGGCGTAGTTCTCCGTGGGGAGACCGAAAGCATCATAGCCGATGGGGAACAGGACATTGTAGCCCTGCATCCTGCGCTTTCTCGACAGCACTTCCATGCTGCTGTACGCTTTGATATGGCCGACGTGCATGCCGGCGCCGCTGGGATAGGGGAACTCCACCAGGCCGTAGAACTTGGGCTTGTCGCTGAAATCCTTCGCTTCAAAGAGTTTTGCGTCTTCCCATTTTTTCTGCCACTTGGGTTCAATCTTTTTAAAATCGTATTTCATGAAAAAACTCCTTTACAATGATACAAGATGTGATCCCACTCAGTGCAGAATAACATCTTGTTCATTCTAATCCCCATGCTATAGCTTTGTCAAACCTGAAGTTGTGGCAGGTGTGTCAGGGGGACGTATCCAATGACATTAAGATAGCTATAACGTTCAATCCATTGTATTATAGATGATAAGATAATCCAAAATGAAAATACAGCCAGTTCTCGGGTTTACGGCCAAAAAGTTTATTTTTGGAAAAGGCAAACAGACAGTCTGGGGAGGCTGCCTACTGAAAGGTATTCAGTTTTTTTGGATCTATCGGTAATTGAGCGTATCAGCCGACTGGCGCCGGAGATTCCTCTCGAACTTTCGGCCCAGCCGGACTGGTATGAGATATCTGCAAATCAGCTCTACCGGATATTTTATTTCGCCTCTAAGGAAACGGATACATATCTTCTGAGCCTGCGTATGGTTCAGTACATAGGTATATTCGTCAGTTTTCTTTCGTATCCTTCCAATAGTTGCAGCCAGAAAAGCCGAGAAATTATATAGTGTCAGCTTCCCATAGATTTCCTGAAGAAGGTGTTCCTTTTTCAGAGAGTGGATATGTACAAGATTCCCCGCATATTTCAAATGTCGGAACGCCACTTCCTCATTCCAGCGGAGCCCATAAAGCTCTTTGACCGTTGTTTCAGAGAACCCGTACATGGGAAGATTCGTGACGATATACTCATAAGAATCATCTGATATTGGAAATTTAAGGATACGCAGTTTTAGTGAATCGATCTCATCAGAACCAGGTTCAATAAAGTCATAGCGCCTCCGCCTATTGATACAATGGTAATTCTCCAACTCCAGATTTTTCTTTGTCTTTCTGCGTCCGACGCGGACATGGAGCTCTTTGTCGAAAGAAGTCATGTCCAGCCAGTCTTCATGGCCTAAACAGATACTTTTTGCAAATGACACCGGGATCCGGATCAGAAACAGCTGGTCGTTGTGAATGGCATGTGCGAGGATATTGAAAGAGGCAAATCCCCTGTCTGCAATATATATCCTCCGATATGTCAGATCTTCTTTCTGACGGTCCAGGACAGTGCAGAGAGCGGCTTTCTCATCCATCTGATGTATCCCCTGAGGCTCCATGTCGAGGAATAAATCGTTTAATGGGTCATAAAGACAGTTGAGGTGCATCTGGTTGATGCCCCTGCGGTCCGCGATGGCCTGAATGAAAGTATCTTTATCAGAAGGATTATAGGGAAGGTTAGTTCGTGTGCCATCGAAACAGGCAAGCTGATAACCGCGGAATGTTTCAGAGATCGGAATCTTTCCGATAAACTCCCGGAACAGCGCTATAAAAGCTTCAGGTTTTATCTGGTTACGGCGCTGGATCATAGCAGAAGGAAGCGGGATTTTGCCTTCATCAAAAAAATCAATCAGTTCCGTAGCAGTATTCTCCTTGCCTGCAATTATTGGGAAAAGAATACTCTGTTCAAAGGAGATCTTTTTAACTCGGGTGAAATCAGAATCAGGATTTGAAAAGAATAAACTCCGGCGTTCAAACAGAGAAGAGATAGTAGAAAGCAGAGTCTGTTTGGGCAGCTCATAAGCGGGACAAGTCATAGCGGCACCTCCAAAAAAGTGTATTTACAAGGCGGCGCACACTTTTTTGGCGACTTTGTCAAGCTTTTTTCTTTAAAAAAGCAAAAAAATCAGAGGCATTTAAGCCTCTGATTCCATGAATTTACTAAAATATTGACGGGGGGGCCCCCTATTTTAATGGCATTGGGACGTATCAGGTGACACA
>JAZQCI010000021.1:0-12294 GCA_045546175.1 Lachnospiraceae bacterium | reverse complement strand
ATGCGGAGCATTTGGGGCTGCGGGGTTTTAAACATTTACCGGTTATTTTGGGCGGGATGGCTCATGGGGGTGGGTACATTGCTACAGGAATCTGCTCCGCGTTCGTCGTGATCCCCGTGATCAGACAGATCCGGAGAATGTCGGAAGAATATGAAAAAGACAGGAGGTAAAGTATGCAGCTGGGAATTCGCCTGCATGACATCCACACAGGTCTCGGCCCCGAATTCCAGACGATGGAAAAGAGGGCGCAGACCGCGAGAGAGGAAGGGTTTACCTGTGTCCATCTCGCCTATTCGAAAGTGATAAAAGGATACACCTTTGATGATTGCGCACTGACGGAAGGACTGGCAAAATATACAAAGAGGATATTTGACGGCCAGGGCCTGGATGTGGCGGTCCTCGGGTGCTATTTGAACCTCGCCCATCCGGATCCGGAAAAACTCAGGGAGATCCAGAGCAGATATTACGGACACCTTCGCGTGGCATCCCTTCTGGGGGCGGGCGTTGTGGGAACCGAGACGGGCGCGCCCAACGCACAGTACAAGATGGACGCCAATACGCACTCCGAGGAGGCGCTCGATTCCTTCATCCGAGGCCTGGAACCTGTCGTCGAGAGAGCCGAGAAATGCGGTGTGACCATGGCTATCGAGCCCGTATGGAAGCATATCGTGTACAGCCCCGACAGGGCGGTCAAAGTGCTGGAGGCCATTCCGAGCCCCAACCTGCGGATCATCTTCGACCCGGTAAATATTCTGTATCCCGGGAATCTTGATGAGCGCGACAAGGTGATCGGAGAGGCCATGGAGAAGCTTTGTGACCGCATCGCGGTAGTGCATTTAAAGGACTGTGTCCCCAGCGGGGACGACCTCAAGAGCATCGCGGCGGGAACAGGCGTCATGGATTACACGGAGATCCTCCGGTTCATAAAGGCGAGGAAGCCGTATATCCACACAACGCTGGAAAACACCACCGACGAGAACGCGGTGAGTTCCAGAAAATTCCTGCAGGAGCTCTACGACAGTCTTTAACGGTGCGGGTCCCGGTCTGCGGCAGGGACAAAGAACATAGCACAAAGGAGGAGAATTATGATTCACAAAAATCCGCTTTTAAGTGAAGTCGGCGGACAGAAATTTATTACTTTCGGCGAGATCATGCTCCGCCTTACACCGCCCAACTATGGCAAGATCCGTGTGGCGAACAGCTTCGAGGCAAGCTACGGCGGAAGTGAGGCCAACATCGCACTGGCTCTTGCGAACCTGGGAGTGGACAGTACTTTCTTTACCGTAGTGCCCAACAATTCTCTGGGCAAGAGCGCCGTGCGTATGCTGCGAAGCAACGATGTGCACTGCACGCCGGTGATCCTTTCCACCAAAGAGGAGACCCCGACCCACAGGCTGGGGACCTACTATCTGGAGACCGGCTACGGAATCCGCCCCAGTAAGGTCACGTATGACCGCAAGCACAGCGCGATCACGGAATATGATTTTTCCGCGATCGATCCGAAGGAGCTGCTGGAAGGATTTGACTGGCTGCACCTGAGCGGCATCACGCCGGCCCTGAGCGAGAGCTGCGCGGATTTCATGCTCCGACTGATGCAGACCGCCAAGGATATGGGCCTGACGGTGAGCTTCGACGGAAACTTCCGAAGCCTTCTGTGGACCTGGGATGAGGCGCGCGATTTCTGCACAAAGTGCCTGCCCTATGTGGATGTGCTCTTCGGCATCGAACCCTATCATCTCTATAAAGATGATGAGGATCCCTCTAAGGGAGACTACAAGGACGGCGTTCCGCTGCAGCCTTCTTATGAGCAGCAGGATGAGATCTTCCAGGCCTTTGTGGATAAATATCCCAACATCCGCTGCATCGCCAGGCATGTCCGCTACGCGCATTCCGGCAGCGAGAACAGCCTGATGGCCTACATGTGGTATAAGGGACACACCTTTGAGAGCCGCCTGTTCACATTCAACATTCTGGACAGGGTCGGCGGCGGCGACGCCTTCGCCAGCGGCCTGATCTATGCGTACATGCATGGCTTCAAACCTATGGATATGGTGAACTTCGCGGTGGCATCGAGTGTCATCAAGCACACGATCCACGGCGACGGAAATATCACAGATGATGTGGACAGCATCATCAACCTCATGAACATGAACTACGATATCAAGCGCTGAGAGCCGTGCGGATGAACCGGGAAGCCCGCGCAGCAGAGACGGCCCGGCCCGGAAGTACCCGAGGCGATTGACACCACAACAAGAAAAGGAGAAAAAAAGACCATGAAAGCATTTATGGACAAAGATTTCCTGCTGGAGACAGAGACAGCGAAGCATCTGTTCCACGACTACTCGGATCCGATGCCCCTTGTGGACTATCACTGCCACATCTCTCCCAAAGAGATCTATGAGGACCGCCGCTTCAACAACATCGCGGAAGTATGGCTTGGCGGTGAAAACCCGGACGGCACCTATTTCGGTGACCACTACAAATGGCGCGTCATGCGCTCCAACGGAACACCGGAAGAGTATATCACAGGTCACAAGCCGGACTTCGAGAGATTCGTAAAGTTCGCTGAGGCTCTCGAGATGGCCATCGGCAACCCCATGTATCACTGGTCCAACGCTGAGCTGCATAAATATTTTGGCATCACAGAGCCCCTGACGGTCGAAAACGCCAAGGAGATCTGGGACAAGACCAGCGATATGCTGCAGAACGATCCTAATATGTCGGTCCGCGGCCTGATCAAGCAGTCCAACGTAGCTTTCATCGGCACGACAGACGACCCGATCGACTCCCTGGAGTGGCACGAGAAGATCGCCGCAGATCCTTCCATCGAAGTAAAGGTCTGCCCTTCCTATCGTCCCGACAAGGCCATCAATATCAACAAGGAAGGCTTCGCTGAATATATCGGCAAGCTCGCCGCATCCGTTGGCAAGGACAAACTGGAGTCCGCACAGGAAGTCATCGACGCCCTGATCGAACGCCTTGAGTTCTTCGCAAAGCTGGGCTGCCGCGCATCTGACCACGGCCTGGATTACATTCCTTTCCGTCCCGCTCCGATGGAAGAAGTGGACGCGGTTTACAAGAAAGTCATGGCCGGTGAAAGCATCACCGTCGAAGAGGCGGAGAAGTATCAGACCGCAGTCCTGATGGCTCTGGCCAAGGCTTATCACCGCCTGAACATTGCCATGCAGATCCACTACAGCTGTTACCGCAACGCCAACGAGCGGATCTTCCGCAAGATGGGTCCCGATACCGGCGTAGATATGATCGCGCAGAACACCTGCGGCGAGGATATCGCCCGCATGCTGTCCGCACTGGATATGACGAACGAGTGCCCCAAGACCATCATCTACTCCCTCAACCCCGCTGACAACGAGCAGATCGGCACTATGCTGGGCTGCTTCCAGTCCGACGAGGTTCCCGGAAAGATCCAGCACGGCAGCGCATGGTGGTTCAATGACACCAAGAGCGGCATGGAAGATCAGATGAGGTCCCTCGCAAACCTCGGCCTTCTGGGCAACTTCGTAGGAATGCTGACCGACTCCAGATCCTTCCTGTCCTATGCGAGACATGACTATTTCCGCCGCATCATGTGCAACCTGATCGGCAATTGGGTAGAGAACGGCGAGTATCCCAACAACGAAGCTTCTCTTAAGAAGATCGTCGAGGGTATCTCCTATAAGAACGCAGCCAGGTATTTCGGACTTTGATCGGACCGGCCGGACCGGGCAGCGGATCGCTCCGCAGACCCTGAAGGAAGGTGCCCGAAGTGCGGGCCTCGACCGAATATTACTACAGAGACCGTCGCAGAAATGCGGCGGTCTATTTTTGCACAAAAATATAAACAAGTTAACACAAATATTTTTAGAAAAATAGACAATGGTTTAAAAACAGTTTTTATTAGTTTAGTTATTTTTTAGATTTTCCTTTCCATTATGCGGAACACATTGTATAATTTTACTGAGATACTCCGGTGAAGGAATTTTGCTCAGAAAGGAAGGGAACTATGTTTTCCAGTCATGTAAGTATTGCTGAAAAGTACAATTATCTGGAGGAAAAATTTACTGTTGCCTACAAGTGGCTGGCGCAGACCAATATCAAAGATCTTCCGGAAGGCTCCTATCCTCTGATGGGGGATGACGTCATTGCCGGCGTACAGGAGTACACGACTTCTCCCTGGGAGGAACGGAGATTCGAGACGCACGATAAGTATTTCGATATCCAGTTTATGGTGACGGGAGATGAGATGTTCGGCGTATGCAGGCGTGACGGACTTAAGGAGATTGACAGGATCGAAGAGAATGACGTCGTCTTTTATGAGGATCCCGAGCTGTACGGGCAGGTACTGCTTAAGGAAGGCGATCTCATTGTCGTAGCTCCCGAAGATGCTCATAAACCGCGCTGCGCGGCAGGAGCGCCGGCGCCAGTCAAGAAAGTTGTGGTGAAAGTAAAGATCTGAGGAGGAAACGGATCACTTTTGCTGCAGCAAGGGGTATCAGTAACAAAACTCACTATGTAAGGAGGAGAAAAATGCAAGTTGTATATGATATGGGGAATGGAATGAGAATGGTCGACCTCTCCAAGCTCGTCGATCCGGCGACAGAGACCAGAAGGTGCAAACTGTACCGCTTCAACACAGGCGGCCCGATTCCGGACTTCCACACCAATTTCGACATCATGAGCCATCTGGGAACACACGCGGAGTGCCCTTATCACCACGATGACAATTGGCCGGATGTCACAGCGCTTCCGCTGACAACATTCGTAGGGCGCGGCGTCTATGTAGATTTCAAGGATACTGTGGCACCTTACACACACATCACAAAGGCCGATCTGGACAGAGTAGCTTACAAGGTAAAGGAAGGCGATATCGTTATCATCGATTCCTCCTATAAGCTTGAGCCCTTCACAAAGGCGACCAACACAGAAGTCGACAAGAGACTCCTGATTAACGCAGAGTCCGCAGAGTGGTTCCGCGATCACAAGGTCAAGGCAGTAGGATTCGGCGACGGCGTCTCCATCGAGAACTGCAACGAAGATGTCAAGCCTTTCCACGACATCCTTCTGGCAGAGAACATCATTTTCATCGAAGTTCTCAAGAACCTCGAATATCTTGAAAAGGACGTATTCTTCATGTCCTTCTCCCCGCTTCCGATCGTCGGCCTCGATTCCAGCCCGGTTCACGCATATGCGATCGAAGGCATCAAGGAGTTCTCGGAATAAGGTTTTCGAAAAACAGGGGATCTTAAGAAAACGGGTATTTGTAAATTAGGGGATTTCACAATAAAGGAGTTTTCACAGTATGAGAATAGCAGTTATTGGCGCCGGCGCCATGGGCTCCATTTACGGAGGACATCTTTCATTACACAACGATGTTTACCTGGTAGATACAAATCCGAATGTAGTCGCGGCTGTTAACGAAAACGGACTGAAACTGCAGGAATACGGAACAGATAATCTGTATCATCCCAAGGCGGTCACTTCGACAGAGGGGATCGAGCCGGTGGATCTGATCATCCTGTTCGTAAAGGCGCTGTTCTCGAAGGCTGCGCTTGCAGGCAACAAGGCTCTGATCGGGCCTGACACCTATGTGCTGACACTTCAGAACGGCTCCGGACACGAGGATATCCTCGGAGAGTTTGTGGACCAGGACCACATCATCATCGGAACCACCGAAGACAACGGTGCAGTGCTCGGCATGGGTTACATCCGCCACGGCGGAGAGGGCAACACCAACGTCGGCATGCTGGTGGAGGACAAGAACAATTTCCTTCCCAAACTCAAGGAGTCCTTCGACGCATGCGGTTTCAACGTCCGCATCCACTCCGTGATCCAGCAGCTGATCTGGGACAAGCTGTTCACGAACGTATCGCTCAGTGCCGTAACCGGCGTCCTGCAGTGCAACATCGGCTATATCGCCGGCAACGAGTACGCCTGGAAGATGACGACAGCGCTGATTCATGAAGCCGTCGAAGTCGCCCATGCCATGGGACTGAAGGCGGATGAGGAAGAGATCACCGAGAAGGTCCGCAAGACCTCCGTCGGATCTCCGGAAGGCGTGACTTCCATCTGCGCGGACATTCGCGCGGGAAGAAGAACGGAAGTCGACACCATCAGCGGCTCTGTTGTGAGAGCTGCAGCGAAAGTCGGTGTCAGTGTGCCGACACATGAATTCGTCGTCAACACGATTCATGCACTGGAGGGCAGACCGAAGGAATAAGGAAATGGTCTCGCGGTAAAGGGAGGCCGGGAGTAATGTGACGGCCATCGACAATAACGGAAATAGTAGGAAAGTTTTTCACTATTTTGACTTATTTATTTCAAAGGAGGGTAACAAATGAAAAAGAGAGCTATTGCGCTTATGCTCACAGCTGTTATGGCACTGAGCCTTGCAGCATGCGGCGGAGGAGCAACAACAACGAGAGAGGACACGGCAGCATCCTCTGGCGCAGCGGCAGGCGGCAGCAGCGCAAAGGTCAAGGTCGATCCTTACGCAGGCGATGAGGTCAAGATCGCTTACATCGCACACGATATCGGAACTCCCAACAACCAGGGCTGGAAAGAGGGTATCGAGAGAGAATGTGCATCCTGGTCCAACATCAAAGTCGATTCCTACGGCGCGGAAGAGTCCGCTGAGACCCAGGTTCAGATCATGACAGACTGCATCAACCAGGGCTACAACGCGATCATCCTTCAGTGCTCCGACGGAACAGCTCTTGCTCCCAGCGTAAAACAGGCTGAGGAAGCAGGCATCCCGGTCATCACCGTCAACCTTGACTGCTCCAGCGACACCATCCACAGCGCGCTGGTCATGGCTGTTGACTACGACGCAGGCCGTATGGCAGCGGACAAGATGGCTGAGCAGATGGGCGGCAGCGGCAAGATCGCGATCATCCAGGGTGTTCCCGGACTTGAGCGTACCGACAACCTTGAGAAAGGTTTCCGTGACACAATCGCAAATTATTCCGGCATCGAGATCGTAGACGCACAGTCCGCTTCCTTCCAGAAGGATACAGCTATGACTGTTATGAACTCCTTCCTGCAGTCCTATCCGGACCTTAAGGGCGTTTTCGCTATCAACGACGCAATGGCAGAAGGTGCCGCGCTCGCAGCACAGTCCGCTAACAAGAAGGGCCAGATCGTAATCTGGGGCGCTGACGGTGAGAAAGATGCACTTGCAATGATCGAGAGCGGCGACATGGCCGGCACGATCTACACCAACAGCTGGGACGAAGGATCTACAGCAGCGAAGATCGCTCTGCTCATGATCGGTTCCGAGTATGATTACACATGCCTGACCGCAACTCCTAAGGTCATCATGGAGCCCATCGTTGTAACGAAAGAAAACGTTGGCACTATTGCTGAGGAAGATCGCTGGTAAGCTGTTTTTTCAGTGAGAAAGAGTGGGCGGGGATCATTTGATACCCGCCCTTATGCACTCTCCCGAAGTCAGCATGCCAAAATAGTGTCCGGACCGGTCAGCGACCCGCTGTCACAGGTCGGGACGGTATGTACGGGAATGTGTACGAGAGGAGGAAATAACAAGTGAAACGGATGAATCAGACAACGATGCGACGCCTGATCTCGATCGGTATGCTGCTGATACTTGTTGTGTTGTTCACCATCCTTGCAGGAGCGGGCAAAGGCAAGTTCTTCAATTTTGATAACCTGATCGAAGTAGTCAGAGACGCATCCATACCGGCGATCATCGGCGTTGGTGTTACATTTATTATCATTACTGCTGGTATCGACCTTTCAACAGGAAGTATGATGGCGCTGGTCGGAATGACAATGGCCAACATCTATGCGTACACGCTGCTTCCCTTCTCGGTCATGATGCTCGCGGGTATCCTGGTCGGTCTGCTCTGCGGACTTTGCAACGGTATTATCGTAGCCAAGTTTAACGTTCCCGAGTTCATCGGAACACTGGCAACAATGAGTATCTTCAGAGCTCTCACCTATATTATCGCGATCAGGGACGCCAACGGCGTTATCAAGAGCCAGCCGATGAATCACTCCCAGTATACATGGCTGGGAACCGGAATCGGCAAATTCTACTATGTTATCATGGCGATGATCATCATCGTGGCGGCAGGCCAGATCACTCTGAAGTATACCCGCTTCGGAACAAATCTGTATTCCGTAGGTGCCAGCAAAAAAGCGGCTACCCTTTCCGGTATCGATGTCGCAAAGACCAGGCTGATCGCTTACGTGATCACCGGATTTACCGTGGCAATCGGCGCTATTTTCACAACGGCGAGACTGCAGAGTGCTACCACGGCAATCGGTATGGACTTTGAATTCAACCCGATCGCAGCGGCGGTCGTCGGCGGCGTGGCGCTGTCCGGCGGAAGCGGCGACGTGATCGGAACACTGATCGGCGCCCTGTTCATGGCGACACTGGAGAACGGCGTCCGCAAGCTGTCCATCAACACAGCCTATCAGTATGTCATTAAAGGAGCTATCATCATTGCGGTCGTCATCTTCGACGCTACTTACAAGGCACGCATGGACCGCAAGGCAAGAGAAGAAGGAGCTAAGGAGGGGCTTGAATAATGGCAGGAAATACATTAATTGAAGCCAAAGGCATTTATAAGAGCTTTTCCGGCGTTCCGGTTCTTCAGGATGTTCACTTTGAAGTAAAGGCCGGTGAAGTACACGCTCTGATGGGAGAGAACGGCGCGGGCAAGTCCACGCTGATCAAGATCATCACCGGCGTTTATACCAAAGATGACGGCCAGATCTACTGGGAAGGAAAACCCGTAGAGATCAACAGCTACCAGGACTGCCAGAAGCTCGGCGTAGCATGTATCTATCAGGAACTTTCCGTTATCCCTCCGCTGACGGTAGCGCAGAACGTGTACCTCGGCAGAGAGCCCCGCAAGGGTCCCTTCATCGACTACGCCAAGATGAACCAGATGACACAGGAACTGATCGACAAGTACCAGTTCCCGTTAAAGCCCACGACCGTCGTGGACAATCTGGGTATCGGACAGAGACAGCTGATCGAGATCCTCAAGGGTCTTTCCCAGGATTCCAAGCTTCTGATCATGGACGAGCCCACCGCATCCCTTTCCGGTAAAGAAGCGGAGATGCTGTTCAAGATCATCCAGAAGCTGCGCAGTGAAGGCGTTTCGATCATCTACATTTCTCACAGACTTGAGGAAGTTTATATGCTTTCCGACCGTCTTACCATCCTGCGCGACGGTAAGAACGCAGCAGTCCTTGAGAAAGAAGATATCATCCCCGCCAAGGTCATCGAGACCATGATCGGCAAGGTAGTCGACGAGTCCGCCGGCTCCCGCAAGATGCTGCACTCCGATGACAATGCGGAAGTCAGACTGGATGTCAAGAATCTCACTGACAAGACCGACCGCTACCGCAATATCAGCTTCCAGGTCCACAGAGGCGAAATCCTTGGACTGGGCGGCCTGATCGGTGCCGGCAGAACAGAAGTTGTCCGTGCGATCTACGGCGTGGACAAGGCTGCATCCGGCGAAGTGTGGCTGGACGGCAAGAAGCTTAATCCTTCCCCGAAGGCAAGCATCCTCGAAGGAATCGGATTCGTTCCGGAGGACAGAAGAAACCAGGGATTCATCCCGCTCCTGTCCACAACCAAGAACGTCGCGCTCACCAACTACGACATCGTCAAGATCAACGGCACATCCATTTCGGATGCGGACGAGCTGGCGATGAGTAAGAGAGCGATCAAGGCGATCGATATCCGTCCTTCCGATCCCAACAAGCAGGTCGGCGTTATGTCCGGCGGTAACCAGCAGAAGGTCGTTCTGGGCAAGTGGCTGATGAGAGATCTTAAGCTCCTGATCGTCGACGAGCCTACGGCAGGTATCGACGTCGGCGCCAAGGACGAGATCTACTCGATCCTCGAAGACCTTGCCAAGCAGGGCGTCGCGGTCATCGTAGTTACTTCTGACCTTCAGGAGCTGCTGCGCGTATCGCACAGGATCATCGTCATGCGCAAGGGCGATATTGTAAAAGAGTTTAAGAATGTTGAGGTCACGCAGTCCAAGGTTCTCTCCGCTGGACAGGGTGTAGAAGAGGAGGCGGAATGATGAAGAATTTTAACTGGAGTAAATACAGTAAACCGATCATCCTCGTCGCGTTCATAGTGGTACTGTCAATCCTTCGTCCGAAGGCTTTCCTGTCACTGGACAACTTCAGTAACGTGCTGTGGTCTGTGGCCGTTATCGGCATCATGGTCAGCGGATCCATCTTCGTATTCCTGATCGGTGGTATCGACCTTTCCATCGCGACGTTGTGCGCGTTCTCCGCAGTTGTAGTCGTCTCTGTCACGCATATGCTGGGCGATACGCCCGTCGCTGTGATCGCAGGCGTACTTGCAGCCCTGGTCGTAGGCGCACTGGCAGGCGCGATTCACGGTATTATCATAACGACGTTTAAGATCCCGGCCTTCCTGGTAACCTTTGCGACACAGAGTATCTTCCTGGGTCTGGCAATGGTCTTCACCAACAACAAGATCGTCAGCTGCACGGTTCCCGCTTTCACGGCAATCGGCGCATTCAAGATCCTGGGATTCCCGCTTCCTGTATACTTCATGGTGATCATCGCACTGATCAGCTGGTATATCCTCCGGAAGACGGTTTACGGCAGATACGTCTATGCAGTGGGCGGCAACCCCACAGCATCCGAGATCTCCGGTATCAACGTTAAGCTTGCTTCCATCGTCTGCTATGTACTTTCCGGTCTGACAACAGCTCTGGGCGGTATCGTACTTGCTTCCATGACACAGCAGGCTTCTTCCGGCACCGGTGCAGGTTACACCAACGATGTTATCACGGCAGCGGTTATCGGCGGCGTTTCCCTTCTGGGAGGCGAAGGTACGGTTCCAGGCGCCATCTTCGGTGCCGTCCTGATGGGACTTCTGAACAACGGCCTGAACCTGATGTCCGTTCCGTCCACACACGCCGGTCTGGTCAAAGGTCTCGTTATCGTAGTAGCAGTCGCATTCGACGCTATGCAGCACGCGGACCAGTCCAGAAAGAAAGTCAAAAAGGTCAAAAAAGCGAGCGCCTGATCGCAATCGAGACAGACGTGTGCTTAACAGGGGAGCAGTCTCCCGATGAATTTGTGATGAATACGCGTGCGGGCTGCCTTACAGGGCGACCCGCACGCGTCGCAGCGGTTCGCAGTGCGAACCTTAACAACATCTGAATGAGGATTACTTATGAAAAAAATTGATGCACATTTACATCTGGCAAAGATCGTAGCCGGATACTGCAGACGCGGCGAGCTTCGCGCCATCGGCGGCGGAAAGTGCCAGTGGGGCAGCGGCGAAGTATTCCAGCTCTTCCCCCAGACGGGTGAGTACGGCGAAGACTGCTTTACCGCAGAGCAGGCCCTGGCGATCATGGACCGCAACAACGTAGAAAAAGCGGTTCTGATGAACGGCAGCATGTACGGCTTCCAGAACATTTACCACGAGGAGCTTCTTGAGAAGTATCCCGATCGTTTCTGCCCTTCCTGTGAGGTGGAGCCTTTCGCTACCAATCACATGGAGACCCTGCAGAGATTCCTCGAGGAGAAGCACTTCCGTCTTGTCAAATTCGAAGTCAGCTCCGGCGGCGGCCTCATGGGCTGCCACGATCCCTTCGATCTGTCCGGCGACAGAATGATGGAGATCTACAAGATGATCGAGAAGAATCACGGCGTGGTAGCGCTGGACGTCGGCGACATCCTGATGGAGAGCCATCAGACCACCGCTCTGATGCGCATTGCGGACAGATGCCCGGACCTCAAGGTCGTGATCTGCCACCTTCTTGCCCCTATGCGCGAGAAGAAGAAAGAGTGGAAGGCAGAGCTGCAGATGCTCACCCAGGCCAACGTCTGGTTTGACATCGCCGCAATGCCCAAGATCATGGCTCCCGATGTCTATCCTTATCCCGAGACAGTCGATACCCTGGCAGAAGCCAGAGATATTATCGGCGCGGACAGGATGATGTGGGGCACCGATGCTCCGTTCGCTGCTACGCAGGATACCTACGAGCACCTCACGGACTATCTTGAGAAATCCAACGTCTTTACGCAGAAAGAGCTGGAGGATATTTACTACAACAATGCACAGCTTGTGTACTTCAGCTGAATGAAATGAAAAAGGGAGGCCGACGGCGGGAGCCGGCTGCCTTTTGTTGTGGATCTATCATAGGGCAGCGCCCTTTTATTGTGCCGCTGCCACAGCACAGAAATTTGCTTACCGAGTCTTAACTGCTAATGGAACTCAGGTCGTGTAAAGAATCAGCGCAATCATCTCGATCGGCT
>JAZQCI010000020.1:0-9258 GCA_045546175.1 Lachnospiraceae bacterium | reverse complement strand
TAATGTTGTCGAAATAAAGCTTACGGAAAAAGGGTATTTCATATATGCCTATGAAACAGTGATCGCGCATGGCTGTATCAGACAGTATTGGAGGATTAGTCTGCTTTCGGAAAAATGCAGGGAGCTGACGAAGAAATACATATCAGGACTCAGCTATTTGGATCTCGATGTTCTTGCTAAAGACTGGGACAGCAGTAATGCCGGAGATATTTTGGCACCGTCCCTGTATGACGCGATTTATCGGATTCATACAGGCAAAATATTGCCTTCTGATACAAGAATGATTCCTGCCGAGGAATATGAGAGTGTCATGACAACGTATTTTCCGGTAACAGCCGAACAACTGCGAGAGCGCTGCGGTTATGATGAGGACAGTGGCGGCTACGAATATGAAAAGATGCATGTCACTCAATACCCGCCTTTTGGAGAAGTCGTCGACTATACAGAGAATGCGGATGAAACAATCACGCTCATTGTGGACGGTGTATGGCCGGATCATAATACTGATCTCGCTTTTAGAAATACGGTCGTTGTGCAGCCTTTTGAAGACGGCACATTCAGATATCTTTCTAATTCCGTAGAGGAAATATCAACGGACCGGAAATAAAGAGGAGACATGACATTTCAGAAAGAGGAGGAAAGCAAATGGATGTGACCTACGAAAAGAAAGATGCAATGACCTTCATCGGTTACCATACCGAAATCCGCCCGGAGGAGGGTTATCAAAAGTGTCCGGAATTCTGGGACAAGGAATACGCAGCCAAATATGCGAGACTTTGGCAGACGATGAAGCCGGAGAATGCCGTGGAAAAAGCAATCCTGGAAAATGGGATCGGTATGTTTGCAATCTGTGCAGATTCTGAAAATGCGTTTACGTATTGGATCGCAGGCCTGTACAAAGGCGGAGATGTTCCGGAAGGACTGGAGTTATATTCTTTCCCGGCTAGCGAGTGGGCTGTTTTTACAACCAGAGGGCCTATGCCTGATTCTCTTCAGACACTGAATACGGCAGTTTGGCAGGAGTGGTTCCCGAATGAAGGGCAGAAGTACCACGCAAATGGAAACGCAACACTGGAGGTGTATTCTGCCGGGAATCCGCAGTCCCCGGATTACGAATGCGGAATTTGGGTGCCGATCAGCGGCGGAAGTGATAAATATGATGAGAATGAATATGAGGCAGCAGAGATCATCACAACCATGATGGTGACCGGAATTCTGTGACGCAGAAGGAGAGAAAATGGTTGTTGAATCACCTATACGGTTAAAGGAAGGCGGATCATGAAGAGATCATTGATTCACTGGCTGGGCCTGACGGGCATTGCTGCGCTGCTTTCCTACGCGGCGGCAGTGATCTTCGCACCGTTTGCCTATCCGGGTTATAACTGGATGGCGCAAGCTGTCAGCGATCTGTCAGCAGAAACTGCACCATCGAGACAACTATGGAACCAGTTGGCAGCGCCTTATAACATCTGCAGCGTAATATGTGCGGCCTGCGTTACCCTCTTTGTATCGCGAAATCAGATTTCATCCCGACTGTTTCGGGTCGGCATCTACCTCTTTACAGCGATGAATTGGGTCTCTGCTGTGGGTTATCGAATGTTCCCTCTCGCTGATGGCGGTAAGGACATCGCCACCTTCCAGGAGGTCATGCACATCGCTGTCACGGTGGCAGTGGTGCTTTTGTCCATCGCTTCATTGATAATTCTGATTGTCGCCGGATGCAGGAACAAACGGACCAGGGGAATCGCCGTATGGGCTGCCGTGGCGTTCGGGATGATGCTGGTCGGCTCTATTGGAACAGGCGTCGCTCCACCGGAGTATTTCGGCATCGTTGAGCGCTTCAGTGTCTTTGCTGCAGTGGGGTTTAATGCCGTGCTGGGATGGTATCTGTTTAGTGGATTAATGTAGTCATTTACAGGCTTAAGTCGAATGCATATTATAGAATTGTGTCTTAATGCCGTACATAAAGTAGAGGAGGAGCAACGATGATTTACAACACTTTTCAGGACATCCGTCTTTCCGCGCTGGGATTTGGTGCCATGCGGCTGCCGGTGATCGACGGCGATGACAGCCGTATTGACGAGATTGCAGCGCTTCGCATGGTTGATACAGCCATGGAGAATGGCATCAACTATTATGATACAGCCTGGGGATATCACGGAGAGAACTCCGAGCTTGTCATGGGCAAAGCCCTTTCACGTTATCCGCGGGAAAGCTTTTGTCTGGCCACCAAGTTCCCCGGATATGATCCCGCCAACTGGAGCAAGGTGGAGGAAATCTTCGAAGCACAGCTGAAAAAGCTGAACGTTAAGTATTTCGACTTCTATCTGTTCCACAATGTATGTGAAATGAACATCGACGCTTACCTGGACGATGAACGGTATCACATCTACAGCTATTTGATGGAACAGAGGCGCAACGGCCGTATCCGGCATTTGGGGTTCTCCTGCCATGGGAGTATACCTGTTCTCAGGCGTTTTCTGGATGCCTACGGCAAGGATATGGAATTCTGTCAGCTTCAGCTGAATTATCTGGACTGGACTTTCCAGCGTGGCAAAGAAAAGGTGGATCTGCTGAATGAAATGCACATTCCTGTCTGGGTGATGGAGCCCCTGCGTGGAGGCAAGCTGGCCAGTCTGCCGCCTCAGTATGAAGCGGAGCTGAAAGCGCTTCGCCCCGACGAGGAAATTGCCGCCTGGGCTTTCCGCTTCCTGCAGAGTATTCCCGGTGTGACGATGATCCTGTCCGGCATGTCAAATCAGGAGCAGCTCGAGAAGAATCTTGCAACGTTCGCAGAAAATCAGAGACTGAACGAGGCTGAGATGAAAGCCCTTCTGGATATTGCTGAGAGAATGCTCTCTGTCGGTACGGTGCCATGCACAGCATGCCATTACTGCGTCAGCCATTGCCCGATGAGCCTGGATATTCCTCATTTGCTGTCCCTGTACAACGAGCACGCGTACACCGGCGGCGGATTTATTGCTCCCATGGCCCTGAGCGCACTGCCGCCTGAAAAGCAGCCCTCTGCCTGCCTGCAATGCCGCTCCTGTGAGCAGGTATGTCCTCAGCAGATCAAAATATCGGAAGTGCTGGCGGATTTTTCTGAAAAGCTTGGATAAGGGGAGCCCCTTTTCTCATGAATTCAAGCAAGACGAATATGAAAATGACAGAATTAAGAAAGGAGTTCAGAGATAATGAAGAATCTTGGCTTTGGTATGATGAGACTGCCGGTTTTATCCGGCCCCACTGATTTTGATTACGAGCAGTTGAATCGGATGGTGGATGCATTTCTGGCTGCCGGGTATACCTATTTTGACACCAGCTTTGTCTATCACGACGGGAAAAGCGAGGAAGCAACCCGCAAAGCGCTTGTGGAGCGGTATCCGAGAGACAGTTTTACTGTAGCAACCAAGTTCCCGACGTTCATGATGATTCCGGAAGACAAGATTGAGGAAACCTTCCGGAGTCAGCTGGAAAATCTGGGCGTAGACTACATCGATTATTACTTGCTCCATAACATTCAGACCGTTTACTACGACGGTTATGACGGCAAGGGCGGCATCGCAAAGACGACGCATCTCTTTGATCATGCAAAAAAGTGGAAAGAAGACGGGAAGATCCGTCATCTGGGCATCTCGTTCCATTCCTCCGCAAAACTGCTGGACCGCGTCTTAACCGAGCATCCGGAGATCGAATTCGTTCAGATTGCGCTCAATCCCATTGACTGGGACAGCGAACTGGTACAGGCCGGCCCCTGCTATGATGTGATCCGCAAACATGGCCGGAAGGTCATCATCATGGAAGCGGTGAAGGGCGGCGGACTAGCAAAACTGCCGGAGGAAGCGGAAGCCGTTCTGAAGGCCGTTCATCCGGACTGGAGTATCGCATCATGGTCTGTACGGTTCTGCCTCGAGAAGAAAGATGTGATCGCGGTCCTCTCAGGCATGAGTACGCTGGAGCAGGTGCTTGATAACACAAAGACCAGCGATGAGGCGCAACCGCTGAATGATGCAGAAAAGGAAGCACTCGCAGAGGCTATGAGAATCTATCGGGAAAGTGCTCCCATCAGGCAAAGCGAGATTGATAAGTACAAAGGACTTGTATACCACGGTGTTCCGGTAAGCGCTATCCTGCAGGCTTACAGCATCTGCCAGATCCAGCCGGATCCCGGCTTCTCGGATGATAACAACTATCTGAAGAATGCCATTGCGGAAGTCGAGCATGTGGATTTCCACAATGGGCTGGAAAAGCAGACTGTCATTGCACCGGACGGGACTGACATCACGGAAATCGTGGAGAAGGCCGTTGCATGGCTGACAGAGCACAGCTTCTAATCGCGCCATAACAATCGCATAAAGTAAAAATGAGCTTCTGAAGCTCCGCTGTGAATACTGCGGAGCCTCGGAAGCCCATTTTTTACAGCGCAGTTCCCTTAGTCGGGATTGTAAATTGGCTCGTATCATTGCCCTCCAGCTCAAGGAGGGCTTTCTTACGCAGGATCCCTCCGCCATATCCGGTCAGGTTCCCGTTCGCTCCGACTACCCGGTGGCACGGTACGATGATGCAGATCGGATTATGGCCGACCGCGCCGCCAACTGCCTGTGCGGACATCCTTTCCAGTCCGCGCTCTTTTGCCAGTTTGTCGGCAATCCAACCGTATGTAACTGTTTTCCCATAAGGAATCCCGCACATAATCTCTCCGACACGATTGCGGAAATCGGAGCCTACCAAATGGATTCGAGGAAAAAAGCCCGGATCGCGGCCTGAGAAATAAATATCCAGCCATTCTTTCGTCTGGTCAAAATAGTCCATTTCGCGCCGGCTGGCTCCTTTTTTAAGACCAAGCCCAATATATCTACCGCCTTCCGTAAACCAAAGACCAGTTAATCCCTGTTCATCGCCGGCAAGCAGGATGTTTCCCAAAGGGGATTCATAATCATTTGTGTAAATCATTTTGTACGTCACCTCACATGTTTTGCCTTCAACTATAATATCCTATAATAGCTGCGATGTACCATATCTTAATGCAGAGACTGGTGAATTCCTGACTTGACGCTGTTAGCTAATTAAGTTAACATGCGAGTTAGAAAAACCTAACACATGGAGGAAATTGTGCCCAGGGATAAAACAGCTACCCATATAAAAGTCCTTGCTGCAGCAAGAGAAGAGTTCATGGAGTATGGCTATGAAAATGCTTCCATGCGCCGTATCGGGCAGCGCTGCGATATGACGGCAGCCGGCCTTTACCGGCACTGTAAGGATAAGGCAGGCCTGTTCGGTGAACTGGTCTCACCTTCCATCGAAAAGATTGACGCATGGCTTGAGGCACATATCAACCGGAGCATACAGACTATGGAAAATGAGACCATAGATTTGTGGAAGGATTCAGAGATCGATATGATGCGGGACCTGATCTATCCCAACATGGAGGAATGCCGGCTTCTGCTGACAAAGGCACAGGGTTCTCCGTACGAGAACTATCTTCACGACCTTACGCAAAGGCGGCAGGAGAAAATGCTTTCTTTTCTGCCGCTGCTTCAGGAAAAGGGATATGTTCCGCATATGGTTGACGCGAAAGAGCTGCATCTTCTTCTGAGCGCATATACAACAGCCTTGTTTGAACCGGTCATTCACGGATATTCGGAGGAAGAAGCATATCGGTGCTCGGAAATGCTGGAAGAGTTTTTTCTCCCCGGCTGGAAACAGTTGTTAGGCTTTTGAACAAGCAAAATACACCGCCTGTCTCTTAAGTGGGACAGGCGATGCGTTTGTTATAGGGTTAGCTAACGCTAATACCTGAATGTTAGCTAAAAAGGAGGTCTTATTCATGGATGAGAACAGGAAATCACAATCCCCCATCGCCTGGGTGCTGGGGCAGACGGGAGATCACGGCGGACAGTATGTTTTGAGCGTGATCCTCGCTGTCATCGGCGTGGCCTTTTCTGTCGCCCCCTATTTCGTGGTAGTGGGGATCGTGCAGGGGCTTATGGACGGGCAGCAGGATTTTGCCTTTTACCTGGGAAAGTGCCTCATCATGGCGGCTTTGTGGCTGGGAAGGGTCTTGTTCCATGCCCTTTCCACAGCGACGAGCCACAGAGCGACTTTTGCCGTGTTGGGTGAGATCCGTAAGAGGTGCACGGAGAAGCTGGCCCGCATGCCGTTAGGCACTGTCCTGACACAGAGCAGCGGAGCATTAAAGAACACCCTGGTCGAGCGGATCGACAGCATCGAGACGACGCTGGCGCATATCGTTCCGGAATTTACGGCGAACCTTTTGGTGCCGGTGATTATTGAGATTTACATCTTTACCATCGACTGGAGAATGGGCCTCGCAAGCCTCGTCACCGTTCCGCTCGGCATGTTCAGCTATGCGCTCATGATGCTCGGCAGCGGGGACTTTTATCAGCATACGATCACAGCGACGAAGGCGCTGAATGATACGGCCGTGGAGTATATCAACGGCATTCAGGTGATCAAGGTCTTTGGAAAGACAAAATCCAGCTACGACCGCTTTGTCCATGACGCCTATGAGGCGGCGCACAGTTTCATCGACTGGATGCGGGCCAGCATCCTGCCTATGACCTTCGCCATGGTCGTGATGCCGGCTACTTTGGTATCGGTCCTTCCGATCGGCGGACTCCTGGTGAAGAACGGGAGCCTGTCCCCTCAGGATTTTGTCATGATCATCATATTGTCCGTCGGACTGATCACGCCGCTTGTGACCATGATGAGCTACTCGGACGATCTGCGGACAATGGGCACGATCTTCGGAGAGGTGAGAGCAATCCTGGATGCGCCGGAGATGGTAAGGCCGGAGGAGGGAAATGCGCCGGAGAAAAATGATCTGGAGTTAAAAGATGTGCATTTCTCCTATCATACAGACACCGATAAAGAGGTGCTGTACGGCGTTTCCATGAATATTCCGGAAGGAAGCTTTGTGGCTCTGGTCGGCCCGAGCGGCAGCGGCAAGAGCACGATCGCGCGCCTGATTGCATCTTTATGGGATGTGACGGGCGGCAGTATCTCGATTGGAGGAACAGATATCCGTGATATTCCGCAGGAAGCCTATGCCGATAAGATCGCCTTTGTCTCGCAGGACAACTACCTCTTCAACATGACGGTGAGAGAAAACATCCGCCTCGGCAGACCTTCCGCGACAGATGCAGAGGTGGAAGAGGCGGCCAAAATGAGCGGCTGCCATGACTTTATCATGAGTCTTGAAAATGGCTATGACACCATGGTCGGCAGTTCCGGCGGCCATCTTTCCGGCGGCGAGCGGCAGCGAATTTCCATCGCGAGAGCCATGCTGAAGGCGGCACCGGTCGTGATCCTGGATGAGGCTACCGCTTATACAGATCCGGAAAATGAAGCAGTCATTCAGCGCTCTGTCTCAAAACTCACGGAGGGCAAGACTCTGATCGTCATCGCCCACAGGCTCAGCACCATTGTGGATGCTGACAGGATCTATGTGGTGAAAGATGGGCAGATCCATGAGGAAGGGACCCATGAGGAGCTGCTCGCGCATCATGACCTGTATGAGAAGATGTGGAACGCGCATATGGAGGTGAAGGACAATGGTTAAGATCATCAGCCGCTTTTTTGCATTCTGCGGAGGGGAGAACCGCAAGAGATTCCATCAGTCCATTCTTCTTGGCGTGCTGCAGGCAATGTTCGAAGCCCTCAAGATCCCGGCCATAGCCTGTATGGTGCGCGCGCTGCTTCGCGGAATCGTGACTACGCAGGATATCCTTCTTGCGTTTGGGATCATGCTTTTCTCCATTATCGGTTCGAGCCTGGTCAAGGCAAAAAGCATGATGCTGCAGACCGAAGGCGGATATGACACCTGCGCAAGAAAACGCGTAGAGATCGCCGAGCATATGCGTTATCTGCCGATGGGATATTTCAATGAGAAGTCACTGGGGCAGATCACTTCGGTCACCACAAATGTGATGGAGAACCTGGAAAATGTCGCGACGCGCGTGATCATGATGGTCTGCGAAGGCCTGCTCACGACTTCTCTGATCATCGTGATGCTGCTGTTTTTTGACTGGCGGATCGCACTGGTGCTGCTATGTGGGTTTGCGCTGTTCCTATTCGCAAACCGTTTTCTGCAGCAGGCAGCCGGTACGCTGGCCGGGCAAAAGATCGATTCCGATGAGCGCGTGGTAGAGAAGGTACTTGAATATCTTCAGGGAATGGCAGAAGTCAAAGCGTATCATCTGACCGGCACAAAGAGCAGGGAACTGAACGACGCTATCTCTGCCAATGTCAAAGTGAATACGGATATGGAGATGACGCTGATCCCCCGCATGAGCGCCCAGAATCTGATCGCTAAGCTGACAGGTGTTTGTATGGTGGCGCTGTCCTGCTTCTTCTACTGCAAAGGGACCATGGATGCCCTGACAGCAATCGTCATGGTAATTTCCGCGTTTATTGTCTATGCCAGCCTCGAGACGGCAGGCAACTATTCCGCACTGCTCAGAGTGGTGGATGTGAGCGTGACGAGAGCGCAGGAGATCCTGGATACGCCGCAGATGGATATCACCGGGGAAATGATCACGCCTGAGAACAGGAATCTTGCCGCGGAAGATGTGGAATTCTCCTATGAGAAGAAGATAGTTATCGATGGAATTTCGGTGCAGATTCCTGAGAAGACCACGACAGCGATCGTCGGCCCCTCGGGAGGCGGTAAGACGACGCTGGTCAATCTTTTGGCAAGGTTCTGGGATGTGGACGACGGAACCGTGACCTTGGGCGGAAGAAATGTAAAGGATTACGACATGGATTCCCTGATGGAGAATTTCTCCTTCGTGTTCCAGAATGTCTATCTGTTCCACGATACCATCGCGAACAACATTCGTTTCGGACAGCCCGACGCGCCGATGGAGAAGGTGGTCGAAGCAGCGAAGAAAGCCTGCTGCCACGAGTTTATCGAGGCACTTCCGGAAGGGTATGACACTGTGATCGGAGAAGGCGGCGCCAGCCTCTCCGGCGGAGAAAAGCAGCGCATCTCTATTGCTCGTGCCATGATGAAGGATGCGCCGGTCATTTTCCTTGACGAAGCTACAGCCAATGTGGATCCGGAGAATGAGAACGACCTGATGAAGGCGATCCAGACGCTGACGGAAGAAAAGACGGTCATTATGATCGCGCACAGGCTCAAAACAGTGGAGCATGCAGATCAGATCCTCGTTATTGATCACGGGAAAGTCGTGCAGCAGGGAACGCACGAGAATCTGATGAAGGAAGAAGGCATTT
>JAZQCI010000019.1:0-90581 GCA_045546175.1 Lachnospiraceae bacterium | reverse complement strand
AGTGATTTTTGTTTTGTTTATTGTGTGAGTAGGGGTACTTAAACAATAAGACATAAAAACAAAAACCGCTACTTTTTCTATGCAGTAGCGGAGAAGACGATGAGTACGGCTAGCCGTCGCGCTAGCGACTTGGTACAATTAGCATGATTTGATCTGCATTTATCATTACTATTTCATCACTATTATCAGGCGATTTGATGCCGGAAAGAGGGGCTACTATGACAATGGTTTTGGTTGCCGGGCTGCTGCCCGTCGCGGTACTTCTTTTTTACATTTATTCCCATGATAAGATCGAAAAGGAGCCCCCGGGACTGCTCATTAAGCTCCTGTTCTTCGGATGCCTTTCCTGCATCCCGGCTGTGATCCTGGAGACGGTGTGGACCAATTTCCTGCAGGGAATCGGTCTGAATCCCTACAGTGTGATCTATCTTCTGATCGAGAATTTCCTTGTCGTGGCGCTGGCGGAAGAGGGCAGCAAGAGAGTGCTGCTGAAGCTGGGAAGCTGGAATAACCCCGCGTTTAACTATGTGTTTGACGGCGTCGTCTACGCTGTCTGCGTATCGCTGGGATTTGCCGGACTGGAAAATGTGCTCTATATCAGCGGATTCGGAATGGATGTCGCAGTGGTCAGAGGACTGGCAGCGGTTCCGCTCCACTGCATCTGCGGCGTTTTCATGGGACACTACTACGGCCTGGAGAAAACGTACGTTGTGAGGGGCATGGTCAACGAGGCCAAGAACGCGAAGCTCATGGGACTTCTGATTCCCATTCTGATCCACGGATTCTACGATTTCGCCGCTTCTATCGGAAGCGACACATTCGTGTACATCTGGCTGGTCTTCGTAGTGGTGATGGATATCGTCGCGATCCGGTCGATCAAGAAGTATTCCAGGCTTGATTCGCCGATCTGAGAGGGCCTGACAATTTTTTGAAAAAACTGTTGACACGCGGTGGACACTGAGGTATATTAATCATTGTCCACCGCGCAAAACGGTTCGGAAACAAGATTTATAAATGCGATAGTAGTACAGTTGGTAGTACGCCACCTTGCCAAGGTGGAGGTCGCGAGTTCGAGCCTCGTCTATCGCTCTCGGTAGTGAGAGCTGCCACATAATTTAATAAATGCGATAGTAGTACAGTTGGTAGTACGCCACCTTGCCAAGGTGGAGGTCGCGAGTTCGAGCCTCGTCTATCGCTCTGAAGGGTGTCACGTTGTGACACCTTTTTCTTTGCGCGTTAGCAAATGTACTTGTAAAAACAGCTCCGATAAAATACAATAGCTAAGGCAAACAAATGGGCTTTTTGCCCCACATTGACTCTCAAAAAGGAGAGCAGTGATGAAAGGAGAGGTTATGAAAAAGAAACTACTGGCCGGGATCCTTGCTGTAAGCATGGTGGGAGCACTTCTCGCGGGCTGCGGCAAAGGAGCGACACAGGGCGAAGGATCGACGCAGGCAGCTGCCGAAGCTCCGGCGGAGACCCCGGAGAGAGCGAAGACCAATGAGATCGTGATCGGCATCGCGCAGGATCTCGATCAGAGCCTTGACCCGCATTACGCAGTGGCAGCGGGAACCAAGGAAGTAATGTTCAATGTCTTCGAGGGACTGGTCAAATATGATTCAAACGGAGACACTGTTCCCGCAGTAGCTTCGGATGTACAGATATCCGAAGACGGTCTTGTCTATACTTTTACACTTCGTGACGGCGTGAAGTTCCACAACGGAGAGACTGTGGATCTTGACGACGTGATCTACTCGATCCAGCGCTGCAAGGACGACCCCAAGGTCAATCCGCAGACTTCCACAGGACTGGCATGCATCGCGAGCCTTGAGAAGGACGGAGACAATAAGCTTGTGATGACGCTCAGCGAGCCCAACACGGAACTGATGTCTCTTCTGACACTGGCAATCATTCCTTCTGACTATGACAAGCAGGACACCGCGCCCATCGGCACAGGTCCTTATAAGTATGTGACCCGCACGGCGCAGGAATCCGTCGAACTGGAGAAGTTCGCGGACTACTGGGGAACGCCCGGGAACCTGGACAAGGTCACTTACAAGATCAACGAGAAGGCCGAGGGCCTTGTAATGGGTCTTGAGAGCGGAGCACTGGATCTGGTATCGCACCTGAGCAGCACTCAGGTCGGAGAGCTCAGCAAGGAGAATTTCAATATCGAGCAGGGCACGATGAACCTCGTGCAGGCCCTCTATCTCAACAATGAGGTGGCTCCTTTTGACAACGAGCTCGTCCGCCAGGCACTGTGCTATGCGGTCGACAGACAGGGAATTCTGGATATGGCGTTTGACGGCTACGGATTCCCGATCGGATCCAACGTGTTCCCCGCATTCACCAAGTACTATGACGAGAGCCTTGTAAATTACTACGAGCACGACGTCCAGAAAGCCAAGGATCTCCTCGCACAGGCGGGCTACCCCAACGGCTTTGATATGACAATTACTGTTCCTTCCAACTATCTGCCGCACTGCGATACTGCGGAAGTCATCGCCGAGCAGCTGGGGGAAGTCGGCATCCACGCGACTCTGCAGCGCGTGGAGTGGGAGACCTGGAAAGCGGATACCTACGCCGGAAGAAACTTCCAGTCCACAGTGATCGGCCTGACCGCGGATCCCCTGACTGCCAGAAGCCTTCTGGAGAGATTCACGACCGGACAGCGCGTGGCGGATGAGGAAGGCAACCGCGGCAACAACTTCATCAATTACAACAACGCAGACTATGACGCTCTCTTCGAGCAGGCCGTCAAGTGCTATGATGATGCGGAACAGGTCAAAATATACAAAGAAATGGAAAAGAATCTTACCGAGCACGCAGCCAGCGTCTATATTCAGGATATGGCGGATATGGTCGCTGTGCGCAAGGGCCTGACCGGCCTTACCTTCTATCCTCTGTATGTGCTGGATGTATCCACACTGAAGTGGGAGTAAGGATGAGAGCGGAATCGGACTAAGTGATCATGTGCGCAGCAATAGGGCATTCTTATTGCTGCGCATTTTTTTATAACTCAGAGGGGATGTCCCCCGCCTCTACAGGCGGTGGGAAGTAACAAACTTTCTCAGTGGCGGGTGGCAATCCCCCACTGAGTTATATGATGCACACGCGTGCGGAAAAGAAGATGCTGCCAAAGGGCAGCCCGCACGCGGCGCAGCGGCTCGCTCTGCGAGCCTTGAACACATATTATACATACGAGTACGGAATTACCTACAAGGAGGCAGGAGTCAAGGATGATCAAAGCTACACAGAGGTCGAAAAGAAGCAGAAACGGCCGGGGAAATGTGATGCACGGGGAGTCGTTTGCGGGGAGCCGCCAGAGCTATATCAGCGGGTCGGCCGCGCCTGACGATTTCTGGGTGGAGCGCTCGCAGGAAGAGCAGCACCGCAGCAGTAAGGACGTCCGTCTTGCCGCCATTCGCGGCAGAGAAAAAGCGATGCACATGAACCGCAGATATGCGGCTTTCATGGCATGTCTTATGGCAGCTATGACATTCTGCCTGATCGGCTATATAAAGCTGCTGTCGGATATTTCGGACACCAACAGTCAGATTGTCACTCTTGAATCAGAGCTGACAGAGCTCAGATCCTCCAACAACGAGGTCTACAATGAGATCGCCGGCGATATTGACCTGGAAGAAATCAGAAGGATCGCGATCGATGAATTCGGAATGCAGTATGCATCTCAGGACCAGATTGTGGTATACTCAGATACCAAAGGCGATACGGTCCATCAGATCGCCGATATAGACTGACCGGCGTCACGGCAGCTGAACTGACACAGATTTGTAAATTTAATTTGTGTATTTAATTTGTGAATTTGTAAGGATATAAAGTGAGCAAGAGGGTAGTTAAAGGAAAAAACACCCGCGGAGGATTGAAGAGGTTCACTATTAGCATGCAGAGAAAGCTGGTGGTACTATGTGGATTAGTACTGCTGGCTTTTGTCGGATTAGGGATCAAACTCTTCCTCATCAACCGGGATAACGGACAGGCATACACGATGCAGGTGCTGTCCCAGCAGGCCTACGAGAACCAGACGATCCCCTACAAGCGGGGAAAGATCATGGACTGCAAGGGGACGGTACTGGCGGACAGTCAGCTTGTCTACAATGTAATCGTCGACTCCAAGCAGATCCTTGAGAAGGATGCTTACCTGGAGCCTACGCTTGATGCCCTGGAAAGCCTGGGGATCAACAGGGGCAGGATCAGGGAGTATATTACAAACCACCCTTCCTCGCAGTATTATATAGCGCTGAAGAACCTGTCCTACCAGGACAGAAAAGAATATCTGGACAAGGTCGAAGCCGGGATCAAGGCGGAAAAGGAAAAAAAGGTCGCCCCGGCGGACCGCAAATACGACAACATCAAGGGGATCTGGTTTGAGAGCGGCTACAGCCGGATCTACCCCCACTCGGATCTCGCCTGCCATGTGATAGGATTCTCGGGATCAGGAAACGTGGGAACGGGCGGCCTGGAAGAGTATTACAACGAAACGCTCAACGGCGTTGTCGGACGAAGATACGGCTATCTGGATGAGTCTCTGAGCATGGAGCAGACCATGATCGAGCCAAAAGACGGAAACAATCTGGTTCTGACCCTGGACGCCAATATTCAGAGTATCGTGCAGAAATATCTCAAAAAGCACGATGACGAATATGACAACTTCGATCATCCCGGAAACGGCAGCAATCACGCGGCCTGTATTGTCATGGACGTCCACAGCGGAGAGATCCTCGCCATGGCGGGAACTCCCTTTTTTGACCTCAACCAGCCCTCGGACCTGGCGGCCCTCGAGGGAATGCCCAAATTGGACGCCAATGACGAGCCGATGGACAGTTACCTGACTTACACGGATCTGCTCGTCATGTCGGATGAAGATAAGCCCAGATACCTGAACGCGCTGTGGAGCAATTTCTGCGTCAGTCAATATTTTGAACCGGGATCCACAGCCAAGCCTTTCACGGTGGCGGCGGGACTTGAGACAGGGACCGTCGACAAGGAGGATACGTTTTACTGCAACGGTTATAAATATGTGGACGGATTTGAGATCAAGTGCCACAACCGCGAGGGAGACGGACTTCTCACTGTCGGGCAGGCGGTCGAGAGATCCTGCAACGTGGCGCTCATGGAAATGGCCATGAGCGAGGGAAAAGAGAACTTTACGAAGTTCCAGAACGTATTTAATTTCGGACTCCGGACAGGGATTGACCTGGCGGATGAGGCGAGGACGGACAGCTTTGTATCGGACTCCACAATGACAGATTCCATGCTGGCGACGAATGCTTTCGGACAGAACTTTGACGCCACGATGATCCAGATGGCCGCAGGATTCTGCTCTCTGATCAACGGAGGCTACTACTATGAGCCCCATGTGGTCAAGAAGATTACCAGCCCCAGCGGAACCACGCTGAGAACGATTGAGCCCAGGGTCCTCAAAAAGACGGTCTCTGAAGAGACCAGTGAACTGATCCGGGAATACACGGTTCAGGTCGTCGAGGGAAGATACGGTACCGGTGAAACGGCGAGACCGGCCGGGTACAGGATCGGCGGCAAGACGGGGACAGCGGAGACACTTCCCCGCGGCAACGACGAGTATATCGTATCCTTTATGGGCTATGCGCCCGCTGAGGATCCGCAGATCCTTGTCTATGTGGTCATTGACAGGGCCAACTTTGAGAACCAGGATGACGCCACTTTCGCGACGGTTATTGTCAGAAGTATTATGCAGGAAGTCCTGCCTTACCTGAATATTTATATGTCGGAGCCGGTCACGGATGAAGAGAGAGAAGAGCTCGAGGAGCTCGGCCTCGCCGTCACCTATACCGGAGACGAATCGCCTGACAAGTGGGAGAAGAAGTCCTGGTAGGCGAAAGCGGATTTTCGCGAAGCGGATGTCGTGAGACTGAGCTTTGACATTTACTGAAAGGATGTGTTTGTTTATGCAGACTGGAATGAAATATGCTGTGATCGTGGTACCTTTGCTGATCGCTTTTGCGGTCAGTGCCGTTTCGGGCCATTTTCTCATTCCGTTCCTGCGCAGGGTGAAAGCCGGGCAGACGGAGAGAACGGACGGCCCGCAGAGCCATCTGAAGAAGACCGGCACGCCCAACATGGGAGGAATCATGATCATACTCGGGCTGGCCGCTGCAAGCCTGTGCATGGCGCCGAGGTGCCCGGAAGTGCTTCCGGTCCTGTTTCTCACCGTCGGATTCGGCGTGGTGGGCTTTATCGACGACTACCTCAAAGTTGTCAAGAAGAAGTCTGATGGCCTTAATCCCAAGCAGAAAATGGCGCTGCAGATCGTGATCGCGCTTCTGTTCGCGCTGTATGTTACGAGATTTCACTCAATCGATCTGGCGATGAAAGTCCCTTTCATGGCGGGTGTCTATTTTGACCTGAAGTTTCTGAATATCCCCGCGCTGCTCTTCATTGCGGTAGCGACGGTAAACGGAACCAATTTTACGGACGGTGTAGACGGACTCTCGAGCTGCGTCACCGTGGCAGTGGCGCTCTTCTTTACGATCGCGGCGGCTTTTTCGGGATCCGGAGCGGCGGCTTCGGGCGGCGCCCTGATCGGCGCGCTCCTGGGATTTCTCATTTTCAACGCGCATCCCGCCAAAGTATTCATGGGAGATACGGGCTCATTGGCCCTGGGCGGATTTGTGACAGGAATGGCTTATATGCTGCAGCTGCCTCTGTTCATCCCGATTGTCGGATTCATTTATTTCATTGAGGTGCTGTCGGTCATTATCCAGGTGAGTTATTTCAAGAAGACCCACGGCAAGAGAGTGTTCAGAATGGCCCCGATCCATCACCACTTTGAGCTGGGAGGATGGTCGGAAGTAAAGGTTGTGGCTGTATTCACTATTGTAACGGTAATCTTGAGTGCTATTGCGCTTCTGGGTCTGTGGTGAATAGCAACGCAGCCGGCGAAGGCGCCGGGTCGGCGCCTTTTTTGGAAGACTGTATTTTTCGGATCTTGAAAGGTTAAGAATGTCAAGTATTTCTGCTATTGTTAAAGAGAAGATCGGAGGAAGAAGAGGACTGGCGGATTACAGTCTTGTTTTCATTGTGCTGTTTTTGCTCTCTTTTGGCCTGGTCATGCTGTATTCGACCAGTTCCTACGAGTCCATGGCGCAGCACGGAGACGCGGCTTATTATCTGAAGAGGCAGATGATCTTCACTTTGTTGGGACTTGCCCTCATGGTATTTGTCTCCGTGATCCCTTATACATTCTGGAAGAGGATCTCGCTGCTGGCTTACGTCGTGTCACTGGGGCTGATCCTGCTCATTATTCCCTTCGGAATGGAAGTTAACGGCGCCAAGAGATGGCTGAAAATCCCGATTCTGCCGATCCAGCTGCAGCCGGCGGAGGTGGCCAAGATCGGCGTCATCGTGTTCAGCGCCATGTTTATCGAAAAGCTGGGAAGAAAAGCGCTCGCGACAGTCAGGGGGTTCGTGCTTCCCATGATTCCCGCCGTCGTGGTAGGCGTTATGCTCTGGAAGATCACGGATAACCTCAGCTCGGCGATCATCGTCGTAGCCATTGTATTCGGTATGTTGTTCGTGGCCTGTCCGGATTACGGAAAATTTATTTTGATTGCCGTTGTCGTATTGGTTGTCGCGGCGGCACTTGTCTGGTATACTGTAAACTCCGCGGATACCAATTCGCTCGATTTCAGAGGGGAGAGAGTGCTGGCGTGGCTGGACCCGCAGGCGTATGCGGGAGGAAAAGGATACCAGACCATTCAGGCGCTCTACGCGATCGGTTCGGGCGGCATTTTCGGCAAGGGACTGGGCCAAAGTATGCAGAAGCTGGGCTTTATTCCCGAAGCGCAGAATGATATGATCTTTTCGATCATCTGTGAGGAGCTCGGGCTCTTCGGCGCGATCAGCATCATGCTGATGTTCGTTCTCCTTCTGTGGCGGTTCATGATGATCGCAAACAGCGCGGATGATTTCTACGGCGCCATGCTCGTGGTCGGGGTGATCTCACACATCGCCGTTCAGGTCATACTCAATATTGCCGTCGTCACCAACACGATCCCGAATACCGGCGTTACGCTTCCGTTTATCAGTTACGGAGGCTCCTCGGTGTTCTTCCTGCTCAGTGAGATCGGCATTGTCCTGAGTGTGTCGCGAGGGATGCAGAGAGAAGAGCTTGCCAGGCTGGAGGAGTCCTGATTTATGGTAGCAGCAGATGATCCCGGGAAACTTATGCAGAACGGGCAGGACGAGAATATAGACAGCAAGACGGATACGAAGGATCTGAAGGCGCGTCCGGAGGAGGAATCCGGGGAGGAAGCGAAGGGCTCGCAGGAAGAGCCGGTCGAGACGGATGACGACTACGACGAAGACGACGATTTCGTAGATGACTACGAAGACGACGACTACGAGGACGACGACCCGGACGATGATTCCGCCGATGATGAAGATGATCCTGATGATGACGAGTCTGATGAGGGGGGGATGGGATTAAACCTGTTCACTCTTTTTGTGCTGTTAACAGCTGCTGCCATAACAGCGATCTACTTTACATGTACCGTGCGGACTGTGCATGTAAGGGGAAACTCCCTGTACACCGGCGAAGAGATCGCGGAGCGGGTGATCAGTGATGACTCGCAGCTCATGCATAATTCTGTGTTCCTGACCGTGCTCTATATGACGCCCTGGGCGCCCAGGATTTCTTTCGAGGAGAGCGTGAAGGTCAGTCTCAACTCCTACGATGAGATCACGATCACAGTCAAGGATATGGACATAGCCGGATTTATACCGTACGCCGGCAAGAATCTCTATTTTTCGGCAGACGGGATCGTGTTGGAAAACTCGCCGCTCACGGTCAAAGGTGCCACTTTTGTGACCGGTCTCTCCGTCACGGGAGCAGAGATCGGGACAAAGATGACGTCTGACAATGAAGTGGGGCTGGGTATGGTATTGGAGGTCCTGCAGATCCTCGGGAAGTTCCGGATCGAGACGGACTGTGTCGTCCTCACCAAGTCGGGCAGCATAGTGATGTACATGGGCGAGATCAAAGTGATTCTGGGCAGAAGCGATTTCGAGCTCAAAATATCGAAGATCGCACAGCTCATCCCTTACCTGGAGGGAAGAAGCGGAACGATCAACATGACAAATTATACTTCTTCGGACCAGAACATCATCTTGAAATAATTTTGTAAAAATTTCTAAACATCCATTGATTATTTCAAGGTTCAATTGTATTATTATTTACGTGAATATTTTTTTTCAATAAGGAGGGGCCAACCGTGCTGGAAATCAAGACAAATGATACGGAACCGGCTTGCAAGATTATAGTCGTTGGCGTTGGCGGTGCAGGCAACAACGCTGTTAACCGAATGGTAGATGTTGATGTTATAGGTGTGGAATTCATCGGTGTTAATACAGATGTTCAGGCTCTGAATCTTTGCAGAGCGCCCAGACTCCTGCAGATCGGTGAGAAGCTGACGAAGGGACTTGGCGCAGGCGCAAATCCGGAGGTTGGCCAGAAGGCAGCGGAAGAGAGCGCTGATGAGATTTCCCAGGCCCTCAAGGGAGCGGATATGGTATTCGTTACCTGCGGTATGGGCGGCGGCACAGGAACCGGCGCGGCTCCCGTCGTTGCAAGAATTGCCAAGGAAATGGGCATCCTCACTGTCGGCGTCGTCACAAAGCCTTTCAGCTTTGAGGCCAAGAGCCGCATGCAGAGAGCTCTTGTAGGAATCGAGAACATTAAGGAGAACGTAGATACTCTGATCGTTATCCCTAATGACAGACTCCTTGAGATCATGGACCGCAGGACCACACTGCCCGAGGCACTCAAGAAGGCGGATGAAGTCCTTCAGCAGTCCGTACAGGGTATCACAGACCTGATCAATGTTCCTTCTATCATCAATCTGGACTTCGCTGACGTGCAGACTGTCATGAGAGATAAGGGTGTTGCACATATCGGTATCGGATACGGCAAGGGCGAGACAAAGGCTACGGATGCTGTCAAGATGGCAGTCGAATCTCCTCTTCTGGAGACCACTGTCAGCGGCGCTACCGATGTCATCATCAACATCTCCGGAGATATCTCCCTGGCAGACGCTTCTGACGCTGCAAGCTATGTGCAGGATCAGGCAGGCGACGATGTCAACATCATCTTCGGCGCTATGTATGATGACAGCAATACGGATTCCTGCGATGTCACGGTTATTGCAACCGGCATCGGAAGCAAGGATTCGGTTCCTTCCAGCTATCCCTTCAACAATTCGAACGTGCGCAAGGGAAACAGCCAGACCTTTAAGGGAACCGCTCAGAAGAGCAGAACCACTCAGACCCAGGGCACTCGCACCGGAAACGGAACCAGACCTGTAGCTCCGAGCGCTCCCAAGAGCTCTGTGAAGCAGGAGAACCTGGATATCCCTTCCTTCCTCAGACAGCCCAGGAAGTGATAGCAGAATCTGAATCATAATACTTGACAATTGGCGGCTGTCCGAATATAATAATCGGGCAGCCTGCTTTTGGGGATATAGCTCAGCTGGGAGAGCGCTGCGTTCGCAACGCAGAGGTCACGGGTTCGAATCCCGCTATCTCCACTAAATGAAACAAAGGGTGCTGCACCTTGCTGAATGATCAGCGAGGTGCAGCACCCTTTGTTTTTGTGCTTTTTTAAACTTGCCGGTCCTCAAATTGTCGACTGATTCAGTCAAAAGTTAGACAATTTGGGGATATCTTTTCTATTTTGAGACTGTTTTCCACAAACTAATCCACATTGTCCACTATATTTTGCATTGACTATGTCGGTCAAAATGGACGCTTGAATTTCTTCCTGCTCGAGCTTTCAGAGCTGTCCTCGGGATCGTCGTCCTCGATTTCCTCAAAGATCGATCTCTTGCGGATGTTGACATAATTGCTCTTAAGCGCATCGAGGACACTGCGGATCTCGCGCTGTGTGACAAAGCCGCACTGAAGGTACTGGGGATCGGGGTCGATCCCGTTCAGGTAGTAGAGAGAGCCCTTGCGGGGGAGGGATTCGCCGCCCTTCTGGTTCAGCAGGGCGTGGGAATCCTGAGGAGTGCTCACTTTGAGGCAGACTCGTGCCGGGAAGCTTTCGCCCAGGCCGCGCAGGCAGGCCGGGTCGGAGGAGGCCAGGATCAGATGGATGCCGCAGGGGCCCGCCAGTTCCGCCATGCGCAGGATATAGGCCATGGCGGCCTGCTTGTTGGAGGTGAAGAGTCTGTGATACTCGGTGATCATAACGACTCTGTGGCGCAGATTCCCTCCCCGCTCGTTGTATTGGAAGATGTTGCGGCAGCGGGAGTTGATCAGCAGACTGCTGCGCCTGTCGATCTCTCTGCTCATTTCCGAGAGCATGGCCATGGTGTTGCGGACAGAGCTGATGACGTGGCAGTACGGGAGCGCGGCGTAATCCTCAAAGCCCAGATTTCCCGAGGAGCAGAGAAAGAGTTCGATCTCGTCCGGTGACTGGTGCACCAGGATGCTGAGGAGGAGCCCGACAAGAAACTCATCGAGACCGCTGCTGGGATTTCCGCCGACCAGAAGGTGAGGAACCTCCGTCAATTCGTGCATGATGCAATCGCGGTATATATTCATGCCGATGGCAAGGGGGAGCCCCTGTGACGACTCGAATTCTCTGCTGGTCAGAAGGTCTCCGAGCCAGACCGGGTCGCGCTGCCAGGGTACATCGATGTAGATGCGCCCGTCGCTCCGGTAGACCCTGATGTCCCTGCGGCGGAACATATAGCGGTAGGCCTTTTCGAGATTCATGATGCGGCTGGCGCTGCGCATGTCATCCGGTTTTATGCCGAAACGGGTCAGCATGGGGCCCTGCATGCATACGTCCAGTGTGCCGTATATATCATTTTCAGCCCATAAGTCGATCAGGTCCTCAATATAGGGATTAAGGGCCTGGTCATTCCATCTCGTATGATATCTCAGCAGGTCCCTGACCTTGGGAAGTGTAAAAACTGCCATTCTTACCTCTTACTTCAGTAATTTTCGCGTGCAGGCGCAGTGCCTGCCGGGCGGCGCCGGCCTGCTTTGAGCAGGGCGCGTCAGTAATTGGATTATATCATGTTTGTAAAGGGCGTGGTATAATAATCGAAGTGTGTCATGGGGACACAAAAGGGGGATTTATGATCAGAATGATAGGGCTGGATCTGGACGGCACGCTGCTCACGAGGCAGAAGGAACTCACCGCCGGAAACAGAGCCGCACTGGAAAAAGCTGCCGGAATCGGCATCCATATTGTGCCGGTGACCGGGAGGCCGCTCTCGGGAATCCCGAGTCAGGTCCTGGAGCTGGATTTTATCAGGTTTGCGATCACATCCAACGGGGCAGTGACTACGGACCGAAGGAGCGGGAGCGCGATCCGGGAGAGGTGCATGTCGAAAGCGACGGCGGAGAAAACGCTGAAGGCGGCCGAAGGAGAAGGAATCATCCGGGAGTACTTCACGGAAGGATGGGGCTATCACGATCCGGACACGCACAAACTCTTGTGGAAGAAATTTGAGAAGACGCCGGTCCTGCCATATCTGGAGAAAAGCCGGATACAAGTGGCGGACCTGTACGGGAGCCTCAGAGAGAGTCAGCGCGGAATCGAGAATCTGTCGATCATGTGTCCGACGCCCGCAGTGAAGAAGGAGATCCTTGAAAGAGTCAAGGTGATTGAAGGGGTCCGAATCATCTATCCGTGGCCGACGGACCTTGAAATCACGTCGAAGGACGCGGACAAAGGAGAAGCACTGCTCAGCCTTGCGTCGCTGCTGGGACTGCGCAGGGAAGAAGTAATGGCCATGGGAGACGGCAACAACGACCTGGGACTGATGAACGCGGCGGGACTTTCGGTCGCCATGGGCAATTCGGCCCCGGAAGTACTGGAAGCGGCGGATTTTCAGACGTCGGACAACGAGCATGACGGGGTGGCGGAGGCAATCCGCTATCATGTCCTCAATGAATACAGGCTATGAGAGCCAAAAAAGCGATGACCGCGCGTGCTCAGCGCATACAGAAAGAGAGGAATTAACGGATGTACGGTGCTATTTTGGGAGATATAATCGGAAGCCCTTATGAGTTCGACAGAAATAATATCAAGACTAAGGATTTTGACCTCTTTTCGGAGAAATCGGAGTTTACGGACGACAGCATCCTGACGCTGGCCGTGGCGGAAGCGCTCATGAACTGCGGGGTGGACGCCGATGAAGAGACGATGAAAAAAGCGCTTGTAGCCGCCATGAAGAAATACGGCGACCGGTATCCGTTTGCGGGATACGGAGCCAAATTCAGCATGTGGCTGCACGAGGATGCCCCGAAACCTTATAACAGTTTCGGAAACGGGAGCGCCATGCGCGTATCGGCGGCGGCCTGGCTCTGCCAGGAGGACCTCAGGAAGATGCTCCGGGTCGCAGCAGTGACGGCGGAAGTGTCCCACAATCATCCCGAAGGGGTTAAAGGCGCGCAGGCGACGGCATCCGTGATCTTTATGGCGATCCACGGAGCTTCCAAGGAGGAGATCAAGGCGACGGTCTCGAAGACTTTCGGCTATGACCTCGACAGGACCTGCGATCAGATCCGCCCCGACTATCACCACGTGGAATCCTGCCAGCAGACGGTTCCGGAAGCAATCATCGCATTTCTGGAAGGCGAGAGCTTCGAGGACGTGATCCGAAACGCCGTGTCCCTGGGCGGTGACAGCGACACACTGGCCTGTATCGCCGGCAGTATGGCGGAGGCCTTTTACGGTGTGCCCGAAAACCTTAAGAAGGAGGCAAGGGACCGCCTGCCAAGCGACCTTCGCGGCGTGCTCGACCGATTTGAGGACAGGCTCGAGGAGGACAAGAAGGCCAGAGAGAGCGACCCCGCCAGAATGAAAGCCTGGCAGAACGCCCTCAGACCGAAAAGACCCGGCGCGCAGGGCAAAAGACTGAGCTTTGCGGGAAGCGAGGAGATTGAAAAGAGACTGGAAGAGTTCTCTGCGGACAGAACGAACGAGAAGTTCGCACGCTGCCTCGAGGCGGTCAGGGCCGCCATGCACGCAGGCGGGAGCATTCTGTTCCCGGTGCAGCCTTTCAGCGCTCCGCAGTCCGGGAAGAACGCCGCCATGAGAGGGCTCCGGATGAAGCTGATCTCCACAAAGGACGGAAAGATGTGGCAGGTCGCCTACACGAGTGAGAACATGTATAAGAGCGGGGCGTCTAAGGGGGATCCCGCCATGGGAGCGACGATCCGCCATGCCCTGGAGCAGTTCATGCCCGGAAATGGCGCAGCGCCCAAGGCTCCGGAGAACATCGCCGGTATTGTGCTCAATCCGGATAAAAAGCCTCTCTTTCTCGAGCGAAAACTGATCGATACCATCTTCAAGGCAGAGGAGAGAGTGGTCAGGGCCTCCAGAAGCGGCATTCTGGTGACAAAGGGAGACATCACGAAGATGAAAGCGGACTGTATCGTCAATGCGGCGAACTGCTCCCTTCTGGGCGGCGGCGGCGTCGACGGCGCCATCCATGCGGCGGCGGGACCGGGACTCCTTGAGGAGTGCAGGACCCTGGACGGCTGCCACACGGGCGAAGCCAAGATCACAGGCGCTTACAATCTTCCCGCCAAGTACGTCATCCACACTGTGGGACCTATTTATGACGGAGATGAGGATGACCCGAAACTCCTTGCGTCCTGCTACACAAATTCGCTTGATCTCGCCAGGTCGAAAGGCGCCCACAGCATCATTTTCCCGAACATCTCCACGGGCGTTTACGGCTATCCCAAGGAGGAGGCGGCGAAGATTGCTATGGAGACAGTCGGCAAATGGTTCAAAGCCAATAAGGACTATGTGATGCATGTGGTCATGTGCTGTTTTGACCAGGAGAACTTTGAAATATACGAGAAAATGGTAAAAGCGCAGCAGAAAGGGCAGAGTCAAGAATGACAATCAAAGATATGAAGATCGGCGAGAGTGCCATAGTGACCGAAGTGGGCGGAAAGGGTGCCCTGCGGCAGCACTTTCTGGATATGGGCGTGATCCCGGGAACGGCGGTCAAAGTAGTGAAATACGCGCCGATGGGTGATCCCGTGCAGCTGATGATCCACGGATATGACCTGACGCTGAGGATCGCGGACGCGGATAAGATCGAGGTCACCGGCGCGACGGAGAACGAAATAGAAAGCGCAGAGAGCGCGGCGCAGGGAAGCGCAAGCGGCGGGGCGAAGGATGAGGAGAAGAATCAAATTCACAACCATGTCGAGCATCCCGGTCTGGGCGAGGGCGGCCGCTACCACGACTCTGCCACAGAGCATCCGCTGCCGGAAGGCACACAGCTGACATTCGCGCTGGCGGGAAACCAGAACAGCGGCAAGACGACGCTCTTCAACCAGCTCACCGGAGCCAATCAGCATGTGGGAAATTTCCCGGGCGTGACCGTAGACAGAAAGGACGGCATGATCCGCGGCATCGAGAATACCCTTGTCACGGACCTTCCGGGCATCTATTCCATGTCCCCTTACACGAGCGAGGAGATCGTCACCAGGCAGTTTATCTTGCAGGAACGCCCCAAGGGCATCATCAACATCGTGGACGCCACCAACATCGAGCGGAATCTGTATCTGACCATGCAGCTGATGGAGATCGGTATTCCCATGGTCCTGGCGGTCAACATGATGGACGAGATGCGTGGTAACGGGGGCAGTATCCGGATCAACAAGATGGAAGAGATGATGGGCATCCCTGTCGTCCCGATCGCGGCGGCCTCCAACGAGGGCATTGACGAGCTGATCGACCACGCCATCCATGTGGCCCGCTATCAGGAGAAACCCGGAAGGCAGGATTTCTGCGGACCAGAAGACCACGGCGGAGCCGTGCACCGCTGTATTCACTCGATCATGCACCTGATCGAAGACCACTGCGCCGCAGTTGACGTTCCGGTGCGTTTCGCGGCGACGAAGGTGATCGAGGGAGATCAGAGAGTGATCGACGCGCTGGGGCTCGATCAGAACGAGAAAGAGGCCTGCGAGCACCTGATCCTTCAAATGGAAAAAGAGAGAGGGCTGGACCGCGCCGCGGCCATCGCGGACATGCGATACACCTTTATTCAAAAGGTCTGCGACGCGACAGTTGTAAAGCCCCATGAGAGCATAGAGAGAAAAAGAAGTATTGAACTGGACAAAGTCCTCACGGGAAAATATACAGCCATCCCCTGTTTCATAGGGATCATGCTGGCGATCTTTTTCCTGACCTTTAATGTAATAGGCGCCTGGCTGCAGGGACTTCTGGAGATGGGAATCGGGGTGCTCACCGACAAAGCCGACGCCGCACTGACGGCCTTTGGCGTGAACGAGGTCCTGCACTCCCTGATCATCAAAGGAATATTTAACGGCGTGGGGAGCGTTCTGAGTTTCCTTCCCCTGATCGTCGTTCTGTTCTTCTTCCTCTCAATTCTGGAGGACAGCGGCTACATGGCGAGGATCGCGTTCGTCATGGATAAGCCACTTAGAAGAATCGGCCTGTCCGGCAGAAGTATTGTCCCCATGCTGATGGGATTCGGCTGCACGGTGCCGGGCGTCATGGCCACGAGGACCCTTCCCTCCGAGAGAGACCGGAAGATGACGATCCTGCTGACGCCTTATATGAGCTGCAACGCCAAGATGCCGATCTACGGACTGTTCGCGGCGGCGTTCTTTGGCGGAAAAGCGGCGCTGGTCTATATTTCCATGTATGTACTGGGAATTCTGTGCGGACTGGTGATGGCTTTTGTGACGAGAAAATTCCTGTTCAAGGGAGAGGCGATGCCCTTTGTCATGGAACTGCCCAATTACCGCATGCCCACGCCCGCCAACGTGGCGAGACTTCTGTGGGATAAGGCGAAGGATTTCGTAGAGAGAGCGTTTTCCGTCATTTTCATCGCCACGCTGCTGATCTGGTTCCTGCAGACTTTCAGCCTCCGGCTGAACATGGTGTCGGACTCCAAGGACAGCATACTCGCGGCATTGGCCGGCGTTCTGACGCCGCTCCTTAAGCCCCTGGGGTTTGGGGACTGGAGGATCTGCGTCGCTCTGATCGCCGGATTTATGGCAAAAGAGAGCGTCGTCTCCACGCTTTCCGTCCTGTTCGGCTCCATAGCCGGCTTGCAGGCAGCTATGTCTCCGTCGGCAGCGGTGGGACTTCTTGTCTTCTGCCTGCTGTATACGCCCTGTGTGGCGGCCGTCTCCTCGTTCAAAAGAGAGCTGGGAGGAAAGTGGGCTCTGGGAATCGTGGCGGAGCAGTGCCTTGTGGCCTGGATCGCTGCCTTTATAGTTAGACTGATCAGTCTTGCGCTCGGCCTTGCGTGATCAGGGGCTTGCGCATACCGTAAGGGACGCCTTCAATGGAGGCGTCCTTTTGATTTGCGGCGCTTCTGCGCGCGGCCATCAGGTCGTACAGAAACTCCGCCCGCAGTTCCTCTTCGAGCAGGGCGTAAAGATCCGCGGGCAGCACTTCGGGTGCCTTTGAGAGCTTGTCCAGATAAGGGACCGAACAGGAGGCTGCAATACTCCGGAGGAGCGGCGCTGCGCTGCGAACAAAGCCGATGGGGCGGATCCAGCCGCACAAGTCGTGCTCTTTGTCAAATCGCTCCATCGCGTCTGTCGTCATTCCCAGCAGAATGTGGAGCAGCGCCCGGGAGATCCTCGTATAAGTATAATTGCGCGTCTTTACATGCGCACAGAACTGCGAATAGGTTCGGTAATAGGGAAGCTCCTTCATGATCCTCGCTGCCAGGTCCGGGGAGACATCGAGGCAGTCCGAGAGTGCGCCGGTGGACCCGGCGCTGCAGAGCGCGTGCAGGAGAAGATCAGAGAAATCGTCTCTGCACAGACAGGGATTGCCGCTCCTGCGGGAGTCGATCATCTGCGCCCGGATCTCCGACGCGGACCGGCTGTCGGTGCGCTTTATGGCGTGGGCGCGGATCGCGCTGCCACTCTTCGCCAGTGCCTGCAGGTAATGGGTCCCCAGAAGGTCGTTAGGTGTGGCAGGCAGATCGATGTCATGCACGGCCGCGGCCAGCGCCTGCGCGTAGGTGAGTCCTTCCCGCAGTCCTTCCCGAAGCCTTATGCGGAACTCTTCCGGCTCACCGGCGAGGGCGGAGGCGGTTTCGGTGAGAGATTCAAGGTCGCCGGACTCGGAGCCGAATGCGAGGTCCGTCACGACGCCCAGGCTCTCCATGAGGGATACGGCTCCTCTGGCAAAATAGTCAGCGCCGGAGCAGGATACATAGAGAGGGAGCTCAACGACAAGGTCGGCGCCCGCCTGCAGAAGCTCCGAAGTCCTGGCCTCCCGGGAGAGGACGGCAGGAGCGCCGCGCTGCACATAATCTCCGCTGAGGGCCACCACTATATAGTCGGCGCCGCACTGCCTGCGGGCCTCATCGATCAGATATTTATGTCCCTCGTGGAGGGGGTTGCATTCTGCTATTATGCCTGTCACTTTCATCATTGCGAAGATTGGGATCCTTTTCTCTTTTTTGACTGCCCGCGGGTAAGCCCGGCGCGGCCGTATCTGTCGCCATTATTTCATAACGGAAAAGAAATTTCATTAAAGATTCAGAAGTTTTGTTCAAAAAAAGGGGCAGTTCTTGTTCCCTTTAAAATTAAGTGTATAATAAAGAGCAGATAACATAAGGCGTCAGCCAGGGTAAGTTTAATAGAAACGGAGAGTAAAAAAAGAATGAATATTTTGGTAATCAACTGCGGTAGTTCTTCACTGAAGTTCCAGGTCATCAATGCAGAGTCCGAGAAGCTTCTGGCTAAGGGTCTGTGCGAGAGAATCGGCATGGACGGATCCTGCATCACTTATGAGAATAAGGCAGACAACACAGGCAAGGAAGTCAACGAGATTCCCATGCCCGATCACAATAAGGCAGTCAGCCTCGTGCTTGATGCTCTTACCAACGAGAAGTCCGGCGTTCTGAAATCCCTGAGCGAGATCGGCGCTGTCGGACACAGAATCGTCCACGGCGGCGAGAAGTTCACATCTTCCGTCGTCATCACAGACGAAGTCATCGAGGCCATCAAGGAAGTCTCTGATCTGGCTCCTCTGCACAATCCCGCAAACCTGATCGGCATCGACGCCTGCAAGGCTCTTATGCCCGGCACTCCCATGGTAGCTGTTTTCGATACCGCTTTCCATCAGACAATGCCCGAGAAGGCTTATATGTACGCTCTTCCTCTTAAGTATTACAGAGACTACAAGGTAAGAAGATACGGCTTCCACGGCACAAGCCACTCCTTCGTATCCAAGGAAGCGGCTAAGGTCGCCGGCAAGTCTTACGACGCCTGCAAGACCATCGTCTGCCACCTGGGCAACGGCGCCAGCATTTCCGCAGTCATGAACGGCAAGTGCGTCGACACATCCATGGGTCTTACTCCCCTTGAAGGCCTGATCATGGGAACCAGAAGCGGCGACCTCGATCCCGCGATCGTAGACTTTATCGCAGGCAAAGAAGGCCTCACTGCTGCACAGGTAGTCAACATCCTCAACAAGAAGTCCGGCGTGTTCGCTCTGTCCGATGAGCTCTCCAGCGACTTCCGTGACCTCGAGAACGGCTACAAGAGCGGTAACAAGTACGCCAAGCTCGCCGTTGATGCTTTCTGCTACAGAGTAGCGAAGTACATCGGTTCCTACACAGCTGCCATGAACGGCGTAGACGTGATCGCGTTCACAGCCGGAATCGGCGAGAACAGCCCCTTCGTACGTGAGATGATCATGGGTTACCTCGGCTATCTTGGCATTACCTGCGACGCGGAAGAGAACGCCAAGAGAGAGGACATCCACAAGATCTCCACAGACGACAGCAAGGTCCTTGTTTACTCCATCGCGACCAACGAAGAGCTGGCAATCGCGCGTGAGACATACGCTCTCGCAAAGTAATTCTGCGAGCCTTGGAGGTCGACAAAAAAATTGTTGACAAAGGAAATTGCCGTAAGTATAATACCATTTGTGTGACTACTTCAGCGGTAAGGAGGTGTAACGATGTCTATCTGCCCTAAGAATAAATCATCCAGAAGTCATAGAGATAAGAGAAGAGCAAACTGGAAGATGACTGCTCCGACTCTTGTAAAGTGCAGCAAGTGTGGTACTCTTACGATGCCCCACAGAGTGTGCAGAAATTGCGGCTCCTATAATAAGAAGACCGTGATCGAAGTCGAAGACTAATTGGTAATTGATTTAGAGTAATCAGTTAAGCGGATGCCAGAAGGCATCCGCTTATTGTTTTGTGCCGTAAAGCATATTGTGCTCTACTTGCATTCTATGAGCCTATTTAGTATATTTAGTTCGTAACAGTGTTTGTCTGTAGATTTAGTTAACAGCAGGATCAGGAAGTATTATGAGTGAATTTGTACATGTTGCAGTAGACGCAATGGGTGGCGATAATGCGCCGGAGGAGATCATCAAGGGCACGGTAAACGCCCTGAACGCTTGTCCAAATCTGAAAGTGACGCTGGCGGGACAGGAAGCGGTCGTAAAGGCGGAGCTTGACAAGCTTTCGTATCCGGCGGACAGAGTCACGATCCTGAACTGTACGGAAGTGATCGAGATGGCGGAGCCTCCGGTGGATGCGATCCGTACCAAGAAGGACTCTTCGATCGTGAAGGGACTTCGCCTGGTCAAGGACGGAGAGTGCGACGCATTTGTCACGGCCGGCAGCACAGGAGCAGCGCTCGCAGGAGGACAGCTTCTGGTAGGAAGAATCAAGGGAATTGAGAGGCCGCCGCTCGCACCGCTTATTCCGTCGGCCAAGGGACCGGTCCTGCTCATTGACTGCGGCGCCAACATGGACCCCAGAGCTTCCATGCTCCTTCAGTTCGCGCAGATGGGATCGATCTATATGCGCAATATGACGGGCATAGAGAACCCCAGGGTCGGCCTTGTGAATGTGGGAACGGAAGAAGAAAAGGGCAACGCACTGGCCAAGGAAGCTCATCAGCTTCTCAAGGACTGCCCGGACATCAACTTCGTGGGAAATATCGAAGCGAGAGATATTCCCGCAGGAGTCGTGGATGTGGCGGTCACAGATGCCTTTACAGGCAACGCTATTTTGAAAACGTATGAGGGAGTAGCAAGTATGATCCTTCATGAGCTCAAGGGCGCACTCATGAAGACGCTGATCAGCAAGCTCGGAGCACTCCTGATCAAACCGTCTCTCAAGGGGATGATTAAGACCTTCGACGCCACTGAATACGGCGGGGCGCCCATGCTCGGACTCAAGGGTCTGGTCGTTAAGACCCACGGCAACTCCAAGGCGGCGGAGATCCAGCACGCGCTGGAACAGTGCATCACGTTTAAGGAAAAGAAGATCAACGATCTTTTCCGCAGCGAGATGAAACTGGACGAACAGGCGGCCGCCAGAAGAGCAGCGTCGAAAAAAACAGAGAACTAAAGGAGATTGAATATGGACGAAGATTTCAAGAAACTGTGTACGATTATTGCCGATGTACTCGGTATTGATCCTGACGAGATCACAATGGATACAACATTTGACGAAGACCTCGGCGCAGATTCCCTGGATATCGCTTCCATTATCATGGGGATCGAGGACGAATACGACATTAAGGTTGATACCGAAGTGGCCGCCAAGGTGACCACCGTGGGAGAAGCACTCGCTTTGATCAAGGGAGCAACCGAAGGATGAGAAATACTTCACTCGAAGTTCTGGAAGGACGTATAGGTTATCATTTCAGAGACAGATATCTTCTGGAATGCGCGCTGACCCATACGTCCTTTGCCAATGAACAAAAGATACGTCGATATAAGGATTATGAAAGGCTGGAGTTTCTCGGAGACGCTGTTCTTGAGATGGTCTCCAGCGCTTTTCTGTATAAAGAATACCCTGATAAGAGAGAGGGAGAACTGACGAAACTCCGCGCCAGCCTGGTGTGCGAGCCGTCCCTGGCGGACTGCGCGAGGCACCTGGGCATACCTGAGTACCTGCGTCTGGGAAAAGGGGAGGAAGCCGGCGGAGGAAGAAACAAAGAATCGATCCTCTGCGACGTGGTGGAGGCCGTGATCGGGGCCATGTACCTCGACTGCGGCGAAATCGAGCCGCCTCGTCATTTTATCATGCAGTTTATTTTGTCGGACAGAGACAGAGTGTTCTTTTATGATTCCAAAACCATGCTTCAGGAATGGGCGCAGGGCAGAGGAAAGACACTTCGCTATGAGATCCTCGAAGAGAGCGGGCCGGAGCACGACAAGATCTTCCGGGTCGGCGTGTTTGTGGGCGACGATCTTCTGGGGACGGGAGAGGGCAGGTCCAAAAAAGCGGCGGAGCAGCACGCCGCCTACGCCGGGATCAGGAAGATTCGGAAGAAGGAAACTTAAGCAGGGAAAAGGCATCAATGTACCTAAAATGTATTGAAATACAAGGCTTTAAATCTTTTGCCAACAAGATCAGATTTGACTTTCACAACGGAATAACGGGAATAGTCGGTCCCAACGGCAGCGGAAAGAGCAACGTCGCGGACGCGGTGCGCTGGGTACTGGGAGAACAGAAGGTCAAACAGCTCAGAGGCTCCTCCATGCAGGACGTCATCTTCGCCGGCACAGAGACCAGAAAGCCGATGGGATACGCGTATGTGGCTATTACACTGGACAATTCCGACCACAAGCTCCCCACAGATTATAAGGAAGTGACGGTGGCCAGAAGGATCTACAGAAGCGGCGATACGGAGTATCTGATGAACGGCGCGCCCTGCAGGCTCAGGGACATCAACGAGCTCTTTTATGACACGGGAATCGGAAAGGAAGGATATTCCATTATCGGGCAGGGACAAATCGACAAGATCCTGAGCGATAAGCCCGAGGACCGCAGAGAGCTCTTTGACGAGGCGGTCGGTATCGTCAAGTTTAAAAGACGCAAGGACATGACGCTCAAGAAGCTCGCCAGCGAGAAGGAGAATCTTGTCAGGATCAACGATATTTTGACAGAGCTCGAGAAGCAGATTCCCACGCTGGAGAGACAGTCGGAGAAAGCCAAGGTCTTCTTCAAGGAGCGGGATGCCCTGAAAGCCAGGGACGTCAATCTGTTCCTTCTGGAGAACCAGAAGAATATCGCGGAACTGGAAAAGGTAAAAGAGAGCGAGGAGACCATAGAGAGGGACCTCGAACAGGCCAGGGAGGCCCAGACCCGCGCCGGCGAGGAGTACGAGAGCGGGCAGTCCCGGCTGAGCGGGCTTGAGAGCGAGATCGAGTCGATCCAGAGCAAAATTACAAACGCCAGTGTCGTCAAAGAGAAGATCGAGGGCGACATCAAGGTCATCGAGGAGCAGGTCCGAGCGGCGAGCGGGAACGCGGAGCATTTCAAGAGCAGAAAAGAGTCCGTATCCGCCGAAATAGAGAAAGGCCGCAGGGAAGAGGAAGAGATCCTCACAAGGAAGAAGGACATCGATGATAAGCTGGAGCAGCTGCGCAGAGAGCAGCTGGGGGCAAAAGAGAGCGCAGCGGCGTGTGCGGACCGGATCATCCGCTATTCCAGGCAGATCGACCTGGGCAAGAACGAGATCCTCAGGATCCTGAGCGAGCGCGCCACGATCAAGTCGAATATTGCCAGCATCGCAGCGCGCCAGGAAGAGAACGAGCGCAGGATGCAGGAGCTGTCTGTGGGGATCGAACAGGCTCAGTCCAATGAGACCGAGCAGACGCAGATCATCTCGGACCTGCGCAGGCAGTTCGGGGAGATCGCGTCCTCCATTAAAGCGATGCAGGAGCGGCAGAAGGAGATCGAGACCACCATTTCCGGCATGAAGAAGAGGCTGGGAGATGAGGACGAGCAGCTGCGCGAGAGCCAGCTCCGCTACCATCAGGAAAAATCCCGCCTGGACGCCCTGGTCAACCTGACCGAGCGGTACGAGGGCTTCGGAGGAAGCGTCAGGAAGGTCATGCAGAACCGGTCCGCAGAAAAAGGCGTGATCGGCGTCGTGGCGGACCTTCTCAAGACGGACAAGAAATACGAGACCGCCATCGAAGTGGCGCTGGGCGGAAATATCCAGAACATCGTCACGAAAGACGCCGAGACAGCCAGGCGCATGATCGAGCTGTTAAAGCGGGAGAAGGCGGGAAGGGCGACTTTCCTGCCCCTGAACGATCTGGGGAGAGCGCAGGAGTTTAAGAACACCAAAGTATTGCAGGAGCCCGGCGTGATCGGGCTGGCGGATTCCCTTGTGCGCTGCGACGACAGATACCGCCCCGTGGCGGCGTCTCTTCTCGGGCGCATCGTGATCGTGGACAGGTTTGACCACGCGGCGGCCGTCAACAAGAAATATAGCCACAGCGTGAGAATGGTGACGCTGGACGGCGAGCTCTTTATGCCCGGCGGCGCGATCAGCGGCGGCGCCTTTAAAAACAGCAGCAATCTTCTGGGAAGGCGGCGCGAGATGGCGGAGCTGCAGGAGCGCGTCAAGGCGCATGAAAAGGAGACGAAGCAGCACGGGCAGGCCATCGAGGACATCAAATCGGAGAGAACGAGCCTGAGAAGAGAGCTCGAAGAGAACCGGCAGGCGCAGCAGGAAGCTTTCCTGCGGCAGAACACGGTCAGAATGAGCATTGCCAGCCAGCAGGAAAAGAAAAAGGAAGCGGCCGGCAGCGCGGAAGAGATGGCCAGAGAGCGGGAGCTCATCGAGCAGCAGAAAAAAGACCTCGAGGCGGACCGCAGGGACGCCGAAGAGAGACTTGCGTCCTCCGCTGACGGAGAGCAGAAAATGAATGACGCCGTCAGTGAACTGGAGCAGAAACTCGCCGCGATGCGCAAAGAGGAAGGCGAAGCGACCCAGGTCCTGGCCAAATGGGACATGGAGATCGAAAAGATCCTCCAGCAGCAGTCCTTCGAGCAAAAGGATCTGGACCGAATCCGGGAAGACCTGGTCAGACGGGGCAGAGAACTGGAGGAGATCGAAGAAGCCATCACCAGGGGCGACAGCGTGATCGCGACAGGGGCGGAGAGAATCCGCTCGCTGAAGGGTCAGCTGTCCGATTCGCAGGACGCCCAGGACGACGGAAGAAAAGCGCTAAGTGATAAGAACGAGGAGAGAGAAAAGCTCAAAAAAGCGATGCAGGAGACGATCGCAGCCAGAGAGTCCCTCTCCGAGCAGATTCACGCCCTGGACAAGGAGAGCGTGAGACTCCACAACCGCCGGGAGCGGCTTCAGGAAGACGTGGACAACCAGGTCGCCTATATGTGGACGGAGTATGAGATTACACTCAGCGACGCGATGAAGCTCAGGGATGAGCAGTTCCGCGACATATCGGTGCTGAAAAAGGAGATCGCCGAGATCAAGGCGAGGATCAAAGCTCTCGGCAGCGTCAATGTGGACGCGATCGAAGAGTACCGGGAACTGATGGAGAGGTATACTTTCCTCAAGACACAGCACGACGATCTGGTAGAAGCGGCGGCGAGCCTGGAGAAGATCATCGAAGAGCTGGATACTTCCATGCGCGCGCAGTTCCAGGAACAGTTCAGCAGGATCCAGGCGGAATTCGACAAGGTCTTTAAACTCATGTTCGGCGGCGGGAAAGGCCGCCTGGAGCTGATGGAAGACCGTGATATACTGGAGGCGGGCGTTCGCGTCATCGCACAGCCTCCGGGCAAAAAGCTGCAGAATATGAACGCTCTTTCCGGAGGAGAGAAGGCGCTTACCGCGATCGCTCTTTTGTTCGCGATCCAGAATCTGAAACCTTCTCCGTTCTGCCTGCTCGACGAGATCGAAGCGGCCCTGGACGAGAGCAATGTCGTGCGCTTTGCGGAGTATCTGCACAAGCTCACGGAATACACGCAGTTCATAGTGATCACGCACAGAAGAGGGACCATGCAGGAAGCAGACCGGCTGTACGGAATCACGATGCAGGAGAAGGGCGTCTCCGCGCTGGTGAGCGTGGATCTGATCGATGAGGAGGAGCTTGTCTCCTGAGATCGGGAGCGGGTGCTGCGGCGGTAAGGCGCGGCCCGCGCGCATTGCGCCGGCCCGCACAGGGGCTTTGACTTGGGTGACCACAAAGGAAGAGGTGACTATGGGTTTTTTTGAACGGCTCAAACAGGGCCTTAGCAAAACAAAAGCGAACATTTCCGACAACATGGATATCATTTTCAATACTTACGGGTATGAAAAAGTCAGCGAGGAATTCCTTGAGGAACTCGAAGAGACCATGATCATGGGAGATATCGGCGTTCAGACGACGGAAGAACTGCTGGATGATCTCCGGCAGAAAGTGAAGGATGAGCGGATCAAATACTGCCCCGACTGCCGTCAGGAACTGATCCTGGGGATCAGAAACAAGATGAAACAGAGCAAGGACGCCTACGATTTCGAGAAGGGACCGGCGGTGATCCTTGTGATCGGCGTCAACGGCGTGGGTAAGACCACGTCCGTAGGCAAGCTTGCGGCAAATTATAAAAAACAGGGCAAAAGAGTGCTGATCGCCAGTGCGGACACCTTCCGCGCGGCGGCGAATGAGCAGCTGAGCGAGTGGGCCAAGAGAGCGGGCGTCGATATCATCGGTGCCGCGGAAGGCTCGGACCCCGCCGCAGTCGTCTATGACGCGGTGCAGGCCGCCAAAGCGAGAAGGACAGACATTCTTCTTATTGATACGGCGGGCCGCCTTCACAACAAAAAGAATCTCATGAAGGAGCTGGAGAAGATCGACAGGATCATCACGAGAGAGTATCCCGGGTGCTTCAGGGAGAACTGGGTCGTCCTGGACGGAACGACAGGCCAGAACGCGATCTTCCAGGCAAGGGAATTTGCCAGTGTAACGAACCTGACGGGCATCGTGCTCACAAAGATGGACGGCACGGCCAAGGGCGGCATCGCGATCGCGGTGCAGGCGGAACTGGGCATTCCGGTCAAATTTATCGGCGTCGGAGAGGCAATTGAGGATCTGCAGAAGTTTAATCCCGACCAGTTTGTGGATGCTATATTCTACTGATATTTAAACAGCACCCCGGAAAAGAAAGGATTTTTAACATGGGATTGGAAGAGAAACTGACGCTTGAGAAATTCGAGGAGGCCTGCGAAGCCGTATCGAAAGTCACACTGGATACAACGCTGATCTACTCGGACTATTTCAGCGAGAGGACCGGAGGAAAGGTCTATCTCAAACCGGAGAACAGACAGCGGACAGGTGCCTACAAGGTTCGCGGCGCTTACTACAAGATCAGCACGCTGAGCAAGGAGGAGAGAGACCGCGGCCTGATCACGGCTTCCGCCGGAAACCACGCACAGGGCGTCGCTTATGCGGCCAAACAGTTCGGGGCCAAGGCGGTGATCGTAATGCCCACTACAACGCCTCTGATCAAGGTGAACCGGACCAAAGCGCTGGGAGCCGAGGTCGTTCTGCACGGCGACGTCTATGACGAGGCCTGTGACCACGCCTACAAGCTGGCCGAAGAACACGGATATACCTTTATTCATCCTTTCGACGATCTCGACGTCGCCACCGGCCAGGGCACGATCGCCATGGAGATCATCAAGGACCTGCCCCTCGTCGACATCATCCTGGTGCCGGTAGGCGGAGGCGGACTGGCGACAGGCGTCTCCACGCTCATGAAGATGCTGCGGCCCAACGCGAAAGTGTACGCCGTAGAGCCCGAGGGAGCGGCCTGCCTCAAGGCATCCCTGGAGGCGGGTGAAGTGGTAACGCTTCCGCAGATCAACACCATTGCGGACGGCACTGCTGTCAAGACGCCCGGAACACAGATCTTCCCCTACCTGCAGAAGAATCTCGACGGCGTGATCACTGTGCCGGACTCGGATCTGGTCGTCACCTTCCTGGATATGGTGGAGAACCACAAGATGATCGTCGAGAATTCCGGCCTTCTGACAGTGGCGGCGCTCAAACAGCTGGACTGCAAGGGCAAAAAAGTGGTATCCATCCTGAGCGGCGGCAATATGGACGTGATCACCATGTCAAGCGTTGTGCAGCAGGGACTGATCATGAGAGACAGGATCTTCACAGTCTCCGTTCTTCTCCCTGACAAGCCGGGTGAGCTTCACAGAGTATCGGGCATCATCGCGGAAGTCGGCGGAAATGTCATTAAGCTTGAGCACAATCAGTTTGTATCCATCAACCGAAATGCGGCTGTGGAACTTCGGATCACACTGGAAGCATTCGGCACCGAGCACAAGAATCAGATCATCAAGGCACTTTCTGACGAAGGCTATGCGGTCAGACAGGCGGCGGTCAGTATCTGAGGAGTTTCTTAATGGAAAAAAGGGAAACGGATAAATATAATTCGAACCACAGAAAGGTGTTCTATTTTTTGAACATACTTTTTATGTGCCTGATTACGATGGCCTCCCTGGCCATGTCGGCGATCCTGTTTGTCCGCCTTGAAAGGCTGCGCAACGAGACGAAGATCGAGGGAACCGTCTACACGGACGGACAGATCGAGAAGATTAAATATGAAGCCTCCGAGCAGGAGCGCAACAGAATCCTGCTCGACATACAGTCATCCTTTGAGTCAGGCAACAGTACGATCTCCATGCTCCGCGACTTGTTCCCGGGGGACCTGGTCGTCATGTGGGAAGGGCGGTACTATTTCTATCCCGTTGACAGAAATCTGCGGAAGAATCCTTTTTCGGCGACGGATTTCAAGCTCACCGCGGACGGTGGAATGGAATATATAGGAGATAATCCCGGGGTCAAAGTAAACAGAGGCATCGACGTCTCCTCATTGAACGGGGAAATTGACTGGGAGATAGTCTCCGAGGACAGGATCGCGTTCGCCATGATCCGGGCCGCAGTCAGAAACGGTGACGGAGAACTGGAGGCGGACGAGATGTTCGAAGAGAACATGCGCGGCGCCAAATCGGTCGGAATCCGAACGGGCTGTTACGTGGATCTGGACGCGGCCGGCGAAGAAGACGCGAAGGAGATCGCGGATTTCGTTCTGGAGCATCTGGGAATGACGCAGCAGGAGATGGGAGCGCCCATCGCGGTGCGCGTACAGATTCCCGACAACTCGAGTTCGCTCAGCGGCCACACCAGAGAGGAATGGACGCAGGGCGTCAAGGCTTTCTGCAGCACAGTCCAGAATGCGGGGTATGAGCCCGTGATCTACTCCAATACAGCCGGGTTTCACATGCTTCTTAATATGAATGAACTTGAGAAATTTGACAAATGGATCGCGGATTACGGCGATTATCTGTATTTCCCTTACAATTTCAGATGCTGGCAGTACAGCCTGAAAGGGACTGTTAACGGCATTGAAGGGGATGTGGCGCTGGATTTGAGTGTCAGTGTGAGTGAATGAGTGAAGCAAGGGGCTTCTGCAGCACTTGTTCATCGTTGAGGAAGAATTGAGTGGGTGCTGATGAACCGGTGCTATAGAAGGTTACTTCTGCGGCACCGGTTCTGCATTAACATGGAAACAGATACAAATACAATAAATGAGTTGGAAAAGGAGACAGCACCGGTACAGGAGCCGCACGCTTCGGCACAGACAGATCATCCGGTGCGCCAGTCTCTCTGGGGATGGGGCGAAGTATTCATCGATACCTTCATCATCTGCGTCATCTTCTACAACATAGAGGCAGATCTTTTGTGGGCCTTCACGGATATTCTGTCCGCGGTCTATGTTTTGATCACGATCTTCATCATTGCGGCCAAGCACAAAGAGATCTTCCGCCTGTTTGATGATTTCTGGAACAGGTATTTGCCCGACAAAGAGAGGGGAGAGAACCCTCCTTATGTGAGCTTTGACTGCCACCAGGAAGAGTAGTGAAGCTGTAATAACGGCAGGACATGTCATTTCTTAGACTGAAAATCTGTGCATGATGAAGGAGAAAGACAGGTTGCAAAAAGAAGAGAAAAAGGTTGAATATCTGGAGCTGATCTACGATCTGGTTTTTGTCTACATCATAGGGCGAAACAACTCGCTGCTGCGCCAGGTAGAGGGGGGATTCGTTACAGGATCGACGTTTCTGATCTATGTGTTCTGCACGCTCGCGATCATACAGATCTGGAATTATTCTACCTACTATATCAACATGCATGGGCGAAATGGTCTGCGCGACCATATTGCCCTTTTACTGAATATGTATCTGCTCTACTATATCGGAGAAGGAATCGGACCCAGGTGGGACAGCTATCAGAGAAAGATTCACTTTGCATGGGCGCTCATCCTGATCAATATTGGAGTGCAATATGCGATTGAACTGCGCAATCATAGAGGACAACCGGCGGTGGAACGCGCCATTAAGCGCATGATGATCGTTCTCTTCGGAGAAGCGGCGTTGGTACTGGCGGTACTGCCTACGTATGCCCGCACGGGTCGATTTCTGATAGGCGTGCCGATTCTGTTCGGCATTGTATTGACGCGGATATTTGCGGATGAGAACAAGGCTGCGCTGGTGGATTTTGTGCACCTCTCAGAGAGAGCAATGTTATACGTGGTCTTTACCTTTGGAGAGATGATCATTGCGATTGCTTCCTATTTTGACGAAGCGCTCACATTGAATGCAGTCTACTTTTCGGCGATGTGCTTTCTGATCGTGGTAGGACTGTTTCTCTGCTACGAGCTGCTCTATGACCGGATCATAGACCGGGAAAGAAAGACCGCGGGAATTAATTACATGATCATTCACATTTTCCTGATTCTGGCCATGAACTGTATCACGGCATCACTGGAGTTCATGAGAGATGAAAACGTGCTGCTGTGGCCCAAGATCCTTTTTCTGATCGCCTCTTTACTGCTGTACTTTTTCTGCCTGTTTGCGCTGCAACTGTATGCGAAGCCGGAGCTCAAGCTGTGTCAGCGCTTTATGACGCCGATTGCGGTGACGACCGTTGCCTTTGTGGCGGCGATGATCCTGCTGCGGGCAAACATGAAGCTCAATATCCTGGTCTCTGTCCTGTATGTGTTCGCAGTATTTGCGGAGATATGGCGGTTCAGCAGGCAAAACAATGATAGAGGCTTGGAAAAGGTGTAGGATTTGCGGGATTTCGCAGAATAAGAATCCAACCTGGAAAGCAGAGTAATCCATCCGGGCAAACAAAGGGAAGGCAGCAAAACAATGAAAGATGCTATGCGATCAGCAAGTAATGCGCAGAAGAATACAGTGGCCGGTGGGCTGAAAAAGATGGGACCCGAGTATCTTTTTGCCGCAAGAGTGAGGGAACTCTTCGGCGCCAATGACGAGATCAGGGACGCAGGGCTGACAGAGCCTGCGGATATTGTCAAAATAAAGGACCTGGCGTATGGGAATGATCCCGAACAGGTTCTTGATATTTACTATCCATCCTATGCATTGCTTTTGGGACTTGAGATTCCGGCGTTCGACATAAGAGCCTGCGCGCTCAATTGCGGGTTCTACATTCCGGACCTGCATAAGGACAAGATGTTGATCAAGTGCTATTTGCAGAAACCTTCGCAAGTGGATGCGAAGGAAATGGATATAGCTGCCAATATCACTGCAGAGTTCCCTCCGTCCTTTGTCATGACATCGAACAAAGACTTTCTCAGGGAAAGAGCGAAACCATTTGTTGAGCTTCTGACTTCCAAGGGAGTAGAAGCCGAGTACCATGACTACAGCCCTGTCGGCAAAGAGCTTGGCCACGTATTTCACTGTAATATGAAAGAGCCGTACGCGAAGCTCTGCAACGATGAGGAGTGCGCGTTCTTTGCCGCACATGTTGTCAATGAATAGGATGCTTGCGCATGGAATACATTCACCACTATCATTCGCCGCTTGGCGGCATCACAGTTGCCAGTGACGGCGATGCAGTAACCGGATTATGGTTTGATGGACAGAAGTATTATGCGGATACGCTGGACCGAGACCATGCGGAAAAAAGGCTGCCCATATTTGAGCAGACGGATCGATGGCTGGATATCTATATCAGCGGCAAGGACCCAGGTTTTACGCCGCCGCTTCGCATGAAGACAACGCCGTTTCGCTTTTTTTACAGGTGCAAAAGTTCAGGATGTGACTACCTGACAACACACGACGTCGATTTTGAGGTTACTGAACACCCGGCGGTGTTCAACATGGCAGAGATTGCCGAGTAAAGAAAAAACACTTGACACCTGACCGCCGTGAATGTAATATAGGTCAGGTGATGGAAAAGATCGTTGAACAGGGCCTTCTGTATGACTTTTACGGCTCGCTTCTCACTGGGCATCAGCAGAAGATCTACGAGAAGGTCGTCTATGACAATTTATCATTGAATGAAGTCGCTGAGGCGGAAGGCGTCAGCAAGCAGGCGGGGCATGATCTTGTGAGAAGATGTACAGCGATCATGCGGGAGTACGAGAAGAAGCTCGGAATGATCAGACGCTTTGGAAAGATCAGGGAGTCCGCCGAGAAATTGCGGACGATGGCTTCTTCGGGAGAGATTCCCCGGACGCAGGCGTCCGTACTGCTGGGAATCGCGGAAGAAATCTGTTCGGATCTGGAATCCTGATCAGACACGGCGGCTGCTAACACCACAAAAAGGAACGTCTATATGGCATTTGACAGCTTAACAGAAAAGCTAAACAGCATATTCAGCAAACTGAGCGGCAAGGGCAAGCTCACCGAGAGCGATGTCAAGGCCGCCATGCGCGAAGTCAAGATGGCGCTTCTTGAAGCGGATGTAAACTTCAAGGTGGTCAAACAGTTTGTTAACTCCGTACAGGAGAGGGCAGTCGGCGAAGAGGTCATGAGCGGCCTCAATCCCGCGCAGATGGTCATCAAGATCGTAAACGAAGAGATGACCGAGCTGATGGGAAGCGAGACCACGGAGCTCGAGCTGCAGCCCGGCAAACAGATGACAGTCATCATGATGGTCGGTCTGCAAGGTGCAGGTAAGACCACGACGGCCGCCAAGATCGCCGGCAAGTTCAAGCAGAAAGGCAAGAAGCCTCTGCTGGTCGCGCTGGACATCTACCGTCCGGCAGCTATCAAACAGCTGCAGGTCAACGGAGAAAAGCAGGGCGTCGAAGTCTTCACCATGGGCGACAGGCACGATCCCGCCGACATTGCCAAGGCGGCGATCGAGCACGCGACCAAGAATAAAGAGAATCTCGTCATCCTCGATACGGCAGGACGTCTGCAGATCGACGAGGCGATGATGAAAGAGCTCGAGGACATCAAGAAGGCAGTCGCGGTACACCAGACCATCCTGGTAGTTGACGCCATGACCGGTCAGGAAGCGGTCAACGTCGCCAAGACTTTCGACGAGAAGGTCGGCGTGGACGGCGTGATCCTCTCCAAGATGGATGGCGACACCCGAGGCGGTGCGGCGCTGTCGATCAAGGCGGTCACAGGCAAGCCCATCCTGTACGTAGGTATGGGCGAGAAGTTGACAGACCTCGAACAGTTTTACCCCGACCGTATGGCGGGGCGAATCCTGGGCATGGGCGACGTGCTCACTCTCATCGACAAGGCCCAGCAGACGCTGGACAAGCAGGATGAGCAGGAGAGCCGAGATATGGTCTCTCACCTCAAGAAAGGCAAGTTCGACTTCAACGATTACCTCAACAGCCTCAAGCAGATGAGGAAAATGGGCGGCCTTTCAAGTGTTCTGGGAATGCTTCCCGGACTCGGGATCAAGAAGGACCAGCTCGAGAGCGTCATCGATGATAAACAGCTAAAGCGCACGGAAGCGATCGTCCTGAGCATGACCCCGGAAGAGCGCATGAATCCCAAGCTTTTGACACCCCAGCGCAAGTACAGGATCGCCAAGGGCTCCGGCAACGACATCGCGGAGGTCAACCGCTTTATCAAGCAGTTCAACCAGATGTCCAAGCTGATGAAGCAGGCCGGCGGCAAGAAAGGCAAGAGGCGCAGAAACGCCAATCCGTTCGGCGGCATGGGCGGCATGGGTGGATTCGGCGGTATGGGCGGCATGGGAGGAAGAGGGGGATTCCCCTTCTGAGTTCCGGATCCGTCACAGTAACAAATGTATGAATCAGAAGTTTATTCTGTTCAAAATATCGTGCCCGGCACTATGACGGCCAAGGGCACACCAAACAAAGCAATCATTTTCTTAAGGAGGAAATCAAAGTCATGGCAGTTAAGATCAGATTGAAGAGAATCGGTGAGAAGAAGGTACCGATGTACAGAATCGTGGTAGCTGAGGCATCCACTCCCAGGAGCGGCAGAGCTATCGAGGAGATCGGAACCTACAATCCCAATACAGATCCCGCAGAGGTCAAGGTTGACGCTGAGGCAGCTAAGAAGTGGATCGCCAACGGCGCACAGCCCACTACTGTTGTTAAGAAGCTGTTCAAACAGGCCGGCGTAAAATAATTGTGATCCTTTGTGATCGCTAAGTTCGGACCTGACAGTCGGAAGGAATATTTATGAGAGAATTAGTTGAATTGATCGCCAAGGCGCTTGTCGATCATCCCGATGAAGTTGTCGTCACGCAGACGCAGGAGGGCAAGAACATCCGGATCCAGCTTCATGTCGCACCTTCTGACATGGGCAAAGTCATTGGCAAACAGGGCAGAATCGCTAAGGCGATCCGTTCTGTCGTCAAGGCTGCAGCCTCCCGAGAGGATATCAGAGTGGATGTGGACATCGACTGAGCAGCCGATTGAATAGCTTAAAGCTTTTATGCGGCGGCAGCGGGGACTCGCTGCCGCTTCTTTTGTCGAAAAGGGACTCTGCCTTATGCAGGGCAGGGTTTTCGTGAAAAGGATTAAAATGGTAGAAAGATTCAGAGTAGGCGTGATCGCCGGTACACACGGACTTCGCGGTGAGGTCAAGGTCTTCCCCACGACCGATGAGCCGAGGAGATTCCTGGACCTGAAACAGGTCATAATGGATACAGGACGCGAGGAGAGGACTCTCAAGATCCGAAGCGTCAAATTCTTCAAAAAATTCGTGATCCTGGGCTTTGAAGAGATGGACAGGATCGAGGATGTGGAACGGCTCAAGGGAGCGGAACTGCTGATCCCCAGAGAGGACGCGATCGAACTGGAGGAAGGGGAATATTTTATTCCGGATCTGCTGGGGCTCAAAGTCACCGCGGATGACGGGAGAGAGCTGGGCGAGATCAAGGACGTGATCGAGACCGGCGCCAACAACGTCTATGACGTCCGGAGCGAGAGCGGAAAGAGCCTTCTGATCCCGGCGATCCCGGAATGTATCCTTGATGTAAATCTTGAAGAGGGAACGATGAAGGTCCACCTTCTTCCCGGACTGGAGAATCTCTGATGAATTTCTATGTTTTGACGCTGTTTCCCGAGATGATCGAGCAGGGACTGAGCACGAGCATAACCGGAAGAGCGATGCAGAAGGGGCTCGTCAGTCTGAGCGCGATCAATATTCGGGACTACGCCGCGAATAAGCACAAAAAAGTGGACGATTACACGTACGGCGGCGGAGCCGGCATGCTGATGCAGGCGCAGCCCGTCTATGACGCCTGTATGGCAGTGCAGAGCGGCCTTGAGAAACCGGCGAGAGTTGTCTATATGACGCCGCAGGGCAGTATTTTCTCCCAGCAGAAAGCCAAGGAGCTGGCGCAGGAGGAGAACCTGATCATTCTCTGCGGCCACTACGAGGGCATCGATGAGAGGGTGCTCGAGGAAGTCGTGACGGACGAGATCTCGATCGGGGACTATGTTTTGACGGGCGGTGAGCTGCCGGCCATGGTGGTCATCGACACGGTCTCGAGGCTGATCCCGGGAGTGCTCGGGAACGGCGTGTCGGCGGACACGGATTCCTTCATGAACGGACTGCTGGAATATCCGCAGTATTCGCGCCCCGAGGTCTGGAGAGACAAGTCGGTCCCCGCCGTCCTTCTGTCGGGAGACCACGCCAAAGTGGACCAGTGGCGGAGGGAGCAGTCCCTTAAGAGGACAAAAGAGAGAAGGCCGGATCTGTATGAGAAATACATGGAAGAGCATCCGGAGGCAGAGAAAAAAGGAAAGCGAAGGGGCTGATATTAGGGCTTGCATATCTGCTTTCCTTGTGGTAAAGTACTAATGTTGCGTTGACAACATGTCCAAAATCGTAGACGGTCCTCTGCTGCGGCCCGTAAGGCGGAGCACAACGGCAAGAACGTCCCCAGTATAAGGAGATTAAAATGAACTACGAAATCATCAAAGAACTCGAAAAAGAACAGCTGAAGGAAAATGCTCCTCAGTTCAGCGTCGGTGACACAGTACGTGTACACAACAGAATCAAAGAGGGTAACCGCGAGAGAATCCAGATCTTCGAGGGTACAGTTCTCAAGATCCAGGGCGGCGGCCCCAGAACCACTTTCACTGTCCGCAAGGAATCCAGCGGAATCGGTGTTGAGAAGACATGGCCTCTTCACAGCCCCAACGTCGAGAAGGTTGACGTTGTGAGACGTGGTAAGGTCAGAAGAGCGAAGCTCAACTACCTCCGCAGCCTGAGCGGCAAGAAGGCCAAGGTAAAGGCTCTGAACGACCGCTGATCATCAAAGCGAGATTTATGGTATGCCGCGCTGTGAATACAGTGCGGCATTTGTTTTATATTCAGCACCTTGGAAAAATACTCAAAATAAGGAACGGCAAGCTCGCTCGCCGTGACGTTTTTGAGTGTTTTGGAAATTACAAAGGAGGACACCGGATGGATTATCAGTGGTATCCGGGGCATATGACAAAGGCCCGCAGGATGATGCAGGAAAATATCGGACTTGTCGATCTGGTGATCGAGCTCGCTGACGCGAGAATCCCACTGAGCAGCCGCAATCCGGACATAGACTCGCTGTGCGGAAACAAAGCCCGAATCCTTCTGATGACCAAGGCGGACATGGCGGATCCCGCGAGGACCGCTTTGTTCCAGAAATATTTCGAGGATAAGGGCTTCATGGTGATCGCCATGGACGCGCGGACCCGAAAAGCCAACGAAAAGATCAAGGCGTATGTGGAAAAGGCGTGCGCTGCCAAAAGAGAGAGGGATAAGCGCAGAGGCATTGTCGGACGCCCTCTCAGGGCCATGGTCGTGGGGATTCCCAATGTGGGCAAATCCACATTTATTAATTCCTTCGCGGGAAAGGCCAGCGCCAAGACGGGGAACAAGCCCGGCGTGACGCGCGGCAAGCAGTGGATCCGCCTCAACAAGAACCTGGAGCTCCTCGACACGCCCGGCATTCTGTGGCCCAAGTTCGAGGACCGGCAGGTCGGCGTCAACCTGGCGCTGACGGGAGCCATCCGCCAGGAACTCCTGGAAGAGCAGGAACTGTCCCTGGAGCTGCTCGATTTTTTGCAGCGCGAGTACCCGTCTCTGCTGACCGGCAGGTATGCGCCGGAGGGTGAGATCTGGGAGCTCCCCATGGACAATGCACAGCTCCTGACCAAGATCGCTATGGCGCGCAACCTCTTGAAGGCCGGCGGAGAGGCGGACTATCAGAGGGCCTCCAAGCTGGTCCTGGACGATTTCCGAAACGGAAAGACCGGAAGGATCTCGCTGGAAATGCCGCCGCAGGGAGGGGACGAAAGTGAAAGAAAATGAGAGCAATAACGGGAAGATAAAAGAGATCATCTCGAATATTCTTTATATCGCGGCAGTACTTCTTCTCTCTTTTCTCATTGTGCGCTATGTCGGACAGCGGACGGAAGTCATCGGAACCTCCATGGTGCCGACCCTGGAGGACGGCAACCAGCTGATCACGGACAAGATCACGTACCGCTTCCGGGAGCCGGAGCGATTTGAGATCGTCGTCTTTCCCCATGGACCGGCCGGCGAGTACTACATCAAGAGGATCATCGGAATGCCCGGAGAGACGGTGGAGATCACCGATGACGGCACGATTCTGATCGACGGGAAGGTCCTCGAAGAGAATTATGGGTACGGAGAGACGCGGCCGCAGGAGCGCACCGGGCAGATCGTGCTCGGGGACGATGAATATTTTGTCCTGGGAGACAACAGAGAGGTGAGCCTGGACAGCCGCTACAACGAGGTCGGAAATGTGCCGCGGTCCATTATCATAGGAAGAGCGTGGCTGCGCCTGTATCCGTTTGACCAGTTCGGGCTGCTGACGGATAAGTGACAGCGAGGGTGAGATGACTGAGAAACAGAAGATCAAACTGGAACTGGAGAAAGAACGGATCAAAGGAATGCGGGAGTTCGAGAACGGGCTTGTCAGGGAAGCTCTTGGCTCATCTGTATCGGACTCGGACGTAATTGTGATCGCCGGCATTGACGAGGCCGGCAGGGGACCGCTGGCAGGGCCTGTGGCCGCCGGAGCGTGCATTCTGCCCGCAGACCACGACATTCTGTACCTAAATGACTCCAAGAAACTCTCGGCAAAAAAGAGAGATATGCTCTTTGATCAGATCAAAGAGGAGGCTCTCGCCTGGTCGGTGGGGCTTGTGGAGCCCGCCCGAATCGATGAAATCAACATTCTGCAGGCCACTTATGAGGCCATGCGCCTGGCGATCAGCCAGCTGAAGGTTCCGCCAACAGTATTGGTCAATGACGCCGTGACAATCCCCGGGATCCAGATCCCGCAGGTGCCCGTGATCAAGGGAGACGCCAAGTGCATTTCCATTGCGGCGGCCTCTATTTTGGCCAAGGTGACCAGGGACAGGATCATGGAGGAGATGGATGAAAAGTACCCGGAGTACGGCTTCGCGAAGCATAAAGGCTACGGGACCAGGGAGCACATGGACGCGATCCGGGAATTCGGGCCTTGTCCGATTCACAGGAGGTCCTTCATAACGAGGATTGTGCAGGGTTGAAAAGAGAAAACCTGAGGAAAACGGGAAACCGGATGGAAGATCTTGCCGCCATGTATCTGCAGGAGCGGGGCGTCACCGTGCTCGAGAGAAATTTCAGGTCCAGAGAGGCCGAGATCGACATTATCGGGCGGCAGGGCGAGACGCTGATCTTCGCGGAAGTGAAGGCGCGCAGGAGAGGAAAGAAGAGCGGAGGCGGAGAGGAAGCCGTCGGCGCGGCCAAGCAGAAGAGAATCTGCCGATGCGCGGATTTCTACATGCACGAGAAAGGGATCGATCCTTTTGAGACCAGCATACGGTTTGATGTGATCGCCATCGCGGAAGGTCCGCAGGCGCGGCCGGAAGCGGACGGCAGAACAGAGGAGCAGGCGGACCTTTCGGGAGAAGAAAGTCCAGGAGAAAATAGTTCGGGAGAAGAAAGCGGCGCGGAGATCCGCTGGATCCGGGACGCGTTTTCTTATGTTCCCTACGGGCGCTCGAAGCCGCACTGGAGGGTATGGTAATACCGGCGCGGAAGTCCGCACTACGGAACTTGACAGGATTTAAAAGCTTAGAGGCCTTCAGAAAAACCCTTCTTCGGTGGATATTCCACTGAAGAAGGGTTTTTATACTGTACTTATTATTTGTGATCAGAATTCCGTCTGCTCGAACTGCATCTGCTCGAATTCGCTCTGCTCGTTGCGGTTGATCTTCTCGATGATGCCGTGGATCTTCTCAGTGGAAGTGCGCATGTTGGAGAGACTGGTATCGTGATTGATGAAATCGATGATCATGGCGGCATATTTGCTCATGTCCGCGGGCTCGAACCAGGGCCTGTCCGCGAGGTCCGCAGGCTGATAGGTGAGATTCGTGGTGACGAGCTTGTCAAAATAGCCCTTGGCATAGGCCTCGTCAAAAACGTCGAGTCCGTCCGTGAACAGGCCGAAAGTGGTGCACAGGAAAACTCTCTTGGCGTGCATCTTCTCCTTGAGCTGGCGGGAGGTGTCCAGAATGGAGCCGCCGGAGGAGATCATGTCGTCGATGATGATCGCATCCTTGCCGTCGAGGTCTGTGCCCAGGAATTCGTGCGCGACGATCGGGTTCTTGCCGTTCACGATCACGGAGTAATCTCTTCTTTTATAGAACATACCCGTGTCCGCGCCGATGACGTTGGCAAAATAGACCGTCCTGTCGAGGGCTCCCTCGTCGGGGGAGATCACGACGATGTGGTCCTTGTCCACGATCAGGTCCGGAACGGAGCGCATCAGGGACTTGAGGAACTGGTACGGCGATGTAAAATTGTTGAAATCAACGAGAGGGTTGACGTTCTGAATGCGGGGGTCGTGGGCGTCAAAGGTAATGAAATTCTTGATGCCCAGATCGCAGAGTTCCTGGTACATGATCGCTGCGTCCAGGGATTCCCTGCCGCTTCTCTTGTGCTGGCGCCCTTCATAGAGAAAAGGCATTATGACATTGATCCGGTGAGCTTTGCCGTTGATGGCGGAGATCACTCTCTTGAGATCTTGGAAATGGTCGTCGGGAGACATGTGATTGGTGAAACCGTTCATCTGATAAGTGATGGAGTAGTTGGTGATGTCCACGAGAATGAAGACGTCCTTGCCTCTTACGGAATCCTGAAGGACTGCCTTTCCTTCGCCCGTAGAGAAACGGGGGAGTGCGTGAGAGAGCCGGTAGTCTTCTTCGTAGTATCCCTCATAGGCGGGATCTTCGCGGTACTCGTTGTGGTCGCCCGCGCGGAAATAGTGGATCCAGCCGTTGATCTTCTCGCCGAACTCCTCTGCGGAGGGAAGAACGATCAACGCCAGGGGCGCGACGGGATTGCTTGTCTGTTCAAGTTTGTCATGCAGGACGTGATCTGTAGCCATGAAATCTCCTTCGTCTGTGAATATTTTGGTAAATAAGAAGTATCATTCACTTTATTCCAGTATCATTCTACTGTCACATGTCAAGAAATACAAGTAAAATGCTTTCTTTACATTGAGAGACATATTGGATAAAATAGAGAGACATATGGATTCTTAACAGAAAGGTATATAATGAGTAAACGAAAAAACAAGCCTATTGTTGCGGTGGTCGGTAGACCCAACGTGGGAAAGTCGACGCTCTTCAATGTTCTGGCGGGAAGAAAGATCTCCATCACGGAGGATACGCCGGGCGTCACCAGAGACCGGATCTACGCGGACTGCAGCTGGCTGAACTATGATTTTACACTGATCGATACGGGAGGCATTGAGCCGGACTCCTCCGACGTCATTCTCTCCCAGATGAGGGAGCAGGCCCAGATCGCGATCGACATGGCGGATGTGATCATCTTCATGGTGGATCTCAAGACAGGACTGGTGGACTCGGACCTCAGAGTGGCGGACATGCTGCGCAGGGCGCACAAACCGGTAGTGCTGTGCGTAAACAAGACGGATAACCCCACCAAGCAGATCGCGGACGTATATGAGTTCTACAACCTGGGGATCGGAGATCCCTATCCGATTTCCGCGGCAAACAGGACCGGAATCGGAGATATGCTCGACGAAGTGGTCAAGTACTTCAAGGCGGGGACCGGAGAAGAAGTCGACGACGACGCGGTCTATGTTGCGGTGGTCGGTAAGCCCAATGTCGGCAAATCTTCCATAGTAAACAGACTGATCGGAGAGAACAGAGTGATCGTCTCCGACATAGCCGGAACGACGAGAGACGCCATCGACACGAGAGTGCGGCACGACGGCAAGGAATATGTCTTCATCGACACGGCCGGTCTGCGGCGCAAGAACAAGATCAAAGAGGACCTGGAGAGGTACATGATCGTCCGAACGGTCGGCGCCGTGGAGAGAGCGGATATCACGATCCTCGTGATCGACGCGCAGGAAGGTATCACCGAACAGGACGCCAAGATCGCCGGAATTGCCCATGAAAGGGGCAAAGCCGTCATCGTCGCGGTCAACAAGTGGGACCTTGTAGAGAAAGACAATCACTCCGTAAAGAAATACACCGACAAGATCCGCTCCGTGCTGTCCTTCCTCTCTTATGCGGAGATCGTCTTCATCTCCGCGCAGACAGGGCAGAGGCTGCCCAAGCTCTACGACGAGATCGACCTTGTGAGCGCCAACCAGAACATGCGCATTCAGACGGGCGTTCTCAACGAGATCATCAACGAGGCCTGCGTCATGCAGCAGCCGCCCAGTGACAAGGGGCACATGCTCAAGATCCGCTACTCGACACAGGTCGGCGTCAAGCCGCCGACATTCGTGCTGTTCGTAAATTCGAAAGAGCTCATGCATTTTTCCTACCTGCGCTATCTCGAGAACAGGATCCGGGACGCGTTCGGCTTCAAGGGAACGCCGCTCAAGTTTATCGTGCGAGAACGAAGCGAAGACAAAAAGTAAAAAGAAAACACTATCAAACCGTTATAAGGAGGTATTGTGATGATCGGACTCAGGTTTTTATGTCTTGCAATCGGTTATTTATTCGGTAACTTCCAGACTGCCTATATTCTCGGCAAATTGAAGGGAATCGATATTCGTGAATACGGGAGCGGAAATGCCGGAACGACAAACGCGATCCGCGTTCTGGGAACAAAGGCAGGTCTCCTGGTCTTTGCAGGTGATATGCTCAAGAGCCTGATCGCACTGCTGCTGGTCGGCGCGATCTTCGGAAAGTCACACCCCGAATCGGTCTATCTGCTCAAGTCCTGGGCTTTCATGGGCGTTGTGCTGGGACATGACTTCCCATTCTACATGAACTTCAAGGGCGGAAAGGGCGTTGCCGTCATGGCCGGATTTGCGTTCGGCTATCACTGGAGCTTCATCCCTTCTTCCATCCTGCTGTTCTTAATTCCCTATCTGACGACGACATTTGTGTCCCTGGGCTCTCTTATGGTCTACGGCGGCACATTTATCCAGTTGATCATCGAGGGACAGATGGGGATGTTCGCCCCCGCCAGCCAGGCGACTCTGATCGAGATATATGTGATCCAGTTCTTCCTGACATTTATGGCCTATTACAGACACAGGGCCAACATCGGAAGATTGCTGAGCGGCACCGAGAGAAAGACTTATCTCTTCAAGGCCAATTCCGAGAAGCTGGATCTGGGAGACAAAAAATAACAGTTCATGATGCACACGCGTGCGGCAAGGAAGATGCTGCCCTTTGGGCAGCCCGCACGCGGCGCGGAGGCTCACGCTGCGAGCCTTGAACAATTAATATTTTGAAAGTAATACATATCAGCACCGGGCGGCCTCCATGCGTCTGGGGGATTAGGGCGCTGGTTGCTAATATATCAGACAGGAGACAAGAAGAAATGGAAAAGAACATGAAAATCTACGAGGAACTGCAGGCGCGAGGCCTTCTGGCCCAGCTCACGGATCCCGACGAGATCAGAGACCTGATCAACGACGGCAAAGCCACCTTCTACATCGGCTTTGATCCCACTGCGGATTCCCTGCACGTCGGCCACTTCATGGCCCTGCTTCTCATGAAGAGACTGCAGGAGGCAGGCAACAAGCCCGTGGCACTCGTAGGCGGCGGCACAGGCATGATCGGCGACCCTTCCGGCCGCACGGATCTTCGCTCCATGATGACCGTCGAGCAGATCGACCACAACTGTGAATGCTTCAAGAAGCAGATGAGCCGTTTCATCGAGTTCGGCGAGGGCAAGGCCATGATGGTCAACAACGCGGACTGGCTCAGAGACCTCAACTACATCGAGTTCCTCAGGGATATCGGCTCTCACTTCAGCGTAAACGAGATGCTCCGCGCAAGATGCTACGAGCAGAGACTGGAGAGAGGCCTTAGCTTCCTCGAGTTCAACTACATGATCATGCAGGCCTTCGACTTCTACAACCTGTACAAGACCTACGGCTGCAACATGCAGTTCGGCGGCGACGACCAGTGGAGCAACATGCTGGCCGGCACCGAGCTGATCCGCAAGAAGCTGGGCAAGGACGCCTTCGCCATGACCATCACACTTCTTCTCAACTCAGAAGGAAAGAAGATGGGCAAAACAGCGAAGGGCGCCGTCTGGCTGGATCCCGACAAGACTTCCCCTTACGATTTCTACCAGTACTGGAGAAATATCGGCGACGCAGACGTTCTCAAGTGCCTGCGCATGATGACTTTCCTTCCCCTCGAGCAGATCGACGAGATGGACAAGTGGGAGGGCGCGCAGCTCAACACGGCCAAGGAGATCCTGGCGCAGGAGCTGACCACACTGGTACACGGCAGCGATGAGGCGGCAAAGGCCAAAGCAGGCGCGGAAGCGCTGTTCAGCGCGGCTACGCCCGGCAGCATGGACAATGTCCCCACCGCAGAACTTGCGGCGGAGGATTTTGGTGAGAACGGAGAGGTCGATATTTTGACCATCCTCGTAAAAGCGGGCCTCGAGAAATCCAGAGGCGACGCGCGCCGCGATGTCATTCAGGGCGGCGTAACCGTCGACGGCGTAAAGGTCCAGGATTTCAAGGCGGTCTTTACAAAAGATGAGCTCAAAGACGGTAAGCTCGTCAAGAGAGGAAAGAAGAGCTTCAAACTGGTTAAGAGCTGAACGGCCAGGCATCGGGAGGATGATAGATGATAGCAGCAGATGCAATTGTGAAATGCCTCGAACTCGAGGGAGTCGAATACGTCTTCGGGTATCCCGGAGTGGCGATCTGCCCCTTTTTCAACAGTATTCTTGACACGAATATCAAGACGATCCTTGTCAGGCAGGAGCAGAACGCGGCTCATGAGGCCAGCGGATACGCCAGGATCACCGGGAAGGTGGGCGTCGCTGTTGCTACCAGCGGCCCCGGCGCGACGAACCTGATCACGGGAATCGCCACGGCCTTTGCGGACAGCATTCCGCTCGTCTGCATCACGGGACAGGTGGACTCGTCCCTGATGGGAAGCGATGTGTTCCAGGAGGTCGATGTGTCCGGCGCCTGCGAATCCTTCGTCAAGTTCAGCTATATCGTGCGCAAGGCCTCGGATATTCCGAGGATCATTAAGGAAGCCTTCCATATCGCCGGCACAGGACGAAAAGGCCCTGTCCTGATCGATATCCCGATCGATATCCAGAAGGCGGAGATCCGCAAGTTTTCCTACCCCGAGACGGTCAGCATCCGCACTTACAAGCCCACTGTCACCGGCCACGCCGTTCAGATCAAAAAAGTGATCAAGGAACTGCAGAAGGCCAAGAGACCGATCATCTGCGTCGGCGGCGGCGTGCACCTGAGCAAGGGCGCGAAGCAGCAGGTGCGCACATTTGTCGAGAACAACGACATTCCGGTGGTGTGCACCATGATGGGACTTGGCGTGCTTCCCACCAACCACTTCCTTTTCTACGGAATGGTCGGAAATAACGGGCAGGCGTACGGCAACCGGGCCATGAATGATTCGGATATGATCATCATGGTGGGCGCGCGCGTCGCGGACCGCACGATCAGCCAGCCCGACCTGATCACAGAGAACAAAGTTCTGGTCCATATTGACGTCGATCCGGCAGAGATCGGCAAGAACGCGGGCCCTACCATTCCTCTGGTAGGCGATATCGCGCATGTCTTCGAGGAGTTCAACAAGTCGGAGATCGAAGCGGATTATTCGCTCTGGATCGACAAGCTGGACGGCTACAAGGATGACACGCAGAACGCTTCCAGAAGGAAGCGCCATATGTACTCCTCCACATTGACGGAGCAGGAGATCAACGCGCTCATGGTCAATCCGGAGATCTTCATCAAGCGCCTGTCCAGAGCCATGAAGGACGACGCGATTTACGTCGCGGACGTCGGCCAAAACCAGCTGTGGTCCTGCGCCAACTGTGTGATCAAGGAGAACAGCCGGTTCCTCACGAGCGGCGGAATGGGCACCATGGGCTATTCGGTACCGGCCGCGCTGGGCGCCAAGCTCGGAGCTCCCGACCGACAGGTCGTGGCTGTATGCGGAGACGGCGGCTTCCAGATGACCATGATGGAACTCGCCACCATGAAGCAGTACAACGTGCCGGTCAAGATCGTCGTGCTTCGCAACAACGTTCTGGGACTGGTCCGCCAGTATCAGCATTTTACCTACCAGGACCGCTATTCGGTCATCGATCTGGGAGACTCGATCCCGGATTTCAGAAAGCTCGCGGAAGCTTACGGGATCCGCTATCAGCAGATCGCGGCCGTGGAAGACATGGACAGCGGAATCGAGAAGTTCCTTTCCGATGACGAGTCGACACTCCTTGAAGTGATCATCGACCCGAAGCTGGTGGTCTGATCCGGAGCTGCGCTCTGTTTTGGCAAAAAACAGGCGCGGATCATGCGATTTTTGGGCGGATAACAGAAAGAGGAATCAGTTATGAAGAGAATTTATTCTGTTCTGGTCGAGAACCGGTCCGGTGTGCTGTGCAAGGTCGCGGGGTTGTTCTGGCGCAGATGCTTTAATATCGACTCCCTTGCCGTGGGAGAGACCGAGGACAAGAACGTCTCCAATATGGTGATCGTCTCCAGCGGGGACCGCAGGACTCTCGAGCAGATCGAGAAGCAGCTCAACAAGAAGCTCGACGTGATCAAGGTCAAGACTTTCGACGAGACGGAGAGCATCAACCGCGAGCTGATGCTCGTGAAGGTGCGCTACAACCGCACGAACCGCAAGGATATCATGGAGAACTGCGAGATCATGGATGCCAAAATAGTGGATATGTCCAAGACTATGATGACCATCCAGATGTGTGACACGCCCGAGAGAGTCCAGATCTTTCTGGACACGCTGCGCACGGTCAGCATCATCGAGATCGCGAGGACCGGCACTCTGGCGCTTCTCAAGTGCAGCGAGCAGGGCAAATAACAGTCTGCGTGTCTATTTGGGTTTGACTTGACAATGTCGGAGCGTTATAATAGTTGCAATTTGGCAAAACATTAAAAATATTCATCGGATGAATGAATCAGATTCATCAAATGAAGGGAAAAGATGAAATGAGTGAAGCGAACAGCATAAAGGTGTTCCAGATCCTCGCCGATAACAATTCCGGCGTACTGAGCCGTATTGCCGGACTGTTCTCCAGAAGAGGATATAACATCGAGAGTATTACAGCAGGAGTCACCGCAGAACCTACTATTACCAGGATCACGGTAGTGACTTCCGGCGACAACGATATCATGGAGCAGATCGAGAAGCAGGTCATGAAGCTTGTGGACGTAAGGGATATCCATGAACTCAAACCGGATGAGAGCGTTTTCCGCGAGTTGGCCATGATCAAGGTCAGGGCAAACGCGGACCAGAGAGAGAACGTGATCGCCCTCACCAATATTTTCAGAGGCAATATCATCGATGTTTCCAACGAGAGCCTTATGATCGAGGTCACCGGAAATTCCGGCAAGGTGGACGCGTTCCTGAAACTTGTCAGCGGCTATGAGATCCTGGAACTGGCCAGGACCGGCGTCGCAGGCCTTGGAAGAGGTACCAAGAACGTCATCTATCTCGACAAGCTGGTCTGATTCGACCTGATATCAGCGGCCTATAAAGGCCCCTCACTACGTTTTCTGTCCGGACCTGCTATCTTTTGGCCCGGTAGAGATACAAAAAGATTTTATGGAGGAAAAGAAAAATGTCAGAAGCTAAGATCTATTACCAGGAAGACTGCAACCTGTCAGTACTGGAAGGCAAGACAATCGCTATTATCGGCTACGGCAGCCAGGGTCATGCGCACGCACTCAACCTCAAGGAGTCCGGATGCAACGTCATCGTAGGTCTTTATGAGGGATCCAAGTCCAAGGCGAAAGCTGAGGCTCAGGGACTCACCGTTTACAATACTGCTGAGGCAGCCAAGATGGCTGACATCATCATGATCCTGATCAACGATGAGAAGCAGGCCGCTATGTACAAGAAGGACATCGAGCCCAACCTCAAGGCCGGCGATATGCTGATGTTTGCTCACGGCTTCAACATTCACTTCGGTCTGATCAAGCCTCCGGCAGATGTAGACGTAACCATGATCGCTCCCAAGGCTCCCGGCCACACTGTTCGCAGTGAGTACCAGGCAGGCAAGGGAACTCCTTCCCTCGTCGCTGTTTACCAGGATGCTACCGGCCAGGCCCTCGACAAGGCTCTTGCCTATGGCGCAGGCATCGGCGCTTCCCGCGCAGGTATCCTTGAGACCACATTCAGAACCGAGACCGAGACCGACCTGTTCGGCGAGCAGGCTGTCCTCTGCGGCGGCGTTTGCGCTCTGATGAAGGCTGGCTTCGAGACTCTGGTTGAGGCAGGTTATGATCCCCGCAACGCATATTTCGAGTGCGTACACGAGATGAAGCTGATCGTCGACCTGATCTATCAGTCCGGTTTCGCGGGAATGAGATATTCCATCTCCAACACCGCTGAGTACGGCGATTACATCACAGGTCCCAAGATCATCACAGACGAGACCAGGAAGGCTATGAAGAAGATCCTCGCGGACATTCAGGACGGCTCCTTCGCTAAGGAATTCCTGCTTGAGATGAGCGACAAGGCCGGCCAGCAGGTTCACTTCAACGCTATGAGAAAGCTCAACGCCGAGCATCCCGCTGAGAAGGTCGGTGCGGAGATCCGCAAGATGTACAGCTGGAACAACGAAGGCGATATGCTGATCAACAACTAATTTGTGTCACGGGGACGTATCTACTGACACATTTTTTCGAAATAAAATGTGTCAGCGCGACACACAAAAATAAAAAAGCAGAGGTCGAAAGGCCTCTGCTTTTTTGATTGTTATACTATTTTTCCGGCCAACGCGCACCTGGCAGCAGTAATGGGCGAAGCCAGGTAAATATTGACCTTGGAGGTGCCCATGCGGCCGAGGAAGTTGCGGTTGTTGGTGGCGACCACTACCTCGTTGTCGGTCAGGATGCCGCCGGTTCTGCCGCAGCAGAGGCCGCAGCCGGGCGTGGTGATCATGGCGCCCGCCTCGGCGAGGGTGTCCAGCGTGCCGTCAGCGAGAGCTTCTCTGTAGATCTTGCGGCTGGCGGGCGTGACGATCAGCTTGACAAAAGGAGCGATCTGTCTGCCCTTGAGTACAGAAGCTGCTGCCTGCAGGTCCTCGAGGCGCCCGTTGGTGCAGGAGCCGATGAAGACCTGGTCCACGCGTACGGAGCCTCCTTCGATGAGGCCGACGCCGGGAACAACGCTTCCTTCTTCCAGGGAAGCCGCTTCCGCGATGACCTGGGAGACGGGTTTGATCTTGTCGACCTGAGAAGGGCAGGCCATTACGGGGGCAAAATCTTCCGCCCTGTAATTCAATACCTGTGCATATTCAGCGTCCTCGTCGCCGTGAAGAGTCGTGAGGAAATCGTCCAGGCCGTCCAGGCCGCAGTACTGCGCCGTCTTCTCATCCGGAGAGAAGAGACCGCACTTGGCGCCGCACTCAACGGTCATGTTGGACATGGTCATGCGGCTCGCCACGGACATGGCGTCCACGGTGCTGCCCGCAAATTCCAGGGACTTGTAGGTGGCGCCGTCTGCACGGAGGTCGCCGATGATGGTCAGGATGATATCCTTGGACGTGACGCCCTCGGGAAGCTCTCCCTCGATGTTGACGCGGATCGTCTCGGGGACGCGCACCCAGAGCTTGCCGGTGCCCAGAATGCTGGCCATCTCCGTGTAGCCGATTCCGGTGGAGAAGGCGCCCACGCAGCCGTAGGTGACGGTGTGGGAATCTGTGCCGAAGGCTATGTCGCCGGGCTTTACATAGCCGGCCTCCGTCATGAGCTGGTGGCAGATGCCGTCGGAGCGATGCACATTCCCCACACCGTACTTGTCACAGAACTCGTCGCCGATGTGGTGGTGGCGGGGATCATCCAGCTGGCTGGCCGGTACCAGATGGTCGTAGATCAGGACCGTTTTATCCGGATCCCAGATCCTTGTGAATCCCATCTCCTCGAACTTGTCTTTTACAAAAGGAATGAAAATATCGTGGATCATCACGCGGTCGACATTCACGGTAATGATATCGCCGGCTTTTACGGAGTCAGCACCGATATTATGAGCAAATATTTTTTCAATTAACGTGGATCCCATGTGCCTTCCTCCTACTTTATAATGCCATTGAGCTTCTGCATCGCCTTGACCAGACCGCCGGCCTCGAGAATGTCGAGCAGGTTGTCGGGGAGAGCGGAGATGGGGTATGTTTTGCCTTTGTACTCGATGGACTCGCCGACATTTACCGTGATCTCGTCCCCTTCTTTGACATCGTCACAGAGGGTGTCGTTCTCGATCAGAAGAAGGCCGTTGTTGATCGCGTTGCGGAAGAAGATCCTGGCGTAGGAGCGCGCGATGACCGCGCGGACGCCGAGCGCCCCTATGACCTCCGGCGCCTGCTCGCGGGAGGAGCCGCAGCCGAAGTTCTTGCCGGCCACGATGATATCGCCGGGCTGAATCTTAGCGGCCAGCTCCGGTCTGAGGGGGCTGAAGCCGTAAGGAGCCATGTCTTTTACTGTCTTGAGGGCCAGGTACTCGGTGGGAATGATGATATCCGTGTCGATATCGTCGCCGAGCAGCCACACTTTGCCTGTAAATTGTTCCATTATTAACCTCTATTCTTCTGTATTTTGACTGCGTGCCGCAGCCGTCTGATCAGTAGGTATAAGGCGATACGATCTCGCCCGCGATGGCGGATGCCGCGACCGTTGCGGCGCTCCCCAGGTAGACGAAGGAATTCTTGTCGCCGGCGCGGCCCTTGAAGTTGCGGGTTCCGGTGCTGATCAGCACTTCGCCTGCGCCGATGACGCCCTGGCAGCTTCCCCAGCAGACGCTGCAGTTGGGGTTCATGACCATGGCGCCGGCATCCATGAAGATGTCGAGAAGGCCTTCGCGAAGAGCCTGTCTGTAGACCTCCTGGCTCGCGGGAACGACGAGGAAGCGCACCTTGTCGGCGACTTTGTGTCCCTTGATGATGGACGCGCCCAGGCGCAGGTCCTCGATGCGGCCGTTGTTGCAGGAGCCCAGAAAGGCCTCGTTGAGCTTGACGCCCTTGACTTCGTCGACGGGGGCCAGATTGTCCACAAAGTGGGGCTTCGCCACTACGGGGACGATCGCGGAGAGGTCGATGTCGTAAGTCTTTTCGAAGAGAGCGTCGTCGTCGCTCTTAAAGCAGGCAGCCGGCTTTCTGCCGCCGTGCTCCTCGAGGTAAGCCATTGTGATGTCGTCCACTTCCATGAGCGCTGTTTTGGCACCTGCTTCCACGCAGAGGTTGCAGATGGAGATGCGGTCGCTCATGGTCAGGTTCTTCATGCCGTCGCCCACAAATTCCATGGCGTGGTAGTTGGCGCCATTGGCCCCGATCATGCCGATGATGGTCAGGATCAGGTCTCTGGCAGTCACGCGATCGGCAAGCTTTCCGGTCAGGTTGAAGCGGAGCGTCTCGGGCACCATGACCCAGGAGCCGCCGGTTACCATGCCGTAGAGATAGTCCGTGCAGCCGACGCCGGTTCCGAAGGCGCCCAGCGCGCCGTAAGCGCAGGTGTGGCTGTCCGCTCCGAAGATGAGCTGGCCGGGCACCACGTGCTTCTCGCACATGATCTGGTGACATACGCCCGCGCCTTCATAGAACGTGATTCCGTTTTCTCTGGCAAAATCGCGCATCTTCTTCTGTGACGCCGCCGTCTTGGGGCTGTCGCAGGGCACGTTGTGGTCGACGATCCAGACGAGCTTGCTCTTGTCCGAGATGCGCGGATTGCGAAGCTTATTGTACATATCAATAGTGAGATGAGTTGTTCCGTCGTTGCTCATCAGATAGTCGAGCGTGACGGTATGGATCTCACCGGCGCGAACAGTTTCGACGCCCGCGGCGCGCGCGATGATCTTTTCGGCTATTGTCATTCCCATAGTGGTTTCCTCCAAAGTATTAATCGTACAGGATTACATCTCGTTGAGAGAACTGATCAGGCCGCCCTGATCGAGAATTTTCTGAAGATGAACGGGAAGTTTCGTGCAGGAAAAAGTCTGCTCGCCAAAGGTAATAATGCCTTTCTCCATATCCAGTTCGATCTCGTCCCCGGTCCTGACCGCGTCATAGAGACCGTCACAGACGATGGCGGGAAGTCCTATGTTGATGGAATTTCTGTAGAAGATCCTGGCGAAGGAAGGAGCCAGAACGGCACGGACGCCCAGTGCCTTGAGGACGGCGGGAGCCTGCTCGCGAGAGGAGCCGCAGCCGAAATTGCTGTCCGCGACGACGAAATCGCCCGGCTTTACTTCAGATGCAAAATTCGCATCCAGGGATTCGAAGGTGTGCGCTTTCATTTCTTCCACAGTAGGATAGAGAAGATACTGGGAAGCGATGATCTGGTCGGTGTCCACATCTTTGTTAAATCGGAATACTTTACCCATAGTAGTGCTCCTTTTTTAGATTTGTTGCTTAATATTAACACATTAATGAAATATTGGAAACTTTGGAACTGAGTATTGTCATAGGGGGACGACGGAGTACCGCCGGAATGACAGGATGGCAATCAATCACAATCACCCGATTCCTGAATTTGTCAAAGGTCTGCCGGGGATGTATAATGAAAGCCACTACTTGTTTCAAGGAGCATTGTATTTAATGATTTCATTTTTAAGAGGATATGTTGCCGCAGTTTATGACGGAGTGGCAGTCATAGATGTTGGCGGCGTCGGCTATGAGGTCAGAATCGCCGGAGAGACCGTACAGAGACTTGCGGCGGCAGACCGCGACGAGGAAGTCATGGTCTACACGTACACCTATTTGAGAGAAGACCAGATCGCACTGTACGGTTTTATGTCGAGGGATGATTTAGATCTCTTTAAGCTTCTGATCACCGTGAGCGGAGTTGGTCCCAAGGGAGGACTTGCGCTCCTGTCAGTGGGAACTGCCGATGATCTTCGGTTTGCCATCATGGCGGGAGACGCCAAGATGATCTCGAGGGCTCCCGGCGTGGGAAAGAGAACAGCAGAGCGCCTGATTCTGGATCTTCGCGACAAGGTAGCAGGTATGAGGGACGCAGAAATGCTTGCTATTGCTTCCGGCGGAGCGGGCGCAGGAGCCGGAGGAGTGTCGCTGGCTGAAATCGCCGCAGCAGGTGCAGACAGCGGACAGAATGACGCCGCCGCAGAAGCGGTCGAGGCGCTGACAGCGCTCGGGTACTCACGTGCAGAAGCGGCAAAAGCGGTCCGCACATGTAAGGAAAAAGCGCAGAAGGAGCAGAAAGAACTCACAGACACTGAGAGCATCTTGAAAGCGGCACTGAGGTATCTGTAACACCTGAGAGCGACACATTTAACCAAGGACGGAAAAAGAATCGGTATTTTATGCAGAGAAGAACAATAGAAACCAATTTCACAGAAGAAGACAGCCGCATAGAGGGCTCCTTAAGGCCCCAGCGGCTGAGCGAATACATCGGACAGAGCAAGATCAAGGAGAGCCTCGGCATCTCTATTCAGGCGGCCAAGTTAAGAGGAGACCCGCTGGATCACCTTTTGTTCTACGGGCCTCCCGGACTCGGAAAGACGACAATCTCGGGAATCATCGCCAACGAGATGGGCGTCAATATGAGGGTCACCAGCGGACCGGCCATTGAGAAGCCGGGAGAGATGGCGGCAATTCTGAACGGGCTGAAGGAAAATGATATTTTGTTCGTGGATGAGATCCACCGCCTGAACAAGCAGGTGGAGGAAGTGCTGTATCCGGCCATGGAAGATTTTGCCATCGATATTTTGATCGGCAAAGGAGCGACGGCCAAGTCCATCCGCCTGGACCTGCCCAAGTTCACGCTGGTGGGCGCGACGACAAGGGCGGGACTTTTGTCGGCGCCGCTCAGGGACCGGTTCGGCGAGATCCACAGGCTGGAGTTTTACAACACGCAGGAACTCAAGCAGATTGTCCTTGCCAGCGCGAAAAAGCTGCGCGTCGAGATCGACGAGGAGGGAGCCGGGGAACTGGCCCGCAGAAGCCGCGGGACGCCTCGACTCGCCAACAGGATCCTGAAGCGCGTCCGCGACTACGCACAGGTCCGCTACGACGGAAAGATCACGCTGGAAGTGGCGCGCACGGCACTGGACCTGATGGACGTGGACAAGCTGGGGCTGGACAGAGCGGACAGGAATTTCCTGCTGACGCTGATCGAGAAATTCGGCGGCGGGCCGGCCGGACTGGACACGCTGGCGGCGTCCATCGGAGAAGATCCGGGGACGATCGAAGACCTTTTGGAGCCGTATCTTCTGCAGAACGGACTGATAAACAGAACGCCCAGAGGAAGAGTGGCCACGCAGGAGGCCTACACGCATCTGGGGATCCCTTATGAGGGGCAGGAGTAAGAAATAAGGCATAGCAGCTCGCGCAGCGAGCCACAAATAGGAGAAAATAATGGCAGAAAAAACAGACGCACAGGTAATGATCGGAGGCAAGACCTACACACTGAGCGGGTACGAGAGCGAAGAGTACCTGCACAAGGTGGCCGACTACCTCAACAGCAAGATCGATGAACTCAACGCGGACGCGGAATTCGGGAAACTCCCGGTAGATATGAGACATCTTCTTCTCAATCTCAACATTGCGGACGATTATTTCAAGGCTGTCTCGAGAAATGAGGAGCTTCAAGGAATTATTGACAAAAAAGAGAATGACCTCTATGATATCAAACACGAACTTGTCGCAGCGCAGATGAAGCTGCAGAGCGCCGAGAAAAAGAAAAAGAGCAGCCCGAAATGAGCTGCTCTCTCCATTTTGGTAATTATTCAGCACCCGAATGCGCAGCATTTGGGACGTGGGGTGCTGAATAATTACATGTCTTGTAAGAAATCGGGAATAAAAACGTCTATAAGGAGAAGAACGGATGAGGAGCGGCAGAAACGGGCTTCCCGAACTTCTCGCGCCGGCGGGCAGCAGAAACGCGTTTCTGGGAGCGCTGGCGGCGGGAGCGGACGCCGTCTACCTTGGCGGAGAAAAATTCGGAGCCAGGGCGTATGCGGAGAATTTCACACAGGAAGATATTATACGCTCGATTAAAGAGGCGCATATTTTCGGAAAGAAAGTCTATCTGACCCTCAATGTGCTCACCAAGGAGAGTGAACTGGAGGAGACGGTGGATTTTGCCATGTCCCTTTATAGGAAAGGACTGGACGGAGTGATCGTCCAGGACCTGGGCGTTGTTCGCACGCTTCACGACCGATGCCCCGGCCTGGAGCTGCACGCCTCGACACAGATGTCCTGCGCGGCCCCCGAATCGGTCCGCTTTCTCAAGAAACTGGGCGTCCGCAGAGTCGTACCTGCCAGGGAGCTGTCCCTTGAAGAGATCAGGACCATAAAGAGAGAGGAACCCGTGGAGATCGAGTGCTTTATTCACGGCGCCATGTGCTATTCCTACTCGGGAAGGTGCTTGATGTCGAGCTTTCTCGGCGGCCGGAGCGGCAACCGCGGCCGGTGCGCGGGCACCTGCCGGCTCCCCTATACGATCCTTGACGCGGACGGAAAAGAGATCAGCCTGAGGAAGGGGAAGGAGCAGTATCCGATCTCCATGAGAGACCTCTGTGTCCTCGAGATCCTCCCCGATCTCATCGACGCGGGAATCGATTCGTTCAAAATAGAGGGTCGAATGAAGAGTCCTCATTACGCAGCGGGCGTCACCGCGCTCTACAGAAAATATATCGACTATTACGTCAAATGGGACGAAGAGGGCAGAAAGAAGCCCTGGAAGATCGACGCGGAGGACATGCGCCGACTGAGGTCTCTGTATCTGAGGACGGATCTGAGCACGGGGTATTATTATAAACGGAACGGAAAAGAACTTCTGACCATCGGAAAGCCCGGTTATGCCGGCACGGACGAGGAAGTTCTCGCGCAGATCGAGAAGGAATATCTCTCGGGACTTCCGAAGAGAAAGATCAGCGGTACGGCTGTGCTGATTCCGGGAGAGAAGGCGAGACTGACCGTGTCTGCCCCGGACCTGAATGGCAGCGGGGCGCCTGTCACTGTCACGGCAGAAGGAGAGGTCGTACAAAACGCCCAGAAGCGGCCCATGGAAGAAAAAGAGATAGAGAAACGCCTTCGAAAGACCGGCGACTCTCTCTTTGCATTTGACGAACTGGACGTGGAAGTGGCCGGCGAGATCTTTATGCCGGTGGCCTCCCTCAACGCGCTTCGCAGAGAAGCCCTGTTAAAGCTCGAGGAGGAACTCCTTGCGTGCTCACGGGGCGGAGAAACGGCAGAAAGCGCCGGCGAAGCGAAGGAATGTCCGGACCGCACAACGGCAGAAAACACTGCCGAAGACCGCGCAACGGCAGAAAGCACCGTAGAACGCACAACAGAAAAACAAAGTCCGGCACAGCACAGAGCGCCGGGGGAAATCCCCGAAGTCTGGGCACAGGTCACGACGGCCGCGCAGCTGCGAGCCGCCAGAGAGTGCGGCATCTCACGGATCATTGTGGAAGAGACGCCGCAGATCATGGAAGCTCTCACGAAAGAGGAGAGAAAAAGCTGCGTGATCGCCCTGCCGCATGTCTGCAGGGCGGGCAGCAGGGAAAGCGTCAGGAAACTGGCGGGCATGGGATTTGCCGGCGTTCTGGCAAGAAACCCCGAGGAGCTCGATATTTTGGAAGAGATCGGGTACCGGGGAATGATCGTCGGGGACGGATCGCTCTATCAGTGGAACACCGCGGCGAGAGATCTCCTTCTTGAGCACTGCGATATGGTCAACCTCGGATGGGAGCTGTCTTCGAGAGACATGATCCCGCTGACGCAAGGCGCGGAAGGCCGACAGCTCCTGAGCGTATACGGCCGGATCCCGATGATGATCTCGGCGGGATGCGTCAGGAAGACGGCGGGAATGTGCACCCACAGGGAGCAGGCTTTCTTTGCTCTCAGGGACCGCATGGGAATGGAATTTCCGGTGCGCTGCGTATGCGGCCACTGCGTGAATGTGATCTATAACAGCAAACCGCTTTCTCTGCACAGCTTTGTGAGCAAAAAGGATCCCGTGGCCATGAGCGCGGCGGGATGGATCTGCAGCTTTACCACGGAGAGCGGCGCGCAGACGAAAGAGATCCTGGACTGGTATAAGTCGGGCGGGGCGGCCGGAAACTCTTCGGCGCTGATTCGGGAGTTTACGGAATCCAATGAATTTACCACCGGACACTACCGAAAGAGCGCGCTCTGAGCCGGGAAATCTTCCGCCGCACAGACGGTTCGCGGAGCGAACCTTTACCGATATCAAAAAAGTGATATCAAAAAAGGAGGTGAATGAATGCAGGCATATGCAGTCTCGTACAGCAAGTACCTGATCGCGGCATGCATGGTGCTCTATACTTTTCTCGCTTATGTGGCACTGCCTTCCGGCAAGGATGTAAGGCGCACCTGTGAAACCTTGCAGCGGCTCTGCATAGGCGTATTCACGATCAACGCGTATCTCACCATGGCGATCATCGCCGAGGACGAGTACCTCTTTACATTCGGCTTACTGCAAGTTGTGATCGTGATCGGAACGGCGCTGCTTTACAGGACTCTGTATAAGAGCGCCAACATGCTGATGGTCAACAATATCATGATGATGCTGAGCACAGGACTGGTGATCATTTCGAGGATCAACCACGACAAGGCCCAGAAACAGCTGCTGATCGCACTGGCCGGCATGCTTTTTCTGATGCTCTTTCCGCTGCTTCGAAACCGTTTTGACACGCTGCGCAAGGGTACGTATTTCTATGGCGTCATGGGAATCGGCGCGCTGGCGGCAGTTCTTCTTCTCGGGGCGATCACAAACGGATCAAAGCTCAGCTTTACGATCGCGGGCTTTACTTTTCAGCCCAGTGAATTTGTCAAAATATTGTTTCTCCTGTTCATGGCGAGCGCCCTGTGCGAGGAGAACACGAAGTCTCACATTGCACTGCTGACGGCAGCCGCACTGGTCCATGTAGGGATCCTTGTGGTCTCGAGAGACCTGGGGAGCGCTCTAATTTTCTTTGTGGTCTATCTTGTACTTCTGTTTCTCTCCACGGGAAAGTGGGAAGTTTTATACACAGGGTTCCTGATCGGGGCGATCACAGCCGTGCTGTGTTATTTCCTGTTTGCCCACGTGAGGGTGAGAGTACAGGTATTTCTGGATCCCTGGAGCAGCATCGACGGAAGCGGCTATCAGATCACGCAGTCGCTTTTCGCCATCAGCTTCGGAGGCCTGTTCGGAGCCGGTCTCATGCAGGGAATGCCGTCCAGTATTCCGTTTGTGGAATCAGACTTCATTTTCGCGGCCATTATCGAGGAGATGGGGATCATATTCGGCATCTGCCTGATCCTTTTGTGCCTCAATATTTTTACGGATTTCCTTCTGCTCGCCGGAAGCTACTCCAACAAGTTTTACAGGCTGTACACATTCGGCACGGCGATCGCCTTTATTTTCCAGGCATTTCTGACCATAGGAGGGGAAGTCAAGTTCATTCCCCTTACGGGAGTGACCCTGCCGCTGGTCAGTTACGGCGGAAGCAGCGTGCTCGCCACTTTTGTCATGTTCGGCATCATAGGAGCGATCTTTATGCTGCAGGAGGAGCGGCTTCAGAGATTTGAAAAACGCTATGAGGCGGAGCACGCCGGGGCTTCCGGGGGAGCCGGGAACCGGTTCAGGAACGAAACGAGGGAGCAGACAGACGGCGACAGCGGCCGGGAAGAGAAGGACCGGGAATTTTACAGAGACTTCAAGGGCGTCCCGATCTATGACCCCGGTAAGGACTATGAAAATATCAATCACTTTGATGTCTGAAAGGGCTAAGCAATGGCATTTTTTCGCAAAAAGAACAATCCTTCTCCCCAGCCGGAGCAAGGCAACGACCCTGCCGGTGGAATGCACGCCGCAGCGCCTGCACTGGAGAGGATCGAAAAAGAGAAAAAGACCGCCAGAAGGCAGATGACCTTTTTCGCGGTCCTGTTCGCGCTGCTGTTCGGCTGGATGTGCTTTTATTTCACCCAGACGGCGATCGAGAACAAAGTTGAGCTCTTCGACAATGACTACAATCACAGGGAAGAACTGCTGGCCATGCGAAACCGTCGGGGCAGTATTTACGCCTCGGATTCGGAGACGCTCCTGGCTTCCACGCAGACGGACCAGGACGATGACGGCAACATTGTGCAGATCAGAAGTTATCCCTTCGGCAGTATGTACGCCCATGTGCTGGGGTACGCCCAGCTGGGCGGAAGCGGCCTCGAAGAGTACTACAAGTATGATCTGCTGCACTCGGACCTTCCGCTCTTGGAAAAAGTCCGGTATGACAACAAGGAAAACCCGGTCGACAAGCTCTATCCGGGCAACAACCTGATCACGACGCTGGATCCGGACATTCAGAAGGCCTGCTACGAGGCCATGGAGAACTATGAAGGCGCGGTGATCGTGACGGAGGTCAAAACAGGGCGGATCCTGGCTATGGTCTCCAAGCCCGATTTCGATCCCAACTATATCGAGGAGAACTGGGATTCCCTGCTGGCCGACACTGAGTCCGGAACACTCCTGAACAGGGTCACACAGGGACTCTATCCGCCGGGCTCCACATTTAAGATCATAGACTGTATCGATCTTTTGCAGGAGAAACCGGAGGCTGTGGATGATTACAGCTTCGATTGCAGCGGCGTCTTCGAGCAGGGCGGAGAGTCCATTCACTGTTACGACTACGAAGTGCATGGTACGGTAAGCCTGGAGGAGTCGTTCGCGCATTCCTGCAATTCCTCTTTTGCCAACATAGGCCTCAACATGATCAGCCCGGACAGGATGTCGGAGACACTGCGGGCTCTATTGTTTAACAGCAAGCTCCCGTATGATCTTCCTTATGTCCGCAGCTCCATCAATATGCCCGACACACTGTCCACGGAGGGAATCATGCAGATGTCCATCGGACAGGGAACAACTTCCATGACGCCGCTCCATCTCAATATGATCACTGCGGCGGTGGCCAACGGCGGCGTCCTGATGAAGCCGCATCTGGTGGATGAGCTGCATGACGCCAAGGGGCGCACGCTCAGGATCTATCCCAATGAGACATACGGACCCCTCATGTCGGAAAAAGTGGCTGCGCAGCTGGTACAGTTCATGCGCTCCGTGGTCACGGACGGTACGGCGAATTCCCTCAGCTCAAGAGACTACGAGCCGGCCGGTAAAACAGGAAGCGCGGAGTTCGACAACAACAAGAGCTCCCACGCCTGGTTCACGGGATTTGCGCCCGCCAGCGACCCTGAAATCAGCGTGACGGTCCTGATCGAGGGCAAAGGAATGGGTTCAAGTTACGCGGTTCCTGTGGCGGGACAGATCTTTGACGCCTATTTCGAGTGAGAAAAGCGCAAACAGGCTTGATTTTGGCTTTTAGAAGTGATAGTATAACAATGTTTGGCGCATGATGAGAGTGCGCACTTATGCAGCGGCACGCAAGGCGGGCCTCGAATTTAAATCATTTCTTACAAGGTGGTAAAGAAGATGAGTGTTATTCGCTGGATTTTGACGATTGCAATTATAGCAGTGAGTATTGTGATGACAGTGATCATCCTTATGCAGGAAGGAAGATCTCAGGGACTGGGCGCGATCAGCGGCGCCGCTGAGACTTACTGGGGAAAGAACAAGGGACGTTCCATGGAGGGATTTCTTGAGAAATTCACTACCGGACTGGTCGTCGCCTTCTTTATCCTGGCGATTCTTCTGAATATGCAGCTGTTCTGAGCCTGCGCAAGGCGGAACGGCAGCTGAACTGTTTGTAATCATGGGCACTCCTGCGAATTAGAGCAGGGGTGCCCTTCTCATTGCATAACAAAAGCCATGAGCAGACAGGATGCCACTCACTATTTAAGGAGATTATGAGTAAAAACAAAAAAGAACAAATCTATACAGGAAAATTTGACAGCAACGCGCGGGGATTCGGTTTTGTCACGGTCGAGGGATTTGACAGAGACCTGTTCATCCCGCAGGGATGCACGGGCGGAGCCGTTTACGGAGACGTCGTAGAGGTCAGGATCACCAAGGGCGGATTGGACGAGAGCGGTCACGGAGACGACGGCCGCGGGCGCCGGGCCGAGGCGGAAGTGATCAGGATTGTCGAGCACGGCATTACTAAAGTCGTCGGCACCTTCCACGCGCTGAAGAGGCCGGTCCAGAAGACCTATCTCAAGGAAGCCGTAAAAGTGGGCGGCAGGCAGATCGGCAGGATGGTCACACTGAACATAAGCGGGTATGTGACCCCGGATAATACGAAGATCCCCTTTGACGTCGATATTTTGAAAGAGGAGAGAGGGGGCGCCCTCGAGGGGCACAAAGTGGTCGCGCAGATCTCGGTCTACAGCGGAAACGGCGCCAATCCCGTCGGATCCGTCGCGGAGATCCTGGGCCATGTGACGGACCCGGGCGTGGACATTCTCTCGCTGGTAAAGAGCTATGACATCCCGACGGAGTTCCCGCAGGAAGTCATGGAGGAGGCGGGCCGGCTCCCGGACCGGGTAGATGCAGGCAGCGACGCGATCAGACGCCAAAACAGAGCAGACCTGAGGGATCTTCCCACCGTCACCATAGATGGAGAAGACACCAAGGATATCGACGACGCCATTTCTCTCGTCAAAGAGGGAAAGAGCTGGAAGCTGGGCGTCCACATCGCGGATGTGGCGGAGTATGTAACGGAAGGCTCGGCCCTGGACAGGGAGGCGCACCGAAGAGGCACCAGCGTCTATCTGGCGGACCGCGTGATCCCCATGCTGCCGAAAAAGCTGTCCAACGGCATATGCTCTCTTAACGCAGGAGAGGACAGGCTCGCCATGAGCTGCCTGATGACGATTGACGAGAGCGGCGAAGTGACCGACTATGAGATCGCGGAATCGATCATCCACGTGGACGCCCGCCTGTCCTACAACGGCGTGATGCGCCTGTATGAAGAGGGAGACGAGAGCGAGATCGCCCAGTCCCTGAGCTGGCAGGGGTATCGCGGGATCAAAGGAAGGACCCGCAAGATCGCCGGCATGCTCAAAAAAATGAAGAAGCTGGCAGCGCTTTTAAAGAAAAAGCGGGAAGAGCGAGGCAGTATTGACTTCGATTTCCCGGAAGCCAAGATCACTCTGGATGAGACGGGCAAGCCGATCGACATCTCCCTGAGGGAGAGAACGGCCGCTACGGACCTCATTGAGGATTTCATGCTGCTGGCCAACGAGACGGTGGCCCGACACTGCGCCTATCTGGAGCTCCCTGCCGTCTACCGCGTACACGGCGTCCCGGCAGCTGAGAAAATGAAGGAGCTGGCGCAGCTGGTAAAAGGCTTCGGCTATATTTTCAAACCGGGACAGAGCGATGTCCACCCCGCCCAGATTCGGAATCTTCTGCAGAAGATGAAGGGCAGACCCGAGGAAGCCATGCTTACCAGGGTCGTACTGCGCAGTATGCAGAAAGCGGAGTACACGACCGGCTGTGAAGGGCATTTCGGCCTGGCCCTGCAGTATTACTGCCACTTTACTTCGCCGATCCGCAGATATCCCGACCTTCTGGTGCACAGAAGCCTCAAATACTGGCTGCGCGGAGAGATGGATGAGGGGGCAGTCGACAGGTTAAATCTTTACCTGCCCGAAGCCGCGGCGAGAAGCTCGGCCATGGAGCAGCGCGCGGCGGAAGTGGAGCGCGAGACCGTCAAGCTCAAGAAAGCGCAGTACATGGAAGAGAAGACCGGCGAGACGTACACGGGAACCATATCCGGCGTGACCGGATGGGGGATCTATGTGGAACTGCCCGACACGGTCGAAGGCATGATCCGAATCAGCGACTTAACCGATGATTTCTACTATTATGACGAAAAAAAGTATATACTGGTAGGTGAGCGGACAGGTAAGACCTATATGCTCGGCCAGGAGATGAAGGTCAAGGTCGCGGGGGCGGACTGTGCGAGGAGAACCATTGATTTTATGCCGGAAGAGACGTGCTCTCATAACGGCAGCAGTCAGGAAGAGAAGAACCACAGATCTTTTCCCGGAAAGGGAAATATGGCCTCAACCGGAGAAGATGAAGTCAGAGAAAAGGGCGGCAGAAAAGGAAAAAGAAAACTGTTTCTGGATCGCACAGGCAGGCTGCTCTCCGGGAAAGCCGGCAGGCACGCGGGCAGTAAGAAGGGAAAAGGCAGAAAGGGAAGAAAATGAGCGGAAAAGATGCGATCAAGCTGGTGGCAAACAACAAGAAAGCCTACCACGACTATTTTATAGAAGAAAAATACGAGGCGGGGATCGAGCTGTTCGGCACCGAGGTCAAGTCCATCCGCATGGGCAAATGCAGCATCAAGGAGGCGTTCGTCAACATTGATCACGGCGAGGCCTTCATAGAGGGCATGAATATCAGCCCCTACGAGAAGGGCAACATCTTCAACCGCGAGCCCCTCAGAAAAAGACGCCTGCTCCTGCACAAGAGGGAGATCATGAAGCTGGCGGGCCAGGTGCAGGCCAAGGGATACACCATCATGCCCTTACAGGTCTACTTTAAAAACGGCCGGGTCAAAATAGAGATCGGCCTCGCCCGCGGCAAGAAGCTCTATGACAAGAGAGATGACCTCAGGAAGAAAGCTATGAAGCGGGAGACGGAGAGAGACTTCAGGAACAGTCAGATCAAGATTTGACAGACAGCGCCGGAATCTTGAACATTTCGACCCACAAATTTAAACCAACAGTTTAGTTGAAAATATAATTTGCCGCGTATATAATAGTAAAGAACACGGGCCTGTAATGGTTTCGACGGGTTAGATGTAGTTAAGAGAAGCATGCCGCAGACGGCTGAGCCTGCGAAAAAAACAGCCAAATAAATAAACGCTAACAACGTTGAACTTCAGGCAGCCTGAGTTATAAGGCTCCCCGGATTTAATCCGGCTAAGGTCATAGGATATAAGCGCCGTACTCTTATGGCTTAAAAAGAGGCACTTGCATCAGGTAAACCAAGCTGTTAAGAAGCCTGATTAAGATTATTACCAGACCAAGCAGCAACAGTTCGTCCGCTATCTGGCTGCTGAGGTAAGAAAGCAGAATAAGCATGTAGAAGGCTTTGCGAGTTTGATTCGGACGCGGTTTCGACTACCGCCAGGTCCACTCATGAGGAGCCCGGACTTATGTGTAAAAGCATAAGCCCGGGCTCTTTTTCGTCCAAACACAGGTGGCGCGCCATCTCTGGGCCAAAAATCGGACACGGAGCAGAGCACATACGGTCATTATCAAATTTCTGTATTCCATTGACCCGTTTGTGGTTATAATACAATTGTGATCAAAAAGCTGAGAAAAAAATGATACTGTCTAAATTATGAAGGCTATCAAAAGGGGGACTATATGAGCGCTTACGTTTCTGATCAAGCACCGATATCTTTGACAGAGGCATACAACAGGATGGAAAGGCTTCCCGGTCAGATTGCAGACATCATAAATACTTATGCGGAACAGATCGGAGAGGAAGAAAACAGACACGACAGGACCATGAAGGCTCTCTCCGACACTTTTGATGTCAGAAAAGCGGGGATCGAGCAGGCAAGAGCAAATGCGCTGTCAAAAGCGGATGCCGATAAAGAGCAGATCATGAGCAGCATGAATGAATTGAAGCAGCAAATGGATTATGAGCTCGAGTTATATGACGGCGACGAGAAATACCTTTCCGGCAGCAAAAATAAGATCAATCCTTCCATCGGCCGAGGACTCGGACATGTTCTGGGGCAGGTCAGGGCCAAGAAACAGGCCAGTGAGAAGGCGTTTTCAGAGTCTTATCGCGCAATTGTTCAGCAGGAGCAGCGCATCTATAACGACAAGGTGCAGTCTGCGGAAGATACATATAAAGCGCAGATCGGCGAAACGACAAGGCGCTATAAGGAAGATATTGATCTGGAGAACGGCAAGTCACGCATCATCAGTGACAGGATTTACGAAGAAGCAAGAATCGGTATAGAGGCCTTAAATCCTGCCATGATGAAAAATCTCTATGAGACGATCCTTATCAATACGCCCCAAAATGATAATTACGAGGCGGCTGCAGATATGCCGGAGGCAATTCAGCTGGGATTCCTTTATACATTTCTTGATAAATGGGAAGACAACGAACTGATGTCGCCGGTCATTGAACTGGTCAGGGACAGCTTCAGTTTTGCGCTCCGAACGGTGCACGGGCGCAGCGCATTGATGTTCCCGTACGGCAGCGCGTTCTCGGACTATAAACTTAATAAGTTTATCATATATGACAGAGAAAACCGGGAAGATGCCCTCGATTATCTGAGAGCGATCGAAATGCGTCTGTTTATGAGTATACCCTGCGGGAAACTGAGAGTAACAATGATGGACCCGGTGGACTCCGGCAGTAATTTCTCCATGTTTTCCTGCCTGGGAGATGATGACGAACGGATCATTTCCACGAGAATATGGTGTGATCCTAAGCGTATCAAGGAACAGCTGAACCTTCTGATCGCCCAGATTGAGCACGTCAATCAGGACTGCCTGAGAAACGAATTCGATAACATTGTGGAATACAACCGGCATGTGGGCAAAAATGCAGAGCCTTTACAGGCTCTGTTTGTCGCGGATTTTCCCAGGCATTTCGACAAAGAGTCCTGTGCTATGCTTGAAAAGATTGTCAGCAGCGGGCCGAAGTGCGGCATTTATTCCTTTATTGCGGGCTTAGCGGAAGATGTTGACAACTGCGAGTTCGATATAAAAGAGATTCCTGCCAACTCGCGGGAAATGTCATTTAGTTCCGATACACTTCACTATCAGTTCAATTCCAAAGAGTATCTGGTCAATCCGATTTTGCTCCCTGAAAGAGAGAAACAGGCGGATATCTTTAAAACGCTTATAAACGGTATAAAGACCTCGGACCGAATTATCATATATTTTGACGAGATTTCCGGAAATCTGACCAATCATCCCGAGAAATGGTTTAAGTTTGATGATTCCAACGGAATTGACGTGCCGATAGGATTGGAAGGCGCCTCCAGAACCGTACAGATCCATCTGGGCGGTGAACGGATCACACAGCATCATGCACTTATATCAGGAACGATCGGATCCGGAAAATCGACGCTGCTGCATACAATTATAATGAGCCTTTTACTGAGATACTCTCCGGAAGATGTGCAGATCTATCTGCTCGACTTCAAGAGGGGCGTTGAGTTTAAGGTCTATGCGGAGAGCAAACTCCGCAATTTCAGAGTGATCTCGCTGGATACGGAACCCGAATTCGGACTTGCGGTACTTCGCTATCTGGAAGAGGAGCAGGCTGAAAGAGCGCAGGAATTCCACGATAAAGGCTGCGAAAATATTGAGAAATATAACGAACTTGCCGAGTCGGATCCATATAATCAGGTCTCCAAGATACCGAGGATTGTGCTGATCATCGATGAATTCCATGAGATGTTCATAGGAAAAGGATCAGAGGACAGTATAGCGCAGGAATGCGAACGATTGCTTGAGCAGATCGTCAGACAGGGAAGAGCGCTTGGCATTCATGTGATCCTTGCATCACAGACGCTCCCGGACAACCTGGAAAAGATTTACGGGCAGGTTATGAACAGGATCGCCCTGCAGTCAACGGTTTCTTCCGCACAACATATTCTTGATGCCGATAATGAGGCGTTAGAATCGCTTGTAAATGTTGATCCCGGAAAGGGTGTTTTCAACGACGCAGGCGGTAACAGAGACGCCAACCATCCGTTCAGGGTGGCTTATTTCGACAGTGAACAGCAGAGGGAACTGCTCAACAGGATCAGCGAACAGCAAAATCGCAATATAGAAGAAGGGCTGCTGGATGAAGCGGAGTTTGAAAAGCCCAGGCTTCTGTTATCCAGTATTCAGGATGATTATGAGAATCCGCTGAACCGTTTCGTGATCAGCGGCGTATTGCCCGAGAGGCTGGATTATGGCTGCCCGCTCTTTCTGGGAGAAGAAATTGCAATGTTCAACAGCTTTTCTATGAGGCTTACGCCCAGAAGGAGACAGAACCTTTTGATCCTCGGAAGCGATTATAAGCGGGCGGGTCTTCTCTACGGATTCAGCGCGATCAGCATTCTGTTTGATCTGTATAGGAAATCTGAAGGACATAGCTTTCTGGACAGGCCGGTCATAACGTTCTTTGACTTCAGTACAGCGGATAACAGAAGACGCAGGAGAGCTGATATCATGAACGAACTGTGCGCCAGATTCCCCAATGCAATCAGGGTGTTCAGCAAGGATACTCTGATGGACGGTATTTCCATCCTCGAGAGTGAGTACGAGCACAGAACAGGGGACGAGGAGAATCACTATGTGATTTTTGCCGGTTTAAACAGGGCGAGACGCCTTCTGGATAATGACAGGGCTTATAAGATGCCGCCTAAGGCCATGTTCACCAATCTGGTGAAGGAAGGCCCGGAACACGGAGTCAACTATATTGTCTGGGCAAATGAACCGAGTACCTTCTGCAGCATGTTTTCGGACCTTCTTCCGGAATTTGACAACCGCATCGTCTATGATCTCAAGGAAGAGGAATATGAACTCGTGATCAGGAGTTCTTCTCTGAAGACAGAGTTTGAGAATAATGTAATTGCCTATAACCTTGACGACGATTTAAAGAAAGTAAGAATATATTCGATGCCGCTCACGGAATGGCTGGTTGGGTTTATGGACCGGATCGAGACAGTTCCCGAGACATCGTATGAAGAAACCATTGATGCTGATGAATACAGTGAAGACGCTTATTTTGAAGAATCATTTGAAGACGAAGATGATGCATTCGATGAAAACTGGGATGACTGATCTATCGATTGTGTTAAATCGTTCGCAGAGGAGCAAAGACTATGGCAGATACTATTCTTAATGTGAATAATGAAATGAACCGTATGCAGGAGCTGATCACGGAGGTCGGCCACTGCAGAAACATAGTAAATGAGATCACCTCTAATTCAAAATTGTATAAAACAAATGAAAAAATCAATATCCTCACTATTGTGGTGACATTGTATCAGGTCGCAGCGGCGATTCTCCGGTACAATAAGCCGCTGCTTTATGCAGGGGTAGGATTAGCGCTGGTGGCTGCTGTCGTTCTGATTCTTGACAATTCGCTGCTGGCTAACACAGACTTTGTATTTATCATAGCGATGATAGTGTCATCTATTGTCTTCTTTATGTATTTTTATACATTTGTGCCTGTCATTTTTACTTTTATACAGTGGATGATCGTACTTGTGAGCAACTTCAGGATGAAGAAGCAGGTGTGGATGATCTCCAGGAGTGTGTGAGATGAATGATGCATACAGGGACCGGATGGAGAGCAATGACCTGACAGTTCTTCATAATATGTTTGATAATAGCGGAGCAGGTCCCGAAAGTTTATCGAAACCGGAATATCCGCGTTCGAGGCCGCCTTTGGACGGAGACAGATTTTCGGATGTGGAGACGCTTTTGACGTATGCGCTGTCCGGGGAATGCAATGAGGAGATCGTGGCCAGAACAGAAGCCGTTTTTTCTTCTAACAGACGGTTAAATCTGTCTGCCGGTTATTCACATTGGATGAGAACCTTATTGAATATGAATCATAGCGGGGGACAGATCAACTCCTTAAGTGAATTGGCAGCAGGCTCTGCACAATTGCCCGATCATCCCTGTGAAGAGAGTGTCAGCGTCGCCTCAAGAATTTTGGCGTCGCACTGGCTGGAACTGATCAAGGCGCAGCGGGATGAAGAAGACAGGATCGAACGGATGAAGCTATCCCGATTGCAGCAGAATGTTGAAAATAAGCAGGCAGAATTAGACGAGAAGGTCGGGGACTTAAATCGGCATCTGCAACCTGATGAAGATCGGAGGCGGAGATGAACCCACAGACGGTTTATTTATTGCAGGCAGTTTGGGACATCTCGGAACAAAAAGACAGAATACTGGAGATTTCCGGGAACTCAATTCTGCTTGAAATTGACAGATCTTTAAAAGGCGCATTGGACAAGCGGACTATTTACATATCTCCGCAGGCAAAAGAAGCCTTCAGAAAGATTGATGTGCTGAAAAAACGAATTGAACGAATTCAAAGACCGTACGATCTGATGAAACTCAGTGAAGAACTGGAGAAGCTCACCGGGCTTATCATGAACATGCAGTTCAGAACTTTAAAGACATTATTGTCAGAATCGGGTCCGGTCAGAAGCGAACTTCATATTCTGGCCTGGCAGTTATCGGATCTTGCGGTCTCGAAGCTAAAGACACAATCTCTGTATCAGCTGCACAGACTTCGTGTGCTTAACAGCAAAGTACCCGTAAAGTATTCGGAATTTGTGCCTCCCAAAGAGAATGATCCGGAAGAGTGGCTTAATTATTATCTGAATAAGATACAAAAATATATTGATATGATGGAGGATTCCGATTTAGACGGCAGATGGGCCTACGAGAGAAAGAGCTTTGTATTAAATGGTCTTATATTCATTGATCAGTTCGTCAAAGCCGTTCCGTCAGACGAAGAACTGTCCCAGCCCATCGGCATTGCCGGAATCGGAAGCGGCGATAACGGAGAATTCAGAGTTTTCGGAAGGGGCAGAATAACAAATCTTACGCCATTTGATACACCGAAAACTGTGTTTTATGATCTTTCGTCAGTGAAAGACTATTCGAATCTTTCGGAACTGAATAAAGATCCTGCCGTAATACTTAACAGTATTCTTCACGGGGCAAAATATTTATTGGATCCTGCGGTTTACTTTGAACTGCTTAATCAGGCAATCATTGCAAATACATTTCATGAAAGGATCAGAACCGGCAGGTGCCTGTACTGCGGTTCGCCGCTTCACCTGAATAAATGCTCACAGTGCGGACATGTATGGAACGTATAGAATCTATTGAATCTATTGATATCAGAATAGGGAAAATATGGTATCCCGTCACAACGCTCGGATACGGAAAACGTCTCGGGATATGGCTGCAGGGCTGCAGCCATGGCTGTGCAGGCTGCATAAGCCCGGAACTGCAGCCCCTTTCAGGTGGAAGGGTGATAAAAAGCAGCGAGATCGCCAAGCTGATGAGAGGGAAAGAACCTGTCGACGGGATGACAATAAGCGGAGGAGAACCGTTTGACCAACCGGAAGGCCTTCTGTCATTAGTCAGATGGTTCGTCGAAGCTTATGGCAGCGATATTTTGATATACACTGGGTATACACTGGATCAGCTTCATGCGATGAGATCTCCTGTGATTGAATCGATTCTTGCGGAAATCTCCGTACTGGTAGACGGAAGATATGAAGAAAAGTACAATGACGGCTCAGGGCTCAGGGGATCTTCTAACCAGAATATTTACATATGGAAGAACCCGGAGAGATATAAAGACGCCGAGAATTGCGAAAGAAGCATGCAGTGCGTATTCCTGAAAGACAGGATCTGGATGATCGGCATCCCGCCGGGATCGGAGCAATGACGGAATGGAAAACACGATTCAATTTGAAAACAGAACAGGTCAGCTGACAATTCCCGCACTTTGCGAAGAGAACGGGGCGCATTTGCGAAAACCCGGATATCACGCGGGAGAACAGTTTGAAGATTATAAACTGATCGCGCTCGTCAAATGTACGCTTCAGTCTGAAATATGGTACTGCGTTGACAGCAGTGAAGACGATTACATTCTGAAGATCACAGAGCACAGGCCGGAAGAAGAAGTACTCATGATAATCCAGGACATTGAGAGTGACAATCTTGTCCCTCTTATAGACTATGGAAGATCTGACGGGAGCTGGTACGAAGTATATCCGTATTACAGAGAGGGAAGCATCGACGGAAAGATTGACCAGGAAACAATCAGAGAGATTGTCTTACCCGGAATTATTGCCGGACTTAACACACTTCATGAGAATAAGATCATCCATAATGACATTAAACCGTCTAACATATTCTGGGATGACAACAGAAAGAAAGTGTTGATCGGAGACTACGGCAGTGCCGCAATGGTAAAGACGAAACCTGTGCAGCTTACACCGTCTTTTGCCGCGCCGGAGCTTTTAAACAATGATGTCAGCCGAAGAGCTTCGGACTGGTGCTCCGTGGGACTTACAATCGCCGCGATCTTAGGAGGAAGCCCGCTGATCGAAGCCGATACTGTTCAGCAGGCAAGGAGGGCCTGGGAGCGGGGAGTCCGTTTTCGGGGAAAGGAAAATACGGATCAGAATCTCAAGCTATTGATCAACGGAATGATCAATATGGAGATGACAAAACGGGCCGGCCCCAAAGCGGCGGCAAAATGGTGTGAAGGCGACACATTCGGCGGAGAGACACGGACACAGACAGTCAGAGAGAAGAACAGGTCAGGCCGTGTAATAATCTCTTTCCACGATCCGGAATGGATCGCCGCAGACATCGAAGGGCTCATAAAAGGTATTACAGATCATTGGGAGTACGCCCTGTTTTTGTTCAGGCAGGGGAAAATGGATAAGTTTCTCGGTCAGTTTAACAAGGTGCTGGGCAAAGAACTGATCTTCACCTGCCGGGAATTAAGGAAGCTGGCTAATGACGAAGACGCGATGTTCCGGCTCACTCTGGAAATTGATCAAAACCGCTCCTTTGTATGGAGAGGAAGGCAATACTATTCACTGAGCGAGATGGAAGAGACATTTAAGAGCGGCGATCAAGGCAGAAATGATGTCGTAGTATTTCTTCAGAGAGGAAATGTAACGTATTATCTTGAAAAAGACGGCAGGGGCAGGGAACAGATAGCATTTGCGGAAAGGCTGCGCTCTGCCAGCAGGATTCACCCGTACGAGGCGTGCGCACAGCTTTTCCAATCATTGAAAGGCAATGACGGCTTATCCTGGGACGGTTTTACATTGAAAACTCTTGATGATCTTGTGGATTGGCTTGATTACAGAAAAGGGGACATGGACCAGGCCGTTGAGGAAGTATTTGAGAGCAGCGAGTTTGAAGCGTGGCTCGCTTATCAGGGAATGGGAGATGTTCTGGAAGATATTAGGAGAAAGTGTGAAGTATGAGCAGTTACGTCGCCAGCCCGTTTGAACTTGAGACGAGGAGACTAAGGGGTATTGTGCAGCAATGCCAGAACGAATTGAACCGGGCAATTCAAGAGGTGCAGGCGCAGGCAGACAGAATAGTCGAAATACAGCTCGCGCGTCTGGAAGAAGAACAGCAGTATTATCAATCGCTGGCCGAAAAGAAAAAGGAATATGAGGAAGGCATCCGAAAAGTTAAGGCGGAGCGAAACCGGAAGAAAAAGCAGCTGGCAAACGAACTTGAAAAAATACAGATTGAAATAGATGCTTATTCCCAAAAATACGGCTCTTTGCAAAATGCAATGGATCGACAGCAAAAACTGGTCGAAGAACTTGCAAAAACGCAAGGGGATCTGCATTTGGTCGAAGAAAAAATGAAGGAGCATTTCCGCAGGACACAGGAGGAGATTAAAGCAAGATCAAGAGAAAGATTTGGTGAAGAACAAAATCATGCTTTGATCGGAAGACAGAAAACGGCAGGCGGTGTGTCGCTGCAGGGAGATGAGAAGGGCAGACAGCTGATCGACAGGACACCTTCGAAACTGGATCTTTTCAGCCGGAAATTAAAAGAAGCGCTGGAGACACCTGAAAGTCGACGGATTCCGGGGCTTGCGTCGCTTAAGAAAGAATTCGATGCACAGCCGGAGTATGCCAGGAGCGCATTTGCAGTCCAAAATACAGAGAAACTGGAGGTGTATCTCAAAAAACTGTCGGCACTCCTGGAAAAGGAACAGAAGCAAAAGGCGGATTGGAATAAAACAGCTACAAGGTACAGGGCAATATGCAGCCTTTTGAATATAGAACCGGATGAAAAGTTACTCGCTGCTTCGGCAAACCTGATGAAGCTTACAAAAGTTTATCAGGAATTAAAGAGAGAATTACTGGAACGAAAGAAAAGGGATTATATCTCTCATGCACTTTATGAAGTTATGGGCAGGCACGGAATAGAGTATGTGGATGCCGGAGAGCAGAATGAACTCTATTTTGGCATGGAAAATGCCGAATTGACAGTATCCGGGACGGATTCCGATTATCTTACAATGGAAATCACCGGACAATTCGACGGAAATTCAGCCACAGAAAACGACAAGAGAAAGAGCACTGCAACGGCCAGAAAATTCTGCTCTATGCTTCCGAATATTGAAAAGGAGCTCAGGGAAGAATACGGCATTCTGTTTAAGGGGATTTCGACAGAAGAGCCGAATGAAGAGACGATTGCCATGAAAAAGAGCGGGGTAAGAAAAGGAAGGAAAGTCCATGAAGGACTAAAGTCCATGTCATGGCAATAAGCCGGATCATTGTCTCAGACAACGGAGAGCGAAGCGATGGAAGAACTGACTTATAGAAAGATGATATGTAACGCGGGGCATGAGACCCGCCCATTTGCCGCCGGTGAAATGCTGCCCAGATACTGTCCGGTCTGTAATCAGCCTTATGACAGGAAATACAACAGGCCGGTGCTGTGCCGTGAAGACGGCAGTGTTCCGAATGAAGAACTCAACGAAAACAGATCACGCGAAACAGTTTCTTCCGAAACTGACATAACAAACAGCGCGGGTACGGACAACGCGGAAAACAACATAGTCATGAGACGCCCGCAGACGGATCCGAGAATGGATACAGGCATGTCCGATCTGAGGTCTCCTCAAATAAATACGGCAGAACGCGCGGTAAGAAGGCAGGGAAGACCGGTATCCGTCGGTCAGGTCCCCTCAGCCGCGGCGCGCGGACCGCGCGGCGGAAGCAATATATCTTCGCAGCGCGGGATCCCGGGCCGGGCGGAGCGCGGATTTGATACAGAGAGGCAGGAAGCGGTTACCGATATCGCCTTGTATAACGGCGGGGATTGCATAGAAATCCCGATCAGCGGCGGAATCTTGGGGAGAGAAGGAATAGGCAGGGAAATCCTGGGCGTAAATCCGCTGATCAGCAGAAAGCACGCTTATATTAAGATCAGGAATAATACTGTTCTCGTGAGAGATGAGGGATCACTGAACGGTACATATGTGGATGATGGCACCGGGAGAAGGAAAATCAATCCTCACGAGACAATAGAACTGAAAAAGGGAGACAGAATCTGGCTGGCAAACTGTATTTTGGTAATTGAGGAGAAACGATGACGGAGATTGCACAGTGGAAAGAAGAACTGAATACATACAGATCCATTCAGAAACTGTTCATTCTGGAAGGAAATGTGGCTGACCGTCAGGTTATTACCGAAGGGATCGAAAGCGGAGAGCTTGTCGATCTGAATGAATACCTCCATATTTTTCTGGTCTCACAGGGATATCACACAATCGTATTCTACAACAGGATTGACGGATTCTATAATATTTACGATGATTCGGGGCAGATGGTCAGAATCTTTCTGCAGCAGGCAGGTCTGACAGATTCATCTCGTAAAATCGATATTCAGACCGCAATGACAGGAATACGACATGCTCTCAGAGGACGTGAGCATTCCACGGCAGTAATCATTGAGATGTCCGGTCAGCTGATCGGAAACGCGGAACATCTCGATGAATCGGAGATTGAATATCTGACAATTCTGCAGCTTGCGATTAACGATGCCCGTTCAGCGAGGGCGGATAATCCGCAGGGATGGGCCAATAACCTTGTATTTATGATCACAAACAAGGTACAGGAACTTCCCACCTGGTTTTACAGATACTCTCCGTTCATAAAGGTACTCACGATCGACCATCCCAAGGAAAAACTCAGAGAACAGATCATTTCATCCTATAAGGACAGTTTTTCCGACTGGGAAGCGTTCGACGCCAAAGAAAAAGAAAAAATGATCCGTCAGATGGTCGCGCAGACAGATGGATTTACTTGTATAGAACTGGATTCTGTGCTGCAGCTTTGCAAGAATGATTCCGTAAAAAACGCGCAGGAGAAAATCAGGGCATACAGGCATGGAAGAAAAGAGGATCCCTGGCTTGAAATGGACGCTGTCAAGCTGTCCGGGCTCAGCGAAGAATTGTCTCGGGATGTCATCGGTCAGCCCAAAGCCGTACAGGCAGTCGCCGATGTGGTCACGCGTGCCGCCACCGGCATGTCCGGACTGCAGCATTCTTCGAGCAGCAGACCCAAAGGTGTTCTTCTGTTTGCAGGCCCTACGGGAACCGGCAAAACAGAGCTTGCAAAATCTCTCGCGAGGAATATTTTCGGCGCGGAAAGTTCACTGATACGGTTTGACATGTCGGAATACAGTCAGGGACACTCCGATCAGCGTCTTCTGGGAGCTCCGCCCGGATATGTCGGATATGACGCGGGCGGCGAGCTGACCAATGCGGTGCGGGCGCATCCTTTCTCTATTCTGCTCTTCGATGAGATCGAAAAGGCAAATCCCGGTATATTGGATAAATTCCTTCAGATTCTTGATGACGGCAGAATGACGGACTCAAAAGGACAGACGGTTTATTTCTCAGAGTGCATTATTATCTTTACGAGCAATTTGGGACTGACAAGAAAACTGCCCGACGGGAGCACACAGATGCTGGTTACGCCGGAGTCAACGATGGAAGAGATCGAGCAGACAATCGTCACACAGCTGCACAAATCATGGCGGCCCGAGTTCCTCAACAGAATCGGAAACAATATCGTTGTATTTGATTTTATACATGAAGAGCAGGCTGAGATGATTCTGGACAAGCAGCTCAGACAGATCTGTGACAATCTGTTTGAACAGCGCCACATAAGATTCAGAATCTCTAAAGACAGCAGCCTGTACAGGAAACTGTTGGATGCATGCTGCGCGAACCTGGAATTTGGCGGCAGAGGCGTCGGAAACGTTGTGGAGAGCGACTTTATCACACCGCTCAGCAGAGAACTGCCGCTCGGCGAATGGAAGAGCGGTGATACTGTGTTCCTTCAGGACATAGTCGTTGATAATTGGAACAAGAGCCTGGTTTATACAAAGAAACCGGCTTCCGACAGGAGTTAAGAATGGAAAATCCGTACGTCGACGAATGGTCGAGAATATCCGAAATCGCAGATGAAGTGAGAGAGGCCCGGCAACGGGTCAGCGAACTGGAAGCAGAGGCGCGTGAATTACAGTTACAGGCACAAAACATACCCGCTCAAATGGATGAAAACGGGAATGATATGAGTGCCTCTTTGCGCGAAAGCATGAACGCACAGGCACAAGATGCATTACAGCAGCTTCAGACAGCCAGGGAAGATCTGCGGGAATCTGTCTCATCAGCGCATAGTCTTGCAAGACGATACAGTCAAAAGCGGCGCGAGTATGAAGAAAAAGAAAGAAAAACCGCTAAAACCGGTGCAGATTTTGGAAAGCTGACGGGCTTTCGCTTTGGATCTTCAATAGCAGTTGAAGCACAGCGCTTGGCAAAGCAGAGGGAAAAGCATTATAGTGACCATGCAAAGGCTCTTTCATCATTAATTTCAGCTGCAGAGCAGGCAGCGGAGGGCGTTGACCCGAATCAGCAGAATGCTTCGGAGATCGCAGACAGAGGGACATTCCAAAGACCCGGGAATAAATCGGGAGCGGGAAGAAATGCGGCAGGAGCCGGCGCCACAAAAGTATCTGTAAGATCGGATACAAGTTCACGTACGGGTTCCGGAAAAAGCGAACGTAATACGGGAGGCTCCTCCAATGCCGATCTTCAATCAGGTGATGCATCACTGATTCAATTGGCTGCTTCTGTATTGGCATCTCCGGAGTTACTGAAAAGTTATGCGAAAGATTGGAATCTGCCTTTACCGGACAGTAACGAAACTGACAGCGCAAATGAGAAGATAAACAAGAAGTACCTCTATGCAGGAGTGAATTATAAAAAACCTGATATGGAGAACTACAAGTATAATCAGGTTGTTAATCCGGGACCTTTATCGAGATACAAAAATGAGAGAGGGGAAATTGTTGATATAACTACCAGCTTTTACGGTGGACGCTATAATGAAGAGACCTTGCAGGAAGATACGATTTTCTACCGGGCAGGCAGTGGTGACGGGCGAGGGCATTGGTTTACTTCTAATCCTCCGGATTCAATCATCCAAGCACGACTGAATAATGCTATCCCTCATGTATGGACAGATGCAGAAGGCAACTTTAATGGATTCAGTGAGATTGATACAGTTTATGCATTTGTTGTACCGCAGGGAACAAAGGTCTATTCCGGTCCAGTCAGAGATCAGGCAGGGATGTCAGCTGGTGGACCTGAATCTATACAGACATTTATTCCGAATATTGATAATATTCGACTTTATGAAAAAAATCAATTCAATAGTGATTCTATTATTCAACTAAAAAACAATAAGATTTCTTCGCAAACTGAATCGAGTAGTCTAAAGTTTGGAAGTTTTGACATGTCAAGAATAGAAGACACAAATGATTACTTTGTGCAGGGAAGAAACTATCAACAATTCATTAAAGACTTTTATAATTCGGGAGAATTGAAGTACGAGAGTTTACGAAACAAAGAGATTATTAAAACTGTTTCACCAGATAGTATAGAGGGTATTCGATTGGGAGATCGTGAAGCGTCTGATAATACAATTTTTTGGAGACAGCATGACACCGAAGGGACCATAGATTCATTTGTTGAAATTGCCAAAAACATTCCTAGAGTTCAGCACTTATTAGACAATGGATATTCTCTTGATAGAATCAGAGAATACCCTGAACTGGAGAAATGCGTGAATATTTATTTTGAGCCCTCGAGTATTCCAACAGTTGTTCAGTGTAATGGGTATTATGAGTTTGATACCAACGGACGGCATAGAATACTTGCTGCTCGAGAAGCTGGTTATGACATTCCGGTTAAAATTGTTGGAATACGAAAAAAATAAATTAAAAAGATCCCACAATATATCCGTAATTCTAAAATCACCAATAATGCAAAAGGAGAAATAAGATGGGCAACAGATTAGAAAAAGTAAATCAAAACGTTGAAACGGGTAATCAGATTCAGGAACGCGGTCTGGAACGGGGAAGAAAGGACGGCAGTGAAATCAGCGAGATCAAGGGAATTCTCAACAGCATGGATATGGATGTCGATGAAGATATCTTGAACGCCATCCGTGAGACCAGAGAAGCGTCTAAGAGCGAAGCTGCCGCACACATGGACTCGGAAGTTCACAGCACTCTGGAAGAGGGCTATCAGCATTCAAATGAAGCTGTTCAGGAAGGTACGGAGCAGGCGGAGAAAAGCAGACAGGCCGCACAGGAATTCTCACGGGTATCCGGTGTATCTGAGTTTGGAAGAGGGACTGCCGAACAGGCGTCATCGAATGCAGAGAATCTCGGTACTCAATTTGAACAGGCTGCCGAGACTGCACAGCGCAATATGGAGCAGTCTGAGCAGGAATTCAGCAGAATAAGAGACGAGATTCTGGGATAACCTTTGAAACCGATGATTAAGGGACGCTAAGATATGGAATACTGCTTTTACGAACTGAATACAGCGCCTGACTTCTCTCTGCAGAAGTATGCTTCTTTGTCGGAAACAGGTCCGAAAGGCGTACTTGTTCAGCAGCAGGCTTTTTGGAGACAGATTAACCAGTGGGGAAAACTGTATGGCGGAGCAATTCATTTTATCTATGAGTTTAATCCCGCAATGAGAGGCGGGAACCGCCTTAAGCTTGTTGTGTGTTTTGACGCGCCGTCTGATGAAGGAAAGACTTCGATTGAGCAGATCATGAAGGCTTCTGTGATGGCGCCTTATTATGATCAGCTTGTGCCCACTGACAGAGAACCTCTGTCGAAAACACCATATGCATGGCAGGTGAACCTCATTAAAAGAGAAAGATTTATAGAGTCTTCCGCAAACGAGAACGAAAAGTTCTATACGGTAAGTGAATGGGAGATGGGTGAAGAGGCCAGGTTATATTCACTTTTGAAGATGATGGAGGTCATGGGTGAACACTGCGCGTATTGTGTCAGTATTTATCCGGTTGATTATACAGATACGCTGGACAGAGGGCTTATGTATATTCTTCCCCATTTGAGGGAATTGAATTCTTTCGCCGTAAAGAAAAGCTTCAATGCCGTATCGAGCAGCGGAAGAGATGAAAATGCTAAAAAGGCATTGGATTTCTACGAGGATCTGCAGGAGTCAATTGCTTCATCGCCGCATTTTCTGGTTAATATCCAGGCATACGGACAGCATGAGGGTTCAGCAAAGCAGCTGCTTGACGCAGCCGCCAGCGAGGCAATCAGTGAGGGAAGCCATATTTTGATCAGCAGTCCTTTTGGCGGCAGTATATACGATGGAATATCCCAGGGATTCGTCAGCTGGAGTGATCCGAATGTGGACAACAGTCTCGCTTTTCTGCCTCATTTGGTTACAGCGGAAGAAATGGCCCCGTTCGCGGTATTGCCGGTGCTGTATCCCGGTGAAAACCTTGAGATGCCTAAGGAAACGGTCCCCCCGCCTCAAGATGGTCTGCTGATCGGCAAAGATATGCTCGGACATGAGATTTTCCTCCCCTGGAGGCACCTGGCTAAGCATGCTTTTCTGGCCGGTATGCCCGGAAGCGGTAAGACAAATACGATGATGTATCTGGTCTCGGAGATTTATAAGGCGGGAATACCGGTCCTTGTTCTGGAACCTGCCAAAAAAGAGTACAGGGTACTTACGACTTTGCCGGGAATGAAGGAGATATCACTTTTTTCTCCCTGTGCGAACAGTATGTTTCCGATTCATATCAATCCGTTTGAATTTCCGATCGGCATGAAGCTTGCAGATCATATCAACCGTCTGCTGGATGTATTTAACGGGACTTTTGAGCTGGATCCTCCTTTTCCCATGCTATTGACGGAAGGAATCCAGAACTGTTATGAAAAACTCCTGTGGCTGCCCGGTATGCTCAATTCGGGGGAACTTGAATATCCTACCATGAGCATGCTGTATGCCGAGATCGATAAGCTTTTGGACAAGTATAAGTACGGCAATGAAGTGCGCGACAATCTCAAATCCGTGCTGCAGGTGCGAATCGGCTCCTTGATGGCCAGAGAGATGGGGGACATTTTTGACGTGCCCAGGTCAACTTTCAGGCCTGAAGAGTGGCTGCATAAAAGCGCAGTCATAGAACTGGCCTCCCTTGGAACCGCGCCTTCTAATTTCATGATCCTGATGCTGATGACACTGATTCGCGAGGTGCTGGATATACAAACGTATGAGCCCGGACCGGATAAGAAACCGCGTCATATCATCTTCCTTGAAGAAGCACATAACCTGATCGCCAATACCAGTGTACAGGAGGGCGGAAAGACTGACCCCAAGATATCTGCCACTGCATATATCACAAAAATGCTGGCTGAGGTCCGGGCACTGGGAGAAGGTATTGTAATTGCAGACCAGCTTCCCACTGCTATGGCGCCGGAAGTTATCAAAAACACCTCTCTTAAGATCGGACTGAGGCTGACTTCTCAGGACGAGAGAGAGCTGCTGGGATCGACAATGTCGGCAGACGGCGTCCAAATGGAGAAAATGGGTGTATTTACACCGGGATACTGCCTGGTCAGCTATGAAGATCTGCTCAAGCCCTTTGAAATGCAGATTCCCGAGTTTAAGGGTGATAATGTGATTAATGATCAGCAGCTATTGGACTTCGCACTTTCAAGCGGAAACTATCATGATAATATGAGAGAAAGTGCTGAGATCATGAGGGCCAAGTTCGAAAAAAGAAAAGAGCCGCTGGATCAGCAGGTGAGTGAATTGATTGCCTCCGTTAATGAACTGCTGCTGCTAAGGGAAGAAAGCACAGATGGCGGAAGGAACACCGGTACAGATATCGATGTTGACAAAGGGAAGCAGTTCATGAATTTGCGTGGTAAAATTGAAGAGCGGTATAAGGAAATCATGGATGACTATTGCCGTTTAGTGCTGGACATCCTTATGTATGACGGCACATCGGTAATCAGAGAAGAGCGTGCCAGAAAAATGGAATTCGATTCTTCCGAAGATAAGACGGCGATACTCGGCTATATCGGACAATGGCAGAACAGTATTCACGATCAGCTCTACCAAAATTCAAGAAATTCCCGCATTACATTCAGAGAAGAGATGAGACGCAGAGGAATAAAAGAGCTGTCCGACATTGAAGATCATTTGATAAAGCGGCAAAAGCTTATAGAGAAAAGTTGGGGTTAAAGAATGAAAGTATGTAGTAAATGCGGTGCGGTTTACGAAGAGGGAAGCTTCTGCATGAAATGCGGAAGTCCGCTGGTTGAAAAAGAAGGAAATGCTGCGGAGGGACCTAAAACAGAGCAGTCCAAGGATTACGGTGTCATTGAAGAGCCTTCCAAACTGCAGTTTATCCTGATCGGAATAATTATCGCTGCTGCCTGTGTTGCCGCTTCGGTGCTTATTCATCTTCGCGCGGAGAGTTTAACGAGCGCATATGATTCTCGGCACATTCGGGGGTTTTATGCTTGCGAAGTGACAATAGAAGATGAGGCCGTATCATCTGAAAATACTTAATACAGTCCTTCAGTCAGACATTCCGAAACAAAGACTGCAGATTACAGGTGCCAAGGAGATAAAATGGACGGAAAGAAAAAAGATAACAGGATGATTCTGATTCCTATCGCAGCGGCGATGGTGTGTATTGCAATCGGCCTTTTGGCATATCTGAAATTGAGAGATACCAACAACGGCGGAGCAGGCATCCCGAAAGAACAAGCCGCGTCGTCCTCTGAAACAAACATTGAGGCAGAGAACAACAAGGAAGAGGAGGACAGCGGGAAAGAGGCTGAACAAGCTGCCGACAGCACGGAAGCGGATGAGGCGCCGGAAAAGGAGATCGAAGCAGCAATCCTGTCTTTTGAAGACCCGGCTCTTGAATATGCGATCAGGAGAGAAACCGGAATCTGGGATCGCGACATCACCGACGCTGATGCTAAAGACTATACAGAACTCAATCTCTCCGGAGAAAAAGAAAACCGGTATGGGAAGATCCGGAATCTGGCAGGTTTGTCCGCTTTTACGTCACTGGAGAAACTGGACCTTTCCTCCAATTCCGTTTCCGATCTTAGCGAACTGAGCAAGTTGATGTCGCTTATCGATATCGGACTGGAACAGAATAACATACAAGACGTTTCTCCGCTAAAGGAGCTGAGAAAGCTCAGGCGGCTCGATCTGTACGGCAATGATATATCAGATATTTCAACGGTTGCCGACCTTATGAATCTTGAAATATTTGATATCAGGAGTAACAATATTCACAGCATTGAAGCGCTCCGGGATCATACGAAAATGAAAGAGCTCTATATTGCAATGAACCGGATCAGTGATATCAGCCCTATTGAAAATATGACAGATCTGACATATCTGAGCATGGGGTATAATCAGATCGAAGATATCAGTGCCTTATATGATCTGACCCGGTTAACGGGGTTAACCATGAGCGGGAACCGGATCAGAGACATCAGTGTCCTCAGCAGGCTGCAGAATCTCAGTCATCTGGAAGCGGCAGACAACCCGATTGAGGATTATTCACCTATTGACAGTTTACCGGACGGCGCGGAGATCATAACAGACTGAGACTTTGCGTGAGAAGAAGACGTCCCGGACAATGATAACAATACTATCTGTAATTCAATTTACTGATTGATACAGCTGATAAAAGGGGAAATTAACTTGAATCCTGATAACAATTCAAACAAAAAGGAAAGCATTAAAATTCTGATTCCTGTTGCTGCTCTGGTTGTCTGCCTCGCTATCGGATTAATTGCATACATGCTGATCAGAAAACCGGATAAGCCACAGCCTGCGGCGACACAGACAAATGAGAAAGCAGAAGCCGGGCAAACGAACCCGGAAGAGTCTGCTCAGCCCGATTCGCCGGAAACGGAGAAGGAACCTGATACAGATCAGGAAAGTGACACTGACGTTGAACAGGAAGACAACGCTCAGGATACAAACGAGTCTGCTGCCGATGAGACTGTGATTGTCAATACTATTACAGATCAGACATCTGTCGGCGATTACGTTTCGTTTGGCACCTATGAGCAGGACAACAATCCGGAAAACGGCAAGGAACCCCTGGAATGGCGCGTCCTTAGCGAAGAAGACAACCGGGTTTTACTGATCACAGCGGAAGTGATCGACGAGGTCTGCTATAACGATGTATGGGAAGTGACGACCTGGGAAAACTGTTCGCTCCGTGCCTGGTTAAATTCGACATTCAAAGAGGATGCCTTCGCGCAAGAACAGATTCAGAGCATTGTCTCTGCAGACCACACGGATGAAGACGGCAATTATACATCTGATCAGGTCTTTATCCTGAACTCGTCGGAACTGAGACAATACTTTTCGTCGGATTCGGACAGAACGGCGAGTGCCACGGATTACGCACAGGCGCAGGGCGTTTACGAGTACACCAACGGGAACTGCTGGTATTGGATAGGCGACGCGGGGGCGGACCCTCACTACGCAAGATATGTCAATTGCGAAGGCGCAGTCCTCGAATACGGCATGCTTGTTTTCAATAATTCGTTTGGTGTGAGGCCGGCAATGTGGGTTGAAAAGTAAAATATACCCGGAAAACTTTTATTATAACAGCGGGTACAGCGCTTTTCAGAGAACAGATAAGCAGGAAAACAGTGAGGAACTAATGGAAGTTACGAACAGAATTTTGGAAAAATATGAACTCCTTCAGCATCAGTACCTGAAGGACACAGGCTGCGACAGCCTTCTTCTGAGACACAAAAAGACGGGCGCAAGAGTGGCCCTTCTTCCTTCTGAGGACGACAACAAAGTCTTCTATATCGCATTTCGTACGCCCCCGGAAGATTCCACCGGGGTGGCGCATATCATCGAGCACACCGTGCTGTGCGGATCGAGAGATTTCCCGGTCAAGGACCCTTTCGTGGAACTTGTGAAGGGATCCCTGAACACTTTCCTCAACGCCATGACCTATCCGGACAAGACGGTCTATCCGGTGGCCAGCTGCAACGACACGGATTTCAAGAATCTGATGCACGTGTATCTGGACGCAGTATTCTATCCCAATATCTACAAAGAACAGAATATATTCCGCCAGGAAGGCTGGCACTACGAGGCGGAGGACGCGGACAGCCCCATCACGGTGAACGGCGTGGTCTACAACGAGATGAAGGGGGCGCTCTCTTCGGCGGACGATGTTTTGGCGCGCAGTATTTACAGTGCGCTCTATCCGCACACAACTTATGCCGTGGAGTCCGGCGGCGACCCGGTCTATATTCCGGATCTGACTTATGAGGCCTATCTGGATTTCCACAGAAGATATTATCATCCGTCCAACAGCTACATTTACCTGTACGGCGACATGGATATGGAGGAGAGGCTGACCTATCTGGACGAGGCCTATCTGTCGCATTTTGACAGGCTGGAGATCGACTCGGAGATCGGCTTTGAGCCGCCCTTCGACAAGCCCGCCGAGGCTCTCGAGCACTACTCCGTGCAGTCCGAGGAGGAACTGCAGGGGCGCAGCTACCTGACATGGAATGTCGCTCTGGCGCCCGACGGACTGGATACCGAGCTGGACCTGGCCTTCAAGGTCATCGACTACATGCTCTGCGACGCGGAAGGCGCCCCGGTCAAAAAAGCGCTCAGAGACAAGGGAATCGGAGAAGAAGTTTACTCCCTTCTGGAACTCGGCATCCGGCAGCCCAGCTACACGGTGACGGCCAAGTATACGGATCCCGAAAAGAAAGAAGAGTTTATCGCGACCATCGAGGAGACGCTGAGAAAGATCGCCGACGAGGGACTGGACCAGCGCGCGCTTCTTGCCAGCATCAACCGCTTTGAGTTCAAGTACAGGGAGGCCAATTACGGCTTCTATCCCAAGGGACTGGTCTACGGACTGGGCGCCCTGGACACATGGCTGTACGACGACGCGACTCCCTTTATCAACCTCGAGCTCGGAGAGGCCTTCGCTTCCCTGAGAGAGAAGATGGACAAGGGATATTTTGAAGCGCTGATCCGAAAGCATTTCCTGGAAAATCCCCACAAGGCGATCGTAGTGATGACGCCCGAGGTGGGACTGACAGAGAAGATGGGCGAGGAGCTGCGGCAGAAGATGGAGAGCTACGCGCAGAGCCTGACAAAAGAGGAGCGGCAGAAAATCGTCGACGACCTGGCCGCTCTGAGAAAATGGCAGGAGACGCCGGACAGCAAGGAAGACCTGGAGAAGATCCCCATGCTGCGCAGGGAGGACCTGAGCAGGGAGGTCAAGCCTTTCGTCAATAAGGTCGAGACGGCGTACGCAGAGCTCGGCGGAGACCGACGACTTGAGACGCCGGTGATCGCGCACCCGATGGGTACATCGGGAATCGATTACCTGACCTTTATGTTCGACATTTCGAAGCTCCCGCAGAAGTTCTTCCCTTATCTGGGAATCCTTAAGACGCTCCTGGGTGTTCTTGACACGGAAAACTTCTCTTACGCGCAGCTGGATCAGGAGATCAATATCTACACAGGCGGAATCGGGGCCACTATCAGCGCCTACACGCAGAACGCGGACCCGTCAAAATACAGACTGACCGTAGAAGTGACGAGCAAAGTCCTGCACAGCAATCTGGACCACGCCTTCCGGCTGGTGAAGGAGATCATTACGGCGACAAAGTGGGACAGCAAGGCCCGCATCCTGGAAGTGCTCGAAGAGGAGAGAGCCGCCATGCGCGCGGATCTTCCTTCCTCCGGACACGCGACCGCCCTGGTCAGGGCGTCGGCCGGATTCTCCGAGACTTCGCTTATCATGGACTGTGTGAACGGCCTGGAAGCTTATCACAAGCTGGATGAGGTCTGCGGACTTCTTGAAAAGGGAGAGGCGGACGAACTGATCGCGGTTCTTGAGGAGATGACGCAGTACATCTTCCGGGCGGACCACCTGATGACGGACTGCACGGCGGACGAGGAGAGCATCGCGCAGATCACCGCCGAGACGGCGTCCCTGGCAGCGGCGCTTCCTGCGGGAAGGACTGCGGAGGAGGACTTTTCGCAGTACGGCGCGGCTTACAGCCTGACGCCCGTCAAGGTCAAAGAAGGCTTTACAACCGCCGGACAGGTGCAGTATGTCTGCAGGGCGGGAAGCTTTGGCAGCAGAGGATACGCCTATACAGGGGCCCTCAGAGTCCTGCGCGTGATCCTGGGCTACGACTATCTGTGGACCAACGTGAGAGTCAAGGGCGGCGCCTACGGCTGCATGAGCGGCTTTTCCAGGGACGGAAGCGCTTACTTCGTCTCCTACAGAGATCCTCATCTCGCGCAGACCATCGAGACCTTCGAGAAAGCGCCCGACTATGTGCGCGGGTTTGACGCGGACGAGCGCTCCATGACCAAATATATCATCGGCGCGGTCAGCGCGCTGGACCGCCCCATGACGCCCTCCGTTTACGGCAAGTATTCTCTCTCCGCCTATCTGACCGGTCTCACCGAAGAGATGGTCCTCAGGGAGAAAAACGAGATGCTCGACTGCACGCCGGAAGATATCCGGGCTCTGGCCGGCCACATCGAAGCCTTCCTGAGCGAGGAGGCCTTCTGCGTCGTCGGAAGCGCCGAGAAGCTCCAGGCCGAGGCGGACAGATTTGACAGGCTGGAAATGCTGCAGTGACAATACGGAATTCAATCAAAGTAAAGTAGAGGATAAAAACTGCATGGCAGAGAATAATAACGAAATGACAAAGCAGGAAGCGGCGCCGAAAAAGGCGGGTTTTGCGACCATCATCGGTAAGCCCAACGTGGGCAAATCCACACTGATGAACCGCCTGATCGGGCAGAAGATCGCGATCACGTCCTATAAGCCGCAGACGACAAGGACCCAGGTGCGCACTATTTTGACCGAGGACAGAGGACAGGTGGTCTTTCTCGATACGCCCGGCATCCACCGGACCAAGACCAGAATGGGCGAGTTCATGGTCAAGGCGGCGCAGAGCACCTTGAAGGAAGTGGATGTGGTCCTGTGGCTGGTGGAGCCCAAAGAGAAGATGGGTGAGGAAGACAAAGATATCATCGGACAGCTGGCCGGCGTAAAGACGCCGGTCCTGATTCTGATCAACAAGATCGACTCTGTCAAAAAAGGACAGATCCTTCCGGTCATCGCCGTCTACCAGAAGGCCTATGACGAGGCGGTCAAGGCGCTCAGCGAAGAGAATGAGGCGGCGGGAAAGGCATCTTCCGCGTCCAACCTCAAGGGGATCATCCCGGTGAGCGCCCGCACGGGGATCGGCACGGATGACCTTCTGCAGAGCCTGTTCGACCTGCTCCCCGAGGGAGAGCCTTTCTACGACGAGGACCAGGTCACGACGGAGACCGAGCGGGAGATCGCAGGGGAGATCATAAGGGAGAAGGCGCTGCGCCTTCTGCAGGAGGAAGTTCCTCACGGAATCGCGGTGACCATCGACAGCATGAAATACAGAAAGAAAAAGGACGGAACGGACATCTGCGACATTGACGCCTCCATCATCTGCGAGCGGGAGAGCCACAAGCTGATCGTGATCGGCAAGCAGGGAGCCATGCTCAAGAAAATCGGGACGGCGGCCAGAACGGATATCGAGAATATGCTGCAGTGCAAGGTGAATCTCAAGCTCTGGGTCAAGGTCAGAAAGGACTGGAAGGACAACGAGCAGCAGATGAAGTCCTTCGGATACGACATTCGAAAGTACAAAAAGTGACCTGTAAATGATGAACGCGGACATGCAAGTGACGGGACTGGTCCTGACCAGTGTTCCCGCAGGTGAATATGACAGGAGAGTGGAGATCCTGACAAAAGAGAGAGGCCGGATCTCGGGATTTGCGAGAGGGGCCAGAAAGCCCGGCAGTCCCGTGATGGCGGCGGCCTCGCCCTTTGTCTTCGGGACCTTCAAGATCAACCAGGGAAGAAGCGCCTATCAGATCCTGGAAGCCAAGGTGGACAACTACTTTGAAAAGCTTCGCTCGGACATCACGGCTGCCTGTTACGGATCGTATTTCATGGAGATCCTGCAGTATGTGACCAGAGAGAACAACGACGAGACGGCACTGCTCCTACTGGCTTACCAGAGCCTGCGGGCCCTGGAGTCGGACGCCTTCGACAACCGGCTGGTCAGAGCGGTGTTCGAGATCAAGACCGTCATGCTGGAGGGGGAGTACCCCGGTCCCAGGCGGTCGGAGCAGTATCTGGACGCGACGTTGTACACGCTGGACTTTCTCTTCCGGACGCCGCCGGCCAAGGTCTACTCCTTCGGCGTCAAACCGGAAGTCCTTGCGGAGCTGGAGCGATACGCCAAGTGGCTCTGCGGGCGGACCTGGGATCACAAGTTTCAGAGTCTGCAGATCCTGGAAGTTCTTGTATAAGACCGGCGGTCCGGCTGATTCCTCGTTGCAAATCATTTTGGACTGCTTTATAATTAGGCGTTAGTGTACTATATTGCCACTATATTGCGGGTCATCACTATTTTGACAGCAGATGGTAATAGAAAAGAAATTATATAAAAGGAGCACGCATTCAATGGAAAAGACAATGGATAAGATCGTGGCACTGTGTAATGCCAGAGGATTCATTTACCCCGGTTCCCAGATCTACGGCGGACTGGCCAACACATGGGACTACGGCAATCTGGGCGTCGAACTCAAGAACAACGTCAAGAAGGCCTGGTGGCAGAAATTTGTACAGGAGAGCCCTGAGAACGTAGGCGTTGACTGCGCGATCCTGATGAACCCCCAGACATGGGTGGCCAGCGGACACCTGGCAAGCTTTTCCGATCCGCTCATGGACTGTAAGGCCTGCGGCGAGAGATTCCGCGCCGACAAGCTGATCGAGGACTATGCCGCAGAGCACGAGATGACTCTGGACGGCAGCGTCGACGGCTGGACCAGCGACGAGATGATGGGCTTCATCAACAAGTTCGCCGTTCCCTGCCCCAGCTGCGGAAAGTTCCACTGGACGGACATCCGTCAGTTCAACCTGATGTTCAAGACCTTCCAGGGCGTCACGGAGAGCAGCGCTTCCACGGTCTATCTCAGACCCGAGACCGCGCAGGGTATCTTCGTAAACTTCAAGAACGTACAGAGAACTTCCAGAAAGAAAGTTCCTTTCGGAATCTGCCAGATCGGCAAGTCCTTCCGCAATGAGATCACACCCGGCAACTTCACGTTCAGAACCCGTGAGTTCGAGCAGATGGAGATGGAGTTCTTCTGCGAGCCCGATACCGATCTCGAGTGGTTTGCCTATTGGAAAGATTTCTGCTGGAACTGGCTCATGAAGCTGGGCCTCAAGCCCGAGGAGACCAGAATGAGAGACCACGACAAGGAAGAGCTCTCTTTCTATTCCAAGGCTACGACCGACATCGAGTTCCTGTTCCCCTTCGGATGGGGCGAGCTGTGGGGCATCGCGGACAGAACCGACTATGACCTGACTCAGCACCAGAACGTATCCGGCGAGGATATGAGCTACTTTGACGATGTCAAGAAGACTAAATACATCCCTTACGTTGTCGAGCCTTCTTTGGGCGCAGACCGCGTGACCCTGGCTTTCCTGTGCGCAGCTTATGACGAAGAGGAGCTCGAGGGCGGCGACAAGAGAACCGTCATGAGATTCCATCCCGCGCTGGCGCCCGTCAAGGTCGGCGTGCTTCCTCTGTCCAAGAAGCTGGGCGACCAGGCCTTCGAAGTCTACAGGAACCTGAGCAAAAAGTTCAACTGCGAGTACGACGACAGAGGCAACATCGGCAAGAGATACAGAAGACAGGACGAGATCGGAACTCCTTTCTGCGTCACCTATGACTTTGATTCCGAGACCGACAAGTCTGTCACGATCCGCATGAGAGACAGCATGGAGCAGGTACGCGTCCCGATCGCAGAGCTGGATGCGTGGTTTGCCGATAAATTCGAATTCTGATAACACAGGGGGGATTATCCCCCCGTTGTGTTATTCGTGCGCACACAGCGCTGCGGCTCGCTCTGCGAGCCTTGAATAAACCTTTGGAGGAACAGTTTAAAATGCAGTATTACGGCGTAAATGAACTTCGTGAAATGTTCCTGAAGTTCTTTGAGAGCAAGGGACATCTGAGAATGAACAGCTTTTCTCTGGTGCCTCACAACGACAAGAGCCTTCTGATCATCAACTCCGGAATGGCTCCCCTTAAGCCCTATTTCACAGGGGAAGAGATCCCGCCCAGAAGGCGCGTGACCACCTGCCAGAAGTGCATCCGCACGGGTGACCTGGAGAACGTGGGAAAGACGGCCCGCCACGGCACTTTCTTCGAGATGCTGGGCAACTTCTCCTTCGGCGATTACTTCAAGAAAGAAGCTATTCCGTGGGCATGGGAATTTCTGACCGAGTGGGTCGGTCTGGATCCCGAGAGACTCTATCCTTCCGTATACGAAGGCGATGACGAGGCCTACAACATCTGGCTGAACGACATGCACATTCCCGCCGAGCGCATCTACAAGTTCGGCAAGGCGGACAACTTCTGGGAGCACGGCTCAGGCCCCTGCGGCCCCTGCACCGAGATCTACTATGACCGCGGCGAGAAGTGGGGTAACGGCCCCGAGGACGTCATGGGCGGCGAAGGCGACCGCTTCATGGAAGTCTGGAACGTCGTATTCTCCCAGTTCAACAATGACGGACACGGCAATTACACAGAGCTCGAGCACAAAAATATCGACACAGGTATGGGCCTTGAGCGTCTGGCAGTGGCAGTTCAGGACGTCGCTTCTCTCTTTGACGTGGACACAGTCCGCGCGCTCAGAGACGAAGTCTGCGCTCTGGCCGGCTGCGAGTACGGCAAGGACCATGAGACCGATGTCTCCGTCCGTATCATCACGGACCACATCCGCTCTGCGACCTTCATGATCTCCGACGGCATCATGGCCAGCAATGAGGGCAGAGGCTATGTCCTTCGCCGTCTGATCCGCCGCGCCATCCGTCAGGGCAGAAAGCTCGGCATCAAGGGCGCCTTCATGACAAAGCTCGCTGAGGCGGTCATCAAGGGCTCCAAAGACGGCTATCCCGAGCTGGAGGAGAAGAAGGTCTTCATCCTCAAGAACCTTGCAATCGAGGAAGAGCGCTTCGCCAAGACCATTGACCAGAAGTCGGAGGCCAAGCGGTCTT
>JAZQCI010000018.1:0-10558 GCA_045546175.1 Lachnospiraceae bacterium | reverse complement strand
GCCCCGGGAAAAAGATAAAAAACGTTCCGGGGAGCTCGCTCTCCGGAACGTTTTTGATCTTTTTCCCGGGGCGGGCAAGGCGCGAAGCGCCTCTGGACGCCCACAGTCCCGAATGCGAAGCATTTGGGACGTGGGGTGCTGAATAGTTACCATAATATTTAAGTATACATCTTCCGGCAAAAATTAGAAAGATTGCGGTGAGCATCTGTACCGCGCTCCGTTCTGGATATATAATATTTTCATTAGATGCGGAAATTATATGTTCAGATTTAATAGTTGTGCCGCGCAGCCGCAAAGGAGTTTTCCATGCCCCAGTACAAAATCGATCCCGACCTCAGACAGCCTGCCTACCTGCAGCTCTACAATCAGATCCGCAATGACATCACGAGCGGAATCTGTCCCTACCACAGCAAGCTCCCTTCCAAAAGATTTCTGGCTTCAGAGACTGGCACAAGCGTGATCACGGTCGAGCACGCCTACGATCTTTTGGCTGACGAGGGCTATATCGAGTCCCGGGAGCGCAGCGGGTACTATGTCATTTACAAAGAAAATGAATTATTTCCTGTCGCCCCTTCCACCGGAGACAGCGGGCCGGCGGGCCTTGGCTCGGCAGCAGGCGGCATACATACTGCGGGAAGCAGCTCGGCGCCTGCCGGTGCCTCTGCGAACGCGGGAATCATCAGACCTGCGAACGGCAGCTCGACGCCTGCCGGCGCCTCTGCTTCCGACGACGGCGCCCTCTCCGAACTCCATGAAATCACCGATATTCCCATCCGGGGGCCGATCGTCACACCTGAGCAGGAACAGTTTCCCTTCAACATTCTCGCCCGAAAAGCCCGCAAAGTCCTGTCCGAATACGGCGAATCCCTTCTGGAGCGCTCGCCCAACAGCGGAACTGTTCTCCTTCGCGAAGCGATCGCCCGATATCTGGCCCGCAGCCGCAGAATAAACGTGAGCCCCGATCAGATCATCATCGGCTCCGGTTCCGAATACCTCTACAACCTGATCGTCCAGATTCTCGGCCGCGAACGCACTTTTGCTCTGGAGGATCCCTCCTACGAGAAGATCCGGCTCGTCTACGAGGCCAGCGGCGTGCACTGCGAGCTTCTGCCCATGGACCGCGAAGGCGTTCGCCTCAGCGCGCTGCGCGGCTCGGAGGCGACCGTCCTGCACGTCACACCCTTCAACAGCTATCCCAGCGGCATCACTGCCACGGCTTCCAGGCGCGCAGGTTATATCAAATGGGCCGCTTCCAAAGACAGATACATCATCGAAGACGACTTTGACTCCGAGTTCTCCATGTCCACCAAGGCGGAGGACACCCTCTTCTCCCTCGAGCCGCAGCGAAGCGTAATCTACATGAATACGTTCACGCGCACCATCTCGCCGGCGGTCCGCGTCGGCTACATGGTCCTTCCCGCCGAGCAGTGTGCTGCCATGATAGAGAAGATCTCCATCTACTCCTGCACGGTTCCGGTCTTCACCCAGCACCTTTTGGCGGAGCTGATCGACAGCGGCGACTTCGAGCGTCACATCAACCGCGTGAGGCGCCGCAGGCGTCGAGTGTGACAGGGGGACGTATCAAGTGACACATTTTTTGTGTCAAGGGGACGTATCAGGTGACACATTTTTGTTCCAAAATGTGTCACCTGATACGTCCCTTTTGACACAGATTCCAAAATGTGTCACTTGATACGTCCCCCTGTCACAGATTTTATGATATGATTAGCATCGATATTTCGTATCTGACAGAAAGGAACTGAGCATGAGCAAAACAAAAGTATACATAGACGGACAGAGCGGCACCACCGGCCTCCAGATCTTTGACAGGATCGGCTCCAGAGACGACCTGGAACTGATGCGCATCGACGAGGACAAGCGCCACGACAACGAAGAGCGCCGCAAATTCCTCAACGCGGCTGACATCGTCTTCTTATGTCTGCCCGACGCAGGCGCCATCGAGGCCGTCTCCCTGATCGACAACCCGAACGTGCGCGTCATCGACGCCTCCACTGCCCACCGCACAGCCGACGGCTGGACCTACGGCTTTCCGGAGCTCTCCGCCGACCAGCGCGCCGCCATCGCCTCCAGCCACCGGGTCGCCAATCCCGGCTGCCACGCGACCGGCTTCATCTCCTGCGCGGCTCCCCTGATCCGGATGGGCGTCGTCCCGGCCTCCTATCCGCTCACATGCTTCTCCCTGACCGGCTACTCCGGCGGCGGCAAGAAGATGATCGCGAACTACGAGTCTCCCGACAAGGCGCAGTCCCTGTTCGCACCTGGCATCTACGGCCTGACTCTGAAGCACAAGCACATCCCTGAGATGTCAAAAGTCTGCGGCCTCGAGACTCCTCCCGTCTTCCTTCCTGTTGTCGACGACTACTACAAGGGAATGGCGACCACCATCATGCTTCACAACCGCCTGCTGCCCGGCGCACCCACCGCGCAGGACATCTGCGAAAAGCTGCAGGACTACTACAAAGACGCACACTTCGTGAGCGTCATGCCTTTCGGCACGAGCGGCACAACACTCTACGCCAACGAACTCGCCGGCACAAACCACCTCAAAATAGTGGTCTGCGGCCACGAAGATCAGACCAGCGTCACTGCCCTCTTCGACAACCTCGGCAAAGGCGCCTCCGGCGCCGCCGTCCAGAACATGAACATCATGCTGGGCATCGATGAGGCAACAGGGTTGGAGTAATTTGTTGGGGTGAGTTTGCCGGTTGGGCTTGAATAGATTGTTGCGAGCGGATTGATGACCAACGAAAGCCAACTTTTTTCTTATTTCGTTGGGTTATGCATGGCTTGTGCCGACTTCGGCGTCCGACGAAAGCCGGCTTTCTTCTCATTTCGTCGGACTATGCATAGCTTGTGCCGACTTCGGCGTCCGACGAAAGCCAACTTTCTTCTCATTTCGTCGGACTGTGCATGGCTTGTGCCGGCTTCGGTGGCCGACGAAAGTCGGCTTTCTTCTCATTTCGTCGGACTGTGTATAGCTTGTGCCGTGTTGTTCTGGCCTGGGGTCACCGACGAAAGTCGGCTTTTTTCTTATTTCGTCGGACTATGATAGCTTGTGCCGACTTCGGCGTCCGACGAAAGCCGGCTTTCTTCTCATTTCGTCGGACTATGCATAGCTTGTGCCGGCTTCGGCGTCCGACGAAAGCCAACTTTCTTCTCATTTCGTCGGACTGTGCATGGCTTGTGCCACTAGACGGCTACTCCAGGCGCCGCCATACCGTCAGAATCACAATAAAACACCCCAGTAACGACCAAACGGGGCAGCCACATTTATCCAATGTGACTGCCCCGTATAACATTATCAATCTATCTTCTCTTCACTTCCATCCAGAATCCCCGTCCTCTCAAGCACTTCCGTGACATCGCTGACCGGGATAATCGTAAGCTTGTCCCTGACCTCCTGCGGCACTTCGTCCAGATCATCCTCGTTTTCCTTAGGAATAAATACTGTCTGAATTCCTGCTCTCGATGCCGCCATAAGCTTCTCGGGAAGTCCTCCGATCGGAGTGACTACGCCGCGAAGGGAAACTTCGCCCGTCATGGCGATTGTCGGCGCCACCGCTCTGTCAGAAACTAGTGAAGCGAGAGCCGTCGTCATCGTGATACCTGCAGAAGGACCGTCCTTGGGCACTGCACCTTCCGGCACGTGGATATGCAAGTCGTTTTCTTCGAAGAGAGAAGCCTTATCGGGGAACATCGACTTCACAAGGCTCACCGCGATCTGCACGGATTCCTTCATGACATCGCCCAGCTGTCCGGTAACGGTAAATTTGCCGCTGCCCTTGGTAAACAAAGTCTCGATGAAAAGGATTTCTCCGCCTGCGGCGGTCCAGGCAAGTCCCGTCACAATGCCGGGTTTCTTCTCTGCCAGCACGCGGTCATGCCTGACCGGTTTTGCATCGAGCATCTCGCGCAAATCTTCTTCCTTCACGACGATGGGTTCCATCTTCATTACGGCCGTCTCCGCGAGAGGCGCCGTGACGGTCTCCGTCAACGGTTCCGCGGCAGTCCCGGCACCGGTCTCTTCAGCGGCCTGCGCTTTCGCCCCCGCAGCCGCCTCCGACGCCGCACCTTCCGCAGCCGAAGCTGCCTCCGACGCCGCACCGGCAGCACCCGCCGCAGCAACCGCCCCGGCCATCTTCGCCGCCTCCACCGCGGCCGCGCCGATTCGCTTGGAGACCTCCACCGCCGCCGACCTGCACAGCGTATCCAGCCGCTTACGCAGTCCGCGCACGCCGGATTCCATCGTGTAGTTGTCGATGATCTTGCGGATGATGTCGTCCGAGATCACGATCTGCTCCTCGGTCACGCCCATAGCCTTCATGGCCTTGGGAAGGAGGTGCCTGCGCGCGATCTGGAACTTATCCGAAGCCGTGTATCCGTTAAAACGGATCACTTCCATTCGGTTGAGCAAAGGCTCGGGGATTGTGTCCACCGAGTTGGCCGTGCAGATGAACATGACGTTGCTGAGGTCATAAGGAACATTCATGTAGTGATCCGTGAAAGTGCTGTTCTGCTCCGGATCGAGCACTTCCAGCAGCGCGCTGGCCGGATCTCCGTTATAGGAGACGCCCAGCTTGTCCACCTCGTCCAGAACCATGACCGGATTGGAGACGCCGCTCTTCTTGATGCCGTCCATGATTCTGCCCGGCATAGCGCCGATGTAAGTTCTGCGATGACCGCGGATATCCGCCTCGTCGCGCACGCCGCCCAGGCTCACGCGCACGTATTCTCTGTGAAGGGCTTTGGCGATACTTTGCCCGATGCTTGTCTTGCCGGTGCCCGGTGCGCCGACGAAGAGCAGAATCGAGCCCGCCTGCTCCTTCTTGAGATTCATGACGGCGATCTGCTGAATGATGCGCTGCTTGACTTTGCCCAGTCCGAAGTGGTCCTCTTCGAGCACCGCTTCCGCCTCCGACAGGTCGATGTCCTGCTGCGGCTCCGTCTTCCAGGAAAGTCCCGTGACAAAATCCAGATAGTCATAGAGCATTCCCGCTTCCGTCCCGCCGTTGTTCTCCTGTTTGAGCCGGTTCAGGACCTTGAGGGCCTCCCCTTTGGCGGTCTCGTTCATGCCCGCCTCTTCGATCTTGAGCTCAAACTTGCGGATGTCCGACACCTTCTCGGGGTGCATCTCGTCCAGCTCGCGCTGCAGAAGCTCCATCTGCTTCTTGATCGCGTTCTCCCGGTAGATCTTCTGGTAATCCTCCTGCTGCGCGCTGGCAGCCTTGGTGGTCACCTTGGAGACCTCCATGAACTCGTAGACAGCCTTCTCGAGAAGCTCAAACCGCTTCTTGTGACTGTCCTGTGCCAAAATATCGTATTTCTCCTCGGCACTCATCTTGAACCAGATGGACATGGCGACGGCCACTTCGTTGATCGAGTGGAACTGGTTGAGATAGCCCATGGCCTGTTCGCCCCACTCAAAGCCCTGCCAGCTCTCCTTCAGGTCCTCCTTGAGCCGCTCAAAGTGTGCCTTCTCCACCCCTTCGTCCAGATCCTCGATCTCCTCACAGCGTGAGATCGTCAGCTCGATCGTGTGGTCCGGATTGATCCCGATCGTGTCGAGATGGACCCTGCCCGTTGTGCGGATCTCCACATACCCTTCCGGGTTCACTTCGTTGACATAGCCCGTTACGCCGATGGGGAAGAAACTCTCCTCGGTCATATCCTTGCGGTGCTCCTCTTTTTTGCACGATAAGAGCACGACCCGGTCGTTGACCTGCGCGTAACGGCGGGCCAGGTGTCTGTACTGGTCCGACTTCAGATAGACGTTGGCGTCCGGCACCAGCAAAAGATTGTATATAGGAATTACTACCATTTCTTATTAAATCCTCCTTTGTTGTCAGCACTCTTTGCTGTCGAGTGCTAATTCCAGGGTAAAAAATTTGGCTTCACCGGGAAGCCGTTCCTTGACACTTGTCAATGTTTTGATATGATAGATAGTAGCATCGGCCTTGACAGTTGTCAAGGTTGTTCATATTCTTTTTAGAATTACGTATTTGACAGAGGAAACACCATGTACGAAGGATGCAACAAGACTGCCATCGCCTCTCAGGCCGCGATCGCCGAAGCGCTCATAGAATTAATGAAGGATAAGCCTTATTCCCGCATCAGCGTGAGCGAGATCTGCAAGCGCGCCGGCGTCTCCCGCCAGACCTTCTACTCTCTCTTCGCCTCCAAGGACAATGTCATCTCCTTCATTCTCGAGCGAAAATACTGCTTCCGCCCGCAGGACCACGAGTGCTGCCGTTCGTCCATGACTCTGGAGGACATTTGCCGCGCCTACAGCCAGTACATTACGGAGCGCAGGGATATGATCGTCCTCCTCGTCCGCAACGATATTCTCTATCTGCTGCAGGACAGTCTTTACAGTTCTTTCATCGACTGCGAGGATTACCTCCCCGGCTATCCCGCCCAGGACCGGGTCTACGCCGCCGATTTTCTTGCCGGCGGCCTGACGGGGATCGCGCGCAACTACGCGCGCCCGGGCACAGTCACCTCGCAGCAGCATCTCGAGGAAATCCTTTACTCCCTTTTCAGCGGTTCCTTTTTTCGATAATATGTAATTATTCAGCACCCCGGGACAAGGCGCGGAACGCCTCTGGACTCGGGTGCTAAACATTTTACAATACTGCAAGGAGATACATTTTAATGAACACAAGTATTCAGATCGACCCTGTAAAAGACGGCAAAAGACTGCTCATGGTCTGCGTCGCAGCCTTTATCATGGCGCTGAACATCCGGACACTCGTGCACACGGGCGGCCTGATCCCCGGCGGCGCCACGGGCATGACGATCCTGATCCAGCGGCTGGCGAAGCTCCTTCTCTCGGTCGAGCTCCCCTATACGCCGGTCAACCTTCTGCTCAACGCGATTCCGGTCTATATCGGCTTTCGTTTTATCGGGAAGAAGTTCACCCTGCTTTCCCTCGTCATGATCATGCTCTCCGGCTTTCTCACCGACCTGATCCCAGCCTACACGCTGACCCAGGACATTCTCCTGATCAGTATTTTCGGCGGTATCGTCAACGGTTTCGCGATCAGTCTGTGCCTTCGGGCGGACGCCACCAGCGGCGGCACGGATTTTATCGCGATCTACCTCTCGCAGATGCACGGCGTGGAATCCTGGAACCTGATTCTCGGATTCAATGCGGTGCTGCTCCTGATCGGCGGTTACTTTTTTGGCCCGGATAAGGCGCTCTATTCCATCATCTTTCAGTACGCCTCCACGCAGGTCCTGCATCTGATGCACAGAAACTACCAGAAAGTGACCTTCCTCATCGTCACCGACAAACCGGAGCAGATCTGCGCCGGGATCCATGACATGACCCACCACGGCGCCACGATCTTTCACGGGGAGGGCGGTTACGAGCACGACCGGCGCAACCTGGTCTACTCCGTGACCAGCGGAAACGACGTTCGGAAAATCAAGAAAGGGGTTCGCGAGATCGATCCTTCCGCTTTCGTCAATACTTTCAGTTCCGGAGAGATCATGGGGAACTTCTATATGCAGCCAAAAGATTGAAGACGCCGGCCTTCAATTTCTTACCTGACTTATATATTTTATCAGAAACCGGCCGTTCGCAATAACAGCACTGCGAACGGCCTTTCTTGTTGCATAATCCGTCGCAATTGTTTAGTCATTTTCAACAACTTTCGTATTCTACCATCCCCCACTTTATAAAATTTTTCCAAAAAATTTGGTTCCAGTCATTTACGGACACGTCGAAATAGCATACAATAGACTTAGATTTTTGTGGCAATGTTTACGCACGCACGTTGCCTCGAAATAACCACTGAAACTACAAATAAGGGAGGTTCTCTATGAAGCAAATTGAAATGTTAGCTATGATCCTGGCCGGTGGCCGGGGAAGCCGCCTGCTCGACCTTACCAACCACGTAGCAAAGCCGGCTGTCGCTTACGGCGGCAAATACCGCATCGTCGATTTCCCGCTCAGCAACTGCGCGAACAGCGGCATTGACGTAGTAGGTGTTCTGACGCAGTACGAGTCCGTGCTCCTCAACAGCTATGTTGCGAAGGGCGGTCTGTGGGGACTTGACACCAAGGACAGCGGTGTTTTCGTTCTTACACCCCGTGAAAAGGCTGACGCAGGCCTCGATGTATACCGCGGAACAGCTGATGCTATTTCTCAGAACATCGATTTCATCGATACTTACAATCCGCAGTACCTTCTGGTTCTTTCGGGCGACCACATCTACAAGATGAACTATGACAAGATGCTCGACTTCCACAAGGCACAGGGCGCAGCAGCTACCATTGCAGTTATGCCCGTTTCCATGAAGGAAGCATCCCGTTTCGGTATCATGATCACCGACGAGAACGACAGGATCATCGATTTCGAAGAAAAGCCCGCACATCCCCGCAGCACTCTCGCTTCCATGGGTATTTATATCTTTGATTGGCCCAAACTCCGTGAGATCCTGGTCAAGGATATGGTAAATCCCAACTCCGCACACGATTTCGGCAAGACCATCATTCCGGAGCTGATGAACAACGGCGAGAAGCTCGTCGCTTTCAAGTTCGAAGGATACTGGAAGGATGTCGGAACCATCGATTCTCTGTGGGAAGCCAACATGGATCTTCTCGATGAGAACTGCGACCTCAACCTCGACGATCCCACTTGGAAGATCTACACCGAGGATGCGGTTGCTCTTCCCGCCTATATCGGCCCCAACGCTTCCATCGACCGCGCTTATATCACACAGGGCACGACCATTGACGGAACCATCAAGAACTCCGTTATCTTCACCGGTGCCAAGGTAGGCAAGGGCGCACAGATCATCGATTCCGTCCTGATGCCCGGCGTATGTGTCGGAGATGGCGCAGTGATTACCCGCGCACTGGTTGCGGACGATGTCAAGATCAGTGCAGGCGCAGTGGTTGGCAGCGCAGACAGTGAATCGATCACGCTGCAGGCCAGCGATATTTAAGGGGGTGCACAATAATGGCTAAAGCTTTTGGTATTATCACTTCATCTGCAGAGCACAAGGTTGAAGGTCTTCAGGATTACCGTCCGATCGGCAGCTTCACCTTCCTGGGAAGATATCGTGTCATCGACTTTCCCATCTCGAACCTGAGCAACAGCGGCATTATCAACCAGCAGGTTTATATTGCCAGCAAGGCCCGCTCCATGATCGCACACATCGGAACCGGCCGCCACTACAACAACAACTCCAAGCGCGGAAGACTCCAGCTTCTTCCTCCCACAGAGGAGAAGGTGAATGATATCTACAACACCAACATCCGGGCTATGTACGATAACCTTGAGTACATCAAGAGACAGTCCCAGGAGTACGTTGTGATCGCTCCCAGCTGCATGGTCTTCAAGCAGGACTATGACGCCCTCCTTCAGGGCCACGCCGCTTCCGGCGCTGACATCACGGCTCTGTATCACACCGTTCATCATGCAAGGAGCGGCTATGAGACCTGCCACATCTTCGATGTCGTCGATGGCAAGGTCAACGCGATCCGCCGCAACCACGGCGATGAGGACGTTCGCGCAATCTCCATGGAGTCCTTCGTTATGAAGAAATCCCTGCTGATCAAACTGATCAACGAGGCAAGAGCGATCTCCTCCATGTACAACCTCTCCGACATCATCAACGCCAAGATCGGCGATCTCGATGTCCGTGCGGTTGAACACTTCGGTTATTTCGGACCGATCACCAGCCTCAAGAGCTACTATGACGCCAACAAGCAACTTCTGGATCCTGCAAAGGCAGCTGAGCTCTTCACACCCGACTGGCCGATCTACACAAGGACCAACGACTCCTGCCCCACTCAGTACTATGAGGAAGCTGAGGTCAAGAACTCCCTCATCTCCAACGGCTGTGAGATCCGCGGAACTGTCGAGGATTCCGTCATCGCACGCGGCGTTGTGATCGGCAAGGGCAGCGTTATCAAGGGCTGCTACGTTGCAGCTTACACAACAATCGGCGAGAATGTCACTCTCGAGAACCAGGTCGTTGACAAGTATGTCACCATCAATCACGAGAACACGATCGTCGCAAGCGCAGAGAATCCCGGATACATCAAGTACATGGATAATCTCTAATTGTCAGTAACTGTGGCCCGGCTGATCATAGTCGAGCCGCTGTTAATCATTTACATCAAGGAGGATATAAAAATGTTAGTATCTGCAAAAGAAATGACTGCTGCTGCAAGAGCAGGCCACTATGCCATCGGCGCTTTCAACCTCAATAACCTTGAGTGGACAAAGGCTGTTCTGAAGGCTGCTCAGGAGTGCAACGCACCCGTAATCGTACAGTGCTCTGAAGGCGCAGGCAAGTACATGGCCGGTTACAAGACCGTTGCCGATATGGTTAACGACGTGATCGCTTCCCAGGGCATCACCGTTCCCGTAGCGCTTCACCTTGACCACGGTTCATACGAAGGCTGCCTGAAGTGCATCGACGCCGGCTTCTCCAGCATCATGTTCGACGGCTCTCATTTCTCCATCGAAGAGAACATTGCTAAGAGCAAAGAGCTGGTAGCTCTTGCTCACGAGCACGGCATG
>JAZQCI010000017.1:0-50787 GCA_045546175.1 Lachnospiraceae bacterium | reverse complement strand
GGGGCTGCGCCCCCAAATCCAGTCGGTCAGCTCCGCAACCAGCGGCCCTGCGCCCCAAAACCCCCTTTTTCTTGCCTATTTCACACAAAATCCTCCTGTAAAACTGTGCACACCTAACAAAAAATAAATTTGTATAAAAATTTGGTGACAAAATGTTAAATAAATGTTAACATAATTACTGTAGATGTTACAATTCATTGCGGAAATGATTACCGTCATCAAAGAGATCGGAGGATACTATGAAAAAGCATACCGTCGTAGCTCTAACTTCAGCATTTGTGATCGCTGCAGGAACGCTTTGTGCAGTGGGAATGCCGTCCGGATCTTCAAATGTGCCCAGTGCCAATGTGCAGGCTGAAAAGGTGCAGGAAGAGTCACAGGAAGCCAATCAGAGCGCCGGTATTTCTTATGACGAAGCGATCGCAGAACTCTATGCGCGCAGCACTTCTATTTCAGATCAGGAAATTCTCGATATTGCCCGTAAAATGAAACCTGACTGCACCGCCGTAGCCGATGAGCTCGGTGCTGACCAGGCCAATAGAATAATCGACACTCTGTCGGAGTATGAGCAGCGCAAGGTTGCTTATATGATGGGCGGCACCGCAGAAGCTGACGACGCAGTCGTGGCGGAGTGGGACAGACAGAACGAGTACACTGCGATGAGCATTTCTTCCGCGCAGAATCTCACAAGGCTGATCCCCGGCTATACCGTTACTTCCTGCAGGGAAGAGAACGGAACGGTCGAGATCGACGTCGACGAGTGGATGACGGAAGGCTACACCGAAGGCGATCAGGATATTGAAAATGTATCCGCATACCGCTACTATTACACGGCAGTTCTTGAGAAGGACGCTGGCGGAAACTGGGATGTAGCTAAAATTACAAATACAGACAGAAATTTCGGCTGGCTTGAGGACGCGGAGATCCAGCAGGAAAATCTCGGCGACGCCGAGCTGAAGAAGGACAACCTGATGAGCTCCGACACGCAGTCGGAAAACGGCGCTGCCGAGGCTGGCGCAACTGAGGCCGGCGCCTCCGAAGCTGCCGCATTCAGTGGTTCCGGACTTAAGACTTCCACCCTCAAAACTTACGGCGACGGCAAGTATTCCTACAACGTGGATGCGGCGATCGCTTACGCGGACAAGTGGGCGACTTCCAGAAACCCCGAGTACAAACAGTATCCCGGCGTGGACTGCTGCAACTTCGTATCGCAGTGCCTGTATGCAGGCGGCATGCCCAAGAACAAGAACTGGTATCCGGCTTCTTACGCATGGATCAACTGCAGCGGCGCCATCGATAACTTCAAGAATTACGGCACCTTCATGAGTGCCAACAGCGGAAATGTCCTCAGAGGCAACCCCGTTTATTACGACTGGAACAGCAACGGCGTCTATGACCACACGGCGATCTGTGTCGGCAAGAACAGCTCCGGCACGCCCATCATCGACGCGCACACCGGCGACCACTATCACGCGACATGGTCTCTGGGAAGCAACGGCAAGAGAGCGACCATCCAGCTTCGCGGAAACGGCTCCACCAGCGGCGGCAGCAGCAGTACTGCGACATCCGAGGGCGGCAAGTGGAAGAAGCAGAATGGTTCCTGGTATTACTACTCCTCATCGGGAGACCTTGTAAAGGGCTGGCTCAGCTATCGCGGCGACACCTATTATCTGGACGGCAACGGCAAGATGGTCGTGGGCTGGAAAAAAATCGGCAACTCCTGGTATTACTTTACAAAGAGCGGCGCCATGAAGACCGGTTGGCTTAAGCTCGGCGGAAGAATGTTCTACCTGACAAGCCAGGGCAAGATGAAGACCGGCTGGTTACAGGCAGGAAACAAGTGGTTCTACATGTGCTCCGAAGGCTACGCGGTCAAGGGATGGAGAGAGATCGACGGTGAGACCTATTACTTCGGAAACGACTACAAGATGAAGACCGGGCTCACGAAGATTAATGGGATGAATTACTATTTTGACTCACAGGGACAGATGACTTTGGGATGGGTCACCGTAGGTGGCAAGAAGTACTTCTTCAGCCCTTCTGCAGGCGGAAGAGCGGCGACCGGTTACTGGGACATCAACAACAAGATCTATTACTTCAATTCAGAAGGCGTTTTGAACGGCTGAGAGGCAGTCGGGGCAAAACAGTCAGGAACAGGAAATGTATACTTTTGACGGACGAATCAGATACAGCGAAGTGGACGCGGGCCGAAAGCTCACGGCGGAGAAGACGATCGACTATTTCCAGGATTGTTCTTCCTTTCAGTCGGAGGACCTGGGAGTCGGGCTCGACTATATGAGCGAGAATCACTTCGCATGGGTGATCAATTACTGGCAGATCTGTTTCGAGAGACGCCCTGTGATGGGGGAAGCGGTGCGGACCGGCACGCAGCCCTACGAATTCAAGGGAATCCTCGGAATGAGAAATTTCATGATGGAGACTTTGGACGGGGAGCGGCTGGCGACGGCAAACTCCGTGTGGAGCCTTCTGGATATGGATAAGATGTATCCGATGCGGATTCCGGCGGAGCTGATCGAGAAGTACAAGACGGAGCCAAGGCTGGAGATGGACTACAAGCCGAGGAAGATCGCGGTACCGAAAGAGGGCGGCGAGGAGCTGGAGACGATCGTGGTGCGAAGGCACCATCTGGACACCAATCAACACATGAACAATGCGCAGTACGTGCACTTTGCGGTGATGTATCTTCCCGCGGGAACCGAGATCAGAGAGCTGCGCGTCGAGTACAAAAAGCAGGCAATGTTGGGCGACCATATAAAGCCCGTTATTTATCACCTCTCCGACGACATGATCCTTGTGAGCATGAACGGCGAAGACGGTAAACCATACGCAGCAGTGGAAATGAAGCTGCTGAAAGAGGGGACATTATGAAACTTGGAGAACTTCAGACACTGAGAGTGGAAAAAACAGTGCCGTTCGGCATTTATCTGACGGGAGAGGATCCGGAGGAGGGCCGCGTTCTGCTGCCCCGTTCCCAAGTGCCTGAGGGAGTCCGCGAGGGAGACGAACTGGAGGTCTTCCTCTACAAGGATTCCGAGGACAGAATGATCGCGACCCGCAGAAAGCCCAAACTGATGCTGCACCAGGTGGGATACCTGACTGTGCTTCAGGTGGGCAGGATCGGAGCTTTCCTTGACTGGGGACTGGATAAAGACCTGCTGCTGCCGTTCCACGAGCAGCCGAGAGAGAGAGTAAAAGAGGGACAGGAAGTTTTGGTGGCCGTATACCTCGACAAGAGCGAGAGACTGTGCGCCACAATGAACGTATATCCTTATCTCAGCAAGGAAAGCCCTTATAAGACCGGCGACCAGGTGACGGGCATCGTCTATGAGACGAGCCGCAACTTCGGCGCGTTTGTCGCAGTGGACAGCATGTTCTCGGCCCTGATCCCCAAGCGCGAGCTCGTCAGAGACCTGCGCGTCGGCGACGTGGTCTCCGCCAGAGTGACGTCCGTCAAGCCGGACGGCAAGCTCGATCTGAGCATCCGCGAGAAGGCGCCTCTGCAGATGGACCGCGACATGGACCGGATCATGGCCAGAATGGACGCGAACGGGGGATTCCTTCCCTTCAACGACCGGGTTTCCCCGGAGATCATCCGCGAGCAGATGCAGATGAGTAAAAACGAATTCAAGCGAGCGGTCGGGCACCTCTTAAAGCTGGGCAAAATAGAGATCGGCGCTGACAGCATCCGGATCAAATAAGCATAATTAGTGACAAAGCCATGCGAATTCGCATGGCTTTTTGTTGATTCTTATTAAAAATACACAAAAATTTCACTCAATTTTATGGATTTTTGTAAGCTTATAGTCTAAAATAAAATAGAGCGGATATCTTTCCGCATAGATGCTGCATGCTTGGAGTTGATTACGAAAGCGTGAGGGGGACATGGTTTCAAATCAGGTATTACAGAATACAATAGAAGGCATTAAGGAAATATCTCATCTCGAACTCGGAGTCATGGACTCTGACGGAAGAGAAGTGGCCGTGACGGCACCGGTATTTGCAAATGCTGCCGCGGCGATCCCGGATTTTGCGAATTCGCCCGCGGACAGCCAGTCGGCCGGACCTTATCAGTTCTTTAAGGTGATGGACGAACAGCAGCTCGAGTATGTCATCGTCGTTTACGGCGAGACGGACAGCTCGCTCCTGATCGGCCGCATGGCGGCTTTCCAGCTCAAGGGACTGATGAGCGCCTTTAAGGAGCGCTACGACAAGGACAGCTTCATGAAGAACCTGCTCCTGGACAACCTGCTGCTGATCGATATTTACAGCCGCGCCAAAAAACTGCACATCGCGTCGGATGCCCAGAGAGTCGTCATGATCGTTGAGACGGGCGCCGAGCGCGACAGAAATGTTCTGGAGATCGTGCAGGAATTTATCGGGACGACGACAACAGACTTTGTGACCGCGGTCGATGAGAGCAACGTCGTGGTGGTCAAGGATCTCACGGACGGGAGCCGGGCCAAGGACATCGAGAAGACCGCAGACGCGATCGACGCGCACCTTAAGAAACTCGGCATAGCCGGGTCACGCATCGCGTACGGCACCGTAGTGGGCGAGATCAAGGAAGTGAGCCGCTCCTACAAGGAGGCCAAGATGGCGCTTGACGTCAGCAGGATCTTCTTCGAGGACCGCACCGTGATCGCGTACAACGAGCTCGGAATCGGCAGACTGATCTACCAGCTGCCCATCCCGCTGTGCAAGATGTTCATCAGAGAGATCTTCAAGGGCAAGAATCCCGAGGAGTTCGATCAGGAGACGCTGGCTACGATCAACAAGTTCTTTGAGAACAGTCTCAATGTCTCCGAGACGTCCAGACAGCTGTTCATCCACAGGAACACGCTGGTCTATCGTCTGGACAAGCTTCAGAAGAGCACAGGACTCGATCTTCGCGTGTTTGAAGACGCCATCACGTTCAAGATCGCGCTCATGGTCGTCAAGTATATGAAGTACATGAAGCAGTTTGAATACTGATGATGCTCCGGCGTTTTCGGAAACGGGCGGCTGGCAGAAATGGCAGAAATGAAAAACCGAAACTAAAAACTGAAATTAAAGAAAGGATTTTCTTGGATCAGGCGCCCCGCAAAGGGCGCTTGTTTCAGAACAAGGCAAAATGGAAGAACAAAATCAGAACCAGGGCGGCGCAAGGGAATACGCCGGCGGAGAAAACACTGCGGACTTCAGCGGAGGAAATGCCGGAAGCTACGCCGGCGGCAATACCGGCGGCTACGCCGAAGGCAACGCCGGCGGAAGAAGATACCGGAGAGTAAGCGGGAATAACGGGAATAACAGGAACCGCATGCGCGGGTTTATCCCCGGCCTGATCGTGGGAATCATCGCGACGGTCATCGGCGTCGGCATCGCTTTTGCGGTGACGGGCGGCGGCAGCGGCGGCGGTACCGTAGCTTTCAACCTTCCTCAGGTCGCGGACTCGGCGCTGAACGACGCGTCCATCCGGAAGCTGAGCGCCCTCGAAGAGTATGTTGATTATTACTACTATAAATCTTCGGAGGTCTCCAAGGAGGACAGGGAGAACGGCCTGTACAAGGGGCTCCTCAATTCGCTCGGAGATGTCTACTCCTGCTACTACACGCCGGAGGAATACCAGAAGCTGTCGGAAGAGACGGAAGGAGTCTATTTCGGGATCGGCGCTTATGTCAGCAAAGATGTCGAGACCGGCGCCAGCACTGTTTCAGGCGTCATCAAGGACTCACCGGCCGAGGCGGCGGGCCTGATGGAAGGCGACATCATCTATAAGGTCGACGGGGAGGACATGACAGGTCTCGAGCTGGAAGAAGTGGTGTCCCACATCCGCGGACCGGAGGGAACTAAGGTGAACCTGACGCTGATCCGCGGCGGAGATACAATTGATGTCGAGCTGACCAGAGCCCAGGTCAATTCTCCCACGGTGGAGTCCGAGATGCTGGAAGACGGGATCGGCTATCTGCAGATCACCGAGTTTGACAATGTGACGGTCGACCAGTTCAGCGAGAATTTCAACAGCCTCAAGGAACAGGGGATGAAGGGCATGATCATTGACCTCCGCGGAAATCCCGGAGGCAACGTCACTACCGTCTGCGCGATCGCGGAGCAGCTCCTGCCCGAGGGCCTGATCTTCTACATGGAAGACAAGAACGGCAAGAGAACGGAATACACTTGCGGCGGGGCGGATTTTGACCTGCCTCTCGTAGTGCTTGTCAACGAATACAGCGCGAGCGCGGCGGAGATCCTCTCGGGAGCGATCAAGGACGCGGGCATCGGCAAGCTGGTCGGCAAGAAGACTTTCGGAAAGGGCATCGTGCAGAACGTCATCGGACTGGAAGACGGTTCCGCCATCAAGCTCACCATTGCCAACTACTACACCAGGAACGGAAATGACATTCATCTCAAGGGCATTGAGCCGGATGTGGAAGTGGAGATGGATACCGACGCCTACCTCGAGGACAAGACGGACACGCAGCTGAACAAGGCGATCGAGGTGATGAAGGAAGAGATGAAATAATGTAAGATGTTAAATATTTGTGTCTTTTATCACTATTTTTAATAGAAACTGCGTATATTATGTTAAAATATAGATGCAGGCCAGCCTGCGTCGGATGGAGATAACAGAATTGGCTATGACAAACAGCTGCGACACATGCGCATACTGCGGCTATGATGAGGATTACGGAGAGTATGTGTGCGACATAGATATGGATGAGGACGAGTACATCCGCTTCCTGTCTGACAGGCACACGCAGTGTCCTTATTATCGCAACGGGGATGAGTATCTGGTGGTACGCAGTCAAATGTAAAAAAACAAGGAGGAGAATTATGGGACTTATTACAGCGGCAGGTGCATCACTGTCATCGGTACTGGGCGATCAGTGGAAAGATTATTTCTACTGCCCCGAGATGGATGTAGAGGTTCTGGTCAAGAAGGGTCAGCGCCATAACGGCAAATCGGGCCTTCTTAACAGAGGCGGCAGCGAGAACGTGATTACGAACGGGTCCACGATCGTTGTCAATGAAGGTCAGTGTATGATCATTGTCGATCAGGGCGAGATCGTAGACGTCTGCGCGCAGCCCGGCGCTTATACCTATGACGCCTCCTCCGAGCCCAGCGTATTCACGGGCGGACTCGGCGCAGGCCTTGCGGCAAGCTTCGAGCAGTTCAAGAAGCGCTTCACATACGGCGGTGTTACGGCACACGATCAGAGGGTTTATTATTTTAACACCAAGGACATCATCGGCAACAAGTACGGAACAGCTAATCCGGTTCCTTTCCGCGTTGTTGACACCAACATCGGTCTGGATGTCGACATTGCGATCCGCTGCTTTGGTGAGTATGCTTACAGACTCAGCGATCCGATCCTGTTCTACAAGAACATCTGCGGAAACGTCAATGACGACTACACCAAGGATCGCATCGAGAACCAGCTGCGCACAGAGCTTCTGACCGCTCTGCAGCCCGCGTTCGGCAAGATTTCCGAGATGGGAATCCGCTACAGCGCAGTGGTCAACCACACAAACGATATGGCGAATGCCCTGAACGAAGTTCTCTCCGACAGCTGGGGCGCCAAGTACGGTATCGTCATCACCGCCTTCGGAATCAGCAGCCTCAAGGCTTCCGAGGAAGATGAGAAGATGATCAAGGAGCTGCAGAAGACTGCGGTATTCCAGAACATGAACATGGCAGGGGCCATGAAGGTCAACGCGGAGTCCCAGGCTATGATGGATGCGGCCAAGAACCCCAACGGCGCGGCCATGGGCTTCTTCGGAATGAACATGGCACAGCAGGCGGCAGCCAACGGAACAGATTCCGCAACGCTTTTCGCAATGGGTCAGCAGCAGCAGGCGGCCAAGGCGGCCAAGATGCAGGCGGCTTCCGGCTGGAAGTGCGCGAAGTGCGGCCACGAAGGCAATACGGGCAAGTTCTGCGGCGAGTGCGGCGCTCCCAAGCCGGCAGAAGGCTGGAAGTGCCCTAAGTGCGGCACCGAAGGCAACAAGGGCAAGTTCTGCGGCGAGTGCGGTTCTCCCAAGCCTGCGGAAGATGACACCTGGACATGCCCTAAGTGCGGCCATGCGGGCAACAAGGGCAAGTTCTGCGGTGAGTGCGGTGCTCCCAAGGAGTGATCTGCGGCGGCAATGCCTGAATAATTGAACTGATCTGAGTTTTGATCTGAGGACAACAGAAATCCGGCAGTAATTTGCCGGATTTCTTTGTACCCGGCGGCAAACTGCGGGGGGGCGTTTGCGGCGGGCGATATTTTGACGGATCTTATTGCACAAGGACGAGCTCGCCGCGCGAGCCTTGAAAGGAGGACGATATGGCAGAGAAGACTACAGTGTACCAGTGCCCGGCCTGTACCGGACCGCTTCATTTTGACGGTAAGATCGGCAAGCTGAAATGCGACTACTGCGGCAGCACTTACACGGCCGAAGAGGTCGAAGCAATCTACGCTGAGAAAAATAAGACTGCCGCTGAGGCGGACAAAAAAGCGCAGGAAAAGGCAGACGCGGCGGACGCTGCCGCGGCGCAGGCGGCTGCGGAGGCGTCGGCAGCTCAGGCGGGCGAGGGTGCGTCGGCGGCTCAGGCTGCCGGGGATGCGGGCGCGGCCTCCGGCTGGGGCAGTGACTCGGCGCATATGCGCGCCTATAACTGCACGAACTGCGGCGCCGAGCTGATCTGCGACGACACGACCGCGGCGACCAGCTGTCCCTATTGCGGCAACCCTGCGGTGATCCCGAGCAAATTTGCGGGTGTCGACCGCCCTGACTACGTGATTCCCTTTAAGGTCGACAAGAAGCAGGCCGTGAACGCCTTCAAGGAGTACTACAAGGGAAGGAAGCTTCTCCCTTCCTCCTTCGAGTCCCAGAACCACATCGAGGAGATAAAAGGCGTCTACGTTCCTTTCTGGATGTTCTCCGGCCGGATTGAAGGAAGCGCCCAGTACGAAGCCTACGAGGAAGACAAGCGGCGCGTCGGCGACGAAGAGATCGTCACCAGAAAATATTATGACGTGCACAGGGAAGGCGAGATGAGCTTTGAGAAAATCCCTGTGGACGCCTCCACAAAGATGCCCGATGACCTCATGGACTCCATCGAGCCCTTCGACTACAAGGAAATGCGCCCCTTTGCGATGGAATACATGCCGGGCTTTCTGGCAAACAAATATGACGTCGACAAAAAAGAGAGCCGCGAACGCGCCGACGACCGCGCAAGACAGTCCTTCCGGTCAGCGCTCCGGAATTCTGTCAAAAACTACAACAACGTCACCGTAAAGAGCCAGTCCGAAGAGATCCATCCCGAAAAGGCAGAATACGGCATGCTCCCGGTCTGGCTTCTCAGTACCAATTTCGAGGACAAAAATTATCTCTTTGCAATGAACGGCCAGAGCGGAAAGATGATCGGCGACCTGCCGGTCTCCAAATTCAAGCTTGCGGCCTGGGTCATAGGCGTTTTTGCCGCTGTCTTCGCCGTCATGCACTTCCTGATCCTCAGGCAGAACGGCGACAGCGCGATCATCAGCGCAGTAGTGGGCCTGATCGTAGCGGCAATCGTCGGTCTGATGATGAACAGCAGCATGAAGCCGGTCGCCAGGAGCCATTCGGCCGGCGCCTACATCGCGAGTGAAGGCGCGCTGAAGCTGCGCCGCAACGATGACCGGTATGTGCGCACATCGGAGACAAGAAATAAGATTCAGGGACAAAAAGACGGCAAGAGCGACCGGCCCGGCGGCGGAGCCGGCGGGCCCGGTAAGCCGGGCGGCGGGGCCGGAAGGCCTGGCAGCGGAGCCGGAAGGACTGGCGGTGGGCCCGGACGCGGGGCAGGCGGGCCGAGGAGATAGGCGGAAGAAGAGATAAGCGGAAGAAGAGATAAGCGGAAGAAGGAACGGCGCCGGGCGGGAAGCCCGGCGCTGTCTGTGAATACTGCGATTTCACCTTCTTTTGTAGTCCTCAGAAACATCCATATAAGAGCGTTTTCCGGTAATATAGTCATCGTAGGCATGCTCGGCGTCAGCGCCGCGGAAAACTTTGCAAAGACCGCACATGTCGCAGTCTGCTATGCAGGGATATTTTGACCTGATAAAGGCTCTTCGCTCTTCGACAGTTGAATCCTTAATGTCAGGTGCCTGGATCATTGTAGTTCCTTTCTCGCAAATCCGGTCAGCCCCGGACGAACGGTGCGCGGAATTCTTCGTTGATCTCTCGAATTTCTTTAATTCCGTCGATGTAGGACTGGTAGATGTTCTCGATCCTGCCGCCGCCGCGATTATCGCAGCCGGAACAGAATTCACAATCAATGCCGCACGCTCCCCACAGCGCCTGGTGAACGATGCGGATTCTTTCTTCTCTTGTGGTGTCTTTGATTAATATGGAGGTCATCTTTATAACTCCTTTCTTGACGGCGCAATTGGCTTTTCGTTAATTATATCATGGTACTTTGCATGGATGGAATATGTTCTGATGCTGCTCCGTCCAGAAAGTGTATTGCCTGTTTTTAAACCCTTCTTCGGTGGATATTCCACCGGAGAAGGGTTTTGAAACAGGTACTATGACTGCCTGCGGGATCTATAGGCCTGTTCCGGTTGCCTTCTTCGGTGGAATATCCACTGAAGAAGGGTTTTAAAAGAGCACTAATGCGTTTTAAATCAGCAAATCAAGAACATTCGTTCTAAAAATAATCTGTTCTTTATAAAAATGATGTGATATACTTCTCTAATAGCCTCAGTGACCGATGCAGAGCCCACTGAGGCATCCTGCAAATCGCACGGCAAGAGCGTGCGCCGGACCCGCACAGCAGAAGCGTGCGCCGGAACCGCACGGCAGAATCGCACGGCATACCATCTGCACCGGGAGGAAGCAAGTCTATGGACCATTTCGTACTGCATTCCGAATATCAGCCCACGGGAGACCAGCCGCAGGCTATCGATGACCTTGTAAAGGGATTCAGGGAAGGAAATCAGTTTCAGACACTGCTGGGAGTCACAGGCTCCGGCAAGACTTTTACGATGGCCAATGTCATTGCGGCCCTGAATCGGCCGACGCTGATCATATCCCATAATAAGACGCTTGCGGGACAGCTCTACGGTGAAATGAAGGAATTCTTTCCTGAGAATGCCGTGGAGTATTTTGTCTCCTATTATGATTACTATCAGCCGGAAGCTTATATTCCCTCCAGCGATACTTATATTGCCAAGGACTCGATGATCAACGACGAGATCGATAAGCTCAGGCTCTCCGCGACGGCTTCCCTGGCAGAGAGAAGGGACGTGGTCGTGGTGGCCAGTGTGTCCTGCATTTACGGATTGGGCAGCCCCGAGGAGTTTAAGGGAATGTCCATTTCCCTCAGGCCGGGAATGGAGAAGGATCGCGACGAAGTGATCAAAGAATTGATCGCCATTCAGTACACGAGAAATGACCTGTCTCTCGAGCGCTGCAATTTCCGGGTCAGAGGGGACACGGTGGAAGTCTATCCCGCGCAGGGCGGCGAGTACCTGATTCGCATCGAGTGGTTCGGCGATGAGATCGACAGGATCTGCGAGGTGGAGCAGCTGACCGGAAGGGTGCACGCGAGCCTCAGTCACGTTATGATCTGGCCGGCCTCCCACTACGTGGTGCCCCAGGAGAAGATCAATAAGGCCTGCGATAACATTGAAGAAGAGATGAGAGAGCAGGTGAAGTTCTTCAAGTCCCAGGACAAGCTGATCGAAGCGCAGAGGATCTCCGAGAGGACGAACTTTGACGTGGAGATGATGCGGGAGACGGGATTCTGCAGCGGGATCGAGAACTATTCGAGGCATCTGAATTTTGCCAAGCCGGGGGAGCCGCCGCTCACGCTGATGGACTTCTTCCCGGAAGATTTTCTGATCATCGTGGATGAGTCGCATATGACCATCCCGCAGATCGGGGCCATGTACCACGGGGACCGGTCGCGCAAGGAGACTTTGGTGGAGTACGGGTTCCGCCTGCCGTCGGCGCTGGACAACCGGCCGCTGAATTTTGAGGAGTTCGAGTCCCACATCGACCAGATGCTGTTCGTGAGCGCGACGCCGGGACCTTATGAGGAGTCCCACGAGTTGATGCGGACGGAGCAGATCATCCGGCCGACCGGACTGCTGGATCCCAAGATCGATGTGAGGCCGGTACAGGGACAGATCGACGACCTGATCGGCGAGATCAGAAAGACGGTTAAGGATGGAAACAAGGTGCTGATCACTACTTTGACCAAAAAGATGGCGGAGGATCTGACGGACTATCTGGCCGGGGCGAGCATCCGGGTCAAGTACCTGCACTCGGACATCGACACGCTGGAGCGCTCCCAGATCATCCGGGACATGAGACTGGATGTCTTCGACGTGCTGGTGGGCATCAACCTGCTGCGCGAGGGCCTGGACATCCCGGAGATCGCCCTGGTGGCCATCCTGGACGCGGACAAGGAGGGCTTCCTTCGCTCGGAGACGTCCCTGGTGCAGACCATCGGGCGCGCGGCGCGAAACGCGGACGGCCATGTCATCATGTACGCCGACAACATGACCGACTCCATGCGCAGGGCTATTGACGAGACCGAGCGCCGCAGAGCGGTCCAGACAAAATATAATGAGGAGCACGGGATCACCCCGCAGACCATCCGCAAGGCAGTGCGCGACCTGATCTCGATCTCCAAGGAGATTACCAAGGAGCAGGCCGCTTTCGAGAAGGATCCCGAGTCCATGAACCTCGGCGAGCTCAGAAAGCTGATCGCGGATGTGGAGAAGAAGATGCGCAAGGCCGCGGCGGACCTCAACTTCGAGGCGGCGGCGGAGCTGCGCGACAAGATGCTGGAACTGAAAAAGCACGAGCTGGAGCTGACCGGCGGGCACTGATGCACATGTAGGAATATTCATCACCCCAAGTCCCAAATGCTTCGCATTCGGAACTTGGGTGCTGAATAAAAAAAGAAACGGAATTTCGTATTTATGGCTGTTAAGATGAAGAAACCGGATTACTGGCCGGCCTTGGAAGAGGGCGAAAAACTGGCGGGGATCCAGAGAGAGCGCGACGCGCTAAGAAGAAGCATTATCAATAAAGAGGACTGCATCCGGATCAGGGGCGCCAATGAGCACAACCTCAAGAATCTGAGCCTGGAGATCCCCCGCAACGAGCTGGTCGTGCTGACGGGTCTGTCGGGATCGGGCAAGTCGTCGCTGGCTTTTGACACCATCTACGCGGAGGGACAGAGGAGATATATGGAATCCCTGTCCTCCTACGCGAGGCAGTTCCTGGGACAGATGGAGAAGCCCGATGTGGAGAAGATCGAGGGCCTGTCGCCCGCCATCTCCATCGACCAGAAGTCCACGAACCGAAACCCCAGGTCGACCGTGGGAACGGTGACGGAGATCTATGACTATTTCCGCCTGCTCTACGCAAGGATCGGCATCCCGCACTGCCCCAACTGCGGCAGAGAGATCGCGAGACAGACCGTGGACCAGATGGTGGACCGGATTATGGAGCTCCCCGAGAGCACCAGGATCCAGATCCTGGCGCCGGTGGTCAGAGGCCGCAAGGGCGAGCACCAGAAGGTGATCGACCGCGCGAGGAAAGCGGGCTATGTGCGCCTTCGCATCGACGGGAATCTCTACGATGTCTCGGAGGACATCAAGCTGGAGAAAAATATCAAGCACAACATCGAGATCATCATCGACCGCCTGGTGGTAAAGCCCGGCATTGAGCGAAGGCTCACGGACTCGGTGGAGAACGCGCTGCAGCTGGCGGACGGCCTTCTGCAGGTGGACGTCGTGGGATCGGAATTGATGCAGTTCTCCCAGAGCTTTGCCTGCCCGGACTGCGGAATCAGCGTGCAGGAGATCGAGCCCAGGAGTTTCTCCTTCAACAATCCTTTCGGAGCCTGCCCGGGCTGCGCGGGACTGGGCTACAAGATGGAATTTGCACCGCAGCTGATCGTCCCGGATGAGACGCTGTCCATCAATGAAGGGGCCATCGCGGTTCTGGGATGGCAGTCCTGCATGCACAAGGGCAGCTTTGCAAACGCGATCCTGATGGCGCTGACCGAGAAATTCGGCTTCAGCCTGGACACGCCCTACAAGGACCTGTCGAAGGAAGTGCGGGACATGCTGATGTACGGCACGGACAAGAGCGTCGATGTCTATTACGAGGGGCAGCGCGGCAAGGGCGTCTATCCGGTCACTTTCGAGGGTCTGATCAAGAACTCCGAGCGCCGCTACCGCGAGACGGCTTCCGAGAGCATGAAGGCGGAGTACGAGTCCTTTATGAGCATCACGCCCTGCAAGGAGTGCGGCGGCAAAAGATTGAGAAAGGAATCTCTGGCGGTCACGGTCGGCGGAATCGACATCTATGACCTGACTTGCATGTCCATCCGGGCATTGCGCGACTTCATGGAGAGCCTGCAGCTGACGACGACCCAGCAGAAGATCGGCGCCCAGGTGCTCAAGGAGATCCGGGCGAGGGTCGGATTCCTGATCGACGTGGGCCTGGACTACCTGACGCTGGCGCGCGCGACGGCCACGCTCTCGGGCGGCGAAGCGCAGAGAATCCGCCTGGCGACCCAGATCGGGTCGGGATTGGTCGGGGTGTGCTATATTTTGGACGAGCCCAGTATCGGCCTGCACCAGAGGGACAACGACAAGCTCCTGCGGACCCTCAAGAACCTGCGTGACCTGTGGAACACGGTCATCGTGGTCGAGCACGACGAGGACACCATGCTGGCGGCGGACTACATCGTCGATATCGGGCCCGGAGCCGGCGCCCACGGCGGAACGGTGGTGGCCAAGGGAACGGCAGAGGAGATCATGGCCAATCCCGACTCCATCACAGGCCAGTACCTGAGCGGCGCCAAGGCCATTCCGGTGCCCTCGGAGCGCAGGAAGCCCACCGGCTGGATCAAGGTGCGCGGCGCCAGAGTCAATAACCTCAAGGATATTGACGTGAAGATCCCGCTGGGCATCATGACGGTGGTCACCGGCGTCTCCGGATCCGGCAAGAGCTCCCTGGTCAACGAGATCCTCTACAAGCATCTCGCCAAGTCGCTCAACCGCGCGAGGACCATCGCCGGAGACCACGACGGGATCGACGGGCTCGAGAACCTGGACAAGGTCATCGCCATCGACCAGTCGCCCATCGGAAGGACGCCCAGGTCCAACCCGGCGACCTATACGGGGGTCTTCGACATGATCCGCGCGCTGTTCGCGGGCACTCCCGACGCCAAGGCCAAGGGATACAGCAAGGGGAGATTTTCCTTCAACGTCAAGGGCGGCCGCTGCGAAGCCTGCGGCGGAGACGGCATCATCAAGATCGAGATGCACTTTTTGCCCGACGTCTACGTGCCCTGCGAGGTCTGCCACGGCAAGCGCTACAACAGGGAGACCCTGGAAGTGCGCTACAAAGGGAAGAATATATACGATGTGCTGGACATGACAGTCGAGGAGGCAGTCACTTTCTTCGAGAACGTGCCCTCCATAAGGCGCAAGATCCAGACGCTCTACGATGTGGGCCTTGGCTATGTGAAACTGGGGCAGCCTTCCACGGAACTTTCGGGAGGTGAAGCGCAGAGAATCAAGCTGGCGACGGAACTGTCGAGAAAGAGCACCGGGAAGACCATCTATATTTTGGACGAGCCGACGACGGGCCTGCACTTCGAGGACGTATCAAAGCTCAATGTGATCCTTCACCAGCTGGTGGAGGGCGGAAACACGGTCGTCGTCATCGAGCACAACCTGGACGTGATCAAGACGGCGGACTACATCATCGATATGGGACCCGAGGGCGGAGACGGAGGCGGTACCGTGGTCGCTGAGGGCACACCGGAGGAGGTGGCGAAGGTCCACTCCTCGTATACCGGATACTATGTGAACAAGATGCTGGAGAGGGACAAGGCGCGCCGGAGGGGCAAGTGAGGAATTCTTGAGCAGCATGGAAGAACACAAGGGATATGTAGAACATATCATTTACAGAAACGAAGAGAACACATACACCGTATTTGAGGTGCAGTGCGAGGACGGGCTCCTCACCTGCACCGGCTTTCCGCCTGCCATCAGCGAGGGAGAGAGCTGCATCGTGGAGGGAGAGACCGTGCACCACGCCGTGTACGGCGACCAGCTGAAAGTCAGTATTTACCGGGCAATTCCGCCGGAGAACTCCCAGGCCATGCTGCGGTACCTCTCGTCCGGCGCGGTCAAGGGCATCGGCCAGGCGCTGGCAGCCAGGATCGTAAAGAAATTCGGGGACGACACGCTGCGGATCATGGACGAGGAGCCGGAAAGACTGGCGGAAGTCAAGGGGATCAGCGAGCGGGGAGCGAGAGAGATCGCGGCCCACATAGCGCAAAAAAGAGACCTGCGCGACGCGATGCTCTTCCTGCAGCAGTACGGCGTCACCAACCGGGTGGCCCTAAAGATCTGGAAGACCTACGGAGAGAGGATGTACACGGTCCTGCGGGAGAACCCGTATCAGCTGGCGGAGGATATCTTCGGGATCGGCTTCGCCACGGCGGATGAGATCGCGGAGCGGGTGGGGATCAGCACGCAGTCGGAGTTCCGGATCCGCAGCGGAATCCTGTACACGCTGTCCATGACCCTGGCGGAGGGCAGCAGCTACCTGCCCAGAGAACTGCTCGTCCGCAGAGCGCAGGAGATTCTGAGAGTCCCCGAGGAGCTCATCAAGGTCCAGATCGACAACCTGGCCGTGGAGAGGCGGATCAAGATGCGCCGCAGCGGCGAAGAGATTCAGATCTATTCCAATACGGCCTTTCGCGAGGAGCAGCAGATCGCCAGAATGATGGCGGACCTGGAGGCGGAGCCCGTGCACCACACGGGGAGCGACCCGGAAAAGACGCTGGCGCAGCTGGAAAAGGAGGAGAATCTGGAACTTGATCCCCTGCAGCGGGAGGCAGTCCTGATGGCGGCGGAGCACGCGGTCCTGATCATTTCCGGTGGACCCGGCACCGGCAAGACGACGACCATCAACACGATCATACGATATCTGAGAAAAGAGAACCTGGAGGTCCTTCTGGCCGCGCCCACGGGGCGGGCCGCCAAGAGAATGGCCGAGGCCACGGGCTATGAGGCGATGACGATCCATCGCCTTCTCGGCGTGCGCGCGGTGCGGGAAGAGGGAGACGGCGCTTTCACGCCGGATTCGGAGATTGGCGAGAGAGGAGGGGGCTTTTCCTATTTTGACAAGGGAAGAGACAATCCGCTGGAGGCGGACGCGATTATCATCGACGAGATGTCCATGGTGGACATGCACCTGTTCTGCTCGCTCCTCAAGGCGGTCATGCCCGGGACCAGGCTGATCCTGGTGGGCGACGTCAACCAGCTGCCCAGCGTGGGACCCGGGAGAGTCCTGCAGGACCTGATCGGATCGGGCGTATTTCGGACAGTTATGCTTAAAAAGATCTTCCGGCAGGCGCTGGAGAGCGACATCGTCACCAACGCGCACAGGATCCTGGGCGGGGAGCTCCCGCAGATGAGCAACAAGAGCCGGGATTTCTTCTTCTTGGAGAGGGACAACGCGCCGGTCATCTACAAACACACGGTGGAACTGATGCGCGACAGGCTGCCGGGCTATCTGCACTGCGATCCCGGCGAGATCCAGGTCCTTACCCCTATGCGCAAGGGCCCGCTGGGCGTCATCCGCCTCAACGAAGTGCTGCAGAGCGTCCTCAATCCGCCCGCGAAGAACAAGCGGGAGGTGCAGCGGCAGGATGTGATCTTCCGCGAGGGCGACAAGGTCATGCAGACCCGCAACAATTACCAGATCGAGTGGGAGATCCGCGGAAACTACGGCCTCAAGGTCGACGGCGGGACGGGCGTCTTCAACGGAGACGCCGGGATCATCCAAAATATTGACAACGACGCGGAGACGGTCACGGTATGTTTTGACGAGGAGAAGATCGTGGAATATCCCTTCTCCGAGCTCGACGACCTGGAGCCGGCCTACGCGGTCACGGTGCATAAATCCCAGGGGTCCGAGTACCCGGCGGTCATTCTGCCTCTTCTGAGCGGCCCGTCCGGCCTCTTCAACAGAAATCTTCTGTACACGGCGGTGACAAGGGCCAGGGACTGCGTCGTGATCCTGGGCAGCAGGCAGACGGTGGCTTCGATGACGGCCAACATCAGGGAGAACAGACGATATACAGGCTTAAAGGAGAGAATACATGAGATCTTTGCAGTCACCGACGCCGATCCTGGATCTGGTCTTTCCCAGGAGATGTCCGATCTGTGACAAGCCGGTCAGGCCTTACGGGAGCCTGATCTGCGAGAAATGTGCCTCGGTCCCGCAGCCTGTGGGAGACTGCACCTGTTTCAAGTGCGGAAAGCCCGTCGGACCGCAGGAGGAGTACTGCGCCGACTGCAGCGTGAAAAAGCATATTTATTACAGGGGCACCGCAGTATTCCGCTACAGGAGCGTATCGGGCTCTTTGTACCGCTTTAAATATGAAGGAAGGCGGGAGTACGCCGACTACTACGGGCGGGAGATGGCCCGCGCCCTGGACAGATTTGTCGGGGAGCTGGGGACAGACCATATGCCGGACGTCCTGGTCCCGGTGCCCTGCAGCGCGCAGAGGATCCGAAAGAGAGGGTATAACCAGGCCGCCGTGCTGGCGGAAAAGACGGCACAGATCGCGCGGATCCCGGTGGACTGCGCGTGCCTTGCAAGGGACAGAGACACAAAAGCAATGCGCACTATGAGCGCCTCCGAGCGCCAAAATAATTTGAAAAAAGCTTTCCATGCATATGGAAATAGTGTAAGATTAAAGTCGATTATGCTCATTGATGATATCTACACCACCGGCGCAACTGTTGACGCATGTGCGCTGGCCTTGCTGGAAGCAGGGGCAAAAGAGGTCAGTTTTCTGACTTTCGCGATCGGAGAGAACAGTTTATGATCAATAAAGACAGGGTCCGAACGATGACCAGGCTCGCTATTTATGAGGAGGGCCAGGGCGTCGCGGACGACAAGATGAACAGTTACTTTAAAAGTGATTATATCGTGGGCCATATGGTAGGATCTTTCGTAAGCGGTACGATCGCCTGCCTTTTAATTGCGCTCGTATATTGCTGTTATCACTATGACACGCTTCTGATCCGGCTTTTCGAGAACCAGCTTTCGGGGCTGATCGAGACGGCCGTCACTCTTTACGCCGCCTTCATGATCTTCTTTCTGGCGGTATCGTTTTTCGTCTATCTCTGGAGGATCAACGCCCTCAAGGGGAGACTTAACAGGTACAACAGAAGGCTGGAACACTTGAAGGAAAGTTACGAAAAGGAAGATAAAAATGCTGACAAACGTTTTTGAGATTAGAAAGAAGATCATCGAGGCCTACGGCAAGTACGAATACATCATCGTACCGGCTTTCAAATTCGCAGTGGCTTTTCTGCTGATCCTTATGATCAACAACCACATCGGATTCAACCTGGGCCTCACAAATAAGCTTCTGGGAGTGATCATCGCTCTGATCTGCACGCTGGTGCCGGTCAACTTCATGGCAGGAATCATGGTGATCCTGGTCCTGGCCCACCTGTACACGCTCTCACTCGAGACGATGATCCTTGCGGGCGTCATCTTTCTGCTGATGTTCCTGCTGTATTTCCGCTTCTCACCCAAGGATACGATCATGATCCTTCTGCTGCCCCTGGCCTTCGCGGTCAAGGTGGAATACGCGATCCCCGTTATCGCGGGTCTTCTCTTCGCGCCCGGCAGCGCGGTGGGTGTGGGCTTCGGAGTGATCATCGTCAAGTATCTGTCCTATGTGGAGCAGAACAAGGCGGTCCTCGGAAACAGCGAGATCGGTCCCGCCACCGTCGACAATTTCAGGAATATTGTCGATGCGTTGCTCCAGAACAGGTCCATGTGGATCATGGCGGCGGCCTTCGCGGCGGCCACGATCGTCGTCTACTTCATCAGAAGGCTTGAGACGGCCCACTCATGGACGATTGCGATCATTGTCGGAACCATGGTCGAACTCTTTATCCTTCTGTTCGGGGACATGCAGTACGACACCAATATCGATCTGACTAAGGTCTTCATAGGAGTGTTCCTCTCTATTTTAGTGGAACTGGTGGTACAGTTTTTCTGTTTCATGGTGGACTACACGAGGATCGAGAGCGTACAGTTCGAAGACGACGACTACTATTATTATGTCAAAGCAGTGCCGAAGGTCACTGTCTCGGATTCCCTGCGCACGGTGAAAACATTCAGTACATCGGAAAATTCGGGGGCCGGCTTCAATGATCGGTAAGGCACTGCAAACAGGACGGAAAACATAGAAAATGCAGCGTGTTTTATCTATTTTTCAGAGTTTTCTTAATCAAATACATATGCCGAATTTGCGCTGGACAGATGTTGTCGAGATCCTCATTCTCGCGTTTCTGATCTATCATATTCTGCTGTGGATCATGAATACCCGCGCGTGGTCTCTGCTGAAAGGGCTTGCCGTTGTGATCGGCTTTGTGGCTATTGCTGCGCTCTTTAACATGAGCACGATCCTGTGGATCGTGCAGCACGTCACGGGGATCGCCGTCACGGCGATCGTGGTCCTGCTACAGCCGGAGCTGCGCAGTGCGATGGAAGAACTGGGGCAGACCAATATCCTCAGTTCTTTATTTAATTTGGACGTTACGAAGACGCCGGAAGGCAGATTTTCCGACAAGACCATCGGCGAGATCGTGCGCGCCACGATGCAGATGTCCAGAGTCAGGACGGGCGCCCTGATCGTCATCGAGCAAACTTCGCCTCTGCAGGAGTACGCAAGGACCGGAATCGACATGGATGCGCTGGTCACCAGCCAGCTGCTCATCAATGTTTTCGAAAAGAATACGCCGCTTCACGACGGAGCGGTGATCATCCGCAATAACAGAGTCGTCGCCGCCACATGCTACCTGCCTCTCTCGGAGAACCGCATGGACAAGGAGCTGGGGACAAGGCACAGGGCAGGCGTCGGCATCTCTGAGGTGACCGATTCCCTCACGATCATAGTGTCGGAGGAGAGCGGCGAGATCAGCCTCGCGTACAGGGGCTCACTGACGAGAAATGTCAGCGAAGATTACCTCCGGGAAAGACTGGTAACCCTTCAGAACAAGGAGATTCAGGAGGAAAGACATGCAAGGATCCTCTCTAGAAAGGGGAAAGAAAAGAATAAGAGCGCAGATCCCGAGAATCTTTAATAACATAGGGCTGAAGATCATTTCACTTGTCCTGGCGGCCTGCCTGTGGTTTTTCGTCACCTACTACCAGGACCCGGAGACGGTCCTTACGGTGAACAATGTCCCGGTCAAGATGCTGCACACGGACATGCTGGAGTCAGAGGGAAAGGTCTGTATCGTTCTCGATGACACCGACACGATCCCGGTCGTGACGGTCAACGCGCCCAGGTCCGTCGTCGACGCGCTGGGGGCGGAGAACATTGTCGCCACAGCGGACGTGGATGACATGACAGCGGACAACACGGTTCCGATCGTGCTCACGACCAACAAATACAGCGATTCCGTCACGAACATCTCCGGGTCCATCAGCAGAGTCCGTCTCAGCATTGAGGATGAAGAGAGGGCGACCCTCGGGATCGAGGCGACCGTTGTCGGAAATGTGGCGGAGAATTATCAGATCGGCAGCATCTCCCTCGAGCAGAACCAGGTCCGGGTCAAAGGACCCGCCTCCGTAGTGCAGAGTGTAAAGAGCGCCGGAGTTACCGTAGATGTGTCTGGATCGGAGAGCTCGATCAGCACGAACGCCGAGATCCACCTCTACGACGAAGAAGGCGTAGATATCAGCACAGACAAGCATCTGACACTGAACATCGACAAAGTAATGGTGAGAGTGGAAGTGCTTCCTCTCAAGGAAGTGCCCATCAAGATCGCAGTGTCCGGAACGCCGGCGGACGGCTACAGGCTCAACGGGGAGACAGCGGTGGAGCCCGGAAGGGTCACGATCACCGGCAGGAGATCGGTGCTGGAGAACGTGTCGGAGATCAGCATTCCTTCAACAGATCTCAATGTCCGGGGAAGGAACAAGGACCTGATCAAGACCTTTAAGATCGCGGATTACCTGCCTGACGGCGTATCGCTGGCGGACGGCGAGTTGGATTCCGTGAAGGTCACGGTGGAGATCGTGCCGACGGCGACGGAAGAAGAGTAAGCGGCGGCCTGTGGAGTGACGCGCGGATAAATGCAGTGCTTCGCTCCGCAGGCATTAGTTTGAGCGGCTTCTCATATATTTTATTGTCCCGATTATTTATCGGGAAGAGAAAGGGGAACACATATGCGCGGATACCAGAGATACAGGAGAACTCCTGTTGTTAATTATCCGGAGAGAGAATGGCCCAATAAGCAGATCGAAAAGGCCCCCACATGGGTCAGCGTCGATCTCAGAGACGGCAACCAGGCGCTGATCGACCCTATGGTCGTCAGTGAAAAGATGGAAATGTTCAGGCTGCTGGTCAAGCTGGGGTTCAAGGAGATCGAGATCGGATTTCCGGCCGCCAGCCAGATCGAATACGACTTCCTCAGAGAGCTGATCGAAAAGGACATGATCCCGGACGATGTCGTCGTCCAGGTGCTGTCCCAGTGCAGAGAGGATCAGATCGAGAAGACGTTTGAAGCCATCGAAGGATGCAAGCAGGCGGTCGTCCACATTTATAACTCCACATCCACGCTTCAGAGGGACGTGGTGTTCGGCAAGGACAGACAGGCCATCATTGATATCGCGGTAGACGGAACAAAATGGGTTAAGGAGAGAGCGGAGAAGTTCCCCGGAAAGATCTATTTTGAGTATTCCCCGGAGAGCTTTACCGGCACAGAGCTGGATTTTGCCCTGGAGATCTGCACAGCCGTTCAGGACGTCTGGCAGCCTACCCCCGAAAATCCCATGATCTTCAACCTTCCTTCCACGGTTGAGATGACAACGCCCAACGTGTACGCGGACCAGATCGAGTGGATGAGCCGTCACTTCAAGGACAGGGACAGCATCATCCTGAGCGTACATCCGCACAACGACCGCGGCTGCGGCGTCGCGGCGACCGAGCTGGCTCTTCTGGCCGGCGCGCAGCGCGTCGAGGGAACCCTTCTGGGCAACGGCGAGAGGACCGGAAATGTCGATATTTTGACCGTCGCTTACAATATGTTCTCCCAGGGCATTGACCCGCAGCTCAACCTCGAGGACATCAACGAGATCGTCGAGATCTGCGAGAAGTGCACCAAGATGAGCGTGGACGCGCGTCATCCCTACGCGGGCAAGCTCGTGTTCACCGCTTTCTCGGGCTCTCACCAGGATGCCATCAACAAGGGCATCACGGCGATGAAGAACAGAAATTCCAAGATCTGGGAGGTCCCTTACCTTCCCATCGATCCCGCGGATATCGGCAGAGTTTACGAGCCGGTGGTGCGCATCAATTCCCAGTCCGGCAAGGGCGGCGTGGCCTTCGTCATGAACACTTACTACGGATTCAAGCTTCCCAAGGGAATGCACAGGGAGTTCGCGGACGTCGTGCAGAGCATGTCCGAGAAGCAGGGTGAAGTCCCGCCGGAGCAGATCATGGACGCCTTCCGCAGCGAGTATCTGTACAAGAACGAGCCCCTGCACTTCAGAAAGCTGCAGGTCACCGATATGAGCAGCGACACGAAGACCAGCTTCGACACCAAGGTCAGGGTCGTCTTCACGGATCACGGCGCCATGGAGCAGGTGGAGGCGGTCGGAAACGGACCGCTGGACGCGGTTCTGCGCGGCCTTTCGATCAAGTACGGCTTTAACATCCGCATCCTGGACTACGAGGAGCACGCGCTCAAATCGGGATCCGATTCCCAGGCGGCGGCTTATATCCACCTCATGGACGCCGAGACCGGCAGGATCACTTACGGCGTGGGCGTCAGCTCCAATATCACGAGGGCTTCGGTTCGCGCGATCTTCTCGGCAGTGAACAGACTGCAGCTGGGAGATCGCAGAAAGGGCGCCAGCGACAGCTTTTGAGGCGGTGCATGAAAATATAATCATTTCAGAGAGGAGTCAACAGTAAATGGCAGATCAGAAGAAACTGGTTGCTGAGATCACATCCATGGACGAGGATTTCACACAATGGTATACAGACGTAGTAATTAAGGCGGGACTTATCGCCTATTCCAATATCAAGGGATTCATGGTTTACAAACCTGCGGGATATGCCCTCTGGGAGGCGGTCCAGAAGCATCTGGACGCGCGCTTCAAGGCTGTCGGCGTAGAGAACGTCTACCTTCCTATGATGATCCCGGAGAACCTTCTCAGCAAAGAGAGCGACCTGGTTCAGGGATTTGCTCCCGAGGTGGCCTGGGTCACCCACGGCGGACAGGAAGAGCTGCAGGAGAGAATCTGTGTGCGTCCCACATCGGAGACCCTTTTCAGCGATTTCTACAAGGATGAGGTCCACTCCTACAGAGACCTCCCCAAGAACTACAACCAGTGGTGCAGCGTCGTGCGCTGGGAGAAAGAGACAAGACCTTTCCTTCGCTCCAGAGAGTTCATGTGGCAGGAGGGACACACCGTCCACGCCACCATGGAGGAGGCGGAAGAGAGGACGAAGCTGATGCTCGAAGTCTATGCGGACTTCTGCGCGGAGGACCTCGCGATCCCTACCATCAAGGGCCGCAAGACCGACAAGGAGAAATTCGCGGGCGCTATCGCGACCTATACCATCGAGGCGCTCATGCACGACGGCAGGGCGCTGCAGTCCGGAACCAGCCACAACTTCGGCGATGACTTCGCGAAGGCCTACGGGATCCAGTTCACAGACAAGGATAATAAGCTGAAATACGCTTTCCAGACATCCTGGGGACTTTCCACCAGAATCATCGGAGCACTCATCATGGTGCACGGCGACAATTCCGGTCTCGTGCTGCCTCCTAAGATCGCTCCCACTCAGGTCATGATCATTCCGATCCAGCAGAGGAAGGCGGGCGTCCTCGAGAAGGCTGCCGAGATCAAGGAGATGCTCTCCGATTTCCGCGTTAAGGTCGACGAGACCGACAAGAGCCCGGGATTCAAGTTCGCCGAGCAGGAGATGAGAGGCATTCCGCTCCGCGTGGAGATCGGACCCAGGGATATCGCCGAGGGCAAGTGCGTAGTTGTCCGCCGCGACACCCGCGAGAAGATCGCCTGCGACATCGCGGATCTTCCTCAGAAGGTCGCGGAGCTTCTTCCCATGATCCAGAAGGACATGTATGAGAGGGCAAAAAAGCACCTCGAGGAGCATACCTTCGAAGCCCCCGACAAGGAGACTTTCGAGGCTCTGTTCGAGGAGACAAAGGGCTTTGTAAAGGCCATGTGGTGCGGCAGCAGAGAGTGCGAGGAGAAGATCAAGGAAGATTACTCCGTCACCAGCCGCTGCATCCCTTACAAGCAGGAAAAACTGAGCGACGTGTGCGTCTGCTGCGGCAAACCCGCCACAAAGATGGTCTACTGGGGCAGAGCATATTGATCATCAGACCGTAAAGAAGAGGTGAATGTGCGTCGAGCGGAGCCGGAAAGGCGGCCGTGTGACGCACATTCCGCACAGAAGAGGTGATCGCGTGCAGAATCAGGTGCAGATCCGGATTCCGGAACAAGTGAACAGCATCCTTGAGACGATTCAGGGAGCCGGCTATGAGGCTTACGTAGTCGGCGGCTGTGTGCGCGACGCACTTCTCGGGAGGGAGCCCCACGACTGGGACATCACTACTTCGGCATTGCCGGGACAAGTCAAAAAATTGTTTCCCAGGACCATCGATACAGGCCTCAAGCACGGGACAGTGACCGTCATGTGCGGCGCGGTCGGCTATGAAGTGACTACTTTCAGGGTGGACGGCGTCTATGAGGACGGCCGCCATCCCAAGGAAGTGACTTTTACGCCAAGCCTGGAGGAGGACCTGAAAAGAAGGGATTTCACGATCAACGCGATGGCCTATGACGGCAGAGGCGGGCTGATCGACCTCTTCGGCGGGCAGAAGGACCTGGAGAGAGGGCTGATTCGCGCGGTCGGGGACCCGGCGCAGCGCTTTTCGGAAGACGCGCTCCGGATCATGCGGGCGGTGCGCTTCAGCGCCCAGCTGGGCTATGAGATCGAGGAGGCCACATTAAAAGCCGCTTCCGACCTGGCGCCGAACCTGCAGAAGATCAGCGCCGAGAGGATACGGGAGGAGCTCGAGAAGACTCTTATGTCGGACAGGCCGGACCTTCTGAGAACGGCCTGGAAGGCGGGAATAACAAAAGAGTTCCTGCCGGAATTCGACAGATGCATGGAAACCGAGCAGAATAACCCCCACCACTGCTATACAGTGGGAGAGCATATCCTGAAGGGGGTGAGCCTGGTCCGGAAGGACAGGGTGCTCCGCCTGTCCATGCTGCTGCATGACATGGGGAAACCGGCCTGCCGCACGACGGACGAAAAAGGAATCGATCATTTCTACGGCCACGCGGATGTGGGGTACGAGATGGCGCGGTCGATCCTGAAGAGGTTCAAATACGACAATGCGACCATCCGGCAGGTTCTGCCCCTTGTAAAGTGGCATGACATGCAGGTCAGGCTGACGGAACCCGCGGTGCGCAGGGCCGTCGTCAAGATCGGAGAGGACCTGTTCCCGCTCTTTCTGGAGGTGAAGCAGGCGGATATGCTGGCCCAGAGCACCTTCCAGCGGGAAGAAAAGCAGGAGATCCTCGATACGCTGGGCGGGCTCTACTCGCGGATCATAGAGCGGGGAGACTGCCTGAATCTGAAGGATCTGGCCGTAAAAGGGTCGGATCTGATCGCGCTCGGCATCAGGCCGGGAAAAGAGATGGGCACTATTTTGACACAGATGCTGGAGGACGTACTAAACGTTCCTGAGCACAACAATAAAGAATATCTTGTGAAGCGTTTCGCCCACTTCACTGGTTGACAAACGTATGGAAACCTATTATATATATTTAAAAGGTATTCATGGGAGTAAGCGCTCCCTAATTTGATCAGGAGGAATGAAAATGAATAAGACAGATATGATCGCAGCAATCGCTGATAAGGCCGGACTTACCAAAAAAGATGCAGAGAAGGCTCTCAAGGCTTTCACAGATACAGTAGCTGACGAGCTCGCTAAGGGAGGCAAGGTTCAGCTGGTTGGCTTTGGCACTTTCGAAGTCAGCGAGAGAGCTGCAAGAGTAGGTATCAACCCTCACACTCGTCAGCCCCTGGACATCAAGGCTTCCAAGTCCCCTAAGTTCAAGGCAGGCAAGGCCCTGAAGGACGCGATCAACTGATCGACGCGATATCAGTATTTATGTAACAGAAAGCCCGGAGTGATATCTCCGGGCTTTATTATCAGCAATTATCGGGTTTGCGATCCGGCGTCGGGCTTGTTGGCCGGTGCATCGGGTCCTGATTCGATTTATTGGGAGAAATCAATGAGACTTGATAAATATCTTAAGATCTCAAGGCTGATCAAGAGGCGCACGGTGGCCAATGAGGCCTGCGACAACGGAAGGGTCACGCTCAACGGAAGAGTGGCAAGAGCTTCCGCGGAAGTGAAGCCGGGCGACATCATCGGGATTGCCTTCGGAAACCGGGAGACTAAGGTAGAGGTTCTCGCAGTGCAGGAAAATGTGCGCAAGGAAGCTGCCGCGGACATGTTCCGCTATCTGCCCACCGAGGAGAAGGCGGAAAGCAGCGGCCCTGAAGAAGAGTGAACACAGTGGGACTTGCCTGATGCCGCATCCGGAGCCGCATTTCTGAACTCTTTCTAAACTCTTTACCGGGCGCATTGACGCAGTCCGAAAAAGAGGGGTAAGATGGAACTACGATTCAGTCGGGATCACATAATTCAAGGTTCGCGAAGTGAGCCGCTGCGCGGTGGCCGGCGGCGAGCACGGACAAGGAGAGGCTAATGACATTTGAGAAATCTGTAAAGCATAATGATCAGAATAGGCTCAGCATGGGAATTGCCGCGGTGGTCGTCGGAATCCTGATCGTCGTGATCCTGGTAGCCTGTGCAGGTCTTGCCAGCCGCCTCCATTCAAACAGAGAGAGGATCGCGGAGCTGGAAGCTGCCAAGGTCAAAGAAGAGCAGCGCCAGCAGGATATTGAAGAATACAAGGAATACACGCAGACCAGAGAGTACATCGAGGAGATTGCCAGAGAGAAGCTGGGGCTGGTCTACGAGGGTGAAGTGATCTTTAAAGAAGGAACTTCTGAATGATAAGGGAACTTCTGAATGATAAGGCTGTCGCCGGCAGGCGGCGGCTTTTCTTTCTTTATGGAGGGCGGCGCTTGATCTGCAATACAGCGGTGGCGCCTGATCTGCAATACAGCGGCGACGTCTGATCGGCATATCACGGCGGCGACGTCCGAATGAAAAATATGCATTAAAATTGCATATATGCAATGGGAAATTTTCTCATATGTGTCTTCTGAAACCCTTTGTTCTCAAAAATGAAGTTTTAAGGGATCATTTTACAAGGATTATGCATAATATGCATAAAAATATGCATAAAAGGAACGGGAGGGCAGTCGAAAGCCCGGCGATCTGAAAAAGTTTGTTATTTGTCGGTTGGTCCAGGGCCGGGGCGCCCCAGGGCGGCAGAAGCTATCGTCACCCCGACGATATGGAAAAAATTTGTTATTCGTCGGTTGCGTCAGGGCACTCCAGAGCGCCAGAAGCCATCATCACCCCGACGATATGAAAAAAATTGTTGTTCGTCGGTTGCGTCAGGGCACTCCAGGCTGGCAGAAGCTATCGTCACCCCGACGATATGGAAAAAATTTGGTATTCGTCGGTCACCCCAGGCCAGAAACAAACTGGCACAAGCTAAACACAGCCCGACGATATCGTAAAAACTTGTTGTTCGTCGGTCACCCCAGGCCAGAAGAACACGGAACAAGCCAAACACACCCCGACGAAGTGAAAAAAGTTTGTTGTTCGTCGGTCACCCCAAGCCAGAACAACACGGAACAAGCCAAAGGACACCCCGACGGCACAGAAAAAGTTTGTTACTCGTCGGTCCCACGCAGAGAAGATATAAAAGGATCCGGAAAACAGACATGATTGATCGAATTTACAACTACATGACCGCCAATAACATGGTCGAAGAAGGCAGCCGCATACTGGTTGCCGTGTCCGGCGGGGCGGATTCCATGTGCCTTCTCGAGGTGCTCAGGGAGCTGCAGCCCCGCGCCGGTCTGCAGCTTAAGGTTTTCCATGTCCATCATGGGCTTCGCGAGAGCGCGGCCGGCGATCTGGATTATGTTGCGGAATATTGCGAGCGGGCAGATATTCCCTTTGAAGCCGCCTATGTGGATGCGGCCGGATTCGCCGGGGACCATGGATTGAGCGTGGAAGAAGCCGCAAGACAGCTGCGCTATGAGGCGCTTGAAAAGGCGGCGGATCGGTGGGACCGGGAGCAACTGCCCGGGAATGAGCACATGCCTGAGAGTGAGCACATGGCCGCGATTGAGCACATGCCCGGGAGCAAGGACATTCCTGAGCAGGAAACCCTCGCCTCCAGACAGAACGGAAATTGCCGCATTGCCGTCGCCCACCACAGGGAAGATCAGGCGGAGACGGTGCTTTTCAACCTGGTCAGAGGCAGCAGGCTGACCGGACTTCGCGGTATGCTGCCGGTGAGCGGAAGGATTATCAGGCCCCTGCTCACATGCAGCCGCAGGGAAATCGAAGAATTTCTTGCCGCACGGGGGATTTCCTGGAGAGAGGATGAGACCAATGAGGATGTCCGTTATTCAAGGAACCTGTTGCGGCGCCGGATTATCCCGCTTCTGGAGCAGATCAATAAAGGCGCGCAGGAGCATATAGTAAGGGCTTCTGAGGAAGCTGCCGAGGCAGAAGAATTTCTCAGAGCGGAGACGGAGAAAGCGGCGGAGGAATGCAGAATACACGAGGAATGCAGTACACGCCGAGAATGCAGAACACACGAGGAAAGCAGCACATATGGGGAATCAATTGAAATTGTTTCTATCCCGAATCTGCTGCGATATCCACCCCTGATCCGCAGAAGAGTTGTTTACGGTGTGATCGCAGACCTGGCGGGCAGGAAAAAAGATCTTCTTGATAAGCATGTGCAGGCAGTTCTGCAGCTGGCGCAGAAAAACGGAAACGGTCAGCTGGACGTGTTCGGAGGCGTCCGTGTGGAGAAGGTGTATGACAGACTGCTCTTTTACGCAGGAAATACCGCAGCTACAGCCGCCTCCCGCAGGTGGCCCATGTCCGCCGCGGAATACGAGTGCAGGGTACTGGATTTTGACGGGGATATGGCGGCGGTGTCCCGAAAGCAGTATACGAAATGGTTCGATTATGATAAAATAGGAGCGTTTCCAAGTTTCAGAACCCGGCGTGGAGGGGACCGCATAACGCTCGATGAAAGCGGCAGATCTAAGACGATCGCGCGCTATATGATCGACGCAAAAGTGCCGGCGCAGCTTCGCGACAGGATCGTCCTTCCGACGATCGGGGGTGAGATCCTTTGGATTCCGGCGGGTGCAGCAGAGGCGCCTGATTCGGGGAATGGGAACTCTTCAGACAGCGGCAGGATCAGTGCCGCATATATGGTGAGTGAGCATACGAGCAGGATCCTGGAGATCCGCTGGAAGGCCGGAAACAACCCGGAGGCCGGAAACGGCCCGGCATCCGAAGACGGCTGAAAGGCCGAAAACGGCCCGGCGCCCAGAGACAGCCGGGAAGCCGGACACCTGCAGGCAGCATTGACAACATGGACACAGGCATCAATAACAATTAGGAAATGAGGGTATTATGCGCGAGACTATCAAAGAACTTATCAGTGAAGAGCAGGTTAACGCAAGGATTAAAGAGCTTGGAGATCAGATCTCGAAGGAATATGAGGGAAAGAACGTACATCTGGTCTGTATTTTGAAAGGGGCTTGCTTCTTTATGTGCGAGCTTGCCAAGAGGATCAACGTGCCGGTATCCATGGACTTCATGACGGTATCCAGTTATGGAAGCGGGACCAAGTCCAGCGGTATTGTCAGGATCAAGAAGGATCTGGACGATCCGATCGAAGGCCTCGATGTCATCATCGTGGAGGATATCGTGGACTCCGGGCGCACGCTGTTTTATCTCGAGGAAGTGTTCAAACAGAGAGGCTGCGCGAGCGTGCGCACCTGCACACTGCTCGACAAGCCCGAGCGCCGCGTCGTGGACCTGGAAGTGGACTACACCGGATTTGTGATCCCGGATCAGTTCGTGGTCGGCTACGGCATGGACTTTGACCAGAAATACAGGGATCTTCCTTTCATCGGAGTGGTGGAATTCTCTGAAGAGTAACTGAATGCAGACGCGCGCGGAAAGGCAGCGCTGCCGAAGGGCAGCCCGTGGGCCGAACGCGGCGCAATGGTTCGCGCTGCGAGCCGGGAATGCAGCCCGAGCGCGGCGCAGCGACTCGCTCTGCGAGTTTTGAATGTGAAACTGAGGTAGAAGGTTGGATAAAAGACAGAGACCGAGAACATTTAATAGTCTCCTGCTTCCGGTATTGCTCCTGATGCTGTTCGTATTCGTGTTTTCACCTATGATCCGCGGATCGTTCACATCCGGACAGAACAGCTACAAGCTCGAAGACTTTCAGGAGGACCTGAAAAACGGCAAGGTCACGGACGTGACCATCACGCCCAACCGTGAAAATGACACGGGATACGCGATGGTGGTGCTTGGTGACGGCAGCCGCAATATTTTGTACGCGACGCAGATCGCGGAAATTGAGAAAACAGCGCGGGAAGCGGGGATCAAACCCGTAGTGAAGGACATCCCGTCCGACAACGTCTTCATGATCAGCGTGCTGCCCACGATTCTGGTGGTCGTGGTCTGCCTGTTCTTCTTCTACATGATGAACGCGCAGAACGCAGGCGGCGGATCCAACGCCAAGATGATGAATTTTGGCAAGAGCAAGGCCAGGCTGTCCAGGAACAGCGGCGTCACGCTGGATGACGTGGCGGGACTTCAGGAAGAGAAAGAGGACCTGGAGGAGATCATCGACTTCCTCAAGGACCCCGGCAAATACACAAAGGTCGGCGCGCGCATCCCCAAGGGCGTTCTGCTCGAAGGCGCACCGGGCACCGGCAAAACATTGCTGGCCAAGGCCGTCGCCGGAGAGGCGGGCGTGCCGTTCTTCAGCATTTCGGGTTCGGACTTTGTCGAAATGTTCGTCGGTGTCGGAGCATCCCGTGTCAGGGATATGTTCGATGAGGCCAAGAAAAACGCGCCCTGCATCGTCTTCATCGATGAGATCGACGCGGTGGCGAGGCGCAGAGGCACGGGCCTGGGCGGCTCCCACGACGAGCGCGAGCAGACGCTGAACCAGCTCCTTGTGGAGATGGACGGTTTCGGCGTCAACGAGGGCATCATTGTCATGGCGGCGACCAACCGCGTGGACGTCCTCGATCCCGCGATCCTTCGTCCCGGGCGCTTTGACAGAAAGATTTCTGTGGGCAGACCGGACGTCAAGGGCAGGGAGGACATCCTCCGAGTGCACTCCAGACAGAAACCGCTCGCCGAGGACGTCGATCTGAAAGAGATCGCCCGCACAACGGCCGGATTCTCCGGAGCGGATCTTGAGAACCTCATGAATGAAGCCGCGATCGGCGCGGCAAGGGCTAACAGGTCCTTCATCATGCAGTCCGATATCAAAGAGGCGTTCATTCGCGTCGGCATCGGCAAGGAGAAGAAGAGCCACGTCATCACTCCCGAGGAGAAGCGGATCACCGCTTTCCACGAGACCGGACACGCGATCCTCTTCCATGAACTTCCCAAAGTGGGGCGTGTCTACACGATTTCCATTATTCCTACGGGAATGGGAGCCGGCGGCTACACGATGCAGCTGCCCGAGAAGGACGAGATGTACATGACAAGGGGCAGGATGCTCCAGGAGATCATGGTGAGCCTGGGCGGCAGAATTGCCGAGGAACTGGTGCTGGACGACATCACGACGGGCGCGTCCGCGGACATCCGCCAGGCGACCAACATCGCGCGGCACATGGTCATGCGCTACGGCATGTCGGAAAGAATAGGAACCATCAACTACGAGCAGGAGACCGACGATGTTTTCCTGGGTTATGATCTCGGCCATGAGAACAAGCACAGCGAGTACATTAACGGTGAGATCGACAAGGAAGTGCGCCGCATCATCACGGAGTGCTACGCAAAGGCAAAGGAGATCATCGTTACGCACGAAGACATCCTGTACAAAGCGGCGGATCTTCTGATGGAGAAAGAAAAGATCACAGGCGAGGAGTTCGATGCGCTCTTTGCCGGGGGTGCGGCGCCCGCGAACGCGTAATGCGGCCGACAAACGGGGAGTTATTCTGCAGGGGAGTTAATCAGATCTGCAAAAACAGCACTGTGAATAATGTACAATTCACATTTTCAACTTTTGTGAACTTTGTGAATTCTGCGAATTTATCTTTGGGGGGCGATTTGCTACTATATGCTTGTAACCCCCCAATACATTATAAGTTTTTGCTATACCCCATTTAGAAGAATACCTTCTCTAAAAAAGACAGTCCCCCAAGCGCTGTCTTTTTTACGTTGCAGGGATTTTACCCCCGCAGGCTTTCGGCATCCGTTTTGAGGTCTCCTTAAAACGAAAGGCGCGAGCGCTGCGGGGTTTTTACATGTCAGGGTACTTGAAATGCACGATGATTTGCTGAACGGGAGAGCACTTTTTACAGACCAGACACAGGAATTCCTGAAAGTGCAGACCATAAAGCCTCTCAAAAAGTACGGGAAGAAGCATTACGTGATCCGCATCCGTCTCCGGACCGGGGCGGGCGATGTGGACAGGAGCACACTGCTGACCGATCAGGGCGAAGTCCGCATGCAGGTCGAGAAGGAAAACGCCCATTTTATCTATTTTTCGGCGCAGATCACGACGGACGATAAGCCGGTCCGCTATGCCTTCAGGCTCAGACTTGCGGGGACGGGGGAGGAGATCCTCTACAAGCGCACCGGAGTCGAGTGGCCGGAAGAGGCCGTAAAGGCTGAAAACGGCGAAGGAGCAGTGCGGGAGAGTGAGGAAGAGGCCGAAGCCGCCGACTCCGCCGCAAATGCGGAAGCCACCGACTCCGCCGCGGAGGCCGAAACCGCCGACTCCACCGCGGAGGCGGAAGCCGTCGATTCTGCCGCACATGCAGAAACCGCCGGAAAGAAGTCCGCGACCGAGGGCTGGTGGTATTTTGCCCCGCAGTTCAAGACGCCGGAATGGGCGCAGGGCGCCGTGATGTACCAGATCTTCACGGACCGGTTCTACAACGGGGACCGCTCCAACGACGTGGTGACCGGCGAGTACGCCTACAACGGCGGCCAGGTCAGGCACATCGACGACTGGTACAGCCCGCCGAAGGCGGACGACACGCGCGAGCACTACGGGGGCGACCTGCAGGGAATCATCGACAAGCTGGATTACCTGGAGGACCTGGGCATTGAGGCAATCTACCTCAACCCGATCTTCGTCTCGCCCTCCAATCACAAATACGACACGCAGGACTATGACCACATAGACCCGCACTTTGGCAAAATAGTGCACGATCAGGGTTCCGTCCTCCCCAGGAATGCTAAGGACAACAGCAAGGCCTCCAAGTACAAGTGCCGGGTGACCGATCCGGCGAACCTTGAGGCCAGCGACAGGCTGTTCGCGAAGCTGGTGCGCGAGGCGCACAGGCGCGGGATCCGCGTGATCCTGGACGGCGTCTTCAATCACTGCGGGTCCTTCCACAGGTGGATGGACCGGGAGAAGATCTATCTGAATAACGGAAGCCATGCGCCGGGCGCCTATACGAGGAAAGACTCGTCCTACAGGGACTATTTTGACTTCGAAGAGGAAGCGTGGCCGGACAACGACACTTATGAGAGCTGGTGGGGGTTCCCGTCCCTGCCCAAGCTCAACTACGAGAACTCCATGGGGCTGCGCGACGAGATCCTGCGGGTGGCGGCCAAGTGGGTGTCCCCGCCCTACAACGCGGACGGATGGCGCCTGGACGTGGCGGCGGACCTGGGGCACTCGGAAATTTTCAACCACTACTTCTGGCATCGGTTCCGCAAAGTCGTGAAGAAGGCCAACCCCGACGCCATCATACTGGCGGAGAACTACGTGGACTCGGCCAGGTGGCTGGGCGGCGGCGAGTGGGACACCATCATGAACTACGAAGGGTTTATGGACCCGGTGACGTGGTTCCTGACAGGAATGGAGAAGCACAATGACGCCTTCCACCCGGACTATATAGGAGATCCGGACAGGTTCTGGGACGCGATGAGGTGGAAAGGGCAGGAAGATATGCCGGAGGCGGCGCTCATGTGCAGCATGAACCAGCTCTCCAACCACGACCACTCAAGGTTCCTCACCAGAACGGGCCTGAAAGTGGGGCGGCTGGCCACACTGGGCACCGCGGCGGCGGCTGAGGACGTCCGCGAGAGCGTCTACCGCGAGGCGGCCGTCCTGCAGATGACATGGCCCGGCGCGCCGACCCTCTATTACGGAGACGAGGCGGGGGTATGCGGGTTCGCCGACCCGGACAACCGGCGGACGTATCCCTGGGGACACGAGGACCGGGAGATGATCCGCTTCCACAGGGAACTCATCCGGATGCGCAAGGAATACAAGTGCTTTCGGACGGGATCGCTGATCCGGCTCGCGGACGGACCGGGGATGCTCTCGTACGGCAGGTTTGACAGGGAGTCTTCCGCGGTAGTGGTGATCAACAACGGCGATGAGACGGTGACGGCGAAGATCCCCGTGCTCTATGCGGGCGTGCAGGCCTCCTCGCAGATGAAGCTGCGCTTTCTGACCAATCAGAGCGGCTTTCTCGCCTACCCCAGGAAGAATTATCAGGTTGAAAACGGAATACTTACGATCGAGCTGGCGTCGGAGTCGGCGGCTGTGCTGGTGAACTGAAAGGAAAAGTGCACAAAAACACAGCGGCAGTTTCGTCGTTATCAAAATTGCGCCGGTGGGACGAATTCCCTTATAATGAAAACGTAATGAAAACGATTACACATTTCTGAATTTTACAGGGAGGTTACCATATGTTCGAGGACAAAAAATGGGACAAAACGTTTAAAAAGCGCCTGACCAGGCACTACGACGAGATGAAATGGCTGTACAGCGAGCTCTACCACAATGATCAGCAGGCTTTTGATTACTTCTGCGACATGATGTACGAGTACTATCAGCAGAGGAGCCCGCTTCTCAAGGAGTGGGACGAGGCCCGCGAGGCGGCACCGGACTGGTACAAGGGCAATGATATGCTTGGGATGCTCATGTACACGAACTGTTTTGCCGGAAATCTCAAGGGCGTCAAGAGCCATCTGGACTACATTCAGGAGTGCGGCGTCAACTATCTGCACCTGATGCCCCTTCTGGAGAGCCCCAAGGACCGGAGCGACGGCGGCTACGCGGTCTCCAACTTCCGCAAAGTGCAGCCGGAGCTGGGAACCATGGAAGATCTGGCGGAGCTGGCCGATGACTGCCACACCCGCGGCATGTGCGTGTGTCTGGACTTCGTCATGAACCACACCAGCGAGGACCACGAGTGGGCCATGCGCGCCAAGGCCGGCGAGAAGGAATACCAGGACAGATTTTTCTTCTATGACGACTGGACGATTCCGAACGAGTTCGAGAAGACCGTTCCTCAGGTCTTCCCGCAGACGGCGCCCGGCAATTTCTCCTGGTGCCCGGAAGTGAACAAAGTGGTCATGACCACCTTCTGGCCTTATCAGTGGGATCTCAACTACGCCAATCCGGTCGTTTTCAACGACATGACGGCGGATATGTTAAATCTCTGCAACCACGGCGTGGACATCATCCGCCTGGATGCGACGCCTTATATCTGGAAAGAGATCGGCACGCCCTGCCGCAATCTCCCGCAGGTCCACACACTGGTGCGCCTGATGCACATGGCGACCGAGGTGGTCTGCCCCGGAACCCTGCTCCTTGGCGAAGTTGTCATGGAGCCCAGTAAGGTCGTTCCCTATTTTGGCACCCTTGAGAAGCCGGAGTGCCACATGCTCTACAACGTCACCACAATGGCCAGCACATGGCACACCGTGGCGACCCACGACGTGCGCCTGCTCAGGCACCAGATGGAGAGCGTCTTCGCGCTGCCGCATCAGTACACATTCCTGAACTACCTGCGCTGCCACGACGACATCGGCTGGGGACTGGATTACGAGTACCTGAAGCAGTTCGGCATGACGGAAGTGCCCCACAAGAAGTACCTCAACGACTATCTGACCGGCAAGGGCTATAACAGCGACGCCCGCGGCGAGCTCTACAACGACGACCCGCGCCTGGGCGACGCCAGACTCTGCGGAACGACGGCCTCCCTCTGCGGCATCGAGGCGGCCGAGTATGAGAACGTCGACTGGAAGATCGACCGCGGCATCAGCCTGGACATCATGCTGCACGCCTTCCTGCTGACCCAGAGCGGCATCCCGGTCCTGTACGCCGGCGACGAGATCGGCCAGCTGAACGATTACACGTATCACGACGATCCCATCAAGGCCGACGACAGCCGCTATCTGCACAGAGGCGACATGAACTGGGAGGAAGCGGAGCGCAGGCATATCCCCGGAACCAGGGAGAACCGCATCTTCAAGGCACTGCGCCAGCTGGAGGAGATCCGCGCGGAGTACTGCGTATTCGAGAACGACGCCGACGCATGGATCATCGAGCCTTGGAACGACCACATTCTGGGAATCGGCAGATACTTCAACGGTGAGAAGCTCCTCGCCTTCTTCAACTTCAGCGCCAACGAGCAGATCGCGTGGGTGGATGAGAAGGAAGACTATTACGATCTGGTCACGGGCGAGCCCAAAGCGGCCAAGGCGATCCGCCTTCCCGGATACAGCTTTGTATGGCTGATGACGACATTCAACAAACCTTTTGCCAAAAAAGCGCATCCCAAGCTTGATCGCAAGGCATGAGGAGTTTTGCATATGACGATTAAGGAAGTAGCACGGCTTGCGGGAGTATCTCCCGCGGCCGTGAGCAGGTATCTCAACGGAGGACCTCTCAGCAAAGACAAAAAGGAGAGAGTGGCGCGGGCAATCGAAGAGACCGGCTATCGCCCCAACCTGATGGCCAAGACAATGCGGACCGGCAAGGTGAGGCAGGTCGGCGTCATCGTGCCCAGGATCATGTCCGAGTCCGTCAATTCGCTGATGGACGGAATCGCGGAAGAATTGCTTGAAAAGGGCTACATGACAGTGCTCGGGTATACGGACAGGTCAAAAGACAGAGAGCTTCAATACCTCGATATCATGCAGAGCAGCCGCGTAGCCGGGATCATTCTCATGGCCACGACGCTCAGCGAGATCAAGAAGGTCTCCCTCGAGAGCTGCACCTTGCCGCTGGTGATCACGGGACAGAATTTCGAAGGCATGCCCTGCGTCTATCACGATGACTTTAACGCCGTGCGCGAGCTGACAGAGCTGATGATCCGAAGAGGCGCCAAGCGCATCGTCTACATCGGCGTTCTGGAGGAAGATAAGGCGGCGGGCCTTGCAAGGCACGAGGGCTGCCGGGAGGCGCTGCGCCGGGCGGGCTTTGACGCGGACAATCTGCCCATGCGGATCGCCGACTTTAAGGCGCGGAGCGGGTATCAGGCCATGACAGAACTGCTGGAAGAGAACCCGGATCTGGACGGCGTCATCTGCGCGACGGACATCATCGCCCACGGCGCCATGAAAGCGCTCAAGGAAAGAGGAAAGCGGATCCCCGATGACGTCATGATCGCCGGCGTCGGCGACAACTGGGCGGATCTCATTTCAACGCCCACCCTGACGACTGTAAAGCTCCACCAGAGGCGCTGCGGATCCGAAGCGGCCAGACTCCTTCTGGAACTGATCGGGGAGACGGAAGGAGAGGCGGAAACCGGTGAGAGCGCGGGTCATAAGAGCATTAAGCTCGGATACCGGATTATCGAGAGAGAATCTTTGTAACGGTTCGCTTGCCTGCTTTCATTTACTGACTTTTAATTGCTTGTTATAGAGGAAAAAGATGGGTAGAAAACTGATATTTCTTGACATTGACGGAACACTTACCATGCCCGGATCCAACGAGCCGCCGCAGAGCGCGCTGGACGCGATCAGGGCTTCGCAGAAGAAGGGAAATCTGGTTTTTCTGTGCTCGGGCCGCAATCCCGGAATGCTGGCTCCGCTTCTGAAATATGATTTCGACGGCGTGATCTCCTGCGCCGGCGGTCATGTCACGGTCGGCGACGAGCTGATCTACGACATGCCGATGACGGAGGAGGAGACGAGGATCGCAGTGGAAAAGCTCCATGAAAAGGGAGTATTCTGCACGGTCGAGTCCAGGGACGGCGCGTTCGGCGACTCCGACATCGGCGCGTTCATAGAGAGCTCGATCGGGCCGGACAGCAAGGGGAACAGCGAGATCGAGCGCTGGCGGAAGACCCTGGCGGGGAGCCTTGGGATCCGCCCCATGAGCGAGTACGACGGGAGGCCGGCCTACAAAGTCGTGATCATGTGCCTGCATCCGGAGCAGCTGATCCCTGCCAGAGAGGCTCTCGAGGACAGGTACAACTTTGTGATCCAGGAGATCACGGACCCGTCGCACAGATGCATCAACGGGGAGCTGATCAACCGCAAATACGACAAGGGCCGCGCTATCCTTCGCGTGTGCGAGCACTTGGGCATTCCGGTATCGGATACATACGGATTCGGTGACAGCATGAACGACCTGGAAATGATCCGGACGGTCGGCACAAGTGTCTGCATGGCGAACGGCGCGCAGGCGCTCAAGGAGATCAGCGACCTCGTTTGCCCTTCTGTCGAAGAGGACGGGCTGGCGAAGGCGTTCGAACAGCTGGGACTGGTGTAACTGATTCGCTAATTGGCTATTTTGCACAAATTGATACTGACAAGTTTTACGGAAAACGGGGTTTACATACAATAAATATTAAATTAAAATAAAATATATGAGACTGAAAACGATTACAGTTTCATGAAAACCCATTGTTCCGAAATGAAAGGGAGGGAAAACTATGGCATTGGATTATCATAAGTGTGCCCAAGAGATCGCCGACAATATCGGCGGCGGCGAGAACGTCGTATCCGCAGCGCACTGCGCCACAAGACTTCGCCTGGTTATCGCAGATAACGGCAAGGTCAACAAGGAAGCTCTTGACAATGTAGAGGGTGTCAAGGGTATGTTCGAGTCCAATGGACAGCTTCAGCTGATCATTGGTACAGGTACCGTCAACAAGGTCTTCGACGAATTCATCAAGATCACCGGCGTACAGGCCGGCACCAAGGATGACGTCAAGGCAGCGGCAGCAGCCAAGGCTCCCATCTGGAGACAGGCTCTCAAGACAGTCGGTGACGTTTTCGTTCCGATCCTGCCCGCGATCGTAGCATCCGGTCTTATGATGGGTCTGGTCGAGGCGCTCGCCAAGATCCCCGGACTCGGATTCGGCAACAGCGACTGGTTCGCATTCCTGGATACAGTTGCTAATACCGCTTTCGCATATCTGCCCGTTATCGTAGCAGTTTCCGCGGCGCGCGTATTCGGCGGCAACATCTTCCTGGGCGCGGTCATCGGCCTTCTGATGATCCACTCCGCATTCCTTAATGGCTGGAACGTCGCTAATACGGAGGCGATCAACTCCTTCTTCGGCGTCACGGACGGCGTGATCCCGAGATGGCATCTGATCGGCAACATTGTCACGATCCAGAGATCGGGCTACCAAGGCCACGTCATACCGGTCATTATCGCAGTCTTCCTCATGAGCAAGGTTGAGAAATGGCTGCACAAGCACGTTCCGGAGATGATCGACCTGTTCGTAACTCCTCTGACCACTGTATTTGTAACTGCTTTCTTCACTCTTTGGATCATCGGCCCTATCTTCGCTACCGCTGAGACATACGTCCTCGCATTCGCGAAGGTTCTGGTACGCAATCCCATCGGCGCAGGCCTTATGGGCGCGCTCTATCCCTGGACGGTTGTCATGGGTCTTCACCACATGTACAACGTTATCGAGGCCGGTATGCTGGCTGAGACAGGACTCAACACATGGATGCCCATCGCATCGGCAGCAAACTTCGCTCAGTTCGGCGCCTGCTTGGCAGTAGGTCTCAAGGCAAAGAACCAGAAGACAAAGTCTGTCGCGATTCCTTCCTCCATGTCCGCAGCTCTCGGTATCACAGAGCCCGCGATCTTCGGTGTTAACATGCGCTTCTTCAAGCCCTTCATCGCCGGCATGATCGGCGGCGCGGTCGGCGCTCTTGTAGCAGCATTCATGGGCATCGGCGCAACAGCTTACGGCGTAACCGGTATCCCCGGATACCTGACCATCAACAACGCTCTGCTTTACACCATCATCCTTGCCATCTCCGGCGGTCTCGCATTCTTCCTGACCGGCGTGCTCTGGAAAGAGGATGCTCCCAAGAAGGCAGCGGCAGCTCCTGCTCCCGCAGTGAAGGCTCCCACCAATGCCATCATCAGCTGCAACGCGGGCAAGGTCATTGCTCCCGCAATCGGCTCTGTCGTAGCACAGGCTGACATTCCGGATGACACATTCGCTTCCGGCGTTCTGGGCGAAGGCGTGGGCATCAACCCCACTGAGGGCGTTGTATTTGCTCCTTTCGACGGCGAGATCACTTCCGTTGCTGATTCCAAGCACGCCATCGGCCTTGCAAATGAGGCAGGCATGGAAGTCCTGATCCACGTCGGTGTCGACACTGTCGCAATGAATGGCGAAGGCTTCGACGACAAGGTCGCTGAGGGCGACAAGGTCAAGGCCGGCCAGGTCATCATGACATTCGACCGCGAGGCCATCAAGAAGGCGAACCACCCCGACTGTGTAGTCGTTCTGCTGACCAACTCCGACGACTTCACAGATGTCAAGCTCGGAGCAGACGCCGAATAACCTAAAAAAAACGTTGTGTAAAATAGCCTAAATAATTAGTAGCTCCCATCTAAATTTTATAAAAATTTGTGTGGGAGCTATTTTCATACAGGCAATTTGTAGTATAATGTGTTTAGTTATCCGAACTCTGTAAGACGGATTTCGGGGAAAAGAATACAAAGCAAAAAAGGAGAAACGCCATGAAAGAAATCAACTTTACTGTAACTGATCCGCTTGGAATCCATGCTCGTCCCGCCGGAATCCTCGTTAAAGAAGCTAAGAAGTATGCTTCCAAGATTACTGTTTGGAAGGGCGACAAGAGCTGCGATATGAGAAAGCTCCTTGCACTCATGGGAATGGCTGTAAAGCAGGGCGATGCCATCACCGTTCAGGTTGAGGGTGAAGATGAAGAAGCTTGCGCAGCAGCAATCGAGAAATTCCTGAAAGAGAACTTCTAATTCTGTTGAGATTATGGGTGTGGCTGTTCGGGAAGAGCCGGACAGCCACTTTCTTTTGCAAAGCAATGCGAATTTAGAAATTAAGGAGGGTTTAAATCATGATTGTTGCAACAGGTAAGAGCATTCTTAACGGAATCGCGATCGGCAAGATCAAAATCTACAAGGCTCCCGTTTATGAGATCAACACAGGTCTGATCGAAGACGTCGACGCGGAAGTTGCACGTTTCAACGCCGCAGTCGCCAAGGCGATCGACCAGCAGGGCGTTCTCTATGAAAAAGCCAAAAAAGACGCAGGCGAAGAGAGCGCAGCGATCTTCGAGGCACACCAGCTGATGCTGGAAGACGATGACCTTCAGGACAGCGCCAGAGAGATCATCATCGAGCAGAAGAGAAGCGCAGAGTATGCGACCAAGACCGCATTTGACAACTATGCGCAGATGTTCGCTGAGATGGATGACCCTTACATGAAAGCCAGAAGCGCTGACCTTCTCGATGTTGAGACCGACGTTCTCGACTTCCTTATGGGCAATGACACCAGCAGCATGCAGGGCACAGAGCCTTCCATCCTGGTAGCGGAAGACCTCGCTCCTTCAGAGACCGTCAAGCTCGACAAGTCCCTTCTTCTGGGCATGATCACCAGAGAAGGTTCCTCCAACAGCCACACTGCGATCCTGGCTCGTTCCATGAACCTGCCTTCCCTGATCCAGTGCAAAGAGATCGACGACAGCTGGGACGGCAAGATGGCGATCCTGGACGGCTACAACAGCTGCGTATACATCGAGCCCACCGAGGATCTGATGAAGACTCTTTCCGCAAAACATGCAGAAGACGTCAAAAAATTGGCTCTTCTTCAGGAACTCAAGGGCAAACCCAGCGTGACCCTCGACGGCACAAGCGTACACGTCTATGCCAACATCGGCGGTCCCTCCGATCTGGGCAGCGTAAACGAGAACGACGCGGAAGGCGTAGGTCTGTTCCGTTCCGAGTTCGTTTACCTCAACAGCAAAGAAGAGCCCACCGAGGAGCAGCAGTTCACCGCTTACAAGCGCGTGGTCGAGACCCTGGCTCCCAAGCTGGTCATCATCCGTACCTGCGATATCGGCGCGGACAAGACCATCGACTACATGCACCTTGACAAAGAAGAGAACCCCGCACTGGGCTTCAGAGCGATCCGTATCTGCCTGACCAGAAAGGAGTTCTTCAAGAAGCAGCTCAGAGCTCTCCTTCGCGCATCCGCATTCGGCAACATGGGCATCATGTTCCCGATGATCATCAGCAAGTGGGAACTCATGGAAGCCAAGGCTCTCCTCGAGGAGTGCAAGGCTGAGCTCATCAAGGAAGGCCACAAGATCGGCAAGTATCAGCTCGGTATCATGATCGAGACTCCTGCTTCCGTTCTCGTAGCAGACGACCTCGCGGAAGAAGTTGATTTCTTCTCCCTCGGCACCAACGATCTGACCCAGTACACCTGCGCGATCGACCGCCAGAACGCGAAGCTGGAGAGATTCTCCGACACGCATCACCCGGCAGTCCTCAAGGCCATCCAGATGACCATCGAGGCAGGTCACAGACACAACACATGGGTAGGCATCTGCGGCGAGCTCGGCGCAGACCCGACTCTGACAGAGACCTTCCTTCGCATGGGCATCGACGAGCTGTCCGTCAACGCGAAGTCCGTTCTTCCTCTGCGCAAGATCATCCGCAGCGTAGATCTGAGCAAGTAATACAGAGGGGATGACCAGATCTGAGCAAGTAATACAGAGGGGATGACCGGGGGATGACCCCGACTCTTTGAAGAGGTAGCTAACTCTTCGGAGAGCTATATGTCCTGTTTTAAAACCCTTCTTCGGTGGAATATCCACCGAAGAAGGGTTTTTAAAAAGCACTATTACTTTTTAAAAGGGTTCATGGGGGATTAAGCGGATTCTTTTTTCTTACCTGCCGACTTCCTGTGGATTATTTCTGATTCATCTGCTAAAATGGGAATGTTATCGCCGGGGCGGCGATCTGCGGGCAGAACACTGTATTGATCGAAAACCGGGACAACAGTGTTTTGACCAAAAATCAGGATAACATTATTTTGACCGAAAACTATGATAGGAGATAGAGATATGCAGTACAAGACCAGAGGAACATGCTCCTCCATGATCAACCTCACACTTGATGAAAACCACGTCATCCAGGACGTACACTTTACCGGCGGGTGCAACGGCAACCTGCAGGGAATCAGCAGACTTGTCATCGGCCAGCGCGCCGAGGATGTGATCCCCAAGATCGAGGGGATCCGCTGCGGATTCAAGAACACGTCATGTCCGGACCAGCTGGCAAACGCCCTTAAGCAGGCGATCGGACAGTAAGCCCGCGGAGCATTGAGGCATAGAGAAAAGCATGGGAACAAATACATCAAAAAAGAAAATCGTGCTGACCGGCGGTGGGACTGCCGGTCATGTCTCACCCAATATCGCGCTGCTGCCTTATCTGCAGGAGGCCGGCTACGAGATCACCTATATGGGATCCAAGAACGGCATCGAGAAGAATCTGATCGCGGATTACGGGCTGCCCTACGTGGGAATTTCGACGGGAAAGCTGCGTCGATATTTTGACGTGAAGAACTTTACGGACCCCTTCCGCGTGATCAACGGCTTCCGGGAGGCCCGGAAATTCCTCAAAAAATACAGGCCGGACGTCGTCTTCTCCAAGGGAGGCTTTGTCAGCGTGCCCGTGGTGCGGGCGGCCGGCTCCCTCCACATTCCTTGCGTGATCCACGAGTCGGACATGACGCCCGGACTCGCCAACAAGCTGTGCTTTCACGCGGCCCGGAAGATCTGCTGCAACTTCCCGGAGACCCTTGAGATGGTCCCTTCGGGCAAAGCAGTCCTGACCGGCACGCCGATCCGCGGCGAGCTGTTCACCGGCGACCGCGCGAAGGGCTTGGAGATCTGCGGCTTCACTGCGGACAAGCCCGTGCTCATGGTCATGGGCGGCAGCCAGGGCGCTGTCTCGGTCAACAAGGCGGTGCGCGCCAACCTGCCTGCGCTCCTTGAGACTTTCCAGGTCGTGCATCTGTGCGGCAAGGGCCACTTTGACGAGTCCCTCAAGGATACCGCCGGCTACCGCCAGTTCGAGTACGTCAAGGACGACCTGAAGCACATTTTCGCGGCGGCCGATCTGCTGGTCTCCCGCGCGGGCGCCAACGCCATCTGCGAGATCCTGGCTCTGGGCAAGCCCAGCCTTCTCATCCCGCTGCCGACCAAGGGCAGCCGCGGCGACCAGATCCTGAACGCAAACTCCTTCGCGCAGCAGGGCTTCAGCGAGGTCCTCGAGGACGAAAAGGCCTCCGACCTGCTGGTGGAGAAGACGCTGGCCCTCTACGAGAACAGGGCAAAATATTGCGAGGCCATTGCGGCCAGCCACCAGACGGATGCGATTCCGATCATTATGGGGCTGATCGAAGAGGTGCAGAGATAAGTGAAGCGACCCTCCCGGGGTAGGACGGGAGGGTCGTTTTAAACGGCAAAAAAGCGACCCTCTCAGTTAAAACCGGGAGGGTCGTTTTTTGTGTAGATTCAGCTATTCCTTTGACTTATTTCTACAGAAGATGAAGAAGGCCAACAGGACCGGCAGCGAATACATGATCGGATAGGCATAGCGGGGATGCCCCTTGATCACCGGCGCCAGGATGATCACGACGACGCTGAGCAGGATTGGCAGCGCCGCAAGCAGATACCTATACAATTTATCATGAAGCGCCACGATCAGGCTGGCGAACAGCAGAATCACATAAGTCGCATGGTGCAAAAACAGCCCCGCGATCGGCAGCGAATACAGGAGTTTCTGCAGATTGTAAATGATTTGCCTGAGCACCGGGAATCTGTTCGAGTTATGCAGGCCGGTCTCTTTTTTGACGGTCTCCATGAGCTCGTTCCGGCCCTTTTCGTAATTGAACAGCCTGCAGTAGACCGCTTTATTCTCCTGGAAAGGATAGACCAGCAGGTAGTTCTGGTTGAGCGTCGCTTTCACGTAGGAGAGAGGGTATTTGAAGAACATCTTAAACCAGGTCCCCAGGTAGCGCGCGAGGGCGGCCTTGTCGGCGCCTGCCCGGTAGGTCGCTTTCACGGGATCGCAGATCGTCGGGTTGTACTTGACGGCCAAGCTGTCAAAATCCAGAACGCCGTCAATCGCTTCCCTCTCCTCCTGTGTGATCTCATCTCCGTGTTCGGATACAGTGCGAGCCGTCTGTTGGAACGGGAAGGAGAGCGCTTCGGCGACGCTTCCCTTTTCGATTTTATAAATGGCAGTCAGACTGCTCTCCAGCAGAACGGCGCACAGGACCGGGGCGGCGATCAGAGCCAGTGATCGCAGCATGGTCTTTTTCCCGAGCTTCCGGCGAAGGATGATCACTGCAGCAATCGTAACGGCAAAGGCAGGGTACAGGACGTGCTTTCCGTTGTTCCTGAATAGAAGGACTCCCATTACGGACAGGAAGAACAGGATATAGTTTGCTTTTTTGCCAACGAAAGACTTAGTGCCATAAAAAGCTTCCTGCTCAGAGAAAGATTTCGTGCCGGAAGACGTTTCCGGATCAAAGAAAGCCTCCGGGTCGGCCAGGGCCAGAACAAATTCATCAATGAAGAGCAACAGCATGATCGAATACAGGCTGTCCTTGATGATCACGCAGATATAATTCGTGTAGTGGGGCGCGAAAGCCGCGGAGATAAGGAAAAAACCTCTCAGCCACCGAGGGGCCTTCAAATACAGCATGACCCGATAGGTGTGGGCGAGAACGGCAGCGAACACGATCATCTGAAACAGCACAAAGCCGAACAGACCCGCATTCATATTGCCGAGCGCTCTTCCCGCGCTGCAAAACAACCCGACCAGCACAATATGCACGGGCGGATGGTGGGATGTGAAGTCAAGATATCCCAGATACTGCAGGATCTCCGTCCATGAGTCGTTGCAGGTAAAGGCGGGATAGCAGGCGAGGACCGGTAAAGCAAAGGCAGCGAGAATCCCGGCAAAAGGGTACAGGAACGGGTGGGAGTCGATTTTTGCGAAGATGCGGGCGGTGAAGTTCCAGGAGCTCTTTTCGGTGTTCCGGGCGGAAGCTGATTTCCCGCCACTCTTTTCAGCGGCAAGGGCGGAAGCTTCTTCCCTTTGCGTGATCAGGTGGCAAAAGGCAGATAATGCTTCAAATATCAGGTAAGAGGAACCCACAAGGTAGATCACGGATTTGAGGACTTGCCCCGCATCCGCGTTCAGATAATGAAGCGTGTTGTCGATCCGAAAACTCTCGGCTGTCAACCAGACCAGAGCAAGGAAAATCGAATAGAGAATAAAAGCGGGCTTTGCCGGCAGATCTTTGTCGTACCGGCGCATTCCCAGCATGAAAAAGGCACAGCACAGGATGACGGAAACAGCGGCTGTTCCGGTGAGAGCGCTTCCGATGCTTGTGAGCGCGTCCGGCACCACGCTGTTTGACGGGGCGGTAAGGACCTGGTCAAATCGGAGAAAAGGAAAGACGGAGGCAGATACAGATAATAGAAAGAGCAGGCATTTTCCTGCCGCAGATGTGTGATTGTTGTCCATTTGATCCTTGCTCTCCTGTAGGTGATGTGAATTTCTGCAGATTTTGGTAAGTTTCTGCTCGGCAGCCGGGCCCTGCATTTGCGCAGGTGCGGTTCGGGTTGCAGTTAATTATATTGGATGCACTGCATTTAATCAAGGCGAGCGGCTTGCGCGCGGACAGATTGCGGATCAAGTACAGATGATATATAATACTGGCAAATCAAATCCGGCCTTCTTGCCGGTTATTCATCTTTCGAAATTCTGAGAAAGTGAATACAACTCCAAACAATTATAACTGAATACAGGCGGGAACGATCAGCAGGATGGCTGCGCGCCGGGCATTTGAGGAGTTTGGGCGGGCGATATTTTGGCGGATCGTTCGCAGGCCCGGAAAGGAGGAAAATGAACAAGCTCCAGATAGGATGGCTCCGATCGAGAAGGGAGGAGCTCAAGGCATTGGTCAAAGCAAAGCAGTCCGCTGTCAAAAAAGCGCCGGCCGGACGACTGCGCTGCTGCCGGAAAGGGAAGCGATTCGAATACTACAGGTTAGCCCCGGGAAAGAAAAAATACAGCTACATCGCGGCGGGAAACATAAAATTGGCCGCGGCTCTGGCGCAGGGCGATTACGACAAAAAAATTCTCAAACTGGCGAAGCGCGAACTGAAGCTGGTCGAAAGCCTGTTGGATCAGTGCTTAAAAGGTGACTTGGATGCCGTCTACCGGGAATCTGCAGAAGGCAGAAAACAGCTGATCCATCCGTTTCGCCCGTCGGATGAGGAATTTGTGGAAGAGTGGCTCAAACAGGAATGCTGTCAGGGAACATTCGGCGAAAATGATCCGGAGTACTACACGATGAAGGGCGAGCGCGTGCGCTCCAAATCGGAAGTATTCATTGGAAATGCATTGTACCTCCAAAATGTGCCGTATCTTTTCGAGCGCCAGATCTATCTCAACGGATATGGCAATGTTTTGCCGGATTTCACGGTCCTCGATGTCAAAACCCGCAAAACTATTATCTGGGAGCACTTTGGAAAGCTGGACGATCCTGACTATGTGGAGAAAAACCTGCGCAAAATCAATGCATATCTCAAGAACGGATATATCATCGGCGAGACGCTGATCCTGACCTTTGAGTCGGGGCAGCAACCGCTCAACACGACTTTTATAGACAGGATTATTGAGCATTATTTTCTTTAAGTGCATTTTTTGTTACGATGGTATGCAAGACCAATAACGATCGATAACTATATGGAGGAAACTATGTTCCGAGAACTTATCGAAAAAAAGCACACTGTATTTGCCAATGAAGCAAAAGACTGGCAGGACGCGATTCGACTCGCCTGCTCACCGTTCGTGAAAGATGGAACCGTAGAGCCCGAGTATGCGGAAGATGTGATTCGCTGCGTTCAGAAATACGGTCCTTACATCGTCCTGTTTCCCGGTGTAGCGATGCCGCATTCTCAGGAGGGCGGCCCTCTCGTGCACGGAACCGGAATCAGCTTTATGAGACTGGCTGCTCCGGTGTCATTTGATCCGGAGGATCCGGAAAAGTGGGCTGACCTGTTTTTTGCCATAGCGGCGAACGATCCGGCTGTGCATCTCGAGAACATCAAAAGTCTGATGGACGTATTACAGAATGAAGAGCTTCTGGAACGGCTGCGCGCGGCGTCCTGTGACGAGGATTTGCTTGGGCTGGCAGAGGAATTCGGAGTGTGATCCCGGCAGAGTACCTGTATTTGACAAATAATGTCTAATTGGTAGAATATTCGTAGTTATTCAACACTTGGGGCGATTAATAGTTACGAATAATCTAAACAATATAACGAGAGAGGCAGGATGATTATGGCTAAAATATTAGCATGTTGTGCAAACGGTTCAGGTACCAGCCTGATGATGAGACTTACACTGGATAAAGTTATTTCGAACTGCGGTTTCAAGGTTGAAGAGGTGCGCCATGATTCGATCGCGGAGGGCAAAAAAATAGCCCACCGGTATGATATTGTGTTGTGCCCTCTGAACTTTGTGGATATGTTTGCAGATGCAGCTGCGCAGGGAAGCAAGGTCATCGGCCTTAAGAATGTAATGGCTCAAAAGGAGATGACTGAGGCACTTGAAAATTGTGGGATTGATTTGCGGCAGTAATTAAGTGGAGTGGTGGATTGGTTAGCGTTGGCGGTGAGCTGTTGATAGACGGGTATTGGCTGGCGTTGCATTGGCCGGTTAGTTGCTGACCGGCGCGGAAAGAAGTTGCATTGATTTGATAGGAAAGGCTTCCTGATGGTTTCCCGGTTTTTTGGGGACACAGGAAGCTATTTTGTTGTATAGCCCTACGGGATGGAAAAAGTTCGTGGATCGTCGGTGTTCCTTGCGGTGCTCTAGTGTGGCACAAGCTAACCACAGCCATACGAAATGAGTAAAATTTGCTGTTCGTCGGTGGCCTCCGGCTGCTCCAAGCCGGCACAAGCTAACCACAGCCATACGGAACGGAAAAAATTTGTTATTCGTCGGTGTCCTCCAGGCTGGCCTAAGCCGGCACAAGCTAACCACAGCCATACGGAATGGGAAAAGTTTGCTGTTCGTCGGTGTCCTCCAGGCTGGCCCAGGCCGGCACAAGCTAACCACAACCATACGGAATGGAAAAAACTTGCTATTCGTCGGTATCCTCAGGCCAGACCAGACCTGAACAAGCCAACGCCACCCCTACGAAATGGAAAAAGTTTGTTGTTCGTCGGTGCCCTCAGGGCAGAACGACCCGGCACAAGCCAAATCCCACCCCTACGAAATAAAAAAAGCTTGCTGCTCGTCGGTTCCCCCCGGCTAGACTAAGCCGCCCCCGGCCAGACCAAGCCGCCCCCGGCCAGACCAGCCTGGCACAAGCTTAACGCCACCCCT
>JAZQCI010000016.1:0-7025 GCA_045546175.1 Lachnospiraceae bacterium | reverse complement strand
TGGCAGCCCAGGCCTTGATCTCCGCCATCTTTTCGGCCTTTTTATTATCCTCGCCAACGACCTTGCAGACGCCGCAGTTTTCCATACCCATAAAAGCAGTGATCTGCTTGAAGTAGGCTTCCGCCGCGTCGGTCTGACCGGTCGCGGTGCTCAGAAGCAGAACGGCCTTGCTCGCTGCCGGCTTTCCAATGCAGTACACACGCTGGATTGCGGCGTGCAGTTGGGCCGTCATGGCAGAATAGTAGATGGGAGACGCAAACACGACCATGTCCGCCCACTTGTAGGCGTCAATGACCTGCCCCATGTCGTCCTTCTGGACGCACTGTCCCTCTCCCTTGCCGTGGCAGTATTCACAGCCGAGGCAGCCATTGATCTTCATCCTGCCCACATGCAGCACGCAAACCTCGTTGCCGGCCTCCTCAGCGCCCGCTTTGAAGGCATCCACCATAGCGGCGGTGTTTTCCTTCCGAGGACTTCCGTTTAAGATCGCAATTTTCATCTGATAACCTCCTTCATCACTCGCCCAGCATCTCGATGATGTAGTTCTCCATGCCGATCTGCTCGATCAGGCAGAGGTGACCCTTGACCCAGTTGAAATGATCCTGCTCGTCAATGATGAATTCCTCGATCATATGTCTGGTCACATAGTCATCTTCAAACAGCGCCAGAGCCTTGCTCATCATGGGCAGCGCCTCGGCGGATTCCTTGCAGTCATATTCCAGCATCTCTTTGATGTCGGTGATGATGGGATACTCCTCGAGCACAACAGAAGGTGTTTCACCCAGCTCGATCAGGCGGGCGTTGACCTTCTTGGCCTCTTCCCATTCCTCATCGGATTCCGCCATAATCTTATCCGCCAATTTATTCAGGCCACGGGCTTTCAAAAGCTGCGCATGAATGGAATGTTGCTGAGAGTTGCCAAACCATCCCTTCGCCAGTTCCTTCAAAAATTCAATTTTCGTCATTTCAGCCTACCTCCTTTACTGATTACATACTGTTTTTAGTTGTGCCCTTTTATATTGTGCACAACCACTTTATTTAATTATATCCAGGGAGATAGTCTTTTCAATTCAGAATACCGCTTACATCTCTCATTATGAGAGATGTAAGCGGTATTCTATCGTAATGTTCATAATAGATACCTGTGCAGCTGCACCGGAAGTGAGTTGACATAAATATCTGCTATTTCTTCCGGCTTTGCATCGTGCACTCCAAGAATCCACTCACAGGTCAGGCTGACCGTACCCAAACAATAAGTTCGGACGTATAATTCCTCCTGCCGGGTCAGCTTTTCTTGACCGCCCGACGCCAGGATGTGCTTTTTCATTGCATCGTAGCTGATCTCTGTCATGTACCGCACAAAGGAATCGTGCCCGGATGTGTGCTGAAACAGGTTTGCAAGATACTCCTTCTCTGTGTGATACCATTCTGCGGCGTCAAACATTGCCTGCTTCCAGGTGTGGGAAGGATCGATCCTGCCCATGATCTTCGCAACACATCTTGTATGCTCCCACGCGATCAAATCGTATTTGTCCTTGAAGTTGCGGTAAAAGGTGGCCGGAGAATACCCGCAGTTATCAACAATATCCTGAATGGTAATCTTGTCGATGTTTTTGCTGTTTGCCAGCTCATGGAAGGATTCCGCCAATATCTCTTTCGCTGTTTTTCGTTTCATATCTTCACCCAAAATATCAGTTATGTCATTTATCTATCTTCTCATAGGTAAGCCGGACATGATATCCCAGTGACTCCAACATGGCGAGGAACGTCTTGTTTACGATCTGTTCCTTACTGTTCACGATTCATGTAAACTTATTGTGGCATATCTTTCCTTAAAAATCCATGCGTCATAAACATCCCAATACAAATGCCGCCCCCAAAATCAACCATAGTAAAATAGCAATGACAAGAACATCCATCTTATAATCCTCCCTAACACAATGCAGATGCCAGCTATACCATGACCAGCTTATCTTTCTCTCAAATTCATTTACTGGTCGTCTCCGCCAGCGCGTACCACAGCATCGGCAGAAACTGGTCCTCCTTAATAATCCTGATGACGCAGCCTTGCCTTATGTACCGCTCTGCAATGATCCTTTTATTGGACTTGCCGTTAATGATCGTATTCTTTCGGTAGTGGCCCACCACAAGATAGTCGGTCTCCTTGGTTACATTCTCCTGCGGGATTCCTCCGAGGCCACGGATCAGTTCAAAGGCTTCCTGCCTCTTGTAAAACAAGAGACTCCCTGTTATAGCGATATGTTTCCCTTTAATCGCAGACTTCTCGGATGTATCCATGATACTATCCCTGTACTGCGGCCACTGTTGGACAATCATTGGCACTAAGGAGTTCTTTCTCCAGGGCGTCGATCATTTCAGGCGTGTAAATCTGCTGCGAGAAACTGTTAAAGGGATTCATTGCCGGAGGGATCCGGGGCTGCTTTGGATAATCCTCTCTCACAAACGAGATTAACAAGCCGGTCGCATGGCTGACCGGAGTCCGATACGCATCAAAGAACGCTTTGGCTTTAATGCACCTGTCAATGTCGTATTCAGCTTCCCTGACGATGGCTCGAATATCCTCTTTGCTTAATTTCAGAGGGGCAAAGATCTCCTCAGCCTTCTCAACAACATCGCGCGCCTGCGCTGTTGTTGTAGTCTTTGTAGTAGTCTCTGTAGTATTCTTTGTATTTGTCCTGACCTCAGAGGAAGGACGTGTTTCCTTTTTTGTAAATACCTCTTTATCAGAAGGGAAAGGTGTCTTTCCATTCTCGTCTGCCGGTTCCGGATACGTGAGTTTATACAATGCATCCGGAATCAGCTCAATGTACATTACATTTGGACACTTCCCCATTTCTGTTTCAATGGTCCTGAAGTGCCTTTTCACAACGCCCAGCTTTTCCAGAACGATCAAGGCTTCACGCGCCTGTTTCGTGCTGACATTGTATTTCTCACAGATCTGTGCGTAACTCTTCTGCAGGTACTCCTCATCCGCAAACTTTTTCATCCAGGTCACGTCACCCGATCTCTCGTCTCTGACTTCCATGGGCCTGTACCAATACACGATCTCTCCAAGAAGATTTACTGCCAGCAGGTTTACTCTCCCATTAGCTGACACAACGGTCTTATACCAGCTTTCAGGTATTACATTCCCAGTAAATGCCATTTTCCCCACGGCGTTTACGATAGCATTCTCTGTTCTCAGATTCACTGTTGCCATAAAAACGGACTCCCTTGGAACACATGGTTCACAGGGAGTCCGTTCAACTTTTTGTTCAACCTCACGTCGTTTTATATTGGTTTATTATGTGTCAGGCTGTATGGCAAAATATGGAAAACATGGCTGATTAAAGCACTTTGGCAAAATACAGTCTGTTTGATTATTTCGTTTGTATTTTGAACTTAGGACATTTTTGACGTATCCGCTTTATTAACTGCGGCGTCTCCCAGATTGATAGTAATATTGGACTGGGCGTACTGCAAAAGTTTCCGCTCGGCCATGGACTGCAGAGCCCGGTTAATGTCAAACCTTATGGCCATCATGTGCTCTTCCGCTCCTTCCGCGGAGATGCTGACGATCATTTTATCCTCATTGAATTCATTGATACCGTTAAATCTCGGTCCGCTTATGATATAGGGGTTTTTCTGCGCGACCAGAGGCAGCTCCTCGTCAAACAGCTTTGTAAGTTCATCGATGGACACAGTGACGGGCAGGCTGATCCTGACCACGCACACGGATGTCTGTTTGCTGAAATTGATCACGCTTCCGATCTCATGGTTGCTTATGGTCTTGACATCTTTGCTGCCGCTAACGACCTTTGTAGAGCGGACGCCGATCTCCGTAACCTTTCCTTTGAAGTCTCCGATCTGAACGATGTCACCTACGTAGTAGGTTCTCTCAAAGACAATACTCAGTCCAGCCAGTATATCCGCCACGATGTCTTTGGCCCCCAGCGAGATGGCCAGTGACAAAAGACCGATTGAAGCCAGCAGTGTTGTCGTGTCGACGCCCAAAAAGCTCAGTGAGACGCAGACCGCCCCGATAAACATGGCGTAATTGAGGAAACTGCGGACCAGTTTGAATACTGTCTCTCCCCTCAAATCTGTCACACTGACCAGCATGAGGGTGATCACCTTTACAATCAGGTAGGCCAGATACTCAACGCAAAAGGTCACCAGCACGGCGATCACGGAGAAGAGGTTGATACCCTTGGTCCAGTTCCCTCTTATAACGAAGGTAAGTACAGAGTGCCTGGCGAGCGGCAGATTCCCATAGGAGACAAGGATCATGACCACCAGCAGGATACCGGTCAGGATCTGCATAATCGTCTTGGCCTTGTTTTCCGGCAGCATATCGCGCCACGTGACAGCCAGCGAATCCATGGAAGGCGCTCTCTGCGCGATCTTCTGCATATACTCCTCAGACGTTTCTTCCATCCGGAGTGCATAGCGCTCATAGTTCTCTTCGGTGTACTCCTTAAGCGCATATTTTGCCGTGATCACACTTCCGAACAGGAAGAGCCCGCTGGAAACAAGAGCAAGCAGCAGTCCGAGCCTTGACATATCGGTTGCGTCCCTCATGTAAAAATACATGCTGCCGCCGACTTCTCCGGTGATGCCGAAATACCACTCGTCATCCATGAAATAATAATTCATATAGCGGTCTTTCAGCCCCCTGGGGTCAATTCCCAGGCTCTCCATATTTGCCCCTTCATAAGCCTTCCTGCTGCAGGAGACAATTCTGTGCGTCTCGGGATCGATCTCCATGATCACCCGGTCCCGCGACTGCATTCTCTGGTAGATCTGTTCCTTGATCTGCGCTGTGATCTCCTCCTTTTCCTCTTCCGCAGAGGATCCCAAGGCAGGCAGCGCGATCAGAAGAGCGCCATAGGTGCCTTCATTACCGGGTACATCATAGCGGATTCCGACAAAGCTGCGCATATCCCCGGTGATCATGTCCTTTTCAGGCTCATGTACAATAGAGGAAACTCCTCTCAGAAGCCTTCTGAAATCATGTAAAGGATCGGTCTCATCTTCCGGCAGGATAAAGCCTGTATAATCCCTGCTGCAGGCAATCTCTGCCCCGTTTTCATCATAGAGCATCAGATAGTCTGCGGAAATCGCGTCTGAGATCTCGGCAAGTCTGTTTTTGTTTAGAAACGCGGGATCCTCTGTGAGCATGGAAGAGACAGTTTCTCCCAGGCCCAAATATCTTTCCGTGTCCAGTTCGCCCAGAGCCAGCCTGACACCTCTCCCATCCTCGATCTGCTCCTCCAGCATATCCAGTACATTACTGCCGATCCTGTTTTCGTGGTACATATACTGCACCATGACCGTGGTAAATGCAAACAGAGTAACCACCAGCGTTGACATGATCGTAAGCCTGGTCGTGCGTCTCTTAACCACTTCAGGGCTGTACTTCACCCTGTGTTTCTCATCCAGGCGTTCCCTTCTGACCAGCCACTGTACGGAATAACACCATGTGATCAGCCCTGCCAGCATAATAGTGGCAAAGAGGACCTGCCAGATGATATCGCCCAGAATTGCCATCTTCTCGTTTTCCACGGAGTTGCAGCATATGGCCGTATAGCCGGTATTTTCTATTTCGATGGGGAAACAGACAAACTCTTTGCCGCTGCCGATCTGCAGCGTGAAGTGTTCTTTACTCAGTTCTTCCCGGGAGATTCCCATTTCTTCCAGCGTGCTGTATTTTGAAAAGCCCTTTGTCTTGTAGAGGATAGAATCGCCCTCTTTTTCCGGATCGGAAGACGGGACTATAAGCAGTTCAATATCGTTCACATTCTGAACCGCCTCCGTCAGCCTGACCGCAGAAATGCGGGATCTGATATAGTCGTCATACTCCGAGACGGATGTCCATCTGACAAAATACCATTCTCCCGAAATGCGGCCGCTGGTCAGAAGCACCTGGTTCTCAGGTGCGCTCTTTTCCTCCGCATCTGCGGATCCGCTATCTGCCGCCATTTCTGTCCGTGTCTGCTGATACTCGCCGGTCACCATGTCCGCCGTGAGCGCGGGAAATAAGCCGTCCGCTCCCGGCGGCAGCTCCGCTTTCCCGTCATGAACACGGACAACCATGCTGTTCTCCCAAAGGCGGTTTCCCGAAAACTCCCCGCCCGAAATCTGCGGCGCAAGCCTTATGGCCGCCAGCCTGACCCGGGCGTTTTCGTCCTCGCAGAAGCCTCTGCCGACCTCGTCCGCTGATCTGCCGTATCCCTCGATCATGCTGCGGACAGATTCCGTCTTGTTCACACTGTCCGCCATGACCAGTTCCCGGTTATAATGCTGTTCTACGCCAAGCATTACCGCCGTATAGGTGATCAGAAATATGATCGCAATCGCTATCGTTTGTTTCAGTCTTTTAACCGGATCCTTCATACTATCTCTTTCTACAGCAGGGTCAGACCCTGTTACAAAGTAAAACTGCGCCACAGCCCTGGCAGGCCATCGCGCAGCGATTTTGTTCAACTGGAATTTAGCGGTCTGAATTCTTCTTTGCTTTGGTCAGCCACAGGGCATAAATCGCTTCCGCAACCAGCAGAACAACAAAGAGGATCAACTGTGGCGCGGATGAAGAGGCGGGCTGCTCAACGAACAGGCTGTTTGTAAAATCGATCAGGAAGTGGGCGACAATGACCTGCAGGATGCTGTTGTTCTTGAGATAAACGGCAGCGAAAACCATGCCGACCACAAAAGAATATGCCATCTGTACTGAAACGCTGACGACATCGAGGCCGACCAGATTGGTCAGGTGCGCTGCGGCGAACAAAGCAGCGGAAATGAACAAGCATGGAAGTGCACCGGTTCCCTTTTTCTTCAGGTTATAGATCAGAATGCCCCGGAAAAGGACTTCCTCAAAGATGGCCGGCGCCGACGCAGTGACCAAAGCCTCGATTACGAAATTTCTTCCTCCGAACACCATCCCGGAACTGAAATTGTAAAAGAGATTCCACGCGGCAAACAGCAGCGCCGGAATGACCGCTGGAAGGTTCTTAAAAGGCCGGCCG
>JAZQCI010000015.1:0-24983 GCA_045546175.1 Lachnospiraceae bacterium | reverse complement strand
GCTGACCCACGGACGTGATAGTCCAAGACCCCATTGGCCAGACCGATTGCTTACTCATTCTAACAGCTTAAGCAACAAGATGGGTAATATCCCATCTGGAAGAGGGGAATATTACCGCTATATCTATAGTAGTAGACCCCTCTGTCCATAATCTATCATGAGCATCTCCCTTCAGCATCATCCAATCCTTATGCAATAGAATCTCCTTCTATATCCCTATCACATTTTGTAACAGGAGATTATTACTTATCTTCATCCTTGATCCTATAGTAATCCTCCGCATCCACTTCCAGCTTCACATAGGAATCCGGACGTTTTCTTTTGTTGCTCAACGAACATACGACTTCGACATAGCACGAGGTTCTGAGAAGAATTACCACACTCGTAAGCCAGGTAGCAAGATGATTGAAAATTGCCAAGTCTAGACGTGGCAAGGTTTCAAGATGATTGAATACCGTAATTACTGGAAGTAGCTTAAGAACTCGTCCATCCTTCCGTACAAGAATTCTTCTCGTTCAATTACCTCGTTCAGATCATCATCGTTCATGGCATGCATAATTCCATCCCGGAGTTTCTTGGCTGACTTTTGACCACGTTTTTTACCGCTACCAAACACATCGCTAAGAACGTGTTTAGGGATGCTATATCTATACAAAGTCATAGCCGCAGGGATGTGCCTCATATCCAGAGTAATGTACTCTCCGGGTTTCAGGTCCTTTTGATGCCTCTTGTAAGCCTCAACGATGTGTTTGCAGGCTATCTCGCAGAGTACAAACTTATTAATGAAGTCTCTCCGCTTCTGCATCTTGGCTGTATCTTCCATCAGGGCTTTTACTCTCTCCACCTTGTTTGAAGCATTATTACGGGTCATGTCGACCTTGATCTTTCTTGCAGCTTTCTTTGCCACCAGCCCTCTCCTCTACGCAAAAATGCCTCAAGGATAACGAATTATTATATCCTTGAGACTATTACTATCATATTCGTTAAATCTTGTATTTCACATTCTACCATAATGTATACAATTTTTCAGCAGAAATCTGGCTCCGTCACGCAGAAATGCAACCCTCCGTTTATGGAAGGCGGCATCATATTTCCGGCTCATACTTTTCAGTTTAGCCCCAAATGTCGGTCCCAAGTCCCGCCCGGAAAGCTATGTGAAGGTGATCAGAGTAGACCGTTATCTGATCAATGTATTGCCTGACCATGCCATCGCTGAATTTGAGCTCTCCCGAGGTTTTCATGAACTGCTGCTGAAGTGCAAATTGCGCCGTGGACCGGACAGTTTTGCGGAGCAAAACGGACGCGGAGCGGAGCGAGCGGACACCTTAACCTTATGATCTAAAAGCCACACTCCCTTTCATGACAAGAGCCCCGGAAGGCTGATCCCTCCGAGGCTCCTGCGCGGTTATTCACGATATAAGCATATCAGATTCCGCAATGGACTTCTTATACGATTTTGGACATCATTTCATGGCTTGAATTCGGTCATTCATCTTCTTGGCTTCTGCACGGTAATATTTCATAAAGAAAAACCAGATAATAAACGCAACTCCAAGCTGTATCGCTGCAATCAAGATCCCCTGACCTATCGTTGCAGCACCGCCCATCCATCCAACCGCATAAGCCACAATCGTATAAACGATACAGCCGATGCCCATATGAATGATCACCCTGATTGGCATAGGTAACTTTTCATTTTGATAGACAATCGTCGGAACTCCGAATCCCAGACCAATGATCAGGCAGCCGACGACCATCTTCGTAAACTGATAATTTTCAAGACTAAAATTCCCGCCATAACGGACATCAAAGGTGATGCCTACAAAGCAGAATATAGCCATTGCCATCCCAATGCTGATTACTGTACTTTTTAGCAGATCTCTGATTGTTTCTTTCATTGTCGTTCCTCCTATAGTCCGAGATATTTTTTGAATGCGGGTAAATATGTCCTCGATACATATTCCTTACAGCCGTTGCGCAGTTTCAGCAGAAGTGTCCCGCTAAATCCGGGCTCGATACTATCCATATAGGATAGATTGATCAGTGTAGATTTTGATATCTGCATAAACTGTTTTCCCAATTGCTGCCCGAGTTCGTATAGTCTTTTCCGCGATCGATATTTCTTCTGTTCTCCGTAAATAATCGTATCGCCGTTTTCAACTCTGACCATATAAATATCCTTTGGCTGTAATATGATCAGATCCTCCTCGTTCAGCAGCGCCGTTATCGGGCTTTCGCTATTGCCAAACACCTCAAGCAATCGTTGTATTTCATCCGTCATCTGGCTGGTATAGATCACAGCATATGGCTCGGTGTGTTCAGGAGAAATGTCCACGCTTACCTTCATGCCTTGAGCTCCTTTCCTTTTGATGGGCCTATAATACATCAGAAGAAGAGCCTTGTGTTGCATTTCATGGTAAGTGGCAAAAAACCGAAGGTAAAATGCAGATTATCCATGTACAAAGCCCCGGAATAGGTCATCGTTCCAAGGCTTGTATCACATATACTCTTAAAGTCAGCTCTTTCCAAACAGCAGAACTGTCAGCCTGTCCAGCGCTCTGTTCTTCCGCTTATATGCAGTCGGCTGTTCAATATTCAGGTACTCCGCGATATAATATGCAGCGCTGCTGCCGTAAGCGTTATTATCACCGTAAAAGGTCTCAAGGCAGTAACGCTCCTCATCCGTGAGCTCTTCCCATGCAGGTTTGAACCAGTCCATGTACTCGACCGCCTGTCTGTAGCGCTCTTTGATGATATCGATCTCGTCAATGTTCTTGATGATGCGGTCTTCTGCAGCCTGCGGATTGCAGGCCTTCGGCATGCCGTCCCAGTTAGGGCTTCCGACACCGGCCATCTTGTCATAGGTCCTTTTGATCTCATCGTCCGTGCTGCTCAGAATGAACTGCATGGCGTCGTAGTCCTTAATCGCAGCGATCGTAGCCGACCGCTTGTCCAGATACTTCCACATGATACTCATGGCTTCTACCTCCGAAAAATGAATGATCAGTTCCCCGGATTGACTCAGATTGTCAGATTTGCCTTCACCGCAGAGATCAGGTTCTGCTGGGTGGTGTCCTTGTGCTTTAAGGCATCCAGGACATCGCTGTCCACAGTATCCCTCGTCAGGATGTGGTGGATCGTCACAACTTCCTTCTGTCCCTGGCGCCAGAGACGTGCATTGGTCTGCTGATACATCTCAAGAGACCATACCAGGGAAAACCAGATCAGGATGTGCCCGCCCTTCTGAATGTTGAGGCCGTGACCGGCACTGGCCGGTGAGATCAGTCCGATCTGTATCTTTCCCTCGTTCCAGTCTGCGATGTCCTGATCGCTTTTCAGGTCCCTTGGCTTGTAGCCCTGATCCTCCAGATACTCCCGGATGCGCTCATGATCGTGCTGGAACCAATAGGCTACCAGGACGTTCTGGCCGTTTGCCTGCTCGATGAGCCCCAACAGTTCCTGCAGTTTCTGGTCGTGGATGATCCGCATCTGCCGCTCGTCATTATAGATGGCACCGTTTGCCATCTGCAGGAGCTTTCCGAAAAGTACCGCCGCATTGGCGGCATCGATCGTCTCGCCGTTCAGCTCCACCAGCAGCTCCTTCTTCATCGCGTCATACAGCTTCTGCTCCTCCGGCTCCATGTCCACGTAATGATTCACCATTACATGCTCCGGCATGTCGAGATAGTCCAGTGCTTCCATGGAGACCGTGATATCGGAGATCCGGCTGTAGATCGTCTCCTCTGCACCGGGCAGCGGCACGTAGTTATACACCACGCCGGTGTACGGATTCATGCCTGCCGGCTTGAAATATGCTTCTCTATACCTGCCGATGAACTTCCCCAGGCGCTTTCCATTATCGATGAGGTAGGTCTCCGCCCACAGATCAAGCAGCCCATTGGAGGCCGGTGTGCCTGTAAGGCCAACTATGCGCTTAATAAAAGGCCGTACCTTCCTCAGTGCTTTCCATCGCTGTGACTGATGATTCTTGAAGGAAGAGAGCTCATCGATCACCACCATATCAAAGGGCCATGGGATCTTGTGTTTCTCGAGGTAAGTGACCAGCCATTTCACGTTCTCGCGATTGATCACGTACACATCTGCCGGCGCCTTCAGGGCTGCTTCTCTCTGCTTTGCGCTCCCTGTCATCACAGACATCTGCAAAAACCTCGCATGCTCCCAAATGTCACGCTCCTCTGGCCAGACTGTTTTGGCAACACGTAAGGGTGCGATCACCAGTACCTTGCTCACCTCGAAGCTGTCAAACATCAGGTCCAGAATGGCGGTAAGACTGATGCAGCTCTTGCCAAGTCCCATCTCAAGAATCAGAATTGCTTCCGGTGTGGACCGCAGAAAGTCCACACAATAATTTTGATATTCATGTAAATCACTTCTTTCCATTTGTTTCCCTCATAAGCTGGTGCAGCAGTGCCGGTCCGTCAAGGTCTGATAAGGCTTCAAAATACTGTGAACAGAAAAACCGGGTAATTTCCCGAATGTCCTTATTCGCCTTAGCATCATCCGGTTTGATCAGATGCCTTTTATACGCTGCCCGAAAGTCCTTCACTGCCTGTATGATGATGGCATTTGCCAATGCCTCATAGTTTCCTTCCATCAAAGCTCCCTCCAGGTAAGCGTTCCGATCTTTCCGGCACACTTTGAGATCGCGTTTCTGTTAAGACGCTTCTCCCGGATCAGACCGGCCAGCTCCTCTGACTGATCTCTAATGTCGCGGATCACGTTGTGGTAATGCTCACGGATCTCATCCAGCTCGCTCCGGTGCTCCCGCTCTATCTCCGCCCATTCATACTCCGATGCGTATGTCTCTGAAAGCATCTCCTCCATGGCGGTCAAAAAATCCGGTCCCATATGCTGATCGATCAACTCCATCATGTCCTTCAGGCAAAAAACAACTGCTGTTCTACCCTCCACCTCAATCACGTGTGCCATTGTCCACCTCCTTCAGGATCCCCGGTATCTGCTCCGGATCGTCCAGAATAAACACCTTAAAGCCACGGCCTGTTAGCTGCTTATGCCTCCGCTCCTGCAGGGGTCTTGGCTTTTTCCCCGGCGCCTTCACCTCCACAAATCCGATGCGTCCTTTTGGCAGCAGGATCATCCTGTCCGGCATTCCGTCCGTTCCGGGAGATACCAGTTTCGGACACATGCCGCCCGCTGCCTTCACAGCCATCACGAGGCTGTGTTCGATCTGCTTTTCTCGCATGTTTCGTATTCCTCCCAGCACTCTTCAAAGACCTCAAGGCAGGCGTCACACGCCCGACAGCTTTCGAGGTAGTCTCGAATGATCCTGTGCCCGTCACGATCCTTTGTGCTTACACGGGCTGGGAACTCGGCCTCATCACTTACCATGTCGTCTGCGAGGTCGGACTTGCGGCCTTCTTTGCCAAAATAGTGTTGTTTCATATACTCAAAAAATGTCACGATTTGTTCCTCCATCACTTTGAAAACTAGCTGATTATGTACCTCAATGTAGGTCTCCCCATAACCCTCTATATAGATATTTTTTTTATAAAATTTTTCCATATAGAGCCCTTATGCAGATGAGGTACATAACACCTGAAAATACTTATAAATAAAGGCTTTTTGCCATTGGCAAAATGTAGGTCACTGTAGGTCAAGTGCCAAATTCACTCTTGATGCGCAGCCCTTTGACCACAACTCCAGACGTCATTCGCTTCCGCTCAAAGTCCCTCTGAGCCAATGCGCCATAGAAATCGGAAGTGCTCCTGGTATACTCACCCATGCGCAGACAATAAGCTCTGTATTCCTGATACAGCTCGCCCGACTTCTCCCTGTACGTCGGATCGACCTCACAGCACTCCTCCAAAAAATCACCCAGCCAGTCATTCTGACCGCGATACTCATCGATGGCATCCTGTACCACCTTGGGATTCTTTAAATGGAAATCCTTGTCGATGATGCGCCTGGCACCCTCAATGATCCACGTAAGGATCGCAGGTCCCGCGTTCTCATAAAGGTAGTCCGCATAGTTCTTTATATCGCTCCGGCCTTCAAACACGGCATTGAAGGGGATCACGATCAGCCTTCGCCATGTGCCCTCGTCTGTCGCGCCCACCTTAGGCAGGTGATTCGTGTACAGGACCAGGGTGTGTGACGGCGTGAAGGAGGCAGGCTTGCAGAACTTCTTCTCACCGTAAATGTCGTCAGTGGAAGTAAGCTGCTTGACCACAGAAGTGTTGAGCCGCATGCCCTCCTCCAGCTCCTTAGCCAGCGCCAGGCGCACGCCCTTAAGCTCCGCCATCTCAGGCTTCACATTCCTGCGGCATCCAACCGTCAGCGTGTCCGCAGATACGTTGCCGGCATATCCGCCGAGGATCCTCGCGATGGTGTTCCAGAAGGTCGACTTGCCATTGCGGCCCTCTCCATATGCGATGATCATTGCCTCCATGTACACCTTGCCGATGGCGGAAAGACCCACGACCTCCTGTACGTAATCAATCAGCTCCTGATCTCCGAGGAAGGACTTGTGAAGGGCATCCTCCCAGAGGACCTTTCCCTTATCGCCGGGTTCCACCGCCGTGACCTTTGTGCAAAAGTCCTTCCAGTCATGCTCCCGCATGCCTTCGATCCCATCCACCAGATGGACTGATCCCTGGGTGTGTTAAGAAGTAGCGGATCCGCGTTGAGCTCCTCCAGCTTCACTCCGACCATGGGCTTTGCTGCCTCCATAGCCGAGCGGATGTATTTGATGTTCCGGCGGCCCATCACGAAGCCTCGGTAGGCGGCCGCTGACAGGTAATCCATGAGGACATTTCTCTGTTCCCCGGTAAGCCCCTCCATGGCCTTTTTCCCTCCGGCAAGCACTTCTTCGCCTGCACCGGAATTCAGTACCGCCTGCTTTCTGATGAACATAAGGAGCTCCGCATCAGCAAGCTGCTGATCCAGAAACTCGATCGTAGCGCCAAGTGCAGCTTCCTTCGATTCCTCCCAGTAGGTGCCGTTGTAGCGGAAAAAGTCCGTCGCCGGATTGAAGCAGATCTCATCGCCGTACTCCTGTGACAGAACCTTTGCCTGTCCGATATCGGAATAATCCTCAGGCATAAGGCACCCTGCAGGGCCTGCAAGCTTGGCGGTATTGTATTTCTCAGGAGGGACATACCCTTCCTGGGCTGTGACGACCTTTTCAAACTTCCTGGCACTGAGCCATATCTTCCTGAGCTCCTCACCCGGCAGCGGCGGAACACACTTTTTCGACTCCTCCAAAAAGATCTCCCGCGAGATGTCGTTCCAGCCGTAACGCTTGACGATGCGGCCGGCGAAGCGGCTCATGGTGGCATTCCGGCTCCCCTCCTTAATGATGTAGCTGCCGCCATAGCTGCCCTGGTCCATCTCCTTGTCGAACTCATCCTCTTCTAAAACTTCATTCAGTTTCTTCGTACCGGGGAAGTAATCGACCTGAGGGTTATCCGTACCATAGAAGAAACGGGCCGCATCCAAAGCTTTAGGATCAACATATGGAAATGCACAGGCCACCCGTCGCTTCATGGCGCTGTAGGCGTCCGGATCATCAATGCTGTCGATCTCCAGGAAGGCGTGAAACTTGGGTCTTGCGGCCTTCCCATTTTTCTTTTTCATGTGGTGCCGGCTGTAATGAATACCGATCGTCACATCCGGAAATGCATCCCGCAGATCCTTCGGCGTGATCCAGTCCTTAGGATTTTCGGAGTGATCGTTATCAAACTCGACAGCCAAGCAGTTGCTGCTTATAAAGTTCGCATTGCTGCGATAGCTGTTTTTGTATGCAGCGCAGACATAGTCGCATGCGACTGCCTTTTTAAGTGATGCTGCATCTGTCACTTCGGCCTTGTTCGGGTAAAGGCAGTTGTCTTCCCGTCCAAGACAATCAGCGTAATAAAAAGTAAACATAGGTTATTCCTCCTTGGGCAGAACAAGCTGCCGTTCTACTTCATCGAGGTTCTTTTTGAGATTTCTCATTGCTCCCTTCCAGTAGGGCTTCACAAAGGTCCTTTCCCCTGATGGAAGTCGGCGCCAATGGCCGACCACATGCCAGACCAGAGCATGATAGGTACGGCTCCGGCCTCCGCCAGTGATGGCATCGATCAGCTTTTCCGTACCGATGTATCTCTGTTTCACGTACCGGACGATCCTCTTCCGATTTCCCTTATCATCGATTGACGCAGTCTTCACCTTCTGTTTTGCCCCCTTGCGGAATACATCCTTCACAACAGGGTGAAGCAGAGCGATCATCACACCGTACCACGCGTTCATCACGAATCCCGCCATCTTAAGCAGCGCATTGACAGCGATTTTCTTTTCCCGGATCATCTTCTCCGTCAGGCCGATGTGTCCGATATCATCCACAAAATTGATCCCATTGATGCCGTGCATGACAAACAGGGGGCAGGCGATCTGCCTGGAACCGAGATAGATGATCAGGACTCCAACGCGGGCTGCTTTGTTTTCTGTAATGATCTGCTGATAGTTTTTGAAGATCACAATGCGGTAGGTGTCTATCGGAGAGTCTTTTCCTTTGATCGAGAGCTCCATATCTGTCAGCGGGATACTTCCGCTGATCAGGATATCGGCAGGCGTACCGACATCAGCGGCAGGCGTGCTCTCATGCCACAACCAATTGAGCTGCTTTATATCATCAAAGGTCAGCGTAACCCGATCACTCGGATTGGTCTCATTGATCTTCGACCACAGCTCCCTGTTACCTTCCTCGTCCAGGAACCTGGCATATACACTGTTCAGAGCGGAGTTATGCTCGGTGACCCCATTGGCCCTACGCATCTCTTCCACCCTGGCATGGTATTCCTTCCAGGTCGTGACCTTCTCGGCCTTCTCCATATATCTGGTGTAGAACTCTTCAAACTGGGCATCGTCCATTGAGTTAAAGGCATCCACTGCTTTCTGATACTGCTCCTTCGTCGACACCTGGGAGAACTGATAGAGCATCTCGTCCTCAACATCCCTGCGTTCCATACTTGTCATCTGATTGGCCTCCTTATTGTTTCCGGCAGACCGGTATCCCTCCGGCCTGCCTGCTTCCTTCTTCATCAGTCATCCACATCGCAGCGCTGGTCGTTGATGACATCGCGTGCAAAGTCAAGTGCTTTCATAACAGCGTCCAGTGCTGCATCTCCGCAGCAGGCGATCTCAATACCGAAGATCTCCCCATCGTCACTAGTGACCGGCTCAAAATGGAAATCACCTTCCATGCACACGAGGCTCAGATAGGTTCTGCCCCCGGCCTTTCTGCAGGGTGTTCCTTTATACCCGGTTGTACCGGCTTCGGCCAGCAGCTCTGTGTGGTGGCCCATAACCGACCGTTCAAATGTCTCCACGATCTTGTCGTTTATTCTTTTGTGTTTTTCCTCAACTGCAAACATTGATCTCTTCCTCCTTTAAATGTCTGATTGGTATTCCTGCTTCTGCTGTGTCACGCCCTGCGGGTGAATCCCTGTTTCTGATCTCCATGGGAAAACATCTCCTTTCATCGTTCTGCTTTCCCATGCCTGCTTAGGCGCGATTTTTATAACGAAAATCCAAAATTTTTTATTGCTTCCTTTTTTTTATAGAAAAGGCCGCCCTGGAAATTTATTCCTCGGGCGGCTATAAAAATGCCCTCTAAGCAGGCATGGGAGTTTAGCCGGAGATGTGACGGCGAACATTTCAAAAAAATTTGAAGAACCGTTATAAAAATCCGGCCTAAGCAGGCATGGGTAGTTGAGAACAAAAAGAAAGGAGATTTTGAAATGACAAACAAAGAAAAGCATGTTCTCATTGAAGGACTTAGGAAGCTGGCAGCAGATGTGGCGGATCTTGCCTCGATGCTGGAAGGTGCTGAGTCCACACCGCAGAAGCAGGACGTTCCCACTGAGGAACCCGCTCCCGTTGCCGCAGAGGCAGCACCCGCCAAGGAGTACACCTTCGAAGAAGCAAGGGCGATCCTCGCGGAGAAGGTCAGAAAGGGATTCCGGGCTGAGGTCAAAGCGATCCTCAATGCGCACGGCGTGAAGCAGCTTTCCGATATTGAGGATGCGCACGTGCTCGATGCGATCGTCGCTGAAGCGGAGGTGATCGGAAATGGCTAAGCATGCATACCTGGCTGCTTCCGCCAGTGAAAGGTGGCTCAGGTGCCCTCCCAGCGCAAAGCTCTGCGCCCAGGAAGAGGACCGCGGATCACCTTACGCCCAGCAGGGCACGGACGCCCACGAGCTCGCGGCCTATCTCACCGAGAAAGCCCTGGGCAGGCACTCCCGCGATCCCACTGAAGACCTCTCCTGGTACGACGCGGAGATGCAGGAGGCTGCGGAAGGGTACGCCGCCTTCGTCATGGAGCAGGTCGCTGAGGCAAAGAACCTGTGCGCTGACCCGCTGGTCTGCATCGAGCAGACTCTGGACTTCTCCAAATGGGTCGAGCATGGGTTCGGAACCGGCGACTGCGTGATCGTCGCGGATGACCTGCTGCACATCATTGATCTGAAGTATGGCGTCGGGATCCTGGTCTCCGCATCCGGCGAGGACGGGACCGGCAACAGCCAGCTCAAGTGCTATGCGCTGGGTGCGCTGGATACCTTCGGAGACCTCTACGACATCCGCCGGATCAAGCTCTCGATCTACCAGCCGCGCAGACATTGGGGTCAGACCCTGTCACACAGCGACCTGCGCCTCCGCATAAGCCATGACCTCAAGATCACAGACAACAGGCGTACCGTCATACTTCCTGTTGGGGCAGTTGAATTCAATCATCGTCCTTTGTCTCCTTCACCTTAATGTAATGGATGAATTGCCGCCAATCATCGTCGCCGATGACTCCCTTCTTTGTCATGCGAAGCGCAAACCTTGCCATTTCGCCAGCTTCCGAGTACATCATGATGTCATCAAGGTCTCGCGGGATCCGGGAGTTCTCTCTGGCCGCAAGGTCATACATCAGGGCGATATCCTCTTCCGAAAACCGGAGGAACTCGATCAGCTTTTCTGTCTTCTCCTCATCATATGGTTTGCGTCTCCCCTGTTCCACGTCGCTCACAAAACTGACGGAAACTCCCAGCTCCGCTGCAATATCTTTCAGCGTCAGCTCCCGGCTGTCCGATATTCTTTTGGCTCTGAGGAATTGTCCGTACCTCATGTTCTTCTGCTGCATAACTCCTTCTTTCTAATGCGTTTTACGCAAATTTGTCCATTTTTGGGTAAAGCATGGCGTAAAATTACGCCGCCCAAAAATGTGAACATTTGTTTGCTTCGGCGTAACTTTACTGTATCATTTTATGTAGATATTTGCAATAGGGAATTCGAACATATTTTCGAATGAAAACAATTTACTCCACTTTCTTTAGATTTTCCAAAGTTTTACTGCTTCTTTATAAAGAAAGTTTGATCTATTATCAATTTCTGCTTCATTCCATACCGCCTTATCAAGGGCATCATTTAGTGTAAGGAGTCCTTTCGCACATAGATCCAGTCCTGGTTTGTTCTTTTTTCCTGCTTTTTTAGTTGCCCAATCAGCATCTCGAATTGAAGCATTCAGGGACTGTGTTATTATCGCCAAATTACCAAGCGTAAGGAGTTTTGAGTCTCTCTCCTTTGCAAGATCGTCAGAGGCGCATGCATCCCAATTATTTCTCCATTTTTTTGGCATCAAATGCTCTAAACTATAACCGCTAAAGCCGAGCAAATTCAGCGCACTATTTGCCGGTCTTATCCCACTCTCAATTAGATAAAGAATTCCCTTTGTTTGCAGATTATACAACTTTGACATTGCAAATCCATTCTCTAAATCAGAATCGGTTGGAACGTATGTGGTGCTATCGGCGCCAGAATTTAGCCGCTCGATTAATACATCCGCGTCTTGTACCTTGTTGAGAATCAAGGAAATAAAAAGGTTGTTATAGTTTTTGGTGTTGGCATGTACAACCATTCTCCGCATAACGTAGCTTTCCAGAACTCCGCAGATCCGGTTAAAGTCATTCTGATTCTGAACATTCTTTGCAAGATACAGTACATACGGAATCAAGGTACCATTTTTAAGTCCGAAAATAATAACATTGATTCGTTCGATTCCATAAGTTGCCGGAACACTCCTTTCACATATTGTTGGATCAAAAGTATCTCGAAAGCACTCTGCATACTCTTTCATAGAAGAAATAATTGCATCCTTATCCCCATCACAGTATGTATTTACAAAATGCTGGTATGATTTTGAAAGCCGATCGACACGAGCATACATCTGCTTATCCTCAGCTTTAACTTCCTTATTCTCCTGCACGAGTATTTGAAAGAACGCATCGAAGAAAACATCTATTAGGCTCCTACGGACACGGCCTGTTTCTATTTCCGAATCCCAGTACGTTCTGGCCTCATCATCCTTTTCAAATACTTCGACCCATTTATTCTGATACTCATCAACATTATTACGATTAAAGAAATAATTCTTCAGTAGTTCTGCTGTGGTAAGCCGTACTCCCAATGAATTGATAGTGTCAAACACCTGTTGTTCATCTTCATCCTCAGCAAGATCAATGCATACAAACTGAACATTCTGACGAATGATGGACCGATCATATTGTGTCTCATCCAAATTTTCACAGAAATAATTGAAAGCATTTATAATCTGTGAGTTTGGTTCCGGATTATCGAGAGGCTCAGCTTTTTCGGCCGTAGCCACTTTTTTGAACGCTTCTATATCATTTTTGCCATGACAAAGAGCGATAGAATCATCCTCCAGAATATAGTCTCTTTCAAAAAGTCTGTTCTCGTTTTTCTTCAGACAAAGGACTTTCATGAAAATAATCAATGTAGTCAGCCTTTGCTGGCCGTCGATAACCACTTTGCACTCAGAGTACTTCTCCCATGTGTTCAGCGTTCTTCCATTTTTCAAGATGATAGAGCCCATAAAATATTGATGTCTTGTGGTTGTAACATACTTTAGGTCTTCCAGCATCCGTTCCCATTGCTCTTCCTGCCATACATACGCACGCTGATAAAAGGGTACTTCAAGCAATCTGGAGCCATTAAATATCCCACTGATCAGTATTTCTCCTGCTTTCATAATCTTTCTCCCTCCAGATATCTAACCGCTTTGCCGGCTCTCTTTGCGTACTCTATCTCAGCCTGGGTGCTGGCCCCTATGTATCCGTCAACATTGATAACATACACTTCGTCAGCCATATCTATCTTTCTGAGGTGCATATCATCCAACATTAATTTAGTACCTTCTGTCCACACCTCATTGTCACCGGAGTGGCCAAAGAGACCGACGCTTATGACAATGTTGCCTTCCAGCGTCAAACGCTTCTGCGCTTCCAGAAATGCATCTTTAAAGCGAGTGCTGCCGCAGAGAGTGATTACTTTGTATTTTCCGACCATACTATGCTCCGGTGGTTAACTAACATATAACATTACTTTGGTTCCGGGAACAACTCCTTCAGTTTCTCGGCCCGAGGAATTTGTCACCGTTCAGGTGTATCATGTGGTCCGGGAGTTCAGAAAGCCACACCTCTGTTTCCCAGGCAAGTTCTGCAGCGAATTTCTTGTAGGTGGCAATATCAGGAAATGCGGTTACATAGACCTTCCCGGCGGTTACGTTCTCAGTCATCTCTTCGATTTCCATTACCCGCTTGGGACTGACAGGGCCGACGCTGGTCACTGCTTCAATGAAATATATCCATTTCTTGTCCGGCCTGTAAAGGACGACGTCAGGCATCTTGTCGTGAAGGGTAATCTCAAAGCCCAGTTCCGACAGTTTCTCCACGTTTTTCACCATATCCTTGTTTGTGGTATCGCCGACATATAAGCACTCACTGTGCGGCGCAAAGCGGGGCGCGAATTCCTCAATGATCGCCTTCTGGAGTTTATTGTGTTTCCCGGGGCTGAAATGAAGATCCTGCCCGTTGATGCGGACAGGCATTTTCTCCATGGTCTTCTTGCTCCTGTACATCTCGATAAGGGAGTCGTGGTACATTTTGAAGCGCGCAAGCGCTTTTCTGTAGCTATCCTCTGGGATTGCCCGTACAAGCGCAAGCGTCTCATCCGTTATGCGATAACGGTAGTTCGGACTGTTTGTCGCTTTCCCGTTATCCTCTATGAGGGCCGCCAATCGGAATTGGTGCATGCAGTTCTTGCGGATGGTCTCCCTTGTGTTCTCGGCATAGTGACGCCCGTAACTATTCTCCGCAAACTGTATGATATCATGGATACGAATCCATTCATTACTAGCCTCTTCCCAAGAGTCATCCGGCTCGACATGGGCGAGTGTGAGCAGCGTGAGCGCTGCGATATCCGTCTGCTGCTGTATCGGCATACCAACATCTGCAAGAAACCTTTTCGCCTCATCAATTTTACTCATACGCCGCCTCCATTATTTTGTCGCAAGTCTCTGTTGTTAGACTGTCTGCATTGATAAGCTGTCTCCCCATATCCTGGATGGCGGATAAGGGTGGAACAGGCATGTTATTTATTTCCGTACTGTTTACCTGCGTACTGCCATTCAGAATTCGGTAGTACATATCAAACCAGGTTGAGTTCAGAAGAACATATATGCCGTATACTTCACATTCCGAAAGCTCATGTCCGTCTACATGATCAACAAAATTTATCTTGTTCTGTGTGCCTATGTTTTCATAATCAGGAAAATCTTTTGCAAGATATATCCCACACTGGAGCCTGCGTCTTTCCTCCTTAGCTGTAAAACGCTTACAGAAAAGATAGTTCTTGTTCTTTTGTATCAACCCTGGCTTATCCGTTACAACCCAGTCAAATTCTTTACCGGAAGGGTTATGATTTACACGACCATTTCGAATGTGCTGACTGTAAAATAAAGGTACAATGCTTTCTCCTGGTTCAGCCCGCAGATCATCATACTGTCTAAAATCTACGATGATGCCTGTTTTCATCCTCAAACCAATATCCGGGAAAGTCTCTTTGTATTGGTTGAGCTTCTGAATAACAGATACTTCTTCTTCGCTTGTTGGAAGAAATACATACTTTTCATCTCCGACTACGACCGCGCCATACGGTAAAGCCAGTTCTGTTATGGAATTAAAGTCACTGTTAGACCTGCTTGAAGTCAACTTTACGACTTCAGGTATGACCTGTGTCTTTTTTACCTTAATAATGATGGTCTCCTGCAGCACCTGTTCTTGGCTAAACACTTTATCTCTGCTTATAAACAAGTGGATATGTTCCAATTTTCCATAATGCAGAAAATAATCCCTGAATGCCTTGAAGTAAACGCCGGAAGTCCAGCTACGCGGAATAATATAGACCATCTCCGCTTCGTCCTTCAGATTAAATAGCGACATGGCCGCGAACATAAAATACATGTTCGGGGCGCCGTGGACTACCTCCGGCATTGCCTTCGCCGCAGGATTATCTCTCATGACACGGAGGTAGGGTGGATTACCAATAACCACATCATATTTACGGGGAAATTCTTCTGCTAGGAGGTCATTATTGAAATCATGACACTGTGACAGCAGATAGTCATCTTCCACGACATGGTATTCAATGTCGATAGAAGATGATTCTTTTATAAATACAAGATTTTCCTTGAGAACAGGAAGGACTTCCTCGTCTGTCTCATAGCAGTAAAGATTTATCTTATCTACTGCTTTTTCTTTTTCCAAACGTTCGATGAAAGCGGCAGAGAGTATGCCCGTTCCGCTCCCAGGGTCGAGAACGGTGATCTCCTTCCCAAAGTTGTTTGTATCAAACAGTGAAGCCATAAATACAGCCGTCTCCTTCGATGTGAAGAACTGACCCTTCTTCTTGCGCTTGCTCTTAGGCATATTTTCAAGAAATTCACTTGTCTTGGTTAATATCTCATTCAGCATTTATCAGTAGCCTTTCCAAAGTATTTTGATATGGATAATATTCACATAAGTAATAATAGCACGCTTCTTATTGATATTACAAAACGAACAACTGCCTTTGTGACGGCTGGTCCTTTTTTAAGCCAGCATGATAATAAGCGCAGCAATACCTGCCGCCATCAGTAGTTTCATTTCCTCGACCCGCCCAAATAGTAAAATCATTGACTCGTTTCCGCAAAATAGTAAAATAGTTGACTCGTTTGCCCGAATAGTAAAATCGTAGCCACAACCCTGTTTCCGCCGCGCCGTGGATATGTTTGAGCAGACAATAAAAAAGAGTTTCCATCACCCGGCAGACATTCTCTTCCAGGTGACGGAAACTCTCTTCAAAGCTCGAAAAACGGCTTATTTCCTATATCTTGTGGTCATATCATTCCGTTGATACCATATTATGTGTTAGTAGACAGACGGTCTCGACATGCACCGTATGCCCAAACTGATCCACCGGCCGCACCTTCCGCAGCCTGTACCCTCCGTCCGCCAAAATCCTGAGATCCCTGGCAAGCGTCGCCGGATCGCAGCTCACATACACAACTCTCTCCGGCTGAATCTCCAGAATCGTCTCCAGACACTTGCTGTCGCACCCTTTTCGGGGCGGATCCACGCAGATTACATCGATTCCCGGATCCTCTTCGGCTTTTTTACAATTTTCCACATAGGCCGGCAGCACTTCCTCCGCCTTTCCTACATAGAATTCCGCATTCTCGATTCCATTTCTCTTCGCGTTGGCTTTTGCGTTCTCAATCGCCTCGGGAATGATCTCTACGCCGAAGACTTTTCCCGCCCTGCGCGCCATGAACAGAGAAATTGTCCCGACTCCGCAGTAAAGATCCCACACGGTTTCCTTACCGGTGAGCCCGGCATAATTCATGGCAAGGCTATACAGCTTCTGTGTCTGCTCTGGATTGACCTGATAGAACGAGAGCGGGGAAATCCGGAATGTGACCGCTTCCTCGGCGGGCACAAAAGCCCCGTCCTCCGACAGATCGTAGGCGTGCAGCGTATCCTCAATCTCATCGCTTCCCCACAAAGTTCGCAGTTTCCGTCCCAGGATCACATTTGTGCGCTCTGTGTTCGTGTTAAGAACGATCGACTTCATGCCCGGCACACCGGTCAAAAACTCCACCAGATCGGCTTCGTAAGGCAGACTGTCTCCGTTCACCACAAGGCAGACCATGATCTGCCCGCTGAACTTCCCGCTTCGGATCAAAATATGGCGAACCAGCCCTTTTCCGGACTCCTCGTCATAAGCCGGTACCCGATGGATCTCCATATAAGTCAATACCCGGTCTATGATCTCTTTGTTGATCTCCTCTCCGAGCATGCAGTCTGTCATGGGAATGATCGAGTGCGTATGGCCGGCGTAGAAACCCGCCACGACTCTGCCGGAACCGCCTTTGCTGCCGCCCCTCGCGGCACCCTTGCGACCACCTCGATTGCTCCCCGAACTGTTCTTCGCACCGCCGCTGTATCCCACAGGAACCTGCGCCTTATTGCGGTATCTCCAAGGTCCTTTCGGGTTATCCTGCATGCCGACGATCGGCTCCATCACGGCGTCGATCTCTTCTTCTGAGAATCCGCCGATCCGGACGAGGTCCGCGCGGACTTTGTTCTCTTTGTAGACAAGCTCCTGCTCGTAGGACATGGCCTGCAGCTGGCAGCCGCCGCACTGCCTCGCGACAGGACAAAGAGGCTCCACCCTGTGGGGTGAAGCCTGTAAAATCTGTTCCAGATGCGCATAGGCGTAAGATTTATTCGCTTTCATGATGCTCGCGCGGACATAGTCCCCGATCACGGCGTCCTTGATAAAGACGGTGTATCCGTCTTCCAGCTTTCCTATTCCCTCGCCTCTCATTCCGATATCGATAATGTGGACTTTAATTTCCTGTCCTTTGCGATATTCCGCAATCTTATTCTTTTTTCCTGCCATAGGATGGCCCTCTTATGTTATAATTCCGTTCTTCTGATATTGGACTCCAGCAGTCCCTGATAGCCGATCCAGCCCGCGTCCGGCTGCCCCGCCTGCAGCGCTTCCTTGAAGATCTCCAGCTTGGCGTCCGTATTGTCCGCAAAGTTCAGTGCCAGTGCTTCCGCAATGGCCGGTTTCTTGGGAGAACCGTACTCGAGCTCCCCGTGATGGGCCAAAATACAGTGCCGCACCTCATTTGCCAGAAGCTCCGGGAATCCCGGAATATCTTTAATCTTCTCATCGATCATCTGCACGCCGATGATGATATGCCCGATGAACTGGCCCGCCTCCGTGTAATCGTTGCGGGGAAACCTGGAGAGTTCCCTGGTCTTACCGATATCGTGCAGAAGAGCCACCGTGATCAGCAGATCTCTCTTCAGATAGGGATAATTTCTGCAGAAGAAATGGCACAGGTTGGTCACGCCCAGCGTGTGCTCCGCAAGGCCGCCGACAAAGCTGTGGTGCACGCTCTTGGCTGCGGATGACATGCGGAAGTCCTCGATGAACTGCTCGTCCTCCACGAAAAACGCCTTGAGAAGGGCCTGCAGGTATTCATTTTTTACGCTGTCGATGTATTTGCCGATGGCGCCCATCATATCATCTATATTTTTATCGGAGACCGGTACGTAATCCGACGGATTGTATTCCCCTTCGCGGCATTTGCGAGCTCTCTTAATATTGAGCTGGAGATGGCCCTGGAAGGAGACGACGTCGCCCGTGATATCCACGTAGTCGAGTTCCTCGAACTCGCCGATTCCCATGCTGTTGGGATCCCAGATCTTGGCGTCGATCGTGCCGGTCTTGTCCTGCAGCGTAAGGCTCTCGTAATTCTTGCCGTTTTTGGTGACAAGAGCCATCCTTTTCTTGCACAGGTAGATGTCCTTGACACTGCTTCCGTCTCTCAGTTCCTGAATATATCGCATTCTTTTGTTCTTCCTCGTTTCTAAAGTTTATTTGTTCACATCCGTGCTGTCTGCCGGTTCAGGACCGGGGCTCATAGAACAGACCTCCTGTAAAGGCAGCGAACCCGTATCAGCTTTCCCAGTATACCACATCATTCCAGCGTCACTGTAAGTTCCATCTCGGTATAACCCTCGCCGCTGGGACGCATCAGCGTGACCCCGACCTCCGTGCCGGCTTCCTCTTCCAGAAGGATCCTGGAGATCGTTGTGCTGTAATGCACCTCTTCGCCTCCCATGGAAGTGATCACATCGCCTTTCTGCAGTCCCGCCTGCATGGCAGGGGAATCGTCGGCCACTTCACTCAGGTAGACGCCCTCGGGAATACTCATTCTCTCCCTGACATCCTCCGGCACATCTGTACATTGTACACCAAGATACGATTTTTTGCCTCCCGCTGACAACTTTTCTATTAAAGGTTTCATTTCCGTGACGCCGATCGCGCACAGAATACCCGGAAGGTCCTGCCTGCCGTGCCTGGTATCGATGACGCCGACGACCAGTCCGTCCGTATTGAGAAGCACGCCGGACGCCTGTCTGCTCCCATAGATATCTGTCGTGATCTGCATCAGTCCCGAATCAAGGATGTCCAGGTTTGTCGAAGCAGATGTGACGGCACCGTAGGAAATGCTTCCGTTTGTCCCTGTGGGCCTTCCCACCGCGATCACAAGCTGTCCCGCGAGGGCGGATTGCGTGGAAGTTCCCACCTCTGCCACCTGAATCTGGTCCTTACTCTCGGAATCCAGGTTCTCAATGGCTGCGCTCAGAACCGCAAGTCCGGAAACTCTGTCCCGTGCCCGGATCGACGCCTCTACGGACGCTCCGTCCGCAAATGTGACCTGTATGCTCTGCGCGCTGTCGATCTCCGGCGCGTACACCAGCACCTGCACTTCTGAATCTGTCTTTGCAATGACGATTCCCGTGACCGTTCCTCTTGTCTCATAGGGATCGTTAAACCAGTCCGTATCGGACGAGATTGCCGATACATCTACCAAAAAAGCGCGAGCCTCTCCGGCTGTCGAGCGCAGAGATCCGACCATCCCCCGGATGGCCTCTGCTCCCTGTTCCCGGTCCTGCAGGATTTTCTCCACTTCCTCGCGGATCCGCTCCTGCTCCTCCGTCGCCGCTTTCTCCTCTTCATTGACGATCATCTCTTCCGGCGTCAGTTCCTCTGTCTCCGTCTCTTCGGGATAGCTGACGCCCGTCACGGTCTCCTTCGGATAGAGCATGCGGTTGAAGATCGGCTCCAGCAGCAGGAAAAAGAGGCATGCCACCGCGCCGAATACCGCTGCCATGATGGCGGTCATCATCATGCGGCGCATCATTTTCTTTCTGTTGAGAGGACGCTTTTTGATCTCCTCCTGCACGAACTCTATGTTCGGATCCTGTCCCGCGCTTTCGGATAGTCTGTTTTCCTGAATATTCTGACCACGCTTGTTTATATCTTTTCCGCGATCTGCAGGATCGGAATTTTCACTGCCCATGAATCGCTCCTTTCTTTGTACTTTGTCTTAGTATACCCCGAAGTACCCATTATCAACAATGTTATTAGAATTAATGTAATTATCACGAATGTGTTATACTATCCCCATGGAATCAAGACATGCACCGCGTGCCTTCGCATATACATTACCCAATCAGGAGATTTGTGATCCCATGAATGAAAAAGTACTTCGCATCGTTGAATATAATAAAATAATCGACCAGCTGACGGAAAATGCCAATTCCGCCCCCGCCAAGGCACTCTGCAGAGATCTGCGGCCCATGGACAACCTGCCGGACATTCGGCTGGCGCAGGAGGAGACGGACGCGGCGCTCCAACTCCTGATCCGGAAGGGAAATATTAATTTCGGCTCCAACAGAGACTTCGGCTATACCTTCGGAGCCCTGTCCATCGGAAGTACGCTTACGGCGGCGGAGCTCCTTCATCTGGCCTCTTTTTTGGACAATGTGGCCCGCGTGCAGGAATACGGAACGACCGAGTCCGGCGGAAGAGGCGTCTCCGCCCTCGGAAATAGTGAGCAGATCCGGCCCGAGGACAACATCCTCTTCGACCTTTTCGACTGTCTCTATCCTTTGAAGAGCCTGTCCAAAGAGATCAACCGCTGCATTCTCTCCGAAGAGGACATCGCCGACGAGGCCAGTCCCGGCCTTCGAAGAGTCCGCCGGGAGATCAGCCAGGCCAGCGGCAGGATCCACCAGCAGCTCAACAAGATGGTAAATGTGACGCTGGCTCCCTATCTGCAGGACAGTGTCATTACCATGCGCGGAAACCGCTACTGCATCCCCATCAAATCCGAGTACAAGAACCAGGTGCAGGGCATCGTGCACGACCAGAGTGCCAGCGGCTCCACCTTGTTTATTGAACCCGCTGCCATTGTCAGCCTCAACAACCAGATCCGCGAGCTCACGCTCCAGGAGAAGGAAGAGATTGAGAAAGTCCTGGCCTCCCTGTCCGCGGAGGCGGCCGACAATCTCATGGCCCTCAAAGACAATTCGACCAACATGACGAAACTCGACTTTGTCTTTGCCAAGGCCAAGCTGGCGCTCGCCCAGAACGCCACCATGCCGCTCTTGAACAACCGGAAAGTCATCCGGATCAACAAAGGGCGCCACCCTCTCATCGACAAGAAGAAAGTAGTGCCCATCGACCTGGTGCTGGGCGAAGACTATGATCTCATCGTTATCACCGGTCCCAACACCGGCGGCAAGACGGTCACGCTCAAGACGATCGGCCTCTTCGAGCTGATGGGAATGGCGGGCCTTCACATTCCGGCCGGCGACCGGAGCGAAATCGCCCTCTTTACCGATGTCTTCGCGGATATCGGCGACGAGCAGAGCATCGAGCAGAGCCTGTCCACCTTCTCCTCCCACATGACCACCATCGTGGACATTCTGAAGGATGTGGATGAAAACTGCCTGTGCCTCTTCGATGAGCTGGGCGCAGGAACGGATCCCACGGAGGGAGCGGCCCTGGCCATCTCTATTTTGAACTATCTGCATGAGCGGGGGATCCGCGCCGTGGCGACGACCCACTACAGCGAACTCAAGGTATACGCGATGAACACGCCGGGCGTCACAAACGCCAGCTGCGAATTCAACGTGGAGACGCTGCAGCCCACCTACCGCCTGCTGATCGGCGTGCCCGGAAAGTCCAATGCTTTCGCGATCTCCAAGAAACTCGGGCTGCCCGACGAGATCATCGACGCGGCCCGCGATCAGCTCAGCCAGGAGACGCAGAACATGGAGGACATCCTGGCCGATCTGGAGGAAAAACGGATCAAAATACAGCGGGATCAGGAAGAGATCGCCGCTATGAGGGAATCCATCGCCAGGGAACAGAAACAGATCCGAAATAAAGAAAAGCTCCTCGATGAGCGCCGGGACAAGATCCTTGAGAAGGCCAACGAGGAGGCGCGGGATATCCTTGCGGACGCCAAGAAAAAAGCCGACCGGGCGATCTCCGAGCTGCGAAAGACCGGACGGGGCGGCGATATGGCCTCCATGGAGAGGACCCGGAGCGCCCTGCGCGAGCAGGTATCCAAGAAGAATGAAAAACTCAGCCGCCCGCAGGAGCAGCAGCCGGTGAACAGGATCAAGGCCTCCGACCTGCATGTCGGGGACAAAGTCAAGGTCCTGTCCATGGGTCTTACGGGCGTTGTCACGGCGCTCCCGGATTCAAGCGGAAAAGTATCCGTCCGCTGCGGTATCATGAATTCCAAGGTCGCCGTCAGTGATCTTATGATCATTGAGGAGGACGCTTACGGCAATCCCGTTCGCAGCGGCTCCCGAAGCAGCATGAAGAAGGCCTTCGAGAATGCGGGCGGCGCGGGAAACAAACAGCGAAATCTCGATTTTTCCAGAAATCAGTCCATTTCTCCGGAGCTCAACCTTCTGGGCAAGACGACGGACGAAGCTTTAAACGAGCTGGACAAATATCTCGATGACGCCAGAATGTCCCATCTCTCCAGTGTGCGCATCGTACACGGCAAGGGAACGGGGGCGCTTCGCAAAGCTGTCCACAACTATTTGCGCAAGCAGAAATGGGTCAAGAACTACCGGCTGGGCGACTTCGGCGAAGGTGACGCAGGCGTCACGATCGTAACACTTCAATGACAAATAGAACAAGGAGGCACTATCCATGGCTGCTGCCAGACAGAAAATACTGATCGTCGACGACGATTCCAATATTGCAGAGCTCATCAGTCTCTATCTGATGAAAGAATTCTACGAGACAAGGATCGTGGGAGACGGGGAGGAAGCCCTCGCGGCAGTAGAATCTTTTGAGCCCGACCTGATCCTGCTCGACCTCATGCTCCCGGGCATGGACGGCTATCAGGTCTGCCGGGAGGTTCGTTCCTCAAGAGATACGCCGATCATCATGCTCTCCGCCAAGGGCGAGATCTTCGACAAGGTGCTGGGCCTTGAGATGGGTGCCGACGACTATATGCAGAAGCCCTTCGATTCCAAGGAGCTCGTGGCGAGAGTCAAGGCGGTCCTTCGCAGATACAACAAGAAGACTGCAGCGCAGCCCGCCGATTCCGACGACAAAATAGTCAGCTACCCCGATCTCACGATCAACCTTACCAATTACTCCGTCACTTACATGGGCGAGCAGATCGACATGCCGCCCAAGGAGCTGGAACTCCTCTACTGCCTCGCCGCAAGTCCCAACCGCGTCTTCACGAGAGAGCAGCTCCTGGATCGGATCTGGGGCTATGAATATGTGGGGGATACAAGAACCGTAGACGTTCACATCAAGCGGATCCGCGAGAAGATCCATGACCACGACGGGTGGAGAATCGCCACGATCTGGGGCATCGGCTACAAGTTTGAGACCACTCCGAGGGCAAAATAGAAACCAAATGAGAAAAACACTGTATCTGAAGTTCATATTGGCCTATATTTTGTTCGCCTTCTTCGGCTTTGTCACCGTGGCGACCTTTGTCTCCAGGCTCACCTACGAGTACTGCCTGCGGCAGACATCCGGGAACATGTACCGGGAAGCGGCCAGAATCGCGGACACTTACGCCGTGGACCTGTACAATTCAGAGATCTCTCTGGACACCGTGCAGAAACAGATGGAAGCTCTGTCCTACTTCATGGACACCGAGATCTGGATCATCAATCCTTCCGGCCGCATGGTCGTCAACTCCGCAAACGCGCCCGATCCCGAGCAGGAAATCATAGTGGAAGGGTTCGATCCGACCGTCACAAAGGAGAGCTACTACACCAGAGGCACTTTTTTTAACTCCTTCGAAGAAGAAAAGGTGAGCGTGATCGCGCCGATCATCAACAACTACAAGACCAGAGGCTACGTGATCATCCACACTGCCGCCTCAGGGATCGACGAAGAGGCCAACAGCATGCTGAACATCTCCTATCTGATGCTCATCGTGATCCTTTTCCTCTCCCTTATCATCCTGATCTTCTTCACGGAAGTGGTCTACCGCCCGCTGCGCAAGATCATCGCGGCGACCGAGCAGTACGCCTCCGGCAACATGCACTATGAACTGAACGTGGAAGGTGAAGACGAGATGGGGTACCTGGCGGCTTCGGTCCGCTACATGGCCCAGACGGTGGCAAACTCGGAGGATGACCAGAAAAAGTTCATCGCCAATGTCTCCCACGACTTCCGTTCTCCCCTGACTTCGATCAGAGGCTTTCTGGAAGCCATGCTGGACGGGACCATCCCTCCCGAAATGCACGAGCATTATCTGGGCGTCGTCCTCAATGAGACAGAGCGCCTGACCAAGCTGACCAACAGCCTCCTGACGCTCAACAATCTCAACACCAAGGGCATGCTCCTGCACATGACAGACTGGAACATCAACGACGTCATCCGCAAGGTCAGCGCCTCTTTCGAGCAGGTCTGCCGCAGCAAAAGCATTCGGATCCGCCTGATCCTGTCCGGCGATGTTCTCTACGTCCACGCCGACATGGACAAAATACAGCAGGTCCTCTACAACCTCGTCGACAACGCGATCAAATTCAGCGGAAGCGGCTCAGTGATCGAAATTGAGACCACGGAAAAGGGCGGCAAAGTCTTCGTCAGCGTCAAGGACAACGGAATCGGCATTCCCAAAGAAGACCAGAATCAGATCTGGGAGCGCTTTTACAAGACCGACCTGTCCCGCGGCAAAGACAAAAAAGGGACAGGCCTTGGCCTGTCCATAG
>JAZQCI010000014.1:0-2050 GCA_045546175.1 Lachnospiraceae bacterium | reverse complement strand
GCGACCACGTCGAGATGACCATCGAGCTGATCCACCCCATCGCTATGGAGCAGGGTCTTACTTTCGCTATCCGTGAAGGTGGCCGTACTGTTGGTTCCGGCCGTGTTGCTACCGTTATTGAATAATTTGAACGAAGCATATACAGGTCTGTTAACAGTCTGAATAGTTGAACAATTCGAACCCCGATACTCTGAGAGGAGTATCGGGGTTCTTGTGTTAATCTTTTGTTCCTTACATAGATTTGTATAAGTTTACGAATATTTAATGATTTTCGCTACTTTGATTAGTTAATTTTACTTCAAAAACGACCTCCGGTTTGATATAATCATCTAGCGGTAAAAAAGGCTCACATTTCGAGCTTTTAATAAACAGGAATAAGAATTATGCCGGCCGCACGGGCCGGAGTTCATAATGCTGAAGGAGGAACAGAGGTTGACAGGTGACGAAAAGTATGACATCGGTCACTACGGAAATGATTCCATGACCGATGAGGATGTAGGACGCATTCTGCAGATCACGGAACAGGCGGAACAGTTTGAGACGATGATGATGTACTTCGACTGCGCGATGTCTCAGGTGAGGACAAAGCTGGAGATCCTGAACAAAGAGATGGCGCTGAAGAATAAGAGAAATCCTTTTGAGTACATTAAGAGCAGACTCAAATCGCCTAAGAGCATATACGGCAAGCTCAAAGTGAAGGGCGTCCCCTTTACTGTCGAGAATATCGAGAACACGATCAACGACGTAGCCGGAATCAGGGTGATCTGTTCCTTCATCGACGACATTTACAGCATCAGAGATTCCTTCGATGTGCAGGATGATGTTGAGATCCTTCAGGAGAAGGACTACATTTCTTCCCCGAAAGAGAACGGCTATCGGAGCCTTCACCTGATCCTCCGCGTTCCGATCTTTCTGGCGAACGAAAAGAAGTACATGAATGTGGAAGTTCAGTTTCGGACGATCGCGATGGACTTCTGGGCCAGTGTCGAACACAAGATGAAGTACAAGAGAGAGATCAGCAACGCCGAGATCATTGTAGAGGAGCTGCGCTACAGCGCAGATCTGATCAATCAGCTCGACAGGAGAATGCTTCAGATCCGTGAGAGGATCGAGCGGAGCGAGGTCCCTGAAAACGAAAAGAAACAGTGAACAAAAGAAATGCCCTTTCCCGGCGGAATTACTGGGGAAGGGCATTTTTAAATTATTCTTTTACTTTAAACGAGAGCAGCGCGGCTGCGGGACGTGCAAAAGTTTTCGCATTTTCCGCCGGCTGTCGGCTGCGCGAAGGCTTTCGCATTTCCGCCGGCTACGGACTATTTTGACGCGGTCCACCTTCCGGCTGCGCCGCAAGGAAGGATCAGGCCGTTTCCGACAACGGGAAGACCGATCTCGGCGGACTCAACCGTTCCGCGGTGCCTTTTGTCTATGGCGGTATGCAGGAGATAGGAGAGCACTGCGGGCTGCAGTCCTGTGGTGTAGGAATTGACCAGCACGAAGAGCGGGTCATCGGACAGGAGCTTGCAGGCGTTCATAAGGAAAGGATAGATGCTGTCCTGGATCTTCCAGATCTCGCCCTTGGGACCGCGTCCGTAGGAGGGAGGATCCATAATGATCGCGTCGTAGGTGTTGCCTCTTCGGATCTCGCGCTCCACAAATTTTCCGCAGTCGTCCACCAGCCAGCGGATCGGGGCGTCCTCAAGTCCTGAAATGGAGGCGTTCTCTCTGGCCCAGGTGACCATGCCCTTGGCGGCGTCGACATGGGTGACAGCGGCTCCGGCCTTGGCGGCCGCGACGGTGGCACCGCCGGTGTAGGCAAAGAGGTTGAGGACCTTTACTTTTTGGCCGGATGCGACGGCGCCTCGGATGATCTCGCTGAACCAGTCCCAGTTGACCGCCTGCTCGGGGAAGAGCCCCGTGTGCTTGAAGTTAATGGGCTTAAGTCTGAAGGAGAGATCCCTATAGTGGATCGTCCACTCCTCGGGGAGGTCTCTGAACTCCCACTCGCCGCCGCCTTTATTGCTGCGGTGGTAATGGGCGTTGGGGTTCCTCC
>JAZQCI010000013.1:0-6535 GCA_045546175.1 Lachnospiraceae bacterium | reverse complement strand
TGTGTATTTTGCTACGGCGCCGACGGTAAATTCCGTCGCTCCCCCCGAGGGGAGCGTGGGTTGAAATCGTCCTGAACGAAGAATGCACCCCCATCGGGGTCAGACCCAATTACAATGACCTGACGATGTTGTGTGTGGAATACCGTTAGTTAGTGACAGAGTCACGGGCCTGGCACGGCGGCTCATCACCGTACGCGAACGTTCTTGCGATGCCGATGGCACCGAGGGTATCCAGCCGGTCGGTATCCTGTAAGCAGTACAGAAATCGGAGAGAAATTAATATGATTATTAATAGCCAATACAAGATGAGCGCAGTAATCCTGTGCGGCGGAAAAAGCCGCCGCATGGGCACGGATAAAGCAATGCTGGCAGCAGAAGGCACGCCGAATGCGGTGCGCCTTCTTCGCGCGTTGTCCGGAGAAGGTTCGCCGTGCATGGATGTCTGGCTCTCGATCGGAAGCGGCGAGAGTTATCCCGCAATCCATGCGAAGAAAGTGTCCGACAGGTTCCCGGAATGCGGCCCCATGGGCGGCCTGGAGGCCGCACTGACGATCTGCAGGGAGGAGTATCTCTTCGTGACGCCAGTGGATACGCCCTTCGCCGATGCGCAGATGGCGCGGGAACTCATGACTTATATGGAGGATGAGTCACGGCAGCGGGACGCCGTGCTTGTCATCGACGGGGAAGGCCGGCTCCAGACACTTCTCGGGATTTATCACAAGCGGGTCCTGCCCGCACTTACACAGAGGCTTCTTGACGGCCGGCGGGAGAAGCTGCGGATGCGCGACTTTCTGCGTGACCTGGACGTGGTCTACGTGAAGGCGGAAGAACTTACTGACGGGGTCAGAAAGAGCACGAGCTGCAACACCCCTGAGGAGTGGCAGCGGCTTATGGAACAGGAAATCCCGTCCATATGAAACCCTTATATCAGATTACGAGATCGGCCGCTGAGACTCGGAAGGCGATGGCGAGGCCGATTCCGGCGAATCCGGAGGTCAGTGTCAGGTAGGCATAAGCAGAAAACGCGGAAGAGAGATCCTTTATAAAAATATAGGAGGATGACCAGCACAGAGTTATGGAGAAGAGTACAATTATAGTTTCTTTTTTCGTCATATCGATGTCCGTTATAAAGAACCCCTGAGTTTTCCGCTTTCTGTTATATGTCCTTTCGGTTATGCCGCAGGCTGCAGCTCTTCTTCAGTATCTTCGGGTGCGTTTTCCGTGTCGGCAGGTGCATTTTCTGTGTCAGCAGGTGCGTTTTCCGTATCAGCAGGTGCGCTCTCTGTGCTGTCTGCGGCAGGCAGGACAGGCTCCTTGTACTGCTCTGCAGCGGGTACGATGCCTTCTTCATAGATCTGGGCAAAGTCGTTTTTCATAGAGATGGGGATGTATCCTTTGGACTCATAGTCCGCGGACTTTTCCTCCCAGTTCTGCTTGCCCCACTCTCTGACGTTGTCGTCGGCGACGACCATATACGCCTGCGCGGGATACGGGTTCCGGCTGTCGATGGTGTAGTTCATCATGCTGGTGTCGCTGCCGCTGTTGCCGAAGGCAAGAACGGGGCGCTGGCCGATTTCTCTCTGGATGTAGATGGACTTGTTGGCGTTAAGGTTCTTCTGGATGAAGCCGCCGGTGAGGACAAGTTCGTCGCCGTTTGCATATTTGAAATTCATGTTCGAGGATTCGGTCTCATGGCCCTTCTGCTTGACTTCGAAGTCCGTTCCGATGACATGGTTCGGAGTGACATAATCCTTAATCGGTGAGTTTGCCACGATAGCGCGGGTAGTTGTGCGCTCCGTGCCGCTGATCACGTAAATTGTGAAGTCGTTCTCATAGAGGTACTGCACGAGCTCCGCCATCGGGAGGTAGCAGTTGTCGATGTAGCGCATATTTTCGAAGCTTGCTGTCGGCTTTTTGCCGAACTCGACCGCGTAATTGTAGAATTCTTCCATTGTCATGCCGGCGTAGGCTTTGGCAAAATTCCGCGCAAGGCTCTCATCGGCCAGGTATCCGGGCTTGATGGCGGCAGCGACTTCCTTTAACTCGTCGGAGACCCGCTCCGGATGGTCGTTCAGGCAGAACTCGATGAACATCATGGTGTCGTAATAGGTATAGTAAGTCTCGCAGGTGAGCGTGCCGTCCATGTCAAACACGGCGATGCGGTCCTTTACGGGGATGAAGTTGGCAGTGTCTGCGGGATCCGTCACCTTGGATACGTAGTCGCGCAGGCTCTGGGCCACGGGCGAATCGGGTGTCCAGTAGGTGGTGAGCGCCTTAGTGTTATCGGCGGTGTTTTCCGCAGCAGGTTCCGCAGCTTGATCGGCAGCGGTTTCCACAGTGTTTTCGGCGGCAGTTTCCGCGGTGGTTTCCTTCCTTCTTGAGAAAATAAACGCGGCTGCGATGATCGCAACCACAAGTATTATGGATAGAATAATTATGTTGGTGTTTTTCTTGTTGGTATTCATTGTGCAGAGTCCTTTCTGTGAAATGTGAAAAAGATGCCCGCAAAACGAGGCTTGCATCTTTGGAAGCCGCGCAAGGTGCGGCTTCATTATTTGTTGTTGTTAAGGGCAATATAGCAGTTTTTCCTGCCGTTTGTCCAGTGCGCGAATCGTCACACCTTTCCCGACGTCGATCTCTGCGAACCGTAGGTTCACTGATATACACTATAAAGATTATTTTCTGTTTCCCGCAAATGAAAAGAAATGTTATAATATACGGCATGAATACTCGCACAGGAAACGACCGAACTATTAAATGGAACCTGCTGATACTGCTGCTGATCATCAGTGTCACAGGGGCAATGCTGTCCTGCACCCGGCCTGAGATGAATTCAGGCGCGGGTTCTTTTGATGCGCAGACCGCAGCGGCCCGGGAGCCTGTGCTGGGAACGGTGTACGCCGACGATTTTAATGAGACAGACACTGATTCCGGTCTTACCGCCGTGCATACCATGCAGAGCAGACTTCTTACGCTCAGCAAGGTAAACAAGGAGAAGCAGGAAGGCGCACTGTATCTGGTCGTGCTGCTCTTCTGCAGTGCTGTGTGCGGAATGTGCGTGCAGCATTTTCTGTATCCCAATTTGTCCCGCCTGGTTCTGAGAAGGCGGGCCGTGATCGTCTATATCTATTCTCAGGATGGCTTTAAAGCCTGATCATCCGAAAACCCCAATATAAAAAAGCAATAAGAACAGCGTACATGTGTGCCTGATTTCGCCCCGGAGAAGAGCCGGGTTTATTTTCGTTGCCGTTTTGAAACAGGCAGGGCAGCAAAAGAGCGAAAGAGGGCCGAAAAGGAAGGGGACAGCTATGCACAAAATATTGATAGCGGATGATGAGGTAATTGAAAGAGCATTATTGGAGCGCAAATTGAAAAAAAACTTTGCAGGAGAATGCGAAGTCGTGTCAGTCGGAAACGGAAAAGAAGTCCTGGAAGCGGACGCTTCTTTTGAGCCGGATATTATGATCCTGGACGTGGAAATGCCTGTGATCAGCGGGCTGGAGGCGGCGCGTGAACTTCGCCACAGGGGAAGGAATTGCTCGATCATTTTTTTGACGGCATATGATGAGTTTCATTATGCCAAACAGGCGATCTCTGTCCATGCACTGGATTACCTGTTAAAGCCCTGCGATGAAAAGGAACTGTATCTCGCCGTGGAGGAAGCGATGCGCTGGTGCGACGTGCAGAAGGAGATGGCGGCGGGAAAAGAATCGGAGTCCGAAAGCGCCGGGGAAGAGGCCGATGACACGCCGGAGTCCGCCGGACAGCCGGAGGAAACGATCGGCAGGACGGCACATCTGAGCGGTGCGGAGGAAGATCCCGCCGGCAACCAGGTCCGGCTCCTGTCGTATATCCATGATCATTACACCGAGGACATATCCGTGCAGGACCTCTCTGATTTTATGGGCTACTCGGAGGTCCACACGAGCAGGCTCTTCAAGCAGTACTTCGGGCAGACTTTCGTCAGCTATCTCGCCCATTACCGGATGAGGAAGGCGGCCCACCTGCTTCTGTACACCGACCAGAATGTCAGGGAGATCGGAAAAGCTGTGGGATACTCCAACTCCAATTATTTCGGGAAGGTCTTCCACAGGATCTATGAGATGACGCCGTCGGAATACAGGGACGCCCGGAAAACTTCGTAGGAGAGACGCCTGAACGGTTATCGAAAAAACGTCAAAACAGTGAGGGGACAGAAATTTATCCCGGTTTGATCTTTTTTTATTCTTTAGAGGTAAAACACGTATTTTTATAATTGTAAACAGGTGAATTTTCATCTGAAGAATTAATACATCATTTTTCCGGTACAAACCGGCAGAAAGGGGAAAGGGATTATGAAAAAGAAACTGATTAGTTTGATCCTTTGCGGAACTATGGCGTTTGCGGCTCTGACCGGCTGCGGACTTTCCGGCGGCACTGCAGCATCCAGCAGCGAGCCTGCAGCAGATGCGGCAGCTCCCGCGGCAGAAGGCGAGGAAGCACCCGCAGCAGACGCTGCAGCTCCCGCTGAGGGCGCCATCACACTTACTATGGCAGAGGTAAACCCTCTGGACAACACTGTCTGCGGCGCTATGGACCTCAAGTTTAAGGAAGAAGTCGAGAAGATTTCCGGCGGCCAGATCCAGATCGACCTGCAAGGCGGCGGCGTCCTGGGCGTTGAGGCGGACGTACTCGACGGCATGCTGGGCGGAACAGGTACAGTCGATATCTGCCGTATCTCCGCATTCGCGCTGTCTTCTTACGGCACCAAGAAGGCTGTCCTTCTTTCTCTGCCTTACACATTCCGCGACAGAGAGCATTTCTGGGCTTTCGCAAACAGCGATCTCGGACAGGAATTCCTGAATGAGTCCGAGGAAATGGGCCTTGGCGTTAAGGGCCTGTACTTCGGCGAGGAAGGCTTCCGTCACTTCTTCACAGTTAAGGATAAGCCCATCACATCTCCCGCTGACATGAAGGGCATGAAGATCCGTGTCTCCTACGACCCCATCATGACCGAGATGGTTAAGAGCCTTGGCGCTACTCCTTCTCCCGTTTCCATGAGTGAGATCTACTCCTCCATGCAGAACGGCACCATCGACGGCGCTGAGCAGCCCACTGTTAACTACGCTGGCAACAGCTTCCAGGAAGTCGGCCCCAACCTTACACTGGACGGCCACACACTGGGCGCTATGATGACCATCATCTCTGACAACGCATGGAACAAGCTGACGGAAGAGCAGCAGGGCTGGATCCTTGAGGCCGGCAAGGCCGCTTCCGCTTACTGCCGCGAAGTTTCCGAGCAGAAGGAGAACGAAGTCCTCGAGCAGCTCAAGGCTGACGGCATCAACGTGATCGAGATCACAGAAAAGACAGATTGGCAGGCAGCCTGCAAGCCCATCGCTGACCAGTATGCGTCCGGCGATCTCGCAGCTGTATACCAGAGCATTCTCGACGTGAAGTAAGAGCACAGATCGGAGGGTAATATGCCTGCTTTTTTTGATACTTTGAGAAAAATTGAGCCAGTATACAACATTGTATACAAGGTGTTCATGGTCATCTGCAAGCTCCTTCTGGTGGCGGATATCCTGATCACGACCTGGATCGTGCTTGCACGTTATATTAAAGTGATCCCCGCACCCAACTGGGGCGAGGAGCTGATCCTGACACTGATGTCCTACATGGCGGTTCTGTCCGCTGCGCTGGCCATCAAGAGACACGCCCATATCAGGATGACAGCGTTTGACCGCTATCTTCCCGATAAGGTAATCATCACACTGGACCTGATCGCGGACCTCGCAGTCCTCACACTGGCGATCGTCATGCTGACGACGGGCTGGTCCTACGCCACAGGCCTGGGCGCAAAGGGTACCTTCATTTCCATGCCCTGGCTGTCCAAGTTCTGGCAGTACTTCCCGATCCCTCTGGCGGGCATCGCGATGATCTTCTTCGAGGTCGAGAGAATTATTATCGACATTGAGAGATATTTCGGCAGAAAGGAGGAAGAGCAATGAGTGAATCAACCGCTATAGTTATTCTTCTTGTCACATTCCTTGCCATGGTATTTCTTCGCTTCCCGATCGCGTATTCGGTGGCGATCTCCACACTTCTGTGCCTGTCCTATATGGAACTGCCGCTGGCAACCCTGACCCAGCAGATGGTCAAGGGTATCAGCTCCTTCTCACTGATGGCTGTACCTTTCTTCATCACCATGGGCGTCCTGATGGGATCGGGCGGTATATCGGAGAAACTCCTGAACCTGGCAGATGCCTGCGTCGGCTGGATGACCGGAGGCCTGGCAATGGTTAACATCGTTGCCTCCTACTTCTTCGGCGGTATCTCCGGTTCCGCATCTGCTGACACGGCTTCCCTTGGTTCCCTCGAGATCCCGATGATGGTCAACAGAGGCTATGACGTAGACTTCGCGACGGCCGTAACGATCTCCTCCTCCGTTGAGGGTATGCTCGTTCCTCCGTCCCACAACATGGTCATCTACGCCACAACGGCAGGCGGCCTTTCCGTAGGAAGCCTGTTCCTGGCAGGATACCTTCCGGGCGCG
>JAZQCI010000012.1:0-12139 GCA_045546175.1 Lachnospiraceae bacterium | reverse complement strand
GTAATAATTGTTCAACTTAATATTAACTGACCGTATGCAATCATTTATTGAGGATTTGCAATAATAAATTCCAGTATGTCGACCAGCTTCTAACCCACGACACCCCAGGTCGCCTAAAGTCACGCAAGGGCACGAGTAGTAAAACACCCCTATTTCTACTACGTTTTTACTACTACTCATGTCCGCGATTTGCCTCGATTTGCCGCATTTCCGGATTTTTGCCCGATTTTTTGGCAGGAAGTGGCTGATCCCTGGTATAACGATGATTTTGATGCCACCTGGGACGATGTGCTGCAGGGGTGCACGGCGCTGCTGGGGATTTTGACCGGGAAGAAATGATTTCCCGGCAGCCGGTAACCGGAAACTATTCCGTCCGCTGTTGAAATTCTCTTACATGTTCGTATATTAATTCAGATGCCGCAAAGAAACAAAATGATAACAGGGCATCGGCAGTAAACAAGACTATACAAACATTATGTAAGAGGATAAAGAAATGAGAGAATTGAATCTGAAAAAACAGCTGATTTCACTTGGTGCGGCAGCGCTTATGTGCGTTTCCGCGGTGGCAGGCTTTGGCAGTGCGGCCTGCGCAAAGCAGGTTTCCGGCAATAAGGCTGATATTTCGGCTGTCGGTGCCGGGGAATTTACCGGCAGTGAGACCGGTACTGCTAAGGAAGATCCGATGGAAGCGCTCATGGAGATGCTCTTCGGAGAGGGTTCCGGATACTCTTCCGGAGACGATTCCGTGGGAAACATGGTGAGTTTTGAGACGACGGATTTGGATGGGAATTCGGTTAACAGCGCCGATCTTTTCCGCGATAAGAAGGTGACCGTGATTAATTTCTGGGCCACATGGTGCCCGCACTGCGTGGAGGAGCTTCCGGAGCTGGAGAAATTTAACAAGGAACTTGAGGCGCAGGGATGCCAGGTGATCGGAATCTGTGAGGATGCGGACACCGATGCCGCTGAGGCCAAGAAGATTCTTGGTGAGAAGGGCGTAACATATACGAATATTGGCCTCGTAAAGGAAATGTATCCTGCGATGCCTCATAAAGCTATGCCTACCACCTATTTTGTGGACAGCGAAGGCAGGGTCCTGACGAAGCCGGTGGTCGGTGCGAACGTCGAGCTGTGCAGGGAAAGACTGGCAGAGGCGCTGGCCGCTGCCGGGAAATGAGTAGGATACGAAATTGTAAAAATACGGGTTTATACTTAAAAACGCAGAGGCCATATCGACCTCTGCGTTTCACTTATCTTTCCTGCGGCCAGGTGCTGTCGGGCCAGTCAGTGCTTCCGGACAGGGCCTCGAAGGTGTCTATCACGACAGCGGTGTTTTGATCAACGTGCTGCATGACATATTTCATATGCTCCTCCGGAATGGCGACACATCCGCCGGTAAACGGCTTTGCGGGGCCAAAACAGTGCAGGAAGATTGCGGATCCCAGCCCCGGCTTTCCCTCCTCGTTGTAACTGATATTCAGGCAGTACTGATAGTGGTAAGGGTAATCAATGATGTGCTCGGAATCCCCGCTTTCGAGATCCAGATCGGGCAGGTCTTTGAGATTGACAAGTTCATTGTAGTGGAAGCCTTCGCGCGGATCGCCGGACCAGTAAGTGTCCTGATCGACTTTCACATAGGGGATCGCGCAGCCCGGATCATCCGCGATCCCGAAGGCGCGGTTGAAATGAAAGACGCCGGTCGGTGTTTTGGCATCTCCTTCTTTGGTCTTGCCAAGGCCGTTCTTGCCGATAAAACCCGGAGTAGTCATGACCATCTTCCAGGTGCCGTTCGCCTGTTTTTCATGCAGGGAGACCCAGGCATCGGTGGCGGTTTCGTTGAAGGCGGCTACAACCAGCATTTGGTCGGCGGAAGCGGCCGCATCCAGATTGGCCACCCAATCCGGAGAGGCCACTTGAATCCCTTTGTATTCGGATTCCTTTGAGGCTGTGCTGCCGCAGGATGTGACGGCTGCGGCAAGCAGAGCAGTAATTACGATTGTCAGGATACAATTTCTTTTTCTCATTTTCATACTGATTCAACACTCCTTTCACAGATATTATAGCCCCTCAGGGTCCGAATATACAACGAGGGAACGGCATTCAATAATGACGAGCCGATTGACAGACGTTTTGCGGAGTGGATTATGAGCGGGAGTGTGTCACGGGGACGTATCCCGTGACACACCCGGTGGGCGCCGGCGCCGCGCCGCAGGTGCGGAGGCGCGGAGGTGTGAGGCGCGGAGGCGTGGGGCGCGGAGGCGTGGGGCGCGGGTGCCGGGCGCCGGAACCGGCTCGACTTGGCGGTGCAGTTGGATTTTAGGCATATCAGCTATATTTTGCAAAAACATCTCCCAAAGAAATTTCAGAAGACCTCTCATTTGGTCAAAATATGAAGGTATTTTCCATGAAACTAGGCATAGCGGTGCGTTGTGGAAAAAATATCACCTAATTCAGGCTATCGGAGTGAATGCCCGGGAAAAAATTAGGATATGAAAATGTAAAAATACGGGTTTATACCTAAAAACGCAGAGGCCATTCGACCTCTGCGTTTTGTTGATGTATGCCATGGTTCTGTGACACATCAAGCTTTCTTCTTATCCGAAGTATTGACGATTACAATTCCCGCACTGACAAGCAGCAGGGCCAGAAGCCCGGTCAGCGAGAAGGCCTCTCTGCCTTCACCAAGGAACAGTGCCGAGAGCAGAACACCCATCACCGGGTTGATGAAGCCGAGGATGGAGACGCGGCTCACAGGGTTGTACTTGAGCAGAACGCCCCAGAGCGTGTAGGCACCCGCCGAAATGAAGCCCATGTAGAGCAGGTTCAGGACACAGCCGGTGCTGTAGAAGATCAGGTGTCCGCCCATGAGGGAGCCGATCGCAAAGAGGATCACTCCGCCGATCAGGAACTGGTAGCCGCTCAGGACCACGGGATTTTCATCGCGGGAGAAGATCTTGATCAGGCATCCGGAGGCGGCGTAGAAGAAATCAGCCACGAGCATGGCGCCTTCGCCGGCCAGGGTCACGCGGCCGCCTTCCATGAGCGCCTGTCCGCCGCCCAGGATCAGCAGGATGCCGGCGAAGCCGACCAGGCATCCGAGGAGCTTCCTCAGCGTCATCTTCTCAAAGCGGAAGATGTAGACCGCAAACAGGATCGCGATGAAGTTGCCCGACGCGTTGATGATCGAGCCACGCACGCCGGACGTGTTGGCCAGGGCCATGAAGAAGAAGTAGTACTGGCCGACTGTCTGCACCAGAGACAGGATCACGACGTTCTTCCACGATTCCTTCTTGGGCAGAAGAAATTTTCTCGCCAAAATAGAGCCAAACACAATGGTCATGACGCCTGCGATCATGAATCTGGCGCCCGCCACTATGATCCGGGAAGCGGTGTCGTCGGGCCCGATCTTAAACTGTTCATACGCGATCTTGATGGCCGGTGAGGCGCTTCCCCACAGCACGCAGCAGAAAACCGCGGTGAGAAGCGTCACCGGGAACCAGGCCCAGATCACGCCGTTTTTCTTGTTTTGGGTTGCTGTTTCGTTAGCAGTCATTTTGTCTATCTCCTATATGTATTACCTTTTCAGGAATTCCGTCGAGACGGGAAATTCGAAATAAGTGTCCGGATACGGCTCGTCCATGAGTGTGAAGTGCCACCACTCGCAGTCGATGGGCACAAATCCGCCGCGGACCATCAGGTCCTGCAGGAACATCCTGTTCTCGTACTGCTCCTTTGTGACGTCCTTGCAATCGGGGTGGGACAGCTCGCTGAAATAGTCGAAGGGACTTCCCATGTCCACTTCTTTGCCGGTCTTCATGTCGAGGAGCGTCAGATCGATGGTGCTGCCTCTGCTGTGGCTGGACTGACTGGCAATGTAGCCCCTGCGGAAGAGCTCCTGCTTCTCGAGGTCCGGGTAGAAGAACGGCTTCATGCGCTGGTCCAGGTCGTCCACGCCCCAGAGCACAAAGTGCCTGACCGCGGCCGCCGGGCGGTATGCGTCGAAGACTTTGAGGCGATAGCCCATCACATTTGCCCGGTTGCTGATTGCCTTAAGGGCTCTTGCCGCTTCCTTGGTGATGATCGCGCAAGGCTGCTCATAGCCGTCGATCCTGTCTCCCACAAAATTGAAGGTGGAAAAATAGCGAATCTCCTGCACGATTGACGGAACAATATCCGAGAGCAGGACAAACCCCGATGCATTCATCGCCGCTTCTTTTTTAAAATCTCTTTCCATTCTATTACTCCGGTGCGCACGGCACTTCTTGTGTTGCACAGCCAAAACTGCCTTTACAACCCTATCATAATTCTCTGTCTTTTGCCATAAACGAATTGGATCTGAATGTGTACAATTTCGGATGTAAAATAGTCTGAAAAGTCCATAAATATAAAGGTTTGAGGTATTACTAATTGTCGGCGGGCGTGCCCGGAGAGACTTTCGGCCATGTCTTCTACGCGATCAACTATCTGAACAACCCCGATGTCTACGAACTGGGTGACAAAGTAGCGATCGTCGGCGCGGGCAACGCAGCCATGGACGTGGCGCGCACCGCCATTCGCCACGGAGCCAGAGACGTCACCGTCTATGTGCGGGGCGACAAGGTGGCGGCGTCCGAGAATGAATATAATTATGCCGTGCTTGACGGCGTCCACTTTGAGTTTAATAAGAACATTATCCGCATTGTGGACGAAGGCGCGGTCTTCTGCGACAGAGTGGAGGATCCGGAGACAGGGAAGGCTGTGGCAGCGGCCAAGCAGATCGCCGATAACATGGACGCTTATATGCAGGAGAAGTTCGGAAATAAGTGAGATTAATAAGTGAGATTTGACATTGTCAGTTTTTCCCGCCGCTGACAATTGACAGGTGAACCCGAATAAAGATGAAAGGGAAAGAGGCCTTCAGAATGAGCACCGGCCATCCGGTATCCATTCTGAAGGGCTCTTCTCTTAAAGGGGGGAAAATGATAAACAATACGTCTCGGCAGGGAAGAAACTGATTGAGGGGAGTTCATTTCCTTGTGCCCCTGTCGATGATGTAATAATAAAGGGAAATTATGTTCAAATCGCGGATTTCCTGTGAACAAAATGTGAAATACCCCCGCCGGGGTCAGCAATGCGCACGCGGCGCGGCGGCTCGCCCCGCGAGTCTTATCTCCCGCTGGCTCCGTCACTTGTGATATTTTCTCCCGTTCAGGATCATGAAGGCGCGGTAGATCTGCTCCAGGACCAGCACGCGCGTCATGAGGTGGGTGAATGTCAGGTCGGAGAGCTTCCAGCGGACGTTGGCGCGCGCCGTAAGGGCGGGCGACGGTCCCAGGGACCCTGCGATGACAAAAGTCAGATTGCTCGAAGCCATCTGCCAGCTGCCCAGTTTCTCGGCGAAGGTCTCGCTGTCCCAGTGGGAGCCGTGCAGGTCGAGCAGGATGACGAAATCGCCGTCCCTGATCTGGGTCAGGGCGCGCTCGCCCTCTTTTTCCTTGGCCAGGGCGGCCTCCTTTTCGCGCTCGATGCGGTCGTTGGGCTCGTCGCGAACTTCGAGGATCTCTATTTTGGCAAAAGAGCTCAGGCGCTTTGTGTATTCTTCTTCGAGCATGTGGAGGGCTTTGTCCTTCATTTTGCCGATGCAAAGGATGCGGATCATGGGATCTCCTTTCTGTGCGAGGGTGTCGTCCAGAACATTTTCTAATGGCGCGGCCGATTCGTCAACCGACCTTCCCGCTAAAAACAGGCAAAAAGAGGTAACGATCCGGTACCCCAAGTCCCAGATACTGCGCAGGAGGCCTGCGCGGGAGACTTTTTCCGATATCTTTTTGTCCCGAAGGGGATGTAGTTTGATATAATGGTCATATGCAGACTCCTATTGATTTTGGTAAAAACTTTTTAAATAGCTTTTTCAGCAGCAGAGATCCGGACCTGTGCCTGGAAGACCTGGCCTACGACGTCGTCTGGATCACGCCGGGGCAGATGTACCATTTCCTCTCCGCCAAGGAGATCAGGAATTTCCTGCAGGAGGAGATGACAGCGAAGCCGGAGCGGTATTACGTGGACATTGTCTCGATCAAGAGTTCACCCAGTGCCGCTGATATTTCGACGGTAGCATACGAGATCAACCTCGTGCCCAAGGAGGAGGAGAAGGCCGTCTATCTTCGCTGCAGCATGGCGATCTGTAAGCGCGGGCAGCACTTTGAGATCACATTTCTTCATATGTCCGAGAAACAGGGCGTCGGAGGAATGGAGCAGATCAGGGAATTTACCGAGAACCTGCCGTGCGGCGTGCTGATCTTTGCATATATGAAGGACGAGGGTCCCAAGACGCTCTTTTACAATGAGTATTTCTGGAAGAAGCTCCACTACAAGGAGGACCAGTTCCAGAAGCAGATGGAGCGGGATCCTTTCTTCATGGTCTCCGAAGAAGAGCGGGACAAAATAATGTCCAGGCTCAAGGAGATCCAGGGGACAAACGGCCACCTGGCTGTCAATCTGACGTTCTTCCGGCGGGACGGAAACCGGTTCCAGTATCGAATGATCGGCGCGCCGGCCTATCAGGAAGGCGACAACACCGTATACTACTGCGTATTCCAGGAAACCACGGGCTTCAACCAGCTTCACGCCCAGATGCAGGAGCGCGTCGCGACAGCATCGGAGATTCTGGGGAGGATCCCGGGGGCGCTCTGTGTTTTGACAGGGGAGCCCGGGAATTGGAGCCCGGTCTACGTGACCAGGCAGTTCTCCGAGAAGTTCGGCATGAGCATGGCGGGATTCGCGGAAGAGGTGTCAAAAGATCCCTTCTATCGCCTGGAGATGACGAGCATCACGAGAAAGCGGCTGACGGAAGCGCATCTGGATATGATTTCGGCGGACCCCTATCTGGGAATGTTCGAGATGGAGCAGGCGGACGGCACAAAGCGGTGGACGGACGTCTACATGGTCAGCAGCCCCGGCCGCGGCGGGGGCGGCATGCGCATGCTCTTTTACGTAGACAGGGACGAAGTCCGCAGGGCGACGGACCTGCAGATCGCCAAAGCAGAGCAGGCCTCCAAGATGCAGCAGGAGCGCGCGCGGGTGGAGATCCGCGAGGCGCAGGAGAAGGCGCGGCTCCAGGTCGAGGAGGCGCAGACCACGGTCCGCAAGGAGATCGAGGAGGCGCAGGCCAAGACGCAGGAGCAGATCGAGGCCTTCCGCGTGAAAATGAACGAAGTGCTGAGCTCGCAGAAGGGCTCTGTTGAAGTACGCGAAAAGCAGCTGCGCCTGGAGTATGAGGCCAGGGAGCAGGAACTGCAGCGCGGTTACGCGGAGAAAGAGGAGCTGCTCGAGAAGCAGATCGAGAATTACCGCAGGGCGCAGGAGGCGGAACTGGCCAAGATGCAGAAGACCATCGATCTTCTGACAGCGGACTGCGATAAGGAACTGGCCGGCAAGCAGAAAGAGATCCAGCGCCTGGAGGAGGAACTCCAGAAGACGATGGACGCGCTTCGCGAGTCCGAGAAGATTCGGGAGCAGGAGCGGCGCAGCAGCGAGCTGCGCGAGCGCGAGCAGCGCGGCACGGTTAAGAAGATGCAGGATATGATCGACGCCATGAAGAAGGCGTCGGAAGCGGCGGAGAGACCTATGGCGGGCGGTGGCGCGGAGGCGGGACTTGCGGAAGCAGGTGCGGGCGCTGGTGCGTCGGCAGCGACTTCAGCCGCGGGCGGACTCGTCGGCAGTTTAAACGCGGGCTCGCTCCGGGAGCCGGAAGACACCGAGGACGGTTGGATGGACGGCATGTCCGGCGGCATGGACGGCACAATTATTCGGAGAGGCGCGGTCAATCAGGCGTCCCGCAATCCTTTCAGCAGCGGACTGCGTCCCGAAACAGCCGGGCGCAGGGAGGAGCCTGCGCGGAGAGGCGCTGGTTTGCAGCGTGAGGAATCCGTGCAGAGAGGCGCTATTTTGCAGCGTGAGGAATCCGTGCAGAGAGGCGCTGTTTTGCAGCGTGAGGATTCTGCGCGAAGAGATGCAGCTTATCAGAAGGAGACCGACCGCGAGACGGCGGTGAAGACCAGCACGGTCATGGATGATCTTGTTGAGATGGCCGCTTCGGACGACCGGGTTCTGAAGGAGGAGCTCTTCTCCATCGATGAGTGCCTGGAGAATGTCATGGTCCTTCAGGAGCCTGTGTGCGCGAAGAAGAGGATCAAGCTGGAGCTTAAGAAGAGCGTGTCGATGCCCGACCAGGCGATCGGCGACAAGGCAAAGCTGCAGAGAGCGCTGGTGAGCCTTCTGGAGACTGCGGCCGAGCAGACTCCGCAGGGCGGCGTGATCAACCTGGGATGCAGGGCGGACAGGGCCTCGGGAAACAGAGCTTATATGTACTTTACGATCAGGGACAACGGCAGCAGCATTGCCAGCGACCTGATGCAGGGTATGTTTGAAATGAAAGATGAGAGGGACGATCCGCTCCGCGCAGGACTTTATATTGCGAGGGAGATCGTCAGCATCATGGGCGGAAATGTCAGAGTGCGTAGCCGCAGAGGCGAGGGCACGGAGTTCATGGTCACAGTTTGTATGAAACTGCCGTGACGGGCAGGTGAAGGGAACTTAGATATGGGTAAGAAGGATAAGTCCATAGTACCGGAAGAGATGAAGCAAAAGGCGGAGATATCCCTTCTGCGCAAGGTTTCGGGATTTTTAGCGGGTTCGAGTCTGTGGGGCGCAGTGGGATCGCTGGTCGGGATAGCGAACTATTTCTACGATTTTTCCATGAAGCCGGTCAAGCGCGACAAGAGCCACGACAAGGATGAGAGCGAGAGACCCTACATGCAGGGGCGCCGTTGGATGAACACGCACCCGGACAGAAAGGACTGGTACGAGAGGGCGGAAGACGGACTGCGGATTCACGCCAACTTTATTCCGTCGGCGGTCAAGGGCGGAGACCATCGCTTTGCGGTGTGTGTGCACGGCTATTCGGATTCTGCGGAGAGCATGGGCCTCTATGCAAAGGTTTATCACGACCGCTACGGCATGAATGTCGTCCTGCCTGACCTGCGCGGCCACGGCAAGAGCGAAGGAACCTATGTCGGCTACGGTTATCATGACAGGCTGGATGTGATCATCTGGATCGACAGGATTCTCCATTTGGACCCCGAGGCGGTCATCATTCTGCACGGCATTTCCATGGGCGCGGCCACGGTCATGATGGTCACGGGCGAGAAGCTTCCTTCTAACGTGAAGGCCTGTGTCGAGGACGCCGGTTTCACATGCGCCATGGACGAATTCGCGCATGTTTACAGTACTTTGAAGGAGAAGCCGCCGATCCCGTCGGATATTCTTCTCCCCATTATGCGAAGGATCGCTATGGTGAGGGCCGGATACGACCTGAATCTGGCGTCTCCTTTGGAGGCGGTGAAGCGCTCCAAGACGCCTACTCTGTTCATTCACGGAGATGCGGATACTTTTATCCCTTGCAGAATGATGCACAAGCTGTTTGAGGCGGCATCCTGCGAGAAGATGTGCATGGTGGTGCATGGGGCGAAGCATGTCCACAGTGCTATCGTGGATCCGAAGGGATACTGGGCTAAGATAGAGAGCTTCCTGAAGCTGGTGGATCCGGCGATTGTAGAGAGGAAAGCGTGAGGTGTGACACACCATCACGGCCGCTTGAGCGTCACATGCCGCCCACTGACCTCGACGGAACCGATCATGCGGTGCAGGTAGACGGAGAAGCGGGTGACGCCGCTTCGGCGGATGCTGGCCTCCAGGTTGGGATTGAGCTCGAGAAGCTCTTTCTTGAGGGTGGCCAGATACATGTCGTCTGTGCCGTGCTTCTTGAAGATGCGAAGGATCTGCTGCTCGATCTCACTGTCGGTGGAACTGTTGAGGGAGACCCACACGGCGTTGTCGCGGTTCTCGACCTTGAGGGACGGGAAGTCCTTGAGGTACTCGGAGAGCTTGCTGTAATGATAGTTTCTGACGTCGAAGTCAGGGAAGATCTTGACCAGGCGGGAGCCGATCTCGCCCAGGCCGGTCTCTTTGCCTTCGGCGTTGTTGTCGGTGATGATATTGACAATCGCAGCCTCGATGGTCTCCTTATCGGTGAAGGAGCCTTCTGAATCGCTGTCGTAATCCTGGTCGAGATCAGGTTCTTCCTGCAATTTTGCGTTGGAATAAGCGGCCTGCGAGCCCTGGGCAGTGCCGGAAGATGTCTTGTAGGGCAGGGCAGGTTCGGAGACGGCCGCCTTTCTGCGGCGCGAAGCGGTACCTGCGCCGGAGGCGGATCGTCCGGACGCGCTGTCTGCGGAGGAGTCGGATCCGTAGGACGCAGAGGCAGAAACGTAGGACTGCGAACCGGCTGACGCGTAGGGATCCGGCCTGCGCCGGGCGGTAGGGTCCTCACTCTCGATGACATCGAGGAATATGAAACGTTCACAGGACGCGCGGAAGGATTCCGGCGTCTTTTTCTCGCCCATTCCGATGACAAATTTGCCGGCTTCGCGCAGTCTGGTCGCCAGCTTGTTGAAATCACCGTCGCTGGAGACCAGGCAGAAGCCCTGCACATCGCCCGTGTAGAGAATATCCATGGCGTCGATGATGAGGCCTATGTCGGAGGCATTTTTGCCCGGCGTGTTGTTGGGCTGCATGACGGGAGTGAGCGAGAATCTGGAAGAACACTTCATCCAGGAGTGGAGACGATCCTGGGACCAGTCGCCGTACATGCGGCGGATCGTGATTTTGCCGTATTTGGACAGTTCACTGAGAATCCCAGAGATATATCTGGGGCTTACGTTATCTGAGTCGATTAACAGAGCGATATTGAGATCTTCCATAATTGATTCCTTATTTGATTCCTTTGTCTTGTATACTGAACATTACTTGCACTTTTCAAAAAGAACAGTTTCCATTAATATAGATGGTACGGGGTTTCGACAGCTCCTTCGTTTAATGTATTTCAGAGCAGGGAAGTCCCCTGTTTAATACTATAGCAGTTTTTGGGGCGCGAGAAACAATTAATATTTGTAACTGTTCGGCGCGCAGCGCATGCGGACGACGCGGCAAAGAATGCGAAGCATTCGAGATGCAGGAGCCGGAGATGCGGGAGTCGGAGATGCAGGAGTCGAAGATTCAGGAGCCGAATGGTTGGGCATACTAAAGAATGGAGGAACAAAACATGAGTGCTCAGAACAATAACGGCGCACCTAAGCCGCCCACGCCGCCGGATTTTCACATCGAGGCCAACAAGGGAAGCCACGTCAACAAGGTGATCGCGATCGTCAGCGGCAAAGGCGGAGTCGGCAAATCTTCTGTCACGGCGATGAGCGCGCTCTGGTCCAGAAGAAACGGCTATCAGACGGCAATCCTTGACGCGGATATCACAGGCCCCAGCGTGCCGAAGATGTTCGGCGTAGGCTACGCGGACCTGGTCGCCACAGAAGAATGTCTCTATCCGGCAACCACCGTGACGGGGATCAAAGTGATGTCCATGAATCTTTTGACAAAACAGGAAGACGCCCCGGTGATTTGGAGAAGCCCTGTGATCACGGGAGCCCTCAAGCAGTTCTGGACAGACGTCGCGTGGGGCTATGTTGATTACATGTTCATCGATATGCCTCCGGGAACCGGCGATGTGCCGCTTACCGTTTTCCAGTCGCTGCCGATCGACGGCATCATCGTCGTCACAACGCCTCAGGATCTGGTCAGCATGATCGTGAAGAAGGCGCTGGGCATGGCCAAGCTCATGAAGGTGCCGGTACTGGGCATCGTCGAGAACATGAGCTACGTGAAGTGCCCGCACTGCGGCGAGGAGATCCGGATCTTCGGCGACAGCCATGTGGAAGAGATTGCGGCGAAGGAAAATATTCCTGTCGTTGCCAGGATCCCGATCGATCCCGAGATGACTTCCTTTATGGATACGGGGAGAGCAGAGTATTACGAGAGTACCTTTATGGAAGGGCTTAAGGACGTTCTGCCGCCTATTGAGTGAAAAAATTGAGTGATGCAGTGGTGTAGTGGTGCCGCCGGAGGGAGCTCCGGCGGCGCTTTTGTTGTCAGAAAGGGTGAAAGCACTCGGAATGCTGAAGAAGTGCCGCAGGAGGGTACTCTGGCGGCACCAGATCGTTAGAATGGGGTGAAGGCGTTCGTAATGCTGAAGAAGTGCCGCAGGAGGGTA
>JAZQCI010000011.1:0-21797 GCA_045546175.1 Lachnospiraceae bacterium | reverse complement strand
ACAATGACGAACAAAGAGAATCTCGAAGATTATGAGGTGACGGACAGGATCGTGATCACCGGCGGCAATAAGAAAGCCCAGAAGATCCTGATCGAAAAAGGGGCCGGCATGCTGATCATTATCTGGGAGACTTCCGTGGATGACAGCGTGCTCAAACTCGCGAAGGAGCATCACTGCACGATCATAACGTCAGGTTACGGCGCGATGAATACTTCCAGGTTTCTGTATTTTGCCCCGCCTGTGAGAATGATGATGACGCGCAAGCCCATGAAGTTCTACGGGCATGAGCTGGCGGAGGACGCAAGCCGCAAGATGGCGCGCACGCAGTACAGGGCGTTTCCGGTCGTTGACGACGCGGAACATCTCGTGGGCTATGTCATGCGGTATCACATCCTCAATTACAACGACAAACAGCTGATCCTGGTGGACCACAATGAGTTCTCCCAGTCGGTCAAGGGAATTGAAAAGGCGAGAGTGCTCGAGGTCATCGACCACCACAGAGTCACGGATTTCTCCACTTCCAAGCCTGTGAGCTTCAGAAATGAGATCGTAGGAAGCACCTGCACGATCATCGCGACGATCTTCAGAGAGAACCAGGTTCCGATCGAGGAGAACCTCGCCGGACTTATGCTGGGAGGACTGCTGTCCGACACGATGAACCTTCAGACGCCCACGACGACGGACAAGGACAGACAGACGGCCAATATCCTGGCGGCTCTGGCAGGGCTGGACCTCGACCAGTTCTCGGAAGAACTCTTCTCCGTGACAGAGGACGAGGGAGGATCCCTTGAGGAGCTGATGAGCCGTGACATTATATTCGAGGATGTCATGGGCGTCCGCCTGATGCTGGCCAAGGTCAATGTGCCCCAGGTCGAGCCTTACAGAGACAGGGCGGAAGACATGCAGCAGGCACTGGATGTACTGACCAGGAACAAGAATGCGGATATGGGCATTCTCACCATCACATCCGCGCTGGAGAACCAGTCGATCCTGTTTGCGTCGGGAGATAAGGCGAAGTGGCTCTTTGAGGCTTATCCGGACCACGACGGTGAGCAGCACAGCGTGCAGGAGGGACTTGTCTCGCGCAAGATGCAGATGCTGCCGAAGATCTCCAAGGTAATTACAAAATATGCATAAGAAATAAAGAAAGCCCCGGCACATGGCCGGGGCTTTCTTCATAAGGAGGATGATTTACGATACATATGCGGGGTTAAGGCTTGCGGAGCGAGCCGCTGCGCCGCGTGCGGGCTGCCCGAAGGGCAGCATCTACCTTCCCGCACGCGTGTGCATCAGATAACACAGTGGGGGACATCCCCCTGTGTTATCCCATGATCACTTCTACGTTGTATTCTTTCTGTCCTTTGACGTAAGGGATCACATGTCCGTCCACTTCCTTGTCGACGCCGGTCTCTCGGATATAAGCGCTGACTGCGGCGATGAGCCAGAGCGGATCGTCGTTGAAGCCGCTGCCGATACCGGACTGATAATCGGAAGCACTTCTGGACATATTGAAGGTGATCATGCACTTATACTGGTTCCAGATGTTGACCATTCTGTCCACTTCGGGGCGGGAGCTCTTGACATGGAACTTGGAGAGGAGTTCACCCCAGTAGCTGCGCAGTGTCTCGTAAGCGGCAATAACGCTCTCACGGTCATGATATTTGCGGATCATGGCGCGCGCGCGGGTCTTGTTGATGACGCCGTAGGACTCCCATTTCTCATCGACGGGATTCTCCACGTAGGTGAGCTGGAAGATCACGCTTGTGCTCTCACCGGGAGCGAGCGTGATGTCGAGCTCGTAGACGGCGCAGGGAGACCAGCCGCTGGCGACTGTGTTCTTGCAGGATCCGTTCTCGACCACTTCGGGAAGAGCAGGGCTTCTGTAGTCGCCGATGAAGGAGCGTCTGTCTGTGTCGAAGCCGTCGATGGGGCGGTTTACGGAGAAGACAGCGTACATGTTGCGGCGCTCTCTGTACTCAGTGTGGTGATAAATGGCAGCGTATTCGAGTTCGCTGTAATTATCGATGGAAGTGGAGGCGGGCTTCTTGAGTCCGCTGATTTCGTAACCGAGATTGGACTCTATTTCGACCTCACCGGTCGAAAGGTTTCGCTGGAAGTTCTTCTGGTCGTCGTCCGCGTCCCAGAGGCACCACTCTACATAAGGAAATACTTTGAGCTTTTTCTCGCTGTCCGAATCGTTCTTAATATCCAGGAGCATGACCTCGCAGGTATCACCCGTAACAATGGCTAAAAAAACGAAAACGTTTTAGAATAAATTAGACAAAGGGCCGAATTGGATGTGGATTTCGAACAAATTGAGACTTCGGGTTTTGTGTATTTATCACAACTTTGTGAATATGACCCCAAAAGAGGCGAAATTGTCTTGAAAAATGTGGAAAACGGATATAAAGTATAGCTACAAAAACGTTTAAGAAATTTAAACGAATTCGCTTCGAAAAACAGACGAGACTTTTTTAGATAGACAGGAGGCGGAAATGGTTTCGATGAAAGACCTGGCTGCTGCCTGCAATGTCTCAATAGCGACGGTGAGCAAAGCGCTGAATGACCAGCACGACGTCAGTGCCAAGACAAAGGAAATGGTCAGGAAGAAAGCCAAGGAACTTGGATATTTTCCTAACTCGGCCGCGAAAGCTCTTAAGACGAACCGGTCACATAATATAGGAGTGCTTTTTGTGGATGAGGCCCAGAGCGGCCTGACCCATGACTTCTTCGCAAATGTGCTGGACAGTTTCAAGAGAACGATAGAGCTCAGGGACTATGAACTGACATTTGTCAACTGCAGCAAGACCCACAGCGGTTCCATGACCTATTTGGAAAGGGCCAGATACAGAGGATTGGACGGCGTGGCAATAGCCTGTATCGACTTCAGGGATCCGGAAGTGATCGAACTGGTCGACAGCAGTATCCCGGTCGTGACGATCGATTACATTTTCAACAACAGGATCGCTGTGATCTCGGACAACGTAAAGGGAATGAGAGATCTTGTCACTTACGTTTACGAGATGGGACACAGAAAGATCGCCTATATCCACGGAAACGATACTTCCGTAACACAGGCGAGGATTTCTTCCTTCTATACGACCTGTACACAGCTCGGAATTGAGGTCCCGGAGGACTACATCAAGAGAGCGGATTACAGGGATACAGAAGGGACCTACCACAGAACGATGGAACTGTTGGATTTGAGCGATCCGCCGACCTGCATCCTCTATCCGGATGATTTTGCCGGCTTCGGCGGGATCAACGCGATCCGGGAGAGAGGCCTCCGGGTACCGGAAGACATATCCGTCGCAGGGTATGACGGAATCCGGATCGGAAGGCACATCGAGCCGAAGCTCACGACGATCCGCCAGGATACGGAATCGATCGGAAGGCAGGCGGCTGAGAACCTGATCAGGCTGATCGAACACCCCAGGTCCACGATCATTCGTCCGATCGTTGTGGAGGGAGAACTCTACAAGGGAAGTACGGTAAAAGACATCAACAGAATCGCCGAATGAAAATTCATCCGGCAGGGCAATGTACTAAGTAATCACGGCAAATACCATGAAAATGGTTTGCATATAACACACCTACATTCCGCTGATCATCCCTTCGATCGCGGTTCAGGCCATTTTCACATTCGTGGCAAGCTGGAATAACTACTTCACACCGAACCTGATCATCAGCAGCAAGATGAAGAAGACCCTTCCCATTTTGCTCGCAGAGCTGCGTAACTCCGACTGGAAGACCTTTGATATGGGCCAGGTCTACGCAATGATTGCGTTCGCGATCTTCCCCGTTATCGTCGTTTACCTTCTTCTTTCCAAGTACATTGCCGGCGGCGTAACGGCAGGCGGTGTAAAAGAATAACACAGGGAGACATTCCCCGCTGTGTTGTTCGATGCACACGCGTGCGGGAAGGAAGATGCTGCCCTTCGGGCAGCCCGCACGCGGCGCAGCGGCTTACATAACAAATACTCCCATGCGGCGCATCCGAATTGGGATGCTCCGTTTTGCATGTCCGAAAACTGTGGTACAATACAAAAATATAGCGACCTTTAAGGACACTGTGATGAAAGGAAAGCGATGAAAATAAGAAGAATGACAGCGGCAGTGCTCTCGGCACTGCTCGCCATCAGCTGCAGTGGATGTGCCGCAGTGACAGACCTGATGGAAGAACACAATATAAAGATCCCGTTCCTGACGGGATCGGGGCAGGAAAACGCACAAGAAGGGAAGACGGGCGACGCCTCGGCCGCCTCGACAGCGGCGGAGACGGCCAGCGAGCAGGAACCGCAGGAAGAACTCTCCCCGGAAGAGGTCCGCAGACAGAGCGAGGGAAAGGTACTGAACATATTCTGCTGGGATGAGTCTCTGGAATCACTGTTTATCATGTATTACCCCGGTTACGAGGATCTGGAAGACAGGAAGGGCCGCATCGGAAACGTCACCATAAACTGGGTGATCCCGGAAGAAGAAGATAAGTATATGGACCTTGTCGCGGAGAAACTCCTGACGGCGGAGTATCTGAAGCCCGACGAGAGAGTGGACCTGTATCTGGCGCCGGAAGAGGACCTGGCAATCTATGTGAACAGCGATTACTCTCTCGACGTCAAAGAGAAAGTCGGTCTTACGGACGAGGAGCTGGAGGATCAGTTTGCTTTTACGCAGCAGCTCGCTTCCACGGACGAGGGAATCCTCAAAGCGGTGACATGGAAGGCTTCCCCTGGCGTATTCGTCTACCGGAGATCCATCGCGAAGGATGTGCTCGGCACCGATGACCCGGGCGCGGTACAGAAAGAAGTGGAGACCTGGGCGAAGTTCCAGGCGACGGCCGCCGCTATGGGAAAGAAGAAATACTTTATGGTCTCCGGCTATTACGACGCGTTTACCGCGTTCCGCTTCAGCGCGGAGAAACACTGGGAGAACGACGGAGCCCTCGTGATTCCCGACGCCATGATCGAGTGGCGGAATATGATGACCGCCTTCACCAAAAACAACTACCACAACAAGACGCTGATCGGAGAGTCGGAGTGGGTGGCCGACCAGGGACCTTCCGGAAAGGTCTTCGGCTTTTTCAGGGCGATCTCCGACATCGATTCCAGGATGGCGGCCTATTCCCTGGCGGACGCCGACCTGGCGCCCCAGGCGGGGAACGGCATTTACGGAGACTATGCCGTCTGCTGCGGCCCGCAGACTTTCAGCAGCGGCGGAGCCTGGATCCTGGCATCTCCCAGTTCGGACAACCTGATCCTGGATAAAGAGATCATGGAGAACCTGACCTGCAACAGCACGCTCCTGTACAAGATCGCGCAGAACGAAGAGATCTTCACGAATACGGTCTCCGGAATGCGAAGACTGGCGAGTGAAGGCAGGACAGACCCGTTCCTGGGAGGTCAGAATCCGTTTGAAGTCTATTTTCAGGCGGCTTCGAGGCTGACCTGCCTGCCGGCGGGCAACTATGACAGATGGATGTCCGATACCTTCCGAAACAGCATGATCAGGTCCTACACGGGGGAGATGACGCAGGACGAGGCCATGGAATATTTTTACCAGCGCGTGAGAGCGCGCTATCCCGAACTGACGATAGATAACTGATGGACAGCGAAGGAGAACGTTTATGAGGCAAAAGATCGCGGCGCTGCTCGCAGCTTCATTATTATTGGGTTTATGTGCCGGCTGCGGCGCATCGGAAGAGAAGGAAGAGTCCGCAGACACTTCGCGGAGCGCTTATGTCGCCTATGACGGCAGCACGACAGCGCAGGAAACGGCAGAGGAAGAAGAGAAAGAGGAGAAGGTATTCGTCATCTACTGCATCGGGGAAGACTTCAAGAACCGCGTCCAGGACTATTATCCCGGCTATGAAGTGTCCGGGGAGGACAGCGGCCGGATCGGAGATGTGCGGGTGCAGTGGAATGTCTATTCGGACGCGCAGGAATACAGGGAAGATCTGGACGAACGGCTCGACATGCAGGCGGATCGGGACACGGGAGCTCCGAAGGAAGATATCAACCCGAACGAGAAGGTCGATTTGTTCGTGGTGGATGAGGCTTTTCTGAGAGATTATGTGGAATCGGCCTGGTCACTGGATGTAAAAGCGGGAGCAGGGCTCACGGAGGAGGAACTGTCGGACCAGTTCCTCTACACGCAGCAGATGGCGACCGACGCCGGCGGAAAACTTAAGGCGGTGAGCTGGCAGGCCACGCCGGGCGTATTCGCCTATCGGAGGTCCATTGCCAAAGAAGTGCTGGGGACGGATGATCCGGAAAAAGTGCAGGAGGCGGTCTCTGACTGGGAGAGCTTCGCGCAGACAGCGCAGACCATGAAGGAAGCCGGCTACTATATGCTCTCCTCATACGGCGACGCCTACCGGGTCTACGCCGACAATGTGACAAGTGCCTGGGTGGAAGACGGGGCCCTGAATATCGATCCCCATCTGGAGGACTGGGCGGTCCAGACCCGCGAATTTGCTCAGAACGGCTATATTCACGGAACAGAGCAGTGGAGTGATGAGTGGAGAGCGGACCACACGGGAGACGGCGAAGTCTTCGGCTTCTTCTACTCGAGCTGGGGCATCCACTACACGCTGCAGAGAAAGGCCGAGGGGGATACGGACAGCGAGGAAGAGAGCGAAGAGGTATCCAGTGCCTCCGGCGATTACGCCGTGTGCCGGGGACCGGAGCCGAGCCATTACGGCGGACAGTGGATCATCGCGGCGGCGGGAGGCGACGACACGGAGCTGGCAGGCTCGATCATGAGAGAGCTGACCTGCAACCCGGAGATCATGAAGAAGATCACCGGAGATATCCGCGAATTCACGAATACGGTCAGCGGAATGACGGAGCTTGGGCAGAGTGGCTATAAGGCGGAAGTTCTGGGCGGCCAGAACCCGATCCCGATCTATGTGGAGTCGGCAAAGCTTCTGTTCAAGAGACACACAACTTCCTATGACGATGACCTGGATCTCGGATTTCAGGTCACCATGCAGGACTATTTTGACGGAAAGGTATCCGAAACAGACGCGCTGGAGACCTTCCGCAAGGTCGCGCTGAGCAGGTACGAGGAGCTGGAGGACGTCTCCGGGGATGAAGATGGGGGAGAAGGGGAGTGAGATCCTCTGATCTTCAAAGAATAACGGATAAAAAAAGAGATGCTGTCGGTGCACAGCATCTCCTTTTTTATGCACACGCATGCAGCGCGTTCGTTCACATCATCAGCTGCAGCTTATGAGGGGACAGATCGACGGTGATCTTGCTGGATTTGCACAGGACTTCCCCGTCCGTATGGACCCAGAGCGGAACCGCGCTGCTGATCGTGAAGCTCTTGCCGCTGTCCGTGAACAGGCCTTTAAAGCGGAGATGACTCCCGTCGTAGGCGGTAGGGAAGATGCGGAAGAAATTCATCCGGTTCAGGTCATTTGCGCCGAACAGGTTGAGCACGCCGTCGCTGCCCACAGCGTCGGGACAGAATTTAAAGCCGCCCCCCTCGTAGCATGTGTTCATGACCACTGTAAAAAGTGTCCTGGGGCGATACGTATCTTTGCCGTCGCAGGTGATCTTCATCCCGACCATGGGACTGGCCAGGATCATGTGGATCGCCTCCGAGATATACACAAGTTTTCCCATGCGGATCTTGCCGAGGATCGTCTTGAAGAGAGAATTGTCCGCCTGATGGCAGACGGCCGCGTCAAATCCGATGCCCGCGCTGATGTTGAACAGCCTCGTGTTGTCGGAGTCGTCGGACAAAGGCGCGAATCCGGCGCCGCCGGCGACGGGCTTGTGCGTGAAAGCGTCCAGGACGGAGGACCGGTTGTGGTACGTGATCCTGCCGATATCGCAGGTGCGGACGGTCTCGCCCCTGGCTATGGTCTTTACGAGTTCTTCCCGGCTTTTCTTTATGCCCAGCCCCTTGATGAGGTCATTTCCGGATCCGGTCTGGATGAAGCCGACTTTGGTATTCTCAAAATCGCGGATCCCGTTGACGACGGCGTTCATTGTCCCGTCTCCTCCCAGAATGACCAGGCGGCACTCCTCGCCCCGCGACGTGAGATCTTCGCAGATGTCTTCTACTTTGTTCTGCGCGGAAGAGTAGTATACTTTGTAAGGCATCCCGCTCTCCTTGAACAGGGCCTCTATTTTGTCCCACTGGCTCTTGCCGCGGCCGGAACTGCTTGTCGGATTAACTATCACATGAAACATAACTGCCTCCGTATTTTTCTGTTCTACGCGAAGATTCTTCCAAATATATTACCACATTCCCCCATAAGTTTGGCATATTTCACAGAACCTTTTCTCTGTATATATGGTATGATGTGCTTGTAGGCAGAGTAGGACTGTACGCGTTAAGTGCCGGGTGGACAGGGAGTTGTCATCCGGACGAAAAGTCGGAAGATCTTCCGGACTTGCGGTGGACGGTCCGCATCCCGCTGCTGCATAGAATGTGAGAGGCAATCTCCTTATGTAGCATGGATCGTTTCAGCTATTTAAGGAGGTTTTTATTATGGCTGAGAATAAAAGATTCATGGATGGTTCCCTTTGGCTTCGGTCGCTGGGAGAATTCAGGCGGCTCAATGTAGTCGCGTTCTGCGGTATGATGTGCGCGCTGGCTATGGTGCTGAATATGGTGGCTTCGATCTCCGTCGGGCCCTATGTCAGGATCGGGTTCTCGGGGCTTCCAAATCAGGTAGTGGCTTATCTGTTCGGCCCTGCCGTCGGTGGGATCTTCGGCGCCGCGCTCGACGTGATCAAGTATCTGATCAAGCCGGACGGAGCCTTTTTCCCCGGTTTTACGATCAGCGCCGCACTCGGAGGCATGATCTACGGCGCCTTTCTTTACAAAAAGAAAGTCACGCTGCCCAGAGTTTTTGCCGCGCAGCTCCTGGTGAAAGTCTTAGTCAATATCCTGCTCAATACTCTGTGGCTCAACATGTTGTACGGAAAGGGATTTATGGTACTGCTTCCCGCCAGGGTCGTCTCCAACGCGGTCATGCTGCCGATCGACACGGCGATCATGTACGTGATGCTGCAGGCGGTGGACAGGACGATCAGAAAGTACTTTGAGCAAAAATAACGGATGTGAAAGAGGCTGCGAAGGCGGCCTTTTTCTTTGCCAAAATATACCAAAATGCTAGTTTATGACGGTTTTGACACATATTAACAGACAAAGATATAAAAGTGCACTATTTTGCTATATCTGAGGAGGCCGGGCGGAGATTATAATTGAAACAGTCGGCAACTGGGAGGATGCGGCTTATGCCGCGAAAAATATTTGATTAACTCTGCGAAAGGACAGTGAAAATGGCTGTACAGGTACAGGAAAACGGCAGATTATTCACGATCAGCACAAAGAATACAACTTATCAGATGAAAGCAGACCGCTACGGCGTGCTCCTTCATCTCTATTACGGGCGCAGATGCGAGGGGTCCATGGAGTATCTGCTCACCTATGCGGACAGAGGCTTTGCCGCAAATATTAACGACGTCGGGGATGACCGCACGTATTCCCTGGATGCTCTTCCGCAGGAATTTCCCTGCGACGGGACCGGAGACATGCGAAGTCCGGCGCTCAGCCTGGAGTACGGGAACAGGATCCGCGGCTGCGACATGAGGTTCGCGGGCTATACGGTCAGGAAAGGAAAATATGGCCTTAAGGGACTTCCGGCGGTCTATGCGGAGGAAGAGGAGTCGCAGACTCTGGAGATCGTCCTGCGCGACACGGCAGGCCTGGCGGAAGTGACGCTCCTATACGGAGTGCTGCCGGAACTGGACATCATCACCAGAAGTGTCCTGGTCCGCAACACATCGGAAAATGAGATCCGCGTCGAAAAGATCATGAGCGCGAACCTGGATTTTGTCGGCGGCAGGTATGACCTGATCACCTTCTATGGCCGCCACTGCATGGAAAGAAATTTCCAGAGGACGCCCGTTGCCCATATGGAGCAGTGCATAGGGAGCAGAAGAGGCACTTCCTCCCACCAGTTCAACCCGATGATGATCCTGGCGGGTAAGGATACGACCGAGACAGCCGGAAGCTGCTATTCCATGCAGTTTGTGTACAGCGGCGGATTCAGTGCAAGTGCCGGAATGGATCAGTATGACCAGACCAGAATGCAGATGGGGCTTATGACAGAGAAGTTCTCCTATCCGCTTGCGCCCGGTGAAGTCTTTACGGCTCCGGAAGTGATCATGAGCTACAGCGCGCAGGGACTTGGGACGCTGTCCAATAACCTGCAGGAGTGCATCCGAAAGCATGTCTGCCGCGGCAAGTGGCGCGACAAAGTCAGACCGGTCCTGCTCAACAGCTGGGAAGCATACTACATGGACTTCGACGGGGCAGATATTCTGGCTCTGGCGGAGCAGGCGGCAGAACTGGGCATGGACATGCTTGTTCTCGATGACGGCTGGTTTGGAAAGAGAGACGACGATACTTCCGGACTGGGAGACTGGTATGTAAATGAAGAAAAGCTCGGCGGAAAGATGAAAGAGCTGATCTACTGGGTCCACAGAAGAGGACTGAAATTCGGCCTGTGGATCGAACCCGAGATGATCAATGAGGACAGCGACCTGTACAGGGAACACCCCGACTGGGCCATGGCGATCCCCGGAAGAAAGCCGGTGAGAGGCAGAAGCCAGCTGATCCTCGACTTCTCCCGGAAGGAAGCGGTGGATCACGTTTTCGAGAGCATATGCAAAGTGCTCGATGAAGATGTGGTCGATTACGTCAAGTGGGATTACAACCGCAGCATCGCGGATGTCTATTCCTGCACAGCGTCCGACCAGGGCAGAGTTCTCTACGACTATATCCTGGGACTCTACGATTTCCTGGAAAGACTGTCGCAGAGGTATCCCGACATGCTGATCGAGGGCTGCAGCGGCGGAGGCGGAAGATTTGACGCCGGCATGCTCTATTACACGCCCCAGATCTGGTGCAGTGACAACACAGATCCCATTGACAGACTCCGGATCCAGTACGGGACATCCTTCGGATATCCCGCGAGCTGTGTGGGCGCGCACGTCTCGGTGAGCCCCAACGAACAGGACGGAAGAGTGACGCCTTTAAATACAAGAGGAATCACGGCCATGTCCGGAACCTTCGGCTACGAGCTCAACCCGGAGAAACTGTCCGCGCAGGAAAAGGACGAGATCCGCGCGCAGGTTGCAAGAAGAAAAGAAGTGGCGGAGCTCATACATAACGGCAAGTATTACAGACTTACGAGTCCCTTTGACGGAGAAGCCGCCGCCTGGGAATTTGTGTCCGAAGATCAGACAGACGTCCTTCTGAACGTGGTCAATCTGGAGATCCACGGAAACAGGCCTGTCACATATATCCGCCTGCAGGGACTGTCGTCCGGAGCCGCTTACCGCGACGAGGAGAGCGGCAAGGTATATCCTGCCGACGCGCTCATGGACGCCGGGCTCCCTATGCCCGCTCCCTTCGGAGAGTACGGCGCGCTGCAGATCCGCTTTAAAATGGTCTGAGACATTCGTTTACGAACATGATCATCCGGATCAGCTGACAGGCTGATCCGGATGATTTTGGTTTTCTTCTTGTCGGCCGGCCACTGCATTGGCGTTTCTCCACTTTCTGGGTGAGATGCCGTAAACGCTTTTAAAAGCGCGGGAGAAGTGCAGCTGGTTGGGATAGCCGACGGCACAACCGATCTCATTGATCGTATAATGTGTCATTTTCAGAAGCTCGGCCGCTTTGATCATGCGGTAACTGATCAGAAACTCCTGTGGGGATTTACCCACGGAGTCCTTGAATATTTTGCCGAAGTAACTGCGGTTGAGACCGGAGCTCTCAGCAATGTTCTCCACGGAAATATCATGCATGTAGTTATGCTCTATATAGGCTAGAGCTTCCTTTATATAAAAATCCCTGACTTTGCCGCTGCTGGGCTTGTAGTCGCTGACAGATCTTGTCAGCGCGTCAATAAAGATGTAGAGGTGCCCGATCAGATGAAACGGCGCCTCTTTTTTGTTGCGCACAATGTAGAGCATCTCATCCCGCATCTTCTCCTCAAACTCCCGATGGAGCGGATTGTAGATCGGCTGGTTCACGGACAGACCGGTGATTTCAAGAGATTCTCTTGCCCTGAGGCCGTCAAATTCCAGCCAGCAGTACTCCCATGGAAGCCGCTCATCCGCCACGTAAGTCGTGATCTGCCGGGGGGAGATCAGAAAGCCCTGTCCCGCTTTAAGAGTTGTCTTGTTCTCATGTCCTTTGCCGTCCTGCCACATAAAGGTCCCCTTACCGCTGAGGATATAGTGGAACAGATAGTGATTGCGGATGGCCGGCCCGAAGGAGTGGGCAGGCGCGCAGGACTCCCGGCCGAACTGATACAGGCCGAGGTCGACAAAATTCATACTGGGAAAAATTGTAAAATCCTGTGCCATAACTTGCTTTTCCTCTCAAATATCCCATTTTGCGTGCCTATATATAATAATTCATAGAAAAACGGCAAAATGGCATAAATACTATCCTATTAGGCTATTATAAGTCGAATTATGGCATATTACAATTAATTTACAATCTGAATGGAACATAATGAACACAATTTCATTAAGGGGATAATGAATTGAAAGAGCGCAGAAAAGAGGAAATTCTGGAATACAGTGATTTCTTTCGGGAGGGAAAAGAAAAATCCGGAACGGCGACAGGGATTTCCTTGGATTTTTGCGGGTTTGAGCATTGCCTTCCCAGGCACAGCTATGGACCATATGTCAGAAACAACTATGTGATTCATGTGGTGATCAGCGGAAAAGGGATTCTCGATTATGCCGGAAAGAGATGGGAAATTCGGGGAGGGCAGATGTTTGTCCTGTTTCCGGGTGCGGAGGCAACTTATTATGCCGACAAGAACGATCCCTGGTATTACTGCTGGCTTGGGTTTGACGGTCGTTCGGCGGGCAAAATAGTGGAGAGCATAGGGTTTTCCGAGCAGACACCGGTGCTTGCACTGAGCGACGTCTCCAGGATCGAGAGCGAGATCCGGAAGATGCTCGAAGCAAGAGAGCTGACCCTGGACGGTCAGCTGCGCAGAAATGCCGGACTGCTGAAGATCCTCTCCACCATGATCAGGGACAGCGTCGAGAGAGAGACGGCTGACGGCAGTCCCAATATCTACTCATATTCGGAATACGCGGTCCGATATATCAACAATCATTTCTCGGAAAAAGTCAGGATCCAGGATCTGGCGGATCACATCGGTATATCCAGAAGTTACCTGGTAAAGCTGGTGAAGCAGGAGACGGGAATGTCTCCCCAGGAATATCTCATTGAAACAAGGATGAGAAGAGCCTCGGACCTTTTGAGCAGGACAAATGATTCCATAAGAGTCGTGGCGGCGGAATGCGGCTATGATGATGCTTTGGCATTCTCTAAAGTTTTCAAGTCCCGATTCGGCCTCAATCCCACGGAATACAGAGAAAAGTACAGCAAAAACAGTGCCTCAAAGGGCAGGAAAACGGAACAGGGTCATTGACAAATAGCACAAATATACGGCGCCAGTATTTGTGCTATTTGTTTAATAATACATGGCAAAATGACTGTAATATGTTTGTTTGCTATCAAAATGACGAAAAAAAGACAAAAAAACACATCGTTCTATACCTATACTACATCAATCCATGTTCGGTACTGCCCGATGTGGATACACTGTTGTAGTCAGATACAGGCCTGTAAGGGCCGATTGTAAAAAGGAGGGTAGTTTATGAAAATTAAAAAAGTAATGGCACTTGCTCTGGCAGGAGTTATGGCACTTTCTCTTGCGGCTTGCGGCGGCGGGTCAAGCGCCAGTTCAAGCTCCGGCAGCGCGGATTCCGGCAGTGCGGATGCGGGATCGGGATCTGCTTCATCCGGCGCACTGACCATCAACATCTGGGACGCCAACCAGCAGGCAGGCATCCAGGAGATCTGCAATGACTGGACCGCCAAGGGCAATCCGGAAGTCAAGGTCGAGGTCATTGACTGGGATAACTACTGGACACTGCTTGAGGCAGGCGCTTCCGGCGGACAGCTTGCGGATGTGTTCTGGATGCACTCCGACTATTCCCAGATCTATATGGAGAATGACATTCTTCTGGATCTGACAAGCTACATCGAAAAAGACGGCGTCGACATGAGCATCTATTATCCCGACATCGCAGCGATCTACACACGCAGCGACGGCAAGATCTTCGCTCTGCCCAAGGATCACGACACCATCGCGCTTCTTTACAACAAGGCACTCTTTGATCAGGCCGGCGTAGAATATCCGACAGATAACTGGACCTATGAGGATATGTATGAGGCGGCTAAGAAGATCACAGAGGCAACTCCCGCCGACACCTACGGCTATGCTCTGAACACATCCAATGACCAGGACGGCTGGTATAACTACATTTATTCCTACGGCGGAAATGTAGTTAACACAGAGAAGACTGATACAGCTATTGACTCCGCAGAGTCCAAGGCTGCTATGGAAATGGTCCGCAAGATGCTCACCGTCGCAACTCCTCAGGCAGTTGTTGCCGAGTCCGGCACAGACTCCCTGTTCCAGTCCGGCAAGGTCGGCATGATCACACAGGGTTCCTGGATGATCAATTCCTTCTATACGGCTGAGAACAGCAAGGATTACGCATGGGCGGAAATCCCTTACTGCGACAGAAACGGCGACGGCACCTGCCAGAAGGAAGAGAGATGGACCTGCTACAACGGCCTCGGCTGGGCAGCAGCTGCCAATACGGCAAATCCCGATGCGGCCGCAAGCCTGATCGAGTATCTCTGCTCCAAGGATGCACAGGTCAAGCAGGCACAGCTGGGCGTTACCATGGCCGGTATCCCCGGAATCTCCGAGGACTTCGCAAATGCTTTCGAAGGCATGGATGTTTCCGCGTTCACAAAGGTTGAAGAAAACGGCACACTGTATGCCCGTCCCGGCACACGCAACTCCGGTAAGTGGCAGACTCCTATGAAGCAGGCCGGCGGATTCCTTGACGCATGGCAGGCACCTGAAGATCCTCAGGCTATGTCCGATGCATGTGACAGAGTCGCAAAGATGATCCGCGACGCGATCGCTGAAGAGCAGTAAGGCTCTGTGAACCAGTCGCAGAAGAAATAATCGGATTCTGTTCTTAAACGATACCTGAAGTATTGCGGGCTGCCGCCTTGCGGCGGCAGCCCGCATACAAATTTTTCATGAAAGAGGGGGCAAAGCATGAAAGAAAAGAAAAAAATGACGCCGAGAGCAAGAAATGAGGCGTTATGGGGATATGCTTTTGTGGCGCCTACCATGCTCGGACTGATCATCCTGAACTTCTATCCGGCAATCAATACGGTCTATCAGTCGTTCTGCAAGACCGGTGATTTCGGAAAAGGAAATACATTTGTAGGACTTGCCAACTATTCAAAAGCATTTGCTGACCCGGAGATCCTGCAGTCGCTTCTCAATACAATAAAATACGCCATCATCGAGGTGCCTCTGGGCGTGGTGATCGCACTGCTCCTTGCTGTATTTCTGAACGGCAAACTTAAGGGCGTCTCCGTGTTCCGCACAATCTTCTTCCTCCCGATGGTCTGCGCTCCGGCAGCTGTCGCGATGGTCTGGAAGTGGCTCTACAATCAGCAGTTCGGACTTTTCAACAACATTTTTCACACGAATATCGCGTGGATCTCCGATCCCAAGATCGCGTGGATCTCTATCGGCGTCATCGGCGTGTGGTCGATCATCGGCTATAACATGGTCCTGTTTATTTCGGGACTGAAGGAGATCCCCGGAGATTACTACGAAGCGGCTTCGATCGACGGTGCGACCGGCATCAACCAGTTCTTCAACATCACAGTCCCGCTTCTGAGCCCGACCACGTTCTTTATAGTGCAGACCCGTGTCATCGGCGCCCTGACCATCTTCGACCTCATGTTCATGGTCATGGATAAGACAAATGCGGCGCTGCCCAAAGTACAGTCTACTGTATATGTGTTCTACAAATATACATTTGACCAGGGCAACAAGGGCTATGGTGCAGCAATCGTTATGATCCTCGTCGCCTTTATCATGGTCGTTACAGTGATCATGCAGCGCGCCGAGAAGCGTTTCGTATTCTATAACTGAGAAAGGGGGAATGATTCATGGAAAGCGCACATACCAAAGATACGATCAGGAGAACCATCGTCTATGTGATCCTTGTCATCATGGCTTTTATCATGCTGGTTCCCTTCGCCTGGATGATCCTGACGGCACTCAAGACAAACCAGGAAGCAATTTCGGTCGATCCTTTCTATATTTTCCCTCACAACGGCTGGCACTGGGAGACATTCGGAGAGGTCTGGAAGAGCTATAACTTCGTGCTTCTGTATAAGAACACGCTGCTCATGATCTTCTTCCGCGTTCTCTGCGCATGCCTGACCGCTACCATGGCGGGATACGCATTCGGACGACTGAACTTCCCCGGAAAGAATTTCCTTTTCTCCCTGGTACTGATTCAGATGATGATCCCTTCCACGATTTTCATCATTCCTCAGTATCTGATGGTCTCATCACTGGGGTGGCTCAATACCACGGCAGGACTTGTGTTCCCGGGTATTGTCACTGCCTTCGGAACCTATCTGCTAAAGACGGGCTATCAGGGCCTGCCGAAAGATTTGGAGGAAGCAGCGGGCATTGACGGCTGCAACATCGGACAGAAGTTCCTGCTGATCATGATGCCGCTCACAAGATCCTCCATGGTATCGCTCGGCATCTTCACGGCTCTGTTTGCTTTCAAGGACCTCATGTGGCCCATGATCGTCTGCTCCAGCGTTCAGACTACGACACTTGCCGCCGGCCTTGCAAAGGCGCAGGGACAGTACGGCAGCAACTATCCGCAGATGATGGCTGCCGCGGTTCTCGCAGTCGTACCCATGATCGTGATCTATGTGATCTTCCAGAAGCAGTTCGTCGAAGGTATTGCAACATCCGGCGGAAAACTGTAAGGAAAACTGACTTCGCAAGAATGAGCTGCAGCCATGCAGCTCATTTTTTGTCGTAAAAACGTTTGGAATTACATTTGATCATGTGGTATATTTCCTTAAAAAACAAAAGAGCAGAGTAACTGAAAGCGAAAACAGGGAAATAACATGGAAAAGAAAAGCAGCCGCCTCACAAAGTGGTGGAAGAGGGAAACGTCAAAGATTTCGAAAATACCTGATACAGGGAAAAAAATAGAATACATCTGGGGATACTATAAGCTCTGGATCATCGGGCTCGTTTTCGGGATCTGGTTTGTGACATTTGCCGTCCGCCAGTACACTACGAACCTGAAAGATTACAGGTGCTTTATGGTCTTCGCCAACACCTACGCCGACGCCGGAGATGAGTCGAAGCTCCGGAAGGACTTTGTCGAGTACGCCGGCATCGACCTGACGAAGCAGGCCGTGCATTTCGATTCCGCCTCCTATTTCGACTACCTCAAAGGTGTCACCGGAAACAGCTATTTCGAGGCTTTCGTGGCCTACGCGGACAGCGGGACGCTGGACGGAATCGTGATGGGAAAGGATTCCCTGACGGCCCTGGGAAAGACCGGGCGGCTCCTGGACTTAAACAGTGAGGCGTGCAGTTCCATTCGGGCAAAATATTCAGACCGCTTTCTGTACGCGGTTCCGCTTGATGAGGAATACGGCGGCAAAGAGGTGCCGGTCTGCATTGACATCAGCGACAGCCGGCTCGTGAGCGAGTACGGCGTCTATTCGGAGCCCATAGCGCTGGGAATCGGCGCTCTGTCGAAAAACGTGGACGCCGTGGAACAGTTTCTGGATTTTCTGTATTCCGATCCTGCGGGTAAGGATTCTTAAGCACAGGGGGATTTTACATGCTCTACTATATAACTCTGTTTCTGGTCTTCTGGGCTCTGATCTATACGGCGGCCAGATTTCTTCAGTATTTTCGGATCGTCAAGAATTATAAAGAAGAGACGCAGGCCACGGTCAGGCAGGTCAGGGACCATGAACCGGCGAGCAAAAATGAGCCGCCGGCTCTCGATGTTGTCCTGGTGTATGAGATTGGCGGAGAGGAGAAGACCTCGGAGGTGGTTGTGCCCCGGGAACAGGCGGCGCAGTACCAGGTGGGGAGCAAAGTCGGAATTCGCTACTATGTGGAAGAGAACGGCACGGTGCATATCGCCACGGCCGGAGACGCGCCGCGAAAGCTCATGTACGCCTATCTGGGCGCGTTCATCCTTGAACTCGTGATCTACGTCGTGATCTGGCGCATTCTGCTGTAGGATCGGGAGGACTTATGAACACTTTTATACAGGGATTTCTGGATAACGACAGTTTCTTCGGAAAATTTATGACCAAGCTCGGCATCATTATTGCCGCCAATATCCTGTTCGTGCTGCTGAGTATCCCGTTTTTTACAATCGGGGCAGGATTCTGCGCCCTCTATCATGTCATGTTCCGGACGCTGCGAAACGACGGGGTCGTGAATCCGTTTAAAGAATTCTGGGCAGGGCTCCGGGTAAACTTCAAGCAGGCGACGATTTCCTGGATCCTGTTTGTCCTTCTGATCGTTTTTCTGCTGATGGATATCCGGATCTGTAATGCGGCCGGCGGCGCGCTCGATCTTCTTAAGATCGGCGCCTATGTCATCGGAATCGCGGCCATCGCGCTGTACTTGTATCTGATTCCCGTGATGACAGCCTTCAAGGATACGCTGCCGCATCTGATCCGCAACGCTTTCTTTTTTCTCGGGAAAAAGCCGTGGAAAGCGGCGGTCATACTGTTTTTTGACATCTTCCCCATGGTCCTGACTTTTTCGGATCTGCAGATGCTGCCTCTGTACGCTTTTCTGTGGGTGCTGTGCGGGTTCGGCCTGCAGGCCATGCTGGCGGCGACGCTTCTTCTGCCGGAATTTGAGCCTTATCTTGCGGCGGGCAGGGAGGCTTCACAGGAGAGCGGTGATGAGCAGGAGTCTGCGCCCGCAGACCCCGTGCCTCACGACAAGACAGAGGAGGAAATCCTGGAGGAAATGCAGAAGCTGGGGATGTAGGCAGAGTTCACCCTTTTTTTGATTAACAGTTGACAAGATAACGGATTAACGTTTATAGTAATAAAAAGCTAAAACTTAACAGCGATGCAAACCGATGAAGTGGAGATAAAGCAGAAGGGGCCCTTACAGAGAGACCGGGCAGGTGAGAGCCGGTCAGAACGCTGTTCTGCAAATGGACCACGGAGGGCGCATTCAACGGCCGCGCGGCGGCTCAGTATAATGCGACGTGAGGGCATACGTCAGTTGCCGGGAATTTGTTGGAATTCCGACAAGAGTGCGCGGTACGTGTTTATATCGCGCAAATCAGGGTGGCACCGCGGATCCGATCATATGTGAGAGATTCGTCCCTGACAGGATACAGTTGTCCTGTCAGGGACTTTTTTATGCACTCGCGTGCGGAAAGGAAGATGCTGCCAAAGAGCAGCCCGCACGCCTTGAAGGTTCAAGCTTCAAGATTAAAGTTTCTGGCAGACCAAAAGAGTGCCCGGCAAAGAGGGCACCGGAAATGGAGGGAACCATGATCAAAGAAGCAATCATCAAAATCGTCAACAAGGGAGATCTCACTTACAGCGAGGCCAAAGAGGTCATGACGGAGATCATGAGCGGGCAGACCACTCCGACACAGAACGCGGCATTTCTCGCGGCTCTGTCGACCAAGAGCACCAAGGCCGAGACCATCGACGAGATCACGGGCTGTGCCGTCGCCATGAGAAATAAGGCCATTCCGGTAGAGCATGAGGGCATGGAAGTCCTTGAGATCGTAGGAACCGGCGGTGACAACGCCCACACATTTAATATTTCCACCACCTCCGCCATGATCGCGGCGGCGGCGGGCGCCAAGGTCGCCAAGCACGGCAACAGGGCGGCGTCTTCCGACAGCGGCGCGGCGGACTGCCTGGAGGCTCTGGGCGTTAATATTCAGCAGTCTCCGGAGATGTGCACAAAGCTTCTTGAGGAGGTCGGCGTGTGCTTCATGTTCGCTCAGAAGTACCACACCTCCATGAAGTACGTCGGAGCGATCAGAAGGGAGCTGGGATTCCGAACGGTGTTCAATATTCTGGGCCCGCTCACAAATCCGGCAAGACCCGAGTACTTCATGCTGGGCGTCTACGATGAGTACCTCTGCGAGCCGGTCGCCAAGGTCCTCTCCTCGATGGGAGTCAAACACGCGCTGGTCGTATACGGAAGAGACAAGATGGACGAGGTCTCGCCGAGCTGTGAGACAACGGTCTGCGAGCTCAGGGACGGCTTCTACAGGACAATTGTGATCAAACCGGAAGATTTCGGCATGGTCAGAGGCGAGAAGAGTGAACTCGTCGGCGGAACGCCGGATGAGAACGCGGCGCTTACGAGAGGGATCCTCAGTGGCGAGATCACGGGCACAAAGAGAAACGCGGTGCTCCTCAATGCCGGGTGCGCGATCTACGCGGCCAACAAGGCGGAGAGCATAGCGGACGGAATCCGGATCGCGGGCGAGATGATCGACAGCGGAAAGGCCCTGGCAGTGCTCGACCGCTTCGCAAAAGTTTCCAATGAATAAGTTTTTAATGAAGAAGTTTGATTAAGGAGCTGAAAAACTATGACGATCCTTGACACACTGGCGTCCCACGCGAGGGCACGGACCCTGAAGAACAAACATAAAATTTCCGAGGAAGAGATCCGAAAAGCGGCGCTCGCCCTGGGCGCGGACACCGGATTTCCTTTTGAAAAGGCGCTCGCACAGCCAGGCATGTCCTTTATCTGCGAGATCAAAAAAGCATCGCCCTCTAAGGGAATCATAGCCCGCGACTTTCCCTATCTGGAGATCGCCCGGGAGTATGAGAAGGCCGGGGCTTCGGCCATCTCCTGTCTTACGGAACCGGACTTCTTTATGGGAAGTGACGAGTATCTGAGGGAGATCGCGGCCGCTGTGAAGATCCCGGTCCTGCGCAAAGACTTCACCGTAGATCCGTATATGATCTACGAGGCCAAAGTGCTGGGGGCCTCCGCCGTCCTTCTGATCTGCGCCATCCTGACGGATGAAGAGCTTATCGAATACGGCGCCCTGGCCAGGTCTCTGGGACTGTCGGCCCTTGTGGAGGCGCACGACGAGCGGGAAGTGGAGCGGGCGCTCAGGGTGGACAAGGCGGTCATCGGCGTCAACAACCGGGACCTGAGGAATTTTACGGTGGACTGCCGCAACAGTGTGAGACTGAGGAAAATGGTCCCCGGCGACAGGCTGTTCGTCTCGGAGAGCGGCATACAGACGCCGACGGACATAGAAATCCTTCGTGAGAACGGTGTCGACGCGGTCCTGATCGGGGAGACACTGATGAGGAGCCCCGATAAGGCCGCCGAGCTGCGGTGCCTTAAAGGAGAGTGAGCGGCGGAGCAGATTAAAAAGAGCGCAGGAGGTGGCGGGATGACGGTATCGAAGCCTGTAAAGATTAAGATCTGCGGCATGCGCAGGCGGGAGGATATCGAAGCGGCCAACATGTGCAGGCCGGACTACATAGGCTTTATCCTGTCGGAGGGATTCCGAAGATCGGTAAGGACGGAGGAGGCAAGAGCGCTGGCAGAGCTTCTCGATCCAGGGATCAGGGTCGTCGGCGTGTTCGTAAATGAGCCGGTCGAAAAGATCGCCGCATGCTGCGACTTCCTGGACCTGATCCAGCTTCACGGCAGAGAAGACAACGGCTATCTGAAGCGGCTCAGGGAAGTGACCGACAAACCCTTGATCCAGGCGTTTCGGATCTCGGAGGCGCGGGACTTTGAGAGGGCTCTGAAGTCGGAGGCCAAGCGGTCTTAGGAA
>JAZQCI010000010.1:0-5151 GCA_045546175.1 Lachnospiraceae bacterium | reverse complement strand
CCCCCGGCACTTGTTCAGCACTCCCCCTGTAATCGAAGTTCCTGCTGTCAGTGCCGACAGAGACACCACCGTATTTAAGAATATGCATAATTTTATGCATATTATGCATAATCCATTTGAAATGAGCTCTTAAAAATGGATTTTTGAGAACAAAGGGTTTCAGAAGACACATATGAGAAAATTTCCCATTGCATATATTCATTTTTTATGCATATTATGCATCCGGATGTGTCGCCCGCCGCCCGCAGTATCCCCCGCTCAACGACACCTTCCAGTCGCCCGCCGCCCACAATATCCCCACCCAACAATGTTGCGCTCTCCCCTCCCATGGTCCATAATTAAGTCTGCGGCATTTTACTGCCGCCCCAGGAGGAACTTCAATGGAATTTATCTCTCACGACGGCGAAACGATATGGTACAAGATCTGGGAGGCCCCCGCCCCCCGCGCAGTCATCCAGATCATGACGGGTCTTGCCGAGACTTCCGACTACTACGAAGAGTTTGCAAACTACATGAACCGGGCCAGCTTCACGGTCGCCCTCCACGAGTACCGGCAGCACGGCAGGACGCGCGCCGCCTACGGAGACGGCAACCTCTTTCGCAATTACGCAAGGGACGGCGCCCGGCTGTGTTCCATGATTCGTGCGTCCCAGCCGGAACTTCCCATCATCCTTTTCGCCCACAGCCTCGGAACGACCGTCTCCCAGATCGCGCTCTACGAAAAGATGGCAAAATATAGCGGCATCATCTACACCGGCCCTTCCTGCAAGGTAATGCCCCCGGAACGCAAGAAAAAGCTTCTGCCGCTCGCCGAAAATGCCATCCGCCAAAACGGCGAGGAAGGACAGAACTTACTTCTCTACCCGGAAATCTTTGCGCGCCTGAACGCGCCTTTTTCCGCCGAGAAGAGCCCTTATTCCTTCATCACCTCCGATCATTCCAAATGGAATTGGATCGCCCACCTCCCCTTCAAGGGTCCTGACTACAGCAACCGGTTCTTCCGCGACTTTATCCTGCTGCAGGCTGACCTGGCCTCCACAGAAACCCTTGAGAACATGATCCCGCCGCTCGCCGATACACCGATCCTCCTTCTCACCGGCTCCAACGACGTCACCGCCGCAAACGGCACCTACGGTGACACCAAAGCCGGCCTGCTCCGCAGAGCAGGTTACAAAGACGTCACCTCCATCGTCTACCCCGGTCTGCGCCACAGCGTCCTGCAGGAAAAGGCGCGCCTGAAAGTAATCGAAGACATAACAGGCTGGATGAACACCAGATTTTAAATATGCATATTTTATGTTTGCCCGCTGCCTCCCGCATCGAATACTATTGTACGAAGTTCACAGGATTTCCCATTTAATCGCGCCCATTGCGCACACGAAAAAAAAGCCCTGCCCACTCAAAAGTGGACAGGGCTTTCTGTTACGTGCCAATCGCCGCTCGCCGCGCACCGCCGATAACAACTCCGCTATGCGCCGCGCGCCGCAATACAGCCTTACGCCCTCAGCGAAATGCCAAACGCTACATTCAATTTCTTAAGGATCTTAGCCACAAATCTGTCCAGATCCTCCGCAGTAAATTCTTCCTCTCCCGCCCTGAAAGTGACGGTGAACGCAAGACTCTTCATAGTCGGAGGGATAGGAGCACCTTCGTAGACGTCGAAGAGCTTGATGTCGCGGACATACTTGCAAGCCGCGCGGATCTCGTCCTCAACCTGTGCGCAGGTGATCTTCTTGTCCATGACCAGAGCCAGGTCACGGGAGACATCCAGGAACTTGGGCAGGGGCTCGAAAGCAGGCGTATCCTTGCAAAGAGGATAGAGCGCCGCCAGATCCAGCTCCATCAGAAGCAGATCCGTGCGCAGGCTCTCCGCCTCCGCGATATCGTAAGCGAGCTTGCCGATATAGCCGACCTTCTGTCCCTCGCACAGCACATCTGCCGTCTGGTAAGGGTGCGTGAAGCTTGTGCAGCCCGCCTGATACGCGAAGTTCACGTGCAGGGTGTCCGCAACCGTGTCAGCTGCGGCTTTGATGGTGTAAAAGTCTTCCTCTTTGCCCCAGAAAGCAACAACCAGATGGTCTCTCTCATCCGGATAGTCGGTGAGCGGCAGAGACTTCGGCACGAAGACCTTGGCGATCTCGAAAAGTCTGCCGTACAGGCGTCCGTTCTTCTGGTTGCGGACCACCGCGTGGATCATGGAAGCCGTCAGAGTCGTTCTCATCAGAGAGAGTTCCTCGCTGATCGGGTTCATGATGCGGATCGCGCCCCGCTCCGGCGCATCCGCGGGATACCGCAGCAGATCCAGGTCGGAAGGTGAGAAGAAGGAATAGTGCATGCACTCATAAGCGCCCATGCCGCACAGAGCCTCCTTGATACGGATCTCGCGGCGCTGCACGGGATTCCAGCCGCCGGTGGTGACTTCCGCGCTCTTAAGGAACGTGGGCACCAGCTTGTCATAGCCGTACAGACGGATAACTTCCTCAGCCACATCCTGATAGCCTTCCATATCGTCACGGTAAGCGGGCACCTGCAGCGTCAGCATGCGCTTGCCGTCCTTCTCGGAGATCACGGGCTTCATGTCCAGGTTGTTCATGATGCGCACGATGTCCTCGTCCGGAACCGTGATGCCCAGAACGCCGCTGATGCGGTCGATCTCGACGCTCATCTCACGGGGCTCGACGCTGTTTCCGGTGTTGACGTCGAAGTGAGTGGACGATACTTTGCCGCAGCCCAGCTCCTCGACCAGGTGCAGAGCGCGCTTCATAGCCATAACGGTCGCGTACTCGTCGACGCCCTTCTCATAGCGGGCACTCGCGTCCGTGCGCTTGCCGACGCTTCTGGAAGTGCGGCGGATGTTGTCGCGTGCGAACTTGGCGGACTCGAACATGACGGCCTGCGTGGTGGGAAGGATCTCGGAGTTGAGACCGCCCATGACGCCTGCCAGCGCGATCGGGCGCTCGCCATCGCAAATTACCAGATTAGTGCTGTTCAGCGTCTGCTCCTGCTCGTCCAGAGTGACGATCTTCTCGCCGTCCTGAGCCGTTCTGACATTGATGCCGTTGCCGCGCAAATACGCATAGTCAAACGCGTGCATGGGCTGACCGAGCTCTGTCAAAATATAGTTCGTAATATCAACCATGTTGGAAATAGCGTTCATTCCCACCAGCGCCAGACGGCGGCGCATCCATGCGGGGGAGGGCGCTATTTTGACATCGTAGACGTAGTGGCCGATGTAACGGGGGCACAGCTGAGGAGCCTCAACGGTGATACCAAAGTTGTCCAGCTTGACATCCGTCTCGGTGTAGTCCAGAGCGGGCATTCTCAGGGGCTTCTCCAGGACCGCGGCGACCTCGCGCGCGATGCCGAAGATGCTCTGGCAGTCGGGGCGGTTGGCCGTGATGGCGATATCGAAGAGCCAGTCGTCCAGGCCAAGGATGGGCTTAACATCTGCGCCCACCTGCGCGTCATCGGGCAGGACCAGAAGGCCGTTGTAGCCCGCGCCGGGATACATATCCTCGCTGACGCCCAGCTCCATGCCGGAGCAGAGCATTCCGTGAGACTCATAGCCGCGGAGCTTGCCCTTCTTGATGGTCATGACGCCCTCGATGGCGGTGCGCTCGCGGTTGGTCGCGTAGACGGTAGCGCCTACCAGTGCTGTGGGGAATTTTTTGCCGGCTTCTACGTTGTCGGCGCCGCAGCAGATCTGGAATGTTCCGTGCTCGCCGCAGTTTACGGTGCAGACGTGCAGGTGCGTTTCCGGAATGGCCTCGCAGGTCTCGACCAGGCCCACGACGACTTTGGAGATGTCCTCTCCCACTTCATGGAGCTCCTCCACCTCAAAACCGCAGGAGAAGAGCTTGTCCTGCAGCTCCTGAGGAGTGCAGTCGATGTCTACATATTCTTTTAACCAGCTAAGTGGTGCGATCATATCTGTTTCCTCCTTTTCCCGCGTCAGGCGTCATTGATCTGCTCAAGGACGCGAAGGTCGGACTCGAACAGGAGCTTGATGTTGTTGATGCCGTACTTGAGCATAGCCGCGCGCTCGATACCGATACCGAAAGCGAATCCGCTGTACTCATTGGGATCGATGCCGCAGTTCTCAAGAACCTTGTTGTTGACAACGCCGGCGCCCAGGATCTCGATCCAGCCGGTTCCCTTGCAGAGCTTGCATCCCTTGCCGCCGCACGCAAAGCAGCTGCAGTCAACCTCTACACTGGGCTCTGTGAAGGGGAAGAAAGAAGGGCGAAGTCTCGTGCGGGTTCCCTCGCCGTAGACCTGCTGCACGAACTCGTCCAGCATACCCTGCAGGTCGCAGAGCGTGATGCCCTTGTCCACTACCAGGCCTTCCATCTGGCTGAACATAGGGGAATGCGTCGCGTCGTCGTCGGAGCGGAAAACCTTGCCGGGGGACAGAATCTTGATCGGGGGCTTTTTGGCCTCCATGACGTGGATCTGGCCCGCGCTGGTCTGCGTCCTGAGCAGGTACTCGGGAGACAGATAGAAGGTATCCTGCATATCTCTGGCCGGGTGGTCCATGGGCGTGTTCAGAGCCGTGAAGTTGTAATAATCGTTCTCGATCTCCGTGCCCTCATAGATCTCAAATCCCATTCCTGCGAAAATATTGACCATCTGATTCTTCATCTGCGTGATGGGGTGAAGATTGCCGCGGGTGTACTCCTTGGCAGGGATCGTTACGTCGATCTTCTCTTTCTCATAGCGGTGCTGCAGCTCAGCCTCCTTGGCCTTCACTTCCATCTTCTCGAGATTCTCGAGAACCCAATCCTTGAGGAGGTTCACGTTCTTGCCGAAATCGGCCTTCTCCTCCTTGGGAATGCTGCGCATCTCTTTCATCAGCGCATTAACTTCACCGGCTTTGCGGTCCAGATACTTCTTGCGAAGCTCGTAGATGCTTCGGGAGTCTGTGCGTCCCTCGGCTTCTTCCAGGAATTTCTTCCGGATCTCTTCAAACCTGTTCATAACTACTCCTTTTTGGTTGATACTATGATTTTGGAAACAATTTATTCAGCACCATAGTCTCAAATGCTTCGCATTTGCGACTGTAGCGTACAGAGGCGCTGCGCGCCTTGTCCGCCCCGGAAAAAGGATCGAAAACGGACCGATGAACAAGTTCCCCGGTCCGTTTTCGAAGTC
>JAZQCI010000009.1:0-10852 GCA_045546175.1 Lachnospiraceae bacterium | reverse complement strand
TTTTCATCAGTTGTCTCCGGACGACGAAAGCCGTCCGAGATCATAAACACGGCAGCCACAGCCGATTGGCGAAAAACCCAGTGTTTAAGCCAAAAAATGGGCATGTCTACGTAGCTCAGCAGGATAGAGCACTCGCCTCCTAAGAAAATATCGAACATGCGGCAGAAAAAATTTGTCCGCTCGATTTTCAGGGGGTAAAATGACAGAGGAAAAATCTAATAAAGGCGCGTGTTCCATAACACTACAAACGACAATATTAGAAATTTCTAAAAAACGTCTAAAACGTCTAATGAAAAATGGACGATTTGGAGCCCGGGGAGCCCGAACCCGAAAGGCCGGAAAGCCTTGAAAATACGGGAAAAATTAAAAGATGTTTCTGTAGCTCAGCAGGATAGAGCGTCCGCCTCCTAAGGGCTACGATGACCCAGGCACGCGGGGTCGTTAAAGATACGGTGTCGGGTTCAAATCCAACCGGATTTTGGACCAAAAAGGGGTTCGCGGCATTTACATGTGCAGCCCCTCGGAGGCAAAGGTGAGGTTACAACCTGCCGCCAAAGTGAGCAGTTGTCAGTAACCCCAAGCTCCGCCGGCCGGCGTGCCGGAGGGCCGGAAAAGCCCGGAAATAAGCCAAAACTTAATATGTCCGTGTAGCTCAGCAGGATAGAGCACCGCCCTCCTAAGGCGGGTTTTGCGGGGGTTCGAATCCCTTCACGGACGCGATTTCGAGCGGAATTTCGTTAGCAAAACGCCTTCGGTGTTAGCAAAACGAGGTTCCGCTTTTGTTAGCAGGAAACTCCACTCGCGAGGGGCTTTTTCTGTTTCCTGCTCACAGCGGTTAGCAAAATCCTTCATTCTGCTCACATTTTTCAGCCATTTGCTAACAGCCCGTTTTTTGGTTTTCCCGCTCACCCCGGCGGACAGCCTGCTCACAGAAGGGCTGCACCCATAAATACCGGTCCGGAAGCCAAAAGGCAGGTGAAGATCCGCTGAATTCCTCCGTGAAGGGTTCTTTAAGAGATTCCCTGCTCACAGCCATTAGCAAAAACCGCTCACAGAGAGGGCCTCTATTGCTAACCGGCTTTAAGCCGTGCCCTTCGTGAGCAGTTCCGGATATGTAAAACCGGCAGAGGATCCTCTGGGAGGAAGCCTGCCGGTCCTTAACGGGGAATATGCCATGAACCTGTGATATGTCAGTGAGAATGAAGAGGCTGAAGATTATTGCTTGCTGCCCGGATTCAGCATGGCGGTCAGGGTTCTGAGCATCGCCGCTGTCTCTGGGTTTGCAAGCATCTTCAGGAGTGTTGCCATGTCGGCTGCCGGTTCAACGGAGGCGGTATCGGCAACGGCCGGTGCTGGTGCAGGCGCTTCCGGTATATGGCCTTTGCCGGCATAGAAGTGTTCTTCAAAGAGCCGGGCATTGTTCCTCCGGTCATCATCAAGGATATGCGAATATACCTCGGTAACCATGGAGGTCTGGGCATGTCCGGAGTCACCCTGGACAGCCTTCACATCGCCGCCGTTCAGCTTCAGTTTGTAAGTGATACTGGAATGACGCAGACTGTGGAACACAACCTTCGGAAGATCGTGTTCTTCGATCAGCTTTGTAAATTTCTCCTGGATCACCGAGGACTCCCGGGGAGTCCCGGCAGAGCCGCAGATGACCAGATTGTAATCGTAGTATTCATCTCCGAGAGCATCCCTTTCGTAATCCTGCTCTTTCTTGAAATCTACAAGCATCTGCGCAACCGTGCGCGGCAGGAAGACCTTGCGGACACTGCTTTGTGTCTTCGGGGCCTTCAGGACCATGACTGTAACGGTCCTCTTGTTCTGCGATGGGAAGATCCGGATCACGTCCTTCTGTTCCAAGGCATTCAGGGCGTCTTTCCGCACACGCTGCATTTCCTTGTTGATAGTGATGCTGGCATATCCGGACGCGATGGATTCCTCAGAGATGTCTACGCAGTCCCATGTCAGCCCAAGCAGCTCGCCTATGCGGAGGGAGCAGGAAAAGGCCAGGTTGATACAGAGCCTCAGCTGTTCATCTTCGCAGACCTCCAGAGCATGGAACAGGTCTTCAGCGGTCCAGATAGCCCGCTCTTCCTGCTTGTGTTTCGGGACATTTGCCAGCATGGCCGGATTTTTCTCAACCAGTTCCCATTTGAGGGCCTGGTTAAAGCAGTTTCGGAGTATCTTATGGATCTCCCGGACGTTTGAGGTCGTGCAGAATTCATTTTTGGCTTTGCCAGTCATAGGGTTCGGCACAGCCTTTGTCTTCAGGACCTGCTGATAGTACTTCTCCAGCACCCTTGGCGTGACGTCCTTGATCTTCATGTCCCCGAGCAGAGGCCTCACATAGTTGTCTATGGTGGAGACGTTGCTGCTGTATGTAGATAAGGCCCAGGTATTTTTGCCGTACAGGTTGATATATTCTGTCAGCAGTTCGTTCATGGTTTTGCACTGCGGGATCACGAAGGTCCCGATGCGCTCCTTGTACTCGATTTCCTTCTGGCGGGTTCGCGCCTCGGTCATTGTTTTATAGGATTCCCATTTCTGTCGTTTATTGCCGTCGGCGTCGATATATCGGTAAACGACGCAGTAGCTGTTGTTTCTTTTCTTGATGGATGCCATCGCTTATTCCTCCGTTTCATGGGTTTTCAAAAGAAAGTCTTCGAATGCCGTGCGCGGGATCCGGATCAGTTTTTTCCCGGACCGCACCACCGGGAAGCGGTTCTTCCGTATCCACTTGAGGATCCGGCCGTGTTCAACGCCTGCCATAAGGGCAGCTTCATCAACCGTCAGATATTCAGGATTGGAGCTGACAGCCTTCGGAGGTGTTTTTTTCGCCCTTTTGGGAGATGACTTCAGGCAGTCTGCGTAATGGATGTTGGCTGCCTCTGGGTGGCCGGCACGGTCTTCCGGCTTCAAGTATTCCGTCTGTCCCGCATACCAGATGTCAAAGCTCCGGTTCAGGATCCGCTTTTTACCGGCAAGTTCGATGACCTGCAGTGTTTTGCGGCCCCGCTCGCTGCGCATGATCTCATAAACGGTTTTGCGGGGAACATCAAGAAGCCTTGCTATCTCCGGCATCGTCATGGAGTGCCGCTCCAGCTCGGCGTCCTTCTCCTGGTCCTCCAGCGTCCGGTATTTGGACTGGGAGGCGTACCATTTTTCAAAGGCGTCCCTTGGAACTCGCTTCCAATAGTCCACCAGGATAGTGGGCAGTTCATACCGGTTGATGATGTAGTAGGCTACATCTTCAGAAACACCGAGCATCTTTCCCATATCCTGAGCGGAATAGGATTCCTGACGGAGCCTTTCGCCCGGCGGCTCCCCGGTGACCTTGCGGTATTTTACCTGTCCGGCGTACCAGTGCTCGAAGCTTTCGATAACCACGCGCATTTTGCCGGAGACGAGGACGGTATCGAAGTATTCCTTATGGACCAGCCAGTAGGATTCCACTTTCTTCAGTCCCAGGAGCCGCCCCATTTCCCGGACGGACATGGTCTTTTTCTGTTTCGTTTCCATGTGTCGTCTTCCTTTCTTTATGTAAGATTTCAGCCAGGCTTTTTCAGCCTGGCTGAATCATAGCGGCTATTTGCTGAAACTTTTAGGATGTCGATTCGGTAAATGCCTGGGAATGACATCCTTGACAGGCGATGCATCCCGGATCACTGTTTGTCCAGCCAGTCGTCGAAGCTTTTCCTGGAGATCCTGTATCCGGTCCGCCCGAGCTTAAAGTAGCGGAACTGATTCGTTTTCAGCAGGTCATAGACCGTTGTCCTGCCGCACATCAATATATTCTGAAGGTCTTCTACGGTATAGCAGCGCTTTTCCGGGGCAACCGGAACCGCGCCTTCCGGGAAGTCAGAGACTTCCGGGACATCGTATACTTCACATGCTTCCATCATGGTTTTATATCCTCACTTTCCTTACGGTGCTTCCACACACTCCGGGATCTCCATGCCAAATTCAATCAGCATGGCAGCCTCTACAGCTTTCATCTGCTCCTTGTTGATCTTTCCAAGGTACCTGCGGATCCGCTGTTTATCGATCGGCTTAGGCTGTTCTATGACAGCCATAGACGTGGCATTAAGACCACGGACATTCTCCAGCAGGACATGCGTCGGAAGGTCCAGCCTTTTCAGCTGCGTTGTGACCGGGGCAACGACCATGGTGGGACTAAAGAAGTTCCCGATGTCGTTTTGCAGGACCAGGCCAGGTCTGACCCCGCCCTGCTCGGAACCAACGACGGGATCAAAATCGACAAGATAGATGTCCCCGCGCCGGTAGATCCAGTTCTTCACCGAAGAAGGATCCCTGCGGGGCTTTTCGGCCTCATTGATCATCGTCATGTGCTTGTCCTCCTCAATATTTGATCGGCAGCGCCGTCTTGACACTGGCGCCGTTATAAATCCTGACGACCTGCGCTAAATACTTTTTATAACCGCCCAGGGCATCGCCCATGGCCCGTCCGTCGCGGTAAATGGTCAGCGGGTCCTTCTTGCGGCACTGGCGGATCAGGCGCTTGCGGTCATATTCCTCCCAGTAGAGATCTACGAAAGCACACATGGCCGTAACGGTTTCGGAACGGAGTGCATCAGGATCACCGTCCCAGGCTTCCAGTAGAATGCTGAGGGCTTCCTTATATTTTTCCGGGCCGAGACGGGAGAATTCCTTAAAGGCCGTGGCCACGCAGGCCAGGCGGTTCCGTCCGCGCTTCTGGCTCATATCGAGAACCGCGCCGGTTTCTTCTGTCACTGCAATAAACTTGAGGACGACCTGGTCTTCACCAAAGGCCTTCGCCCGCAGCTCCGGTCCGGCGCCCAGGTCTCTGGAAAAGCCGGTCTGCTGTGCAAAGAGCAGTGCCTCTTCCTTTTCTGTCATCCCGAAGTAAACCTTGCAGAGGATCGGAAGCGGCTTGCCGCCGTTCCGGTGGACCCTGGCGGCGATGGTGTGCTGGCCGTCGAAGACGAAGTAGCGGCCGTCTCGGTAGCTGACTTTCGGCTCGTTGGCAATACGTTCGTCAAAGTTAAGGGAGATCTTCGTGATCTGGTCGGGTTCCTGCCGGCGCTGGTAAGTGTTGCGGGGAACCTCCAGCTGGTCGCTGTCGATCATCATTTCCTTATAGGGCTTTACGTAAGTTGGTACTGCGTTCTCTCTCATCATGTTTTCCATCACTTATTTATCCTCCTTGATGTGATTCAGGTATTCTATGCCTTTGGCCGCCAGTGCCCGGACCTGCGTCCGGCATTCTTCCAGCGACGCGTTCGGCTTATTTACGGTTAAGCAGAAGTCCCATCGGAAGATCATTCCTTCCAGGGCATCCGCAAGTTCAGCGATAATGGTTTCAACCGGGGCATCCCGGTTCTTACGGTCCGGACTGCTGGCCATGCTTTCTGAGATGGCGAGAGCGGATGTAGGCCGGCCGGTATCGGAAGCTTCTTCTATATCCGCTGATTGAACCGGCGTTTCGGCCGGCTCCGGCTTCTTCTTTTTGGGAGGAGGGCGCGGATTGCGAAGGTCTTCTGCAAGCTGCGGTCTTTCATCCGGTGCCGCTCTTGCAATAGCGGTCACGCTTTTTTCAGGAACCTTTAAGGTACCGGAAAGGATTTCGTTGCGGATTCCTGGAATAATTGCATCAGCAGCATCAAGGCCTCTTGTAAACTGATCTGCCCTGTGAACGAAACTGCCGGTGACATTGTTTTCCTTCGCAACTTTCTCCCGGGTGGTTGAAGGTGCCTGAGAGCCGTAATGTTCATTTTGAACATTACGGTGAAACTTGCCGGTTTTATCCCTGGGCTGTCCTCTGGAGTTTTCACCCCTCGCAGCTTTTTCCGCTTCGTACTGCTTGCCAATCAAATACTTCTTTTGTTCATCTGTGAGGTTTCTGCGGCCGAGTTGGTTCCGGCAGATCCAGATAATTGCTTCATACCGATCAGCGAACTGCTTCTCATGCGTTGTAAAGCCGATTTCCGGATGGGCCTGTATGATCTTGTATCGGTTATGGCCGTCCACGATCACGCCGTCCCAGACGATGAGGGGATTTAAGACGGTGCCTTCCGCCAGGATATTGGCTTCCAGCTGTTCGAATTCCTCAGGTGTCAGCGGCGGGATCTTTTCGGCAAACTCCGGATCGATTTTCAAATCCGTCAAATCCATTGTAAGTGTCCCTCCTTTATGTCTGTTTGGTTCCTATGGAACCTATGTAAAGCGGACCGCCAAAGCTTAGCCTCACGGCCCGCTGTAATCTCTGTATTATGGTGTTCCCGTATTTGTCCCAGACACCCCCGGATGGCAGGACGGATATGTTCCGCCGGGAAGTCATTCAGGTGCCTGTCTGCTGCACAGGTGCTCATCGGGCGTTACCCCGCCCCGCCTTCTTTGTGGCCGGGCCGCGAATTACGGAAGTCTCATTGTTTGTGTGACAGATCTTAGCTGTACAGGGAAGACAGTTCCCCGCTTACAGGCCGGTTTCACGCTCGGACCTTTCGGCCGTCATGGCGCTTGCCGCTGATGTGGCTCCTTATCACACGTTCGTACCTGAATGAATGTGCACTATTCAGTTGTCATGGTGCATCCCCTTCCGGGGTCGTAACGGCACCGCCGTTACGATTATCAGTTTAGCCGTGAAATGGACATTTGAAATTGATCCCGTAGCGCACGTTCAGGTGACCTCGTGGCGCACATTGCCCGGTTTCAGGCAGAAAACTCACAGTTCATTGCTGATCGCCGTGAGCTCCGTAAGCGCCGAGAGCATCCGCACCCTGGCATCAGAGGAGATGACAGGCGTCCCTTTCAGGAGATAGTCAGTACTTACATTCAGGAACTGTGAAATATCGATCAGCAGGTCGATGGAGCAGGCTTTTGCGCCCTTTTCCAGACGGTTTACATGCAGCCGATCCACGCCGAGCATCTCGGCCAGTCGTTCCTGTGTGAGTCCTTTTTTGTTTCTGGCTTCCTTCATCCGTTTTCCAAATTCCTTCGGTTCAAAATACATCCCTGGTCCTTTCCGCCTGCTGCGGTGAGCGGAGGATGCATAGTCAGGATGCGGACCGGCCCCTAACGCCTGAAAGCGGGTGCATTAAAGAAGGGGTACCGATGCCGGTTCTATCGGGATCTCCGATAAATCCTGCATATGTATCCTCAGCCCTTAATGCATGTCAGGCTTTCGATATTTTGTTGGTTCGGTGGAATCGGGCGATGTGCCTTTATTTCCCTGAACTGTTGAGACCAGTGTATCCGGGAGAAGGGATTTTAAGAATGAACGGAGCATGGCCCATTTCGGCTGGAAATGGGCGTTTCAGAGGTGTTTCCGGGAAGGGATGGATGCAGGAATCCGCATGAGATAAGGTTTTGGAGGGGGTTCATGATTCATGCCCCCCTTTACAGAGATTTTGCATCTGAATGATGAAACCAGACATAAAAAATGACTTTTGCGGCAAGGTGAACGTGGGAGTCATTTTGACCATGAATGCGAGCCGGGAACTATATGACGAATGGTATAAAACCAAGATGGAAGAACAGTTCCAGGGGCTTCGGGCGTTGAACGGATCTTTGACAATATATCCCTGCTGCGACACCCTTCAAACCAATGATTACAGCAGATTTGACATGTCAAGTTTCAACGAAGAGCAGAAAAAGGCAATACGCCAGACTCGGTTCCCTCAGGATTTGGAGGCTGCTTTTCATCTTGGGGCAGATTTGGCCGGGCATTGACAGGATTCCCTGTGTTAAACACCATAATCATAATTAAATCTCTTCAGTCATTATTTCTTGAAAAGCTCCCGGACTGACCTTTTGCATTTATGGAGTTTTCAGACGATCCAGGAGAACCTTTGAATAGTTGGTTTTTTGCAAATGCTGTTCAGAATCGCCTATCGTTTGCATAGAACTTGATTTGAGGAAAAACCGTTCCCGTATTATCGCCGGGTGTCACCGTATAACCCGAAATCCATTGTTTTATTGGACACTGAAAAAGGTATGCCTTTCCGTTATGAAAAGCATACCTTTTTCAGCACCTTTATAGTATCAGCTATGAGAGATTATTAAGCGCGGAAAAAGGCGTTGTCTCAAAATAGCATTTGAAGCTATTGAGAGGCAACGCCTTTTCCCGCTCTAAACCAGATAAGCAAGGGGATAAACCAGTAGGAGCGATCATGATTTATCTGTTCCCCGCCTCCTGACGGTATTCCCGTGGAAGCTTGCCGGTGATGCGCTTGAAGGTATCGCTGAAATAGGTGCTGGAGCAATAATGAAGCGTTCGGGCAATCTCAGAAATGGGCTGATTTGTCGTCTCCAACAGCATTTTTGCCCGTTCGATACGCACGATATCAATATAATCGGCGATGCTCTCCCCAACCTCAGCTTTGAATTTGCGGGAGAGATAATAAGGCGTATACCCGGCCTGCTTCGCCAAAATGGAGATGGACAGCTCATCTTCCATGTGTAGTTGGACATATTCACAGCAGGCCAGAATCTGGGGTGAGAGTTTGTGGTTTGTGCGTACCTTGTGAACACGGAGAACAAAATCTTCATACATAGCGTGGTTCAGTGCGCCCAGCTCTGCGGGGCTTTTGCAGCCGATCATGGCCTGGATATAGGTGTCGCCTACTGTATAGGCCGTGTCAGGTGGGAGTCCACCCTCGATCGCAGCGCGGGTGCACAGCGAGGTAAAGGAGGCAGTGGTGATCAGCACTTGTTTGAGTGGATCATCAGAATGGACTCGTATCCCGCTGCTGAGAGATGCGGCATACTCCTGTGCCGGCTTGAAATTCAGATCGCCCTCACGGATATGATAAAGCAAGCGCTTTTCGGCCATATAATTCTGGTGGCGATCCCGGGTAAGTTTCTCCCGGGGCTTTATGCCACTTTGCGTATAGCGTTGATATTGAATGTCACTGATCCGAAGTCTCTCACCTGTCAGACAAAGATGCAACATCAGTATATAGTGCTGGAAGAGGGGAAGCGGAATTACCGGAAGGTCGGTCAGAAGCTCTGTAAAAAGGCGGCGGCGCTCTGAGGTATGAATCATACTCCGCGCAACGCTGTCAAGCGCCCTTTGTGAGATTTCCGTATTCTGTACCGGACCGATTACATGAAGCTGACGAGTCTCTTCTTCACCGGTAAATACCGCCCCCCAGAGCAAGCCCAGGTTCTCGCCCAAACACATGGGCGCGTTTCCCACCTGGCCCATGGCGTACTGAAGGCAGCCGGACCGCTGAAAAATCAGATGAAAATCCTCATTAACACTCTGTGAGTGGAGCAGCTCTCCCTCGCTGTCATAGATCCAATATGAAATATCTCCGCTGCACCGGATCATTTCAAGGAGAAATTGCAGTTTGTTCTCTTGATCCATTCCTTCACCCCCATTTCCATAATATCATAAAATAACTTTGAAAACAATAAATTAGCTCTGATTTAAGAAATGGGCGAATTTGTAATATTGAAAACTAATTTGTTGTTTTACAACGCTTATCCCTTCCTGTATTCTAAAAGCGCAAACGGTGTTCTCACCAAAAATATCAGGGAGGAATCATTATGGGTAAAGAGAAAACAGCCAAAGTCCCAAACCCGGACAAGATGCCGTGGGGACGCTTCTTTGCATGGAAGACCCGCGATGTCGCGCTGGCCGGTGTCACCGTCATTATCAGCGCCTATCTGTTGCTCTACAGTTCCAATACGTTGGGACTCGATCCGAAAATCGTCGGCGTCCTGTTGCTGGTCGCCCGTCTGGTCGACGCAGTGACCGACCTGATGGCCGGCTACATCGTGGACAATACCAATACTAAATGGGGCAAGGCAAGACCGTATGAGATCTGCATCGTCCTGGAGTGGCTGTGTGTGATCCTGCTGTTCAGCACCGGCCCCCAGTGGAGCATGATGCTCAAGTACGTCTGGGTCTTCCTCATGTACATCTTAGTTTACTCCATCTTTGGCACCATGCTCGCCGCCAACCAGACCCCCTATCTGATCCGCGCCTTCAACGGCAACAGCAAGCTCGTAACCAAGGTCGCCTCCTACGGCGGACTTGTCTCTATGGCCGGCTCTATCGCCATTTCTATGACCTTCCCGCGGCTCTATAACGCTTGGATCGTCGTTGGAAACGGCGGCGCGGCCGCCTGGCGTAAGCTCATTATCATCTATGCTATCCCGCTCGCGCTGCTCGGCATCGTGCGTATGTTCACCGTCAAGGAGGATCCCTCCGTCGACGCGGGGCAGAGCGCACAGAAGCTGGATCTCAAGGAAGCGATCACCATGCTGCGGACCAATCCCTACGCCTGGAGCTGGGGCGGCATGATCGGTCTGTACAATATGATCGTCGGCTTCGGTGCCGGAAGCTACTACTTCCAATACATCGTCGGCGATGCGGGCGCCTTCGGTATCGTCAGTGCCTTCGCCATTGTGCTTCTGCCGGTAATGCTTATCTTCCCGGTCCTGATCCGGAAGCTCGGCATGTCCAAGCTCTTCATCCTGACCGCCGTTCTTTCGGCTGTCGGTTATCTGACGGTCTTCTTCTCCCACGGCAGCCTGGCCATGGTCTATATCGGCATCATCGTCACCAACCTGATCTCTCTGCCCTGCTCCTACCTGCAGGCCCCCGGTATCCTACAGATCGCCAACTACAACGAATACAAGGGCATGCACCGCATGGACGGCACCTCCGCGGTCGTCATGAACTTCCTGATGAAAGCTCTCAACGGCATCGGCACCGGCCTGACCGGTATCCTGCTCGGCGCAGCTGGCTACATTGCCACTACCAGCAATGAGGTCGTGCAGCAGCCGGAGAGCGCCCTGTTCATGATCCAGTGCCTCTACACCCTGATCCCGGCGCTGTGCCTGGTCGGCATCGTCC
>JAZQCI010000008.1:0-17299 GCA_045546175.1 Lachnospiraceae bacterium | reverse complement strand
TTGCAGGTGTCCCACAGCACGTCGTCCTCCGCACCGATGAAGATGATCTTCCCGTGGATGTTCTCCACCTTGATCCGCTCTTCCTCCTGAATCGGATGCCTCTTCTCGGATTCGTCAAACATTTTCCGCGAAGCGATCTTGTCACCGCCTGCCCTGGATTCCTCCTGAATCTTTTTCCAGTATTCCGGATGGCGATAGGCGTAAGGCAGATAAGGCAGCGGTCTGCCCTGCCATGTTACGGTGGATTCATTGTCGCCGGGTCTCTCCGTCATGCCGTCCTTGCCGTCCCGATAGAAACCTTCCATCACAAAGTCCGGCGGCGAGATTGCGATCGTCAGCGACAGCTCCGGGTAGTAGGACGCCGCAAGCAGCGCCATCATACCGGTGGTGGAGGCACCTATAACGCCGATCTTTTCGTAGCCCTGCGCTTTCATATAAGCAATCGCTTTACCAAACCTCTCCAGCGGATAATTGTGGTGACCGTAATCCTTTTTATCGGCGCTCATTGCCATCACATGCAAGCCCTGTTCGTGCAGCCATTTCGCACCGGTCCTGGCCATGTAATCCTCCGAGCTGTCACCGAGCATGATGATAAGCCCTCTGCTGCTCTTTACAGGAGCCGGATACCAGGCTCCGTTAAATCCATCGGAGTTTAATCTGAATACTTGCTTTTTCATGAAGAACCTCCATTGCAAATGTTAGGTTATTCTAACTATACGTCAAAAAAAAGAGGAGTCAAGTCCTTCTCATAAAATCGAAAAAGGGCCGATGGCCCTTTTCGTAAAGTAGTGGTGAGGCTCGCCTTGCGAGCCGCTGCGCCGCGTGCGGGTTGCCTGTAAGGCAACATCTTCCTTTCCGCACGCGTGTGCATCATTTAACTCACGGAGGGAGACTTCCCTCCTGAGTTAAACTCTCACATCCGGATTCGACGCAATCCATATGATTCATTTTTTTGTCAAAGAACCGCCCCTTCTCCGTACCTGACCGGCCTTTCGTCCAGCCTGTTCGCCAGCTGTTCTCTTCTTCTCCTGATCATCTCCAGCATTGCTTCCTTATCTTCAGGAAAATTCCCCTGCATTACCACAATGTTTGACGGATGGAGCCCGAAGAAATAGCAGTCTGTAAGGTCCAAAAGCTTCAGGAGCTCCTCTTCCTCATCAAGGTATTCTTCAAATGTGCTCTCCACAAACCTCCCCGCCTGCATGTCCTCATACAGCGGACAACCGGGCTCGGAATGGATCGTCCCAGTAAAGATCAGGTAGGGTTTTGTTTCGTTCAGGAGGACAGCTGTTGCTGCGGCGTTCTCATGACGAAGTGCTGCACCGGCACAACCGAGAATGATGTTTGCACCATAATCGATCCCTGCCGCCCTCAGCCTCTTCAGTTCATATACGGCCTGCTCAGCCGTATATCCCTTGTTCATGTAAGTGAGTGCTTCGTCCAGTCCGCTTTCCACCCCGATGTTGAGCTCGTTGATCCCAAGCGTCCGCAAGCGCTTCAGCTCCTCATCTGTTTTCCCGATCACGTTCTTAATGGAGGCATACATGGCAATGGTCTCTACCTTTGGCAGGTATTCATGTATCTTGACCGCGATCTGTTCCAGCCAGTCTGCGGAAAGTGCAAAAGGGTCCCCGTTTTCCAGGAACACCCTTGTGACACCCGGTACATATTCCCTTGCCTCTTCCAAGTCCTCTTCTATCTGCTCAAGCGGCTCCATTCTGAACTGCTCATCGCGGTACATCGTACAGAAAGAGCATCTGTTATGGGAGCACCCGGTCGTCACCTGCAGAAGGAGCGACCGTGCCTCAAAAGGCGGTCTGTATATTGTTCCTGTATAATGCATACTCCTGCCTCCGTTTTACATGAACTGCACGGTCACGCCGGCCGGATCCTTCACAAAGAAGAATCTGACATACGGTGCCGGGCTCTCGATCGGAGAGACCTCCATCCCCAGTGCAATCAGTTTCGCACATCGTCTTTTCACCGCTTTAACCCGCACGCAGGGCCAGCCAGCATTTCTGCCTTCTGTTTTTCCTTCTCGGGATTTTCCAGCACATCAGCATATTCAGGGTGTTTAGAGAACCACCTGATCGAGTATGAACAGGATAGTTCAGCTTTTAATCCTTTTTCACGCAGCCTCTCCGCCACTGCCTGTGTGATCTTCCCGGCAATTCCCTGGCCGCCCAATGAGGGATCTACTTCTGTATGCACGAGGTTCACCACGCCCGGCCTGACTTCCGGGTGGTCCAGCAGGGCAATCTGTTTCCCGTTTTTATCTTCCAGCCAGGTTTTCTTTTCATCGGATTTAAATTCCATGTGCACACTTCCTTTCTTTATCATATTAAGTATGTCCTGTTTTCATAATTGTACCATGCACCAAACCCATTACAACAAAAAGAGGCACCCCTTTTATGAGTGCCTCAACGCTCTTGTGAAGACCACTTCTGTCTACCTTTTTATCTTTTCCATCGCCCTGCCCTTTGCCAGCTCGTCGACCAACTTGTCTAGCTGCCTGACCTTTTTCATCGCCGGGTCCTCAATTGTCTCCACCTGCACGCCGCAGATCTTGCCGGTGATAAGCTCGGCATGGGGATTCCATGACGGTGCCCCCTCTATGAACTCGCCATATGTTTTCCCGTCCAGCGCTTCAAGGTCAGAATATCCGGTTAACCATCGTGTGATCTCATCTACTTCGGCTTTTGTTCTTCCCTTCTTTTCCGCTTTGTTTACAAGGGCTCCGTAGACTTTAGGGAACGGCATATCGAATATATTTGTTCTTGGCATCGGGTTGTCCTCCTTTTTATCGAGCGGCATCGGGAAATGCGATATGATGAGTGAGTCAAAATCCTGTCCAATCGCATTCACAGGCTCTCCCGTAAAGTAATCCAAGGCATTTCGTGCCATCTCTATTGCAAGTTTCTTGCGATATTCACCGTGGTGTTCCCCTTGACACATTATAAACCTGATATAAACCTGACAGGCCGGGCCGGCCATCCACAAATGACCGCCCGCCTAGTATTTGAACCACAGTAATCTTTTGAACGACAAAAGCTCCTGCCGCTGCATCACCCTCGCAGCGACAGGAGCTTTTTTCCGGCCATGTAAGCATGGTCAGTCGGCAATAACAGGATCCTTCCGGTAGCCGCAGAGAAGGAACATGGGCTTGATGGCCGTGATCTCATCGTATTCCTTCTGCGACACAGTGACATCAGAGTTGATGGCCTGCAGGTCATTTTGCATGATATCGTAGGCCTCTTCCACCGTCTGTGCCCGTCCCTCGCGGATCACGCGTATCATACGGTCGATCGCTGCGGGATGCGCGTACTGGGCGGGAAGGGGGAAGGCAGAGACAACTCCGCCAACTGCATACCTGCTGATATATTCCCCGCTCCGCCGCAGGGCCTCCCGCCAGCGCGCGTCGGCATAGCGGCGGTTGTTGCGGCCTGTAGGCAGGACCTGCGCGGACATGGTATAGAAAATAAAGGCCATGCCGAAGAGGACGAAGTAGACTGCGTATCCCTGATGATGGATCACGGCATAAATCCCGAACAGAACGGATCCGACCGCCAGCATGAAGATCGCCAGGGCGGCGTACCGGTACCAGGGATTCATGCGGTCAGTGATGCGTTTTTCCTTTGCAGTGACGGAGAGAAAAGCCGGGATCTCCGGTTTCCGCTCCAGATAGGCCTCCGCCCGCCGGAGCTCTTCAATGCTCTCCTGCGCCTGCGGAGTCAGGTCCTTCACATACCGGGCCTCTTCCCGGGCCCGTTCCTCTTCCATCCTGGCCTGGGCCTTCTCACTCATCGTCGGGATCTCCGGGTGCCGGGTCCGGACGATGGACAGGAAGCTGTCGACCTCCTCCTCGTACTTGAAATTACACTGGCGTTCTCTTCCATCCTTCAGGAGCACCACCAGGTAGGGAATGGAGCCAAAGACGCCCTTTCCCGTGAATCCGCCCCTGGACATAGCCACACGCTTGAAGACCCGCCGGATATCCTGCCACATGACATAATACCTGCGGTCGATGAAAAAGCTGTTCAGATAAACCGCCTTCTCTCCGATCCCGCAGGGTCCGGTCCTGACGCAGTTTTTGATGTCGCTGCGCAGGTCCTCCACAGTCATTTTGTGTTCCGCGATCGCCACTGGTGCAAAAATCATATCCTTTTCCGCCGCTGCCGCGGCGGCTCCTTTCATTCTTTCCAACCCATGCCGCTCGTCAAAGCGGCACCCTTCACTGTTTTCGCGGAGGCGAATACAATGAAAGACCGCAGGAGATTCGGGCCGCTTGCGGCCCAAATCTCCTGCTTGAAAAATATAGCATCAGTAATTTTTTTACTTTTGAATGCTGATTATGCGTGTGCGTGATGGACTGCTGTGGAATCCATGTGCGCGTACTTTCTGGTCTTTACCATAAAGATCACGAGCATAGCGACGGCAAAGACAATGCCGAAAGGATATGCGAATGCGTAGTTGTTCTTAAAGAAGGGGATCAGGCCCAGGCACTCGGGAGCCATTACAAAGTAGGTCGATGAGACCGCGCTCATAAAGGTTGCCGGCAGTGCGCCGATCCAGTAGTTCTTTCTCTCCTGCGCCAGGTAGGTCGCGCCCGCCCACAGGACGATCATGGCCAGGGTCTGGTTGGACCAGCTGAAGTATCTCCAGATGACCTGGTAGCTCAGGAAGCCGAGTGTGTTGCCGTAGCCCAGAAACGCGCCGATCCCGAGAACCGGAATGCAGAGTTTCAGGCGGTTCTGCCAGGAAGTCTGATCCAGCTTCATCCAGTCGGACAGGGTCAGACGGGCGGAACGGAAGGCAGTATCACCGGATGTGATGGGGCATGCGACGACGCCCAGCATGGCCAGGATGACACCGACAGGGCCCATGGTCTTGACACAGACATCATAGATGGCCGCGGACTGACCGCCTGCCAGGATCTCCTGCAGGCCGGTGCTCAGGCCGCCGGTCTTTTCATAGATAGCACAGCCGGCAGCTGCCCATACCAGGGCAATGACGCCTTCGGAAGCCATGGCGCCGTAGAATACGAACCTGCCCTGCTTCTCGCTCTTGAGGCATCTTGCCATCAGAGGGGACTGGGTCGCGTGGAAACCGGAGATCGCGCCGCAGGCAACTGTGATGAACATGAAGCTCCACACAGGAGTTCCCGCGGGATGCATGCTGCGGAAGTTCTCAAACAGTTCGGGGATATGGTAGCCGTTCATGGGAAGGCCGACGGCCACACCGACTGCCATGAGGATCAGGCAGATCCCGAAGACAGGATAGATCTTACCGATGATCTTGTCGATGGAAATGAATGTTGCGATGAAATAATAGGCCAGGATGATCGTCAGCCAGACGGTCGTGGAGGCCAGGGCGCCGCTCACACCTTTTTCAGACAGGAGCTTGACCAGAAGGCCTGCAGGGCCGACTGCAAAGACTGTGCCGACCATGATCAACAGGACCACGGAAAAGATACGCATGACGTTTTTCATCGCAGGGCCGAGGTAGGTGCCGGTGACCTCGGAAATAGAGGCGCCTCTGTTTCTCTCAGACAGCATACCGGAGAAATAGTCGTGCACACCGCCTGCAAAGATGGTGCCGAAGGTGATCCACAAAAAGACGACTGGGCCCCACAGAGCGCCCTGCATGGCACCGAAGATCGGTCCCAGTCCGGCGATGTTCAGCAGCTGGATCAGGAACAGCTTCCACTGGGGCATGACGACAAAGTCCACGCCGTCATTGATGGCCACAGCAGGAGTCTCCCTGTCATCCGGGGCAAAGGTGCTTTCGACTACCTTGCCGTAGGTAAAATAGCCGATGACAATAAGTAACAGGCAGAGAATAAAGCTGATCATATCAAAACCTCCCTTCATGTGTTTTCGCCAATCAGCTCGCCCGGCGCACCCGGGCGGGTTTTTCTCTGCGTGCTTTCACAGGCCATACAGACACAGGCCATACAGACACAGGATCCCGGACCGGTTGATCCGGGCCCTGTCCGCATCCGTGCAGGCAGGTTCGCGACCTGTCCCTTTTCTATGCAATATAACCCGTAAAAGTGCGCGAATTATTGGAAAAGTTGTATATGATTCACAATTTTCCCTTGGAACGCACCTATTATAGTCCCCTCCTGCCTATGCATCAATAGTCAACGCGCACAAATTAGAAACGTTTCCACTATCAATTAGCACAATTTTTTCGTTCTATGCTTCCGCCTGATCTCCTGGTTTCATTTCCGCATACTTCTTTTTCACGCATCGTCCGATCAATGATTGAATCCTCCCCCTGTATGGGGAAACGAAAGCCGGCTGACTCACGACTGAAGTCATGAGAATACGCCGGCTATTTTTCAATGGTATCAACTAATCCTGACTGCCCGTCTTCAGGACTGTCCGCCGACCATGACACATTCCGTGACACATTTCTGCGGCGTGTGTCAGCTGATACGTCCCCGTGACACATTCCCCGTGACACATTCAGTCCTCCGTCCAGAAAAGCTCATCCAGCGTCTTCCCCAGTACCTTACATATTTTAATGCACAAATTGATTGTCGGATTATAGTCGCCTTTTTCTATCGCGCTGATCGTCTGCCTGGACACCCCGACCGCTTCGGCCAGGTCCGCCTGCGACAGATCCATCCCTGCCCGTGCCGCTTTCAACTTAAGATTCTTCATGCTTCTTCCTCCCGGTCAGACGCTTTTTTGGCAAGTCCGACGATGCCGAGTACCGCAAACATCAAGCCGCAAAGCAGATTGATCACAGGCGACTGGAACTTGCCGTTCACAAAAAGCTCGCCGGACCTCCAAGCCATGAATGCACCGGCAAGATTGATCACGGAGGCCACCGCCATGATGATAATGTATCTCGGAAGATTTGTATTCTGCCCGATATAGGCTCCCTTCCAAATGCAGTACGAAGCCTGCACCGTGACGCCGACAAAGATCACGAAGAAGTGGATCACATGCTGCTCCGCCGGCAGCTCCATCCCCATCGTCAGCACGCAGAGCACTGCTTCGAGGATCAGCACCGTGTAAAATGCATACTTATATCCTTCACCGCGGATCTGCCTCTGCATCTCATCATATTCCGTGTACAGCGTTTTGTTGCGGTGCACATAGCGAAAAACCAAAAGCGCAACTATCAACCCAACAATTATTCCGGTTACTACTCCAATTATACGAGCACTGTTGAACATATCTGCCTCCTTTTTGACATTTTCTCACGATTTGAACCGTGTGCTTCCTCCAAAATAGTGTAAGCTGAACTTTCCTTAAGCGGCGCCGTCGGTCGCCGTTAAGCTGTCAAGTCTGTCAAGTATCTTCTGTTATTGTCCTGTTGTGGATATAATACTCCTCTGATGGCATTATGTCAATTATATTTTACATTAATCTATCTATGCTAGCTTTTTGCTATACACACTGTGTCAGGGGGACGTATCCGTTGACACAAAATGTGCCAGCAGATACGTTCCCATGACACATTTCGCCCCTATGACACGCAGCAGAGTGTGTCAGCAGATACGTCCCCGTGACACACCCCCCGTGACAAAAAAAGGAGCCGACTCCCCACTTCGTGAGGACTCGGCCCCCTTCTATGCTATTCTGCCAAAGTGCGCATCTAATGCCCGTCTCATCTGGAACGAATGATCGCTTTCATAATCTCATGATACGCGGCATACAAAACACCCGCCACCGGCCAGACGATCCAAGTCAGCTTCCAGTCCATAGTCGCAAAACTCCAGATCAGGTAAATCGCCGTCGCGATGGCCCAGTATATGCCGTCATACTTGCCTGCCTTTTTGTTGATTCTGGTATAGTCGCCTTCCTCCAGAAGTCTGTCAAACCCGCCCTGCTTGATGCAGGTGAGAACGATCAGCCTGATGCCGACGGCGCAGATGACCAGCAGCAGTACCGTACAGATGAGCGGAAGCAAGTCAGTGTTGTTGGAATAATTGACTGCATAAACACCGAGCATGGGGACCGCCGAGATTATGCACAGCATTATTCCGATGATCAGCCGCCGGCTGTGACTCTCCGCATAGGCGTCCCGGCGGTCTTTCACCATTCCGTCCACGCCATATTCCGTATCTATGTCCACGTTTTCGAGATACTCGTATCTCTTCCCGCGCATCCCTTCTCGTACAAAAATTCCCACCGCCGAAGCAACCATGAATAAAAGAATGGCCGTTCCGGCAACCTCGGCAACAGCTACCTCCAGCGGAATTCGTCCTTGTTCCGCCAGTGCGCCCAGAAGGATCAGCGGCACAGGTGACAAAATACAGATCATCACACCTGTTGAAATAAGCCTCGACGCTGTCTCATTATGCTCCAAAAAGGACGCCGCTTCTTCCATGGAAACAATTCTGGTCGTCTCTTCCAGTCCATTGTCCACGGGCGAAAGTTCCTGCGAGGGCACTTCATTTATTTCGTCTTTGATCAGATAATCGGTCGATACTCCAAAAACTTCAGAGAGCTGCAGAATCTTCTTGAGATCCGGCACAGCCTGCGCGCTCTCCCATTTCGATACAGACTGCCGAGATACTCCCAGCTTCTCTGCCAGTTCTTCCTGGGACCAGCCGTCTTTCTTCCTGTTTTCCACTATTTTGTCTGCAAGGATCATCTTATTACCTCCGTCATCTAAGTATACCGCATTATGCAGTTGTTGTTTACCTGCTGTGAATATACTTTTTTGCGGCGTTGCAGACAACCAACTGCGCTTGTCAATCTGTCAACCGGCGGTTGCATGTGTCAGGGGAACGTATCTGCTGACACATTTCGAATGTGACGCGGGGCCTGCTGACACAAAATGTGTCACAGGGACGTATCCGCTGACACATTTTTCCCTCCGTGCCGACGGGTGTGTCAGGGGGACGTATCCGCTGACACATCTACTGACACAAATCCGACGAAATCACAAAAAAAGTATCCACCGGCACTCCCCCCACCTCGCAGCGGAGGGTGTCAGTGGATACTTCCCTGTTACACACTTTCCATCGGCATCGCCCGCCTCGCCTTGCTGCGGAGGGCGGAACCGGTGTCAGTGAATCCGTCTCTATCACTCACTTTTTCTTTCTTTAATGATCTTCTCCAGCAGTGCCGTAGATTCGTAAACCATTCCGTCACAATGCGGCTTTTTCAGACCGCCCTTCTCTTTGTTCATTCGAAGAAGATCCGCGCAGTTCAGACATCCGCTGTGATTATTGCGGATCGCGCGCTGATAGCCGGCTACTGTGGGTCCGTCATCAATGCCCATAAGCCCAAGCACCATAAGACCTCCTGTCAGAGCTCCACATGTGGCCGCCATCTTCATGCCGCTGCCGAAATTGGCGGCAACTGCTAATGCCTGCTCATCTGTAAGCCCACAATCTTCCGCAAAAGCACAGACCACAGATTGTGCGCAGTTATAATGCATATTCGGATCATTGCGAAGCGCAGTAGCTTTTTCTAGATTTTTCCCCATCACTGTCCTCCTTTTTATGTCGAGAAAATGTGTCAGTAGATACGTCCCCGTGACACACCCCGAAAAAATGTGTCAGCTGATACGTCCCCCTGACACATCACCCTGCTTTAAAATTATACACAGGCCGAATCACATCGACAATATCAACTGTATCGCCGATATTACTGATGATCGCATCCATAGGCTTGTAGGCCATAGGACTCTCATCAATCGTGGCTTCAGATACCGACGATGTCCATATTCCTTCCATTGAGTCAGTGTACTCTTTCATTGAAACTGCTTCCTTCGCCTTGCCGCGGCTCATGAGCCTTCCGGCGCCGTGCGGCGCCGACTGGTTCCAGTCGTCATTTCCTTTGCCGATACAGATCAAAGAACCATCCCTCATATTCATGGGAATCAGCAGCCGTTCTCCTTTCCGCGCCGAAACCGAACCTTTCCGAAGAATCATATGCTCCGTATCCAGATAATTATGGATCGTCACAAATGAATCGACAGCATGAAATCCCATCTCACTGACGATAACTTCCGCCATCGTCCGGCGATTGATCTCCGCAAAGTGCTGCGTGATCTTCATATCATGAACATACTGTTCAAAAAGTTCCCCTTCACACCAGCAAAACGCGTCGGGAATATTCTTATAAACCGGGCTCAGTGCAGCAATCGTCTTCTGAATATCCTTCTGCCTTCCCTGCTTCTTCAGTTCTGCGATCGTCTCATTTATCAGATTCTTATCGACGGTGTGCAATTTTTTGACCGCTGCGTCCTGATACCAGGAGGCCACCTGGGTGCCCAAGTACCTCGATCCGGAGTGAATCACGATCCACAGGTGCCCGTCCGAGTCGCGGTCCACCTCAATGAAATGATTTCCGCCGCCCAGCGTTCCGATCGACTTTTCAGCCCTGTCGAGATCGCATCTTCCCGCGCAAAAAAGCGCACGCAGATCAACCAAAGAAGCATTATCATGCGGCGTATCGCGCACATCAAATCCGCTGGGAACGCTTCTTCTGATCACAGCATCCAGCTTTGCGCAGTCGATCTCCTTCTCTTCCAGCTTCACGGCATACATTCCGCAGCCGATATCAACGCCGACAAGATTGGGACAGATACGACCGCCGCGCACTGTCATTGTGGTTCCGATCACGCACCCCGCGCCGGCATGAATGTCAGGCATCATCCTGATCACTTCATTCTCCGCGAACGGCTGGCTTAACAGCCCAAGTACCTGAGCGATACTCACTTTATCGACCAGATCCGTAAAGATCTTTGCCGTTCCGTATTTTCCTCTAAGTTCAATCATAACCTCTCCTTTTGTGTCACAGGGACGCCATATGTACATGACCCGCAGAGCGAGTCTTGAATAATTGATAATTTGTTATATGATATTTAGTATAAGAGGATAATAACATCTGAATGACGTGAATACTATTCAACTCAAAATATAAAATGTGTGTCAGGGGGACGTATCCACTGACACACCCCCAGCCCAAGCAACACAAAATGTGTCAGCGGATACGTCCCCCTGACACACATTCAACATCTGGGACTTAATACACATTTGTCTATTATTTTCCCAAAAAGCTGAAATAAACGATCAGAAATCCCGTCTACTACAATAGAAGGCACCAAAAACACTTCAAAATATAATAAACACAAAGGAGACTCAAAAATGGAAGAAACCAAGATCACCAACGAAGAAGTCACTGTAGAAGAAGTTAATGTCGAAGAACCCGCAGCAGCTGCTCCCAAGGCAGAAGAGCCTGCCGCTGAGCCGGCAGCCCCCGAGGCAGTTGTTGTCGAGGAACCTGCACCTGAGCAGCCCGCAGAAGAGCCCGCTGCCGAAGAAGCCCCCGCTGAGGAGCCCACTCCGGAAGAAGAATTCAAGAAATTTGAGAATGACGTCAACAAATTTGCGGACGAAACCGCAAACAAGATCAAAGAAATGGTCGAAGAAGGAAATGTCAGCCGCATCCGCATCCGCAAGGGCCGCAACGTAATCCTTGACCTGCCCGTAACTGTCGGCGTGCTCGGAGCTGCTTTTGGCCTGCTCGCCGCGCCTTGGGCTGTAATCGTCGCTGCCATCAGCACAGTCGGCTTCAAGTGCACCGTAGAAGTTCAAGAGAAAGACGGCAAAGTCACCGTCCTTTACGGCAAGAAAAAAAAATAAAAGAGCCTATAAATCAACTGTAAAAAAGGTTCCGCCGCCCCATCTCAAAAGCAGATGGTGCAGCGGAACCTTCTTTTTGTTATTCAGCAGTTTCCTTTTCTTTTTCGCTCTCCAGCTTGTTCAGATGCCTGTCAAACTGCATCTTGATCAGCGCAGCAGTCGGCACCGCTATCAGCATGCCCGCGATCCCGCCGAGCACGCCGCCTCCCAGCAAAGCTGCGACAACAAGCAGCGGATGCACATCCACATTGTCGGACAGAAGCCTGGGGTTGATGATATTTCCGTCGATGAACATGATGATCGCAATGATCACCAGCCCGATGACCATTTTGACATAATCACCTGAGGGCAAGCACACGATCACTGTCGCCGCATAGCCGATGATCGGGCCGACATAGGGGATCAGATTTCCGATTCCCATCAGGACGCCGATCAGAACGGCATAGGGAACTCCCGCGATCGAGAGCGCTATGGATGCGAGCGCGCCCACGATTACCGCGTCCACCATCTGTCCACGGATATATCCGGAAAATGCCTGGTCCGCGTCTTGTATAAAGACCTGCAGTTTTTCCAGCTGCTTTTCTCCGAAGATCAGCCTGAATGCGCGGCTCCAGTAGGCGAAAATGCTATTTTGCTCGTCAAGCAGGAAATAGACCGCAAAGATCACACCGAACAGCAGCCCTGACAGAAAGCTCTCAATAGCTCCGGTCACACCCATGAAGAATGTTGATATGCTGTTTGTATTGATGTTGAAGGATTGCAGCAATTCTTCCAGATACTGGCCGAACTCCTTGTACTCTTCCTGCAACTCCGCATAAATCCCTGTTATAGAGTCAAAATTCAGTGACCCTATATTTTTGTAGATCGATACCGTGATCATTACCAGCGTCGCAATGAGGATCACCGCTATAATGGCAAACGTTATGAGAACGCTGAGCGGCCTTGCGAATGCGCGCTTCCGTCCTCCGCTGAGCATCTTCTCGAGCCGGTTCACGATGGGCAAGAGCAGGTAGCAGATGATTCCTCCGATTATGACCGGTCTGATCATGGCCCCCAAAATGGCCCAGAGTTTGGACCAGAAGGGCCCCGTCCCGGACAGCACGACCGCGACGATCCAAGTGAGCAGGACTGTAACTGCCGCATAGACACAGATCTTCAGGTATTTCTGGTCCAGTCCCTTAAAAAATTTCCTTATCATTTCCTCTCCTTTCATAAAACTGCCGCAAAATATAGACAGCTTATTATCTATTTCCACGCGCGTGAGTATTGAGCCGCGCGATATTTTGCCATGGTTCTGTTCTGCCGGTCCGCTGTTTGGGCTGCACTGTGGTTTACCTGCGCTTCGTTTGGGCTGCGCAGTGGTTTTCCTACCCTCGGTTGGGCTGCACTCGGTTTGGGCTGCTCTCTATTTTGACAGCGCTCAAATCTTCTGCGCACCCGCCAACCGCCTGAACACTTTGTCGATCTCTTCCCAGCCCTCGCATCTGACGAAGTTCTCGTTCGGAAGCTCTGCTTTGACATTCCATGGGCGGTTGAAGATCGCCGTCGTGCAGTTTTCAAAATGCAGAACGTGTTCAAAAGCTGCCGGTGAATCCTCGATCGCGAAGTCAAAAGTCAGGCCGTACAGCTGCTCCAGAGTCATGCTGAATGTGAAGTCGGTGGTGAATGTCTCGCGGCCGTATTTGTCAACGCAATACAGGGGCACACGTTCCAGATGGTGCTCGTCCAGCCATGTTCTGGACGGTTCATAGGAATCGAACGGTCTTCCGGTAATGATGGAAACCTCGTGGCCTTCGTCCACCCACCTGTTGATGGTCTCCGAGGCGCCGGGCGTCTCTTCATAAGCCAGCAGGGTCTGCGGAAGGTGGCCAGCCTTCATTAGCTGCTCGTACTGCGCGTCGTCCAGGTCAAAAGTCTTTTTCAGATTGAAAAACTGAACCTCCTGATAGGGCAGGTCAATGCCGAACAGGTCTTTTGCGATGCAGCAAAAATGCTTTGCCGTTTCACAGATTACGTCGTCAAAATCGATGTATACCCTCATTGTTTTGTCCTCGTTGTTGTGGTTATGAGCGGGCGCAATGTGTGTCACTAGATACGTCCCCGCTGACACACATAGCACTTCTCACAAATACCGTACGGGTGATTCCAGGGAAGCATCTTCCCGCAGAACCTGCACCGCCGCTCCTTGAACCCGCGCGTCTCGAGGACCTTCATGATCCTTCCCGAGCAGATCCGCTTCTTTTCCATTATGAGCTGCAGTGTGCTCTCCAGCGGCTGGAATTTCCGCGCCAGATTAAAGTACAAATCCAAAATCCTGTGCTGCTGCTCCAGCGCATCGATCGCGTCCGCGCTAGACGGCTTCTTGATCGCGATGGCGTTGACCTGGTCATAGATACTGTATTCTTCCCCGCGAACTTCTTTCAGGAAGATCCTGTACCAGATGTCTAAGAGCGCCCCGTTCTCCTCCTCAAACGGAATCGTCAAAAAATCGTAAGCCAACTTCTTAGGAGCTCCGAGGTCTTTTGTGAATTCCGCAAGGCTCCGCATCTGTTCTATGGACTCTTTGTACCAGCCCTCTGCGGGGATGACCTGCTCCCATTTTTTGATCAGGTCCAGGATGGGGGCGTCCACGGCCAGGAGCGACTCCGGAAAATCGATAACTGCCCTCTTGATTGGTCGGGGACTTTCGGTGATCGCTATTTTGACTCTCTTGTCGCCGTTTGCGGACGCCGCGTATCCCGTGTCGTAGATGCCGTACCGTCCGGCCCTTCCGACGATCTGCCGGATCTCCTCATACCTCAGAGGTCTCCTGTTAAAACCGTCGAATTTGGTCGTCTCCATGAGGACCACGCGCCGGATGGGGAGATTCATTCCCATGCCGATCGCGTCCGTGGCGACCACAACGTCGTTTTTCCCCTCGGCAAAGAGCTCGGCCTGCCTGTGCCGCACGTCGTAGGGCAGCGCGCCGTAAATGATGCTGCAGGACACATTCCGCTTTTTGAGCTGGGCGGCCACCGAGTGGACATTGCTCCTGGAAAAGACGATCAGCGCGTCTCCCGGCCGGACGTCCTGCGGGAAGCGGAAAGCTTTTTCTTCATATACAAGCGGCGTCATCCTCCGGTGGCGGATGATCTCGTAGTCGTCCCCGCAATCCCGGATGATCTGTGTGATGCGCTTCTCCGCCTCGGGAGCCGCGCAGACGTGGACCTTCGAGGCGCACACGCCCATGATGGCCGCCGTCCACGCGCCGCCGCGCTCGCCGTCCGCGATCATCTGGGCTTCGTCGATCACAGCCACGTCGTATTCAACCTTCAGGCTGAGCATCTCGATTGTGGATGACTGGTGCTTTGCGCCCTCGATGAGGAACTGCTCTTCGCCGGTAACCAGCGAACAGGGGCACTCGTCGCGGTTCATCCGCTCATACTGCTCATAGGCGAGCAGCCGCAGTGGCGCAAGATAAATCCCGCGCTCCGCCTGCATGAGTTCTTCGATCGCGTCATGGGTCTTTCCCGAATTGGTCGGCCCGATGTGCAGCACGAAGTGCCTTTTCATGCTCCTCGCTGCCGGGTACAGGTCCACATAATTGTCGGGGATCTCCGTGAGGACCATCTCAAACAGTTCCCTGTCCCTGCGCTCGGACTCCTCGCGCTCGCGCCTCTTCTTCTCTTCCCGTTTCCGGAAGGCCGTCAGGCCGTTCTTCGGCAGAACTTTTCCCTTCCCGGAGGCGGCGTTCATCAGGAGCCTGAGAATGTCCCGCCGGGACCGCCGGTCTTCTGTTGCAAAGAGACCTCTGAGGTAGTCCTCCGCCGGCCGGCCCATCGCCTCGACGACGTTCAGGACGAGCTCCGGCTCCGTCAGAAAAATCCCCGGCTTCTGCGCAATGACCTGCACGAGCTCCTGCTTTTTCTTGTCGGAGAGCTCGCTGATCTCATCCCTCACGGCCCTCAGAAGAAGACAATATTCCTGCTCCGTCGCAGGGCGCCTTCTTGTGGCGGGGGTGGGGCTATATTTTGCCAAATTGGAGGAGACCTCCGGGGTGTCCGAGACCTCTGGGGTGTCCGAGACCTTCAGGGTGTCCGAGACCTTCGGGGTGTCCGAGACCTTTAGGGTGTCTGAGACCTTCGGGGTGTCCGAGACCGCCAAAATAGCGCCTCCCGCCCCCGGCGCCCCCTGCAGCTCCGAAAAGAGCCTGCCGGTCATCGCGACACTATGTACATAATAATTCTGGTACTGCCCGTGAACGCGGCGCTTATTAATAACGCCAAAACTCACAAGCGCGTCTATCACTCTGCTGATCTCGGATTTCTCCAGCAGCCTGTATTTTCCCGTAAATCTGTTGAATACGAGCTCTTCTGTCAGGTTAGTCCCCCGAAGAATATCAATAATCTGTCTCGCCGTCAATCGGTTATTGTTATCTTCTATCGTATCCAGGACGGCCTGTGCGACAAATGTGCCGTAGACGGGGCAGGTCTTCAGGAAGTCCTCCTGCTCTTTTCTCTTTTTTGACGCCCTGTCCCTCGCGGTCCGGTAAGCGGCCGACACGATTCTCTTATAGGTCTTCCCGACGACGACCACTTCTGTCTCTGCGCTGTACGCAAACGGGAAAATCAGCCGGAACTCGCCCGGCCGGCCGGTCCATGCCAAAAAAGCCCGTATCTCCTTACCTCTGAGGTAGGCCTCGATCTCCGCCTTGAGCCGGTCGGCCTCCGCAGCTTGTGCAAGATTTGTGTACAGCCTGTCCGCCTCCGCGAAAGAAACGCGGACCCGGTCGCCCGAAATGTCATACTGCGCCTTAATGGGCACCGCTTTGAATGTGATCGTGATGCGATCCTTTTCCGTCTTCGTCCCGGCGTATCGCAGCATTTCATCTCCGCCAAAAAAGCGCAGCAAATCAATCTTTTGGCGGGAAAAATAATTGGTCGCTTTCGGGGACGAGAGCAGATCCTTCATTTTCTCTGAAAAAGCGTGTTCCGCTCTCCAGGCAGCAAGCCTTGCGTTTGCTTCGTTCAATATTTTTTCTTTGATGGGGCGGCTTGTGTTCTGTGAATCCATTTTGATACCTTGACCTTTCATTCGCGCACGATCCTCTCCGGGGCTGCGCAGAACAGGTGTGCCATTTTAGCTATACACAAGTATACCACATCGAACATATATTCGCAAACATATGTTTTGGTTTCTAGACCTCTGGGGTGTCCGACACCTCCAGGGTATCCGACACCTTTAGGGTATCCGACACCTTTAGGGTGTCCGAGACCCAGGCCGGTTACCTCATCCTACTTACACACATCCACCCATTTTCTGGCGCTCACCAGTTTCTCCAGCTCGTCCAGTTCCAGCCTCACCGCGCTGTTCGCGTTGCCCGCTGCCGGATATACCGTATCCCATTTCTTCAGGCTCTCGTCCAGATAGATCTCGACATTTTCATTGACTCCGAAGGGGCATACGCCGCCCGCCTCATGGCCGATCAGTTCCTCCACCTGCTCGCGCTGGATCATTTTCGCTTTTTTGCCGAATTCCTGCTTGTATTTCTTGTTGTCGACCCTGGCCATGCCCTCCGCCAGAATCAGGATCGGTCTCTCATCAATCAAAAAAGAGGGCGACTTGCAGATCCTGCCGGGCTCTACGCCAATCGCGGCTGCCGCCAATTCTACTGTTGCTGTAGACACATCGGGTTCAATGACC
>JAZQCI010000007.1:0-4146 GCA_045546175.1 Lachnospiraceae bacterium | reverse complement strand
TGGCTCACAGAACGACATGGCTACGATCCGACTTATCGCGACCAGGATCTACGGAGCGCGCGGTGTTGTGATGACTGCCGACGCGGCCAAGCAGGCGAAGCAGCTCGAGGCAATGGGCTTCGGAAACTGCCCGATCTGTGTTGCCAAGACACAGTACAGCCTGACCGACGATCCGAAGAAGCTGGGCGCTCCCAAGGATTTTGATATCACAGTCCGCGGCGTCAAAATATCGGCGGGCGCAGGCTTCGTCGTAGCCCTGACGGGAGACATCATGACCATGCCCGGCCTTCCCAAGGTTCCCGCGGCCGTCAAGATCGATGTCGACGAGGACGGAAAGATCACGGGACTGTTCTGATCGGAAATGTCGGAAATGTCCTAATTTTTGTCAAAAATATGACTATTTATTCAGAGGGGATCGGAGTAATATAACCATTGTCAGCAAGAGCTGATACATATATCAATTACCCCCCTATACATTATTAACATCCCCTAAGAGATGGAGCTCTGTTCTGAGGCTGAAGCCCGGAATGGGGCTTTGTTTCTGTTTAGGGGCTTTTTTTCGTTTAGAGAACTTATCTCTCCAAGCAGAAGGAATTTGTGGTATTGTATTCTTATCTGTTCAGAACATCTTTCAGGAAGGAACGCCTATGAAAACAGCATATATCGGTGGAATTATACTGGACGGCACGAAGGATATGGTGCCGCAGAAGGGAAAAACTGTAATTGTAGAGAACGGCAGGATCTCCGCGATCCTCTCTGCGGACGAACTGGTGCCTTCGGGATGCGAGATCGTAAATCTGAAGGGGTGCTATCTGATGCCCGGACTGATCAATCTGCATGTGCATCTGAATTCGGGGGGCAAGCCTTCCGGAAAGAAGAAGGAGCCCGAGGACTATGTGCGCCTCGTGAATCTGGCAACCTCTAATCCGGTCACCGGGGAGGCGGTGCGCGCCCTGATGAGAGGATATGCCAACACGGCGCTGCACAGCGGCGTCACTACGATCAGGACTGTCGGCGGCATTTCGGATTATGACGGAAAGCTTCGCAATGAGATCGAAGAGGGATACCGCAAAAGAGTAAAGACCTGGAAGTCGGAAGAGACTCCCGGCGGCAACGGGCTGGCAGACATGATCCGCAAGGCCAGGACCGGGATGTCCCGGATCCCCATGGGCGCAGCGGCGCCGGAAGGGCTGGGAGCGCTGGTGCGCGGCAGTGCGGCCGGGGCGGCAATGCCCGGTCCCAGGATTTTGGCAAGCAATACAGGAATCTCGGTGCCCGGCGGGCACGTGGCGGGATCGCTCGCTTATCCCGTAACATCGCCGGAAGAGGCCGTAGAATATGTTCACAGGATCGCAGCCGGCAGGCCCGACCTGATCAAGCTCATGATCACGGGCGGGATCATGGATGCTGTGAAGGAAGGAGAACCGGGCGTCCTCAAGATGTCCCCGGAGATCATCGAGGCGGCCTGCAGGGCGGCACATGATCTTAAACTTCCTGTGGCGGCACATACGGAGAGCACGGAAGGCGTGATCGCGGGACTGCGCGGAGGCGTAGACACCATTGAGCACGGCGCTATGCCCACGGATGAGATGATGGAGCTGTTCAAAGAACGCGGAGCGTCGCTGGTGACTACGATCTCACCTGTCATTCCTCTGGCACTCTTGAAAACGTCCAAGACCGGCGTCCGTCCCATGGACCGCTACAATGCGGGAATCGTGCTGCGCGGCATCATCGAGTGCGCCAGAAGAGCCCTCAAAGAGGAAATTCCGGTCGGCCTCGGCACGGATACCGGCTGCCCTTACGTGACGCACTACGACATGTGGAGAGAGCTGCAGTATTTCAGCACGTTCTGCGGCGTCTCCGAGGCTTTCGCACTCTATAGCGCAACCCTCGGGAACGCGAAGATCGCGGGGATCGACGCTGAGACAGGAAGCATTGAGGTCGGTAAGGCGGCCGACTTCCTCATCACGGCAGGAAATCCTCTCGAGAGCCTTCGCGCGCTCAGAAAGCCCAAGATGGTCGTGGCAAGGGGCGCGCTGATCAGTGATCCGGTCATTAAAAAGAATGTGGCAATTGAACAGACATTGGACAGCTTGCTGAAGGTTTCCTATGACGATCTGGACAGACTCATCAGGAAAGGACAGGGCAGATGAGAGAAGGGGCAGGCGGACCCGGACCGAGGCGGTATGGTCCCCAGGACATGGTCAGAATCTCCAGCAGTGCCTGCGCCGGCTGCGGAGCCTGCTGCAGGGGCATGGGCGATACGATTGTGCTGGATCCCTATGACGTGTGGCAACTGACGGCCGGCCTCGGGAAATCCTTTGAAGAGTTGTTGGGCGCAGGAATCGACCTGCATGTGGAGGAAGGAGTTATCCTTCCTCACCTTATGATGAAAAGCGATACACAGAGCTGTGCTTTCCTCGGATCTGACGGAAGATGCAGTATCCACTCGTACCGGCCCGGGATCTGCAGGCTGTTCCCGCTGGGGAGGGAATTCAACGAAGAAAAGACCTCCTACTTCATCGTCCCGGAGGGGTGCGTGAAGGGAGGCCTTTCCAAAGTCAGAATTGACAAATGGCTGGGAATATCCGATCTGCCTGCGTACGAGCAATTTAAAGCGCAGTGGCATTCTCTGGTTCGCCGATTAAAAGCGAGAATCGCGGCAGAGCCGTCGGAAGAGGTGCGCAGAAACGTTAACCTCTATTTTCTCAGAGTGTTCTTTATGGCGCCCTACGAGGGGCTGCCGTCTGCGGACGCTTTCTACAGGGAAGCGGCGGACAGAAGCCAAAAGTTTGCGGACGCCGCACTGTGAGATCAGTGGCGCACTACATATTCGGCATTCATTACCGGCATGCTCATCGATGAACCGTCCATCATACGGGCGCTCACATCCTTGAACATGCCGTAAATTGTTACGGGGACGCCTTCGGGAGGAAGCTGGCCGTGGAGCGTGCTGGTGTAAGTGGCGCACAGGATGCCCTTAGTTATTCCGAGGAAGTCTCCTTCCATCTCCAGAAACACATCTACACTTCCGTCCTGCCCCGGGCGGATTTCTTTGATTGTTCCTTCTACGGCGATATTGGCGCCCGCGTACTTGGCGGGATTGTGGTAGAGGGAATAGTAGCCCGCAGAAATACAGCCGGCCTGGAACTCCTCGGGCGTGGGCGTGGTGCAGGTCACTTCCAGCGTGCAGACGCTGTCCTCATAATGAACTTCCAGGACATAGCGCTCTTTTGGCTCGAGGACTACCGTTTCGGCGAGGGTCCAGCCGCTCACCTGCTCGACGGTTCCGTCGACATATTTGGCGGTCACTACGAGGTTCTCGTTTCCGTTCGCGATCTCGGTGCCTTCCGACGTGCTGCCGGAGTAAGCGGCGCTCAGGCGGGCAATGCTCTTGGTGGTGCACTGGATGGAGAGCGTGCAGGAGAAATTCTCGTAATTGATGGTGAAGGTGGACAGCTTGTCCTTTTCGAGGACGGCGGGATTGGAGACGCGCCAGCCCTTGTCGAGGGGCGATTTTTTGCCGTCCCGGATCGCGTAGACATGGAGTCCCGGGTTGGTGTCGTTGATCTGCGTGCCGGCCTTCGTGTCGCCGTCATATTCCGCTGTGATTGACTGGATCATTCCGGTGCTGCACTGGACCTCGACCTGCGTGCTCACTTTCTGGTAGGTGATCGTCACGACACTCTTTTTTGCGTCTTCGAGGGTCTGCGGCGAGGCAATCGTCCATCCGGTCACGGGCGCCTGATGTCCGTCCTTGTAGAAGGCAGTCACCGTGAAACCGGGATTTTTGTCATCGAGAACAACACCGGTCTTGGTATCACCGGTGTAGGCTGCAGTGATGTGCGTGACAGTCTTCGCCGGAGATGTGACTCCGATATAGGCTGCGACACCGATCGTGGCGCCGCAAAGTATCGCGGCCACGACAATGATCCATTTGCGGTGCTCTTCCCAGAAGCTTTTCATACCGGTGCTCATTCGTTCTCCTTTCATCAGTATCAGGGCTAGGCGTTTGCGAAACGCCAGAAGCCGCATAGTTACGGCATTCTTTTTGTTACAAAATAAAACAACTCCTCACTGGCTCATGGTAAAATTGAGTTGTCTAGAAACAATCAACCATGCCCCAGAAAGGAGTTTGTACATCTA
>JAZQCI010000006.1:0-7391 GCA_045546175.1 Lachnospiraceae bacterium | reverse complement strand
AGTTCTTGTCATAACGAACTCACCGAGTTTGTGACCGACCATGTCCTCTGTAACATATACCGGAACATGCTTGCGGCCGTCATGCACTGCGATTGTGTGGCCAACGAAAGACGGGAAAATGGTGGAACGGCGGGACCAGGTCTTGATGACCTCTTTGCTGCCCGATGCGTTCAAAGCGTCTACCTTCTTCAAAAGGCTTTTGTCTGCAAACGGCCCTTTCTTTAATGATCTTGCCATGGTAATCCTCCTTACTTCTTTCCGCCTCTGCGTCTAACGATGAGTTTGTCAGAAGCTTTCTTTCCACGCGTCTTGTAACCAAGTGCAGGCTTGCCCCAAGGCGTGCTCGGTCCGGGACGACCTACAGGTGCCTTACCTTCACCACCACCGTGAGGGTGATCGTTGGGGTTCATGACGCTGCCTCGAACGTGAGGACGAATGCCCATGTTGCGTACACGGCCTGCTTTGCCGTAGTTGATCAGGTTGTGATCGATGTTGCCGATGACGCCTACGGTTGCTCTGCAGTTCAGAGGAACCATTCTCATCTCGCCGGAGGGAAGTCTCAGTGTAGCATACTTGCCTTCCTTAGCCATCAGCTGTGCAGCTGCGCCGGCGCTGCGGACCATCTGGCCGCCCTTGCCGGGGTGAAGCTCGATGTTGTGTACCATTGTACCTACCGGGATCTTCTCAAGAGGGAGGCAGTTGCCGACTCTGACTTCTGCGTCAGGTCCGTTCATAACCTTCATGCCGTCCTTGAGGCCCTGGGGTGCAAGGATATATGCCTTCTCGCCGTCTTCATAGCAGATCAGGGCGATGTTAGCTGTTCTGTTGGGATCGTACTCGATACCAATTACTGTTGCAGGGATTCCGTCCTTGCGTCTTCTGAAATCGATGATTCTGTATTTTCTTCTGCTTCCGCCGCCGTGATGTCTCACGGTGATCTTACCCTGGTTATTGCGGCCTGCGTTCTTCTTCAGGGAGAAAACAAGTGACTTCTCGGGAGTCTTCTTGGTGATCTCAGCGAAATCGGAACCGGTCATATTTCTGCGGGAGGGTGTATATGCGGTATACTTTTTAATTCCCATGATTAGTTCTCCTTTTCATGCTTATTCATTTTGACAAGCAAAATTTTGCACCGCTTTTATTTATCAAAGTCCGGTGAAGAGATTGATCTCTTTGCTGTCAGCAGTAAGCGTAACATAAGCTTTCTTACGCTTTGCAGTCTGTCCGTAGACCATTCCTCTTCTCTTTTTCTTAGGTCTGCAGTTTACAGTGTTCACGCGGGCAACCTTTGTGCCTTCGAACATTCTCTCAACAGCAGTCTTGATCTGGAACTTGTTCGCCTGCGGATGAACATAAAATGCATATCTCTTCTCTGCGATATCCTGCAGCGCTTTCTCGGTCTGGATGGGCTTCAGAATAATATCATAATATTCCAGTGTTGCCATTATGCGTACACCTCCTCCAATTTGGCGACTGCGTCCTTGGTAAGGATCACTGTCTGGGCGTTCATCAGATCATAAACATTGATCTGGGATGTAAGAGTAGTCTTTACCGCAGGGATGTTGCTTGCGGACTTAACTACGTGCTCATCCTTGTCAGCCATAACTACAAGGGTCTTTCCGGCCGCCTTAAGGTTTTCCATAACCTTGACGAACTCTTTGGTCTTGTACTCGCTCATTGCGAGCTGGTCAAGAACGATGACCTTGTTCTGCTGTACACGATCGGTCAGAGCGCTTCTGACTGCTGCCTGTTTTTCCTTCTTGTTCATCTTGAAGGAGTAGTCGCGAGGTGTGGGAGCGAATACTACGCCGCCGCCTTTCCACTGAGGAGCTCTCGTGGAACCCTGTCTCGCGTGGCCTGTGCCCTTCTGTCACCAGGGCTTTCTTCCGCCGCCGGAAACCTCAGAGCGGGTCTTTGCCTTCTGTGTGCCCTGGCGATTGTTTGCCAGCTGCTGAACTACTGCCATGTGAAGCAGGCTCTCGTTCACTTCTACACCGAAGACCGCATCATTTAAGTCGATATTGCCGACTTCCTGTCCTTGCATATTATAAACAGATACGTTTGCCATCTGAATGGTCCTCCTTTCTCATCTAAGGCACTGCTCAGACTCTGGTGGTCTCTTTGAGAGTCACAAGACCCTTCTTAGGTCCCGGAATAGCGCCTTTGACCAGAATAAGATTCTTGTCCGCATCCACTCTCACTACTTCCAGGTTCTGGATCGTAACCTGAACGCTTCCCATGTGACCGGGCATTCCCTTGCCCTTGAAGACTCTGCTCGGATCGGAAGAAGATCCGTTGGAACCCTGGTGACGGTGGAACTTGGAACCGTGGCCCATGGGTCCTCTGTGCTGTCCCAGTCTCTTGATAGCGCCCTGGAAGCCTTTACCCTTTGTAACTGCAGTAGCGTCGATCTTGTCGCCTTCTGCAAAGATGTCAGCCTTGATCTCGTCGCCGAGCTTGTACTCTGCAGCGTTTTCAAATTTAAATTCCTGAACGTGCTTCTTAACCGGTGTGCCGGCCTTGTCGAAGTGGCCCTTCATAGCCTTGCCAACGCCGTGGCGATGTGCAACTTCCTTGTTGCCCTTCTTGTCAACTGTGGTGATTCTCTCTTTTGCTTCACCATAGCCAACCTGAACTGCCTCATAACCATCGTTCTCAATGGTCTTGACCTGTGTTACGACACAGGGGCCTGCCTCAAGGACTGTAACAGGGACGAGCGTTCCGTCTTCCCTGAAGATCTGAGTCATGCCGATCTTGGTAGCCATAATTGCTTTCTTCATTTTTACCTCTTTCCGCCGGAATCCCGGCTAATTTTTGTCTACAGCGGACATCAGCGCTATTCCTTCGGGCTCTTGGCATCTCGCCCTCCTGCGGATCTCCTCTGGATCCTGCTCTCGGCTCGCAGCCTGCTGTCTGACTGCTCACCGCGACGCCTGCCTTTCCTTTTCCTTCGCCGGACTGCCGCTCTTGTCCTGCGGCCATCCCCCCGAAAAGGGATGTCATACTAGTAGAGGTTTTATTTACAAATGCATTATGGAGTATGCATCTGTTAACTTGTTTTGTTCGCTGTACTTATTATATGTACGCTTTGCTTTGTACTGATCAGCGAGCCTTCATCTTGATATCGATCGCTACGCCTGCAGGCATCTCCAGTCTCTGAAGAGCATCAACTGTCTTCTGAGTGGGAGTGATGATGTCGATCAGTCTCTTGTGAGTTCTCTGCTCGAACTGCTCACGGCTGTCCTTATACTTATGAACAGCGCGAAGGATGGTAACAACCTCCTTCTTTGTAGGAAGCGGAACGGGACCGCTTACCTGGGAGCCGGTCTTCTTGACCGTCTCGATGATCTTCTTCGCGGATGCGTCCACGAGCTTGTGATCATATGCCTTCAGGGTAATTCTCATAATCTGATTTGCCATAAAAAAAGTCGCCTCCTTATTCGCACTTTTTAATGAAGTACGACAAGCGGTGACTGTACACACTCCCGTGCGTGTCCTGTCTGTCTCTTCTCAATGAATCTCTCGAGATCAGGTTCTCGCACGTCGTTTCTGATTTTCTGCTCGTAAAACTTGCTTTTACTCGCAGAATTGCAGACTGTCAATCGGTACAGTGACTTGTCGTCAGTTTTCGGGTCGGCCCTGTGCCAATCAGGACGCCCCAGACATTCGCTCCACGGAAAACCCGCCGTATTCACAGCGGCAACCTCACGCTTCACAGCTATCATGTCACAGCTTTTTCATCATACACGAGGTCTCTTCAAAATGCAAGAACATTTTTTGTATTTATCTACAAACATTTTTGTCATTTTTCACAAAGATGGGTTTTGGGGGGACTCGTGTCAAAACAGAGACATTATAAGGGAACTTTTGCTTGATTTCAACACTGTTTTTCTTGCTCGATATCCTGCGAATGTTCTGATTCGATACCCTTTATGCGGTCGGACAACCTTCGCGCGTTCTGACCCGCCCTGTCATACACTCCGGTTTCACGGGCGGGGAAGCCCCGCCGCATAAAAAAGCAGAGATGGCACCAAATGCCATCTCCGCCTTTTTTACATTATTATCTTCCCCGCCCGTGAAACCGGAGCGAAAGACAGGGTATATACTTCCGCACGTGGGTTATCCCCAGAAATTATTTCTTCCTCACCTCATCAAACACATCCGTAATCGCCTTCGAAGGCGCCGCCGTCATATTGGAAACAATGACGTTAGCCGCAAGGCTGATCAGGAACGCCGGAAGCAGCTCATAAATAGCAAGCCATCCGCCGATCGGGGCGATCAGGAACTTCCAGATGAAGACCATAGCCGCACCGGCGACCATGCCTGCGATCGCGCCCTGCTTGTTGGATCTTCTCCAGAAGAGAGCCAGCAGCATCTGCGGTCCGAAAGCCGCGCCAAAGCCTGCCCACGCGAAGGAGACGACGCGGAAGACGGAACTGTTCGGGTTCCAGGCGAGGATCACGGCGATGGCCGCGATCGCGATAACTGTGAGTCTGGCCGCTCTCATCTGCTGGCGGCTGGTGAGCTTGATGCCCATGAACTCCTGCACAAGGTCCTGGGAGACACTGGAAGCCGCCGCAAGCAGCTGGGAGTCCGCGGTGGACATGGTCGCCGCCAGGATACCCGACAGGATGATACCTGCGAACAGCGCGAAGATGACGCCGTTCTGGCTCATCAGGTTGGCCATCTGAATGATGACAGTCTCCGATTCGGAGCTTGTGGTGAGCATGGGGATCGCGCCGGTCAGGGATACGCTGTAGCCGATGACACCGATAAATACTGCAATACCCATGGAAATCACGACCCAGACGAAGGCAATCCTGCGGGAGAGCACCAGCTCTTCCTCATTTCGGATTCCCATGAATCGGAGAAGGATATGGGGCATGCCAAAATAGCCAAGGCCCCAGGCAAGTGTGGACACGATACTGAAGATTCCGAAGGAACCCGCCGTCCCCGTAGCCGCGTTGTATCCCTGCGTGAGATTGAGGTAGCCGGGAAGAGCCTTCGCATTTTCCACTACTGTCCCCATGCCGCCTGCTTTGTCAATTCCGAAGAAAACGATGATGATCAGCGCGATCGTCATAAAAATACTCTGAACAAGGTCCGTTGTGGAAACAGCCAGGAAACCGCCCATGGTGGTGTAAGCGATGATGATCAGTGCGCCGACGATCATGGCCACATGGTAATTAAATCCGAAAAGGCTGTTGAACATGGTGCCGACCGCCTTGAATCCGGACGCGGTATAAGGAATAAAGAATACCAGTATGATGACTGCCGCGATGCAGGACAGGATGTGCTTATCATCTCTGTATCTTCTCGCATAGAAATCCGGGATTGTGAACGCCCCGATCCTCTCGGAATAGCGGCGCAGAAGTCTTGCCACCAGAAGGAAGTTGAGGTAGGTGCCGATCGAGAGACCGACCGCCGTCCAGGTTACTTCCGCAAGACCTGCGATATAGGCCAGTCCGGGCAGGCCCATCAGAAGGTAGCTGCTCATGTCCGATGCCTCGGCGCTCATAGCCGTGACAACCGGTCCGAGTGAGCGGCCGCCGATATAGAAGCCGTCGGAAGTTTCGGTCGCGCCTTTTCTGTTAAAGAGCGCGCCGATGGCGAGCATTCCCACCATGTACAGAATAATAGTTACAATGATCAAGATTTGTGCTGATGTCATAGCATTTCTCCATTTCCCCTCGCCTTGCGGCGATTATTATCTCCGGGCAGTCGGAATTCCGCCCGGACAATTACGCATTATAGCACAAGAGAAGCCGGAATAAAATACAGAACGGTGTATAGAATGTATTCTATACACCGTATCATTATTCTTTAAGAATTTCCTTTATTTAAGCTGATTTTTGCCTGCACACAGCACTAAATCATATTTCATTCGAAAGTCAATACATTTTGTTATTCTGTCTTTTGACGGAAACTTTCGAGGAACATCGGCGTCATCCTGTCGGCATAAGATACCAGGGAATACTCGCCGCCGCACAGGCACCAGTCGTACATGAGGGCCCTCTCCCACATGGCATACGCTTTGATGATCTCGCTGGCCGTGCAGTCCGACCGCAGCTCTCCCTGCTTTTGCCCTTCCGTTATGATCTCGCGCAGAATGCGGAAGTACGTCCTGTTGCGGTCCAGCAGGTGTTTCTCTCCCTGCGCCTGCAGCTGCGTGGACAGAAGCCCCGAGAGGAGGTCTCGCGAGATGCTGTCCTCGATCATCACGAACAGCTCGTGATTGAGAAAGATCAATTTGTCTGCCGCGCCCATGGACGGGTCAAGGGTTTCCCTGAGCTTCTCGTATTTCTCGTCAAAGACATAGGCGAGCGTTCCCAGCAACGCGTCTTTTCCGTCAAAATAGTGATAGAAGGACCCTCTCGAAGTCCCGGACGCGAAAATGATGTCCTCTATGGTCGTGGCGTCGTACCCGTTCTCATAAAAAAGTTTCCATGCTGCGGAGATGATCTTCCCCTTCGTGTTGCGCGTGTTCTTCTTTGGCATAATGCACCTTCAAATCCCGTGTCAGAGTTGCGTTTTCCTGTTTTTCAGTGTATCTTTGTTGAGTACCATTCAAGGCTCGCAGAGCGAGCCGCTGCGCCGCGTGCGGGCTGCCCTTTGGCAGCATCTTCCTTTCCGCACGCGTGTGCATCGAATAACTCAGTGGGGGATTGTCACCCGCCGCCGAGAAAGTTTGTTGCTTCCCACCGCCTGTAGAGGCGGGGGCATCCCCCCTGTGTTATTCTACTATAAACAGTAACATTTAATATAGAAACTTTCAGATAGAAACAATTTAGGAGAGCGAAGAAAATATGTGGATTGCAGATTCCTGGAAAGATTATCAGGTACTGGATACTTCCGACGGCGAGAAACTGGAACTTTGGGGCGGCTACAAGCTGATCCGCCCGGACCCGCAGGTGATCTGGAAGACGCCGCGCGGCAGAGAATGGAGGAACCCCAACGCCCATTACCACCGCAGCAATAAAGGCGGCGGCGAGTGGGAGTTCAGAGACCTCCCCGAGGAGTGGACGATCCACTATAGGGATCTCTCCTTCAGACTTAAGCCCTTTAACTTCAAGCACACGGGGCTCTTCCCCGAGCAGGCGGTCAACTGGGACTGGTTCAGCGAGATCATCCGAGGCGCCGTCGCATCCGGCCAAAAAGTAAAGGTCCCCAACCTCTTTGCCTACACCGGCGGTGCCACCGTCGCGGCCGCCAAGGCCGGAGCCGCTGTCACCCATGTCGACGCCGCCAAGGGCATGGTCACCTGGGCCAGAGAGAACGCCTCCATTCCAGGACTTGAGGACGCCCCGATCCGCTGGCTGGTGGACGACTGCGGAAAATTTGTGGAGCGCGAGATCCGAAGAGGCAACACCTACGACGCGATCATTATGGAT
>JAZQCI010000005.1:0-5311 GCA_045546175.1 Lachnospiraceae bacterium | reverse complement strand
CTTTGTAAAGAGCGGTAGCGGGGTTCACGCCGATCGCCTTGGATCCTGCGAAAGATTTCATCTGCTTCATCTCGCCGCCGATGTTGATGGAAGGCGGAGCTGCGATGCCGAGATTATCGCCGTATGCGTCAACTGCCTTCTGATAATCCCATGTGCCGGAGAAGAATGCCTTGGCATCAGCATTTGTTCCAACATCGCCGTTCGAGAAGTTGGGATTGGCAATAAGATCTACCAGATAATTGGTAACTGCTACAGCCTTGTCGCCGCTGAAGTCAAAGCCTGCATCGGCGTCACCGCCGTTCTCTCCGAACAGTGTGCATCCGTTTGCAACATAGAAAGCGGCGATATACCAGGAATTATCCAACGGGAAAGCTACCTTGCCCTTTTCGAGCATTGCATCAAGTGATTTGATATCTTCGTCCGAGAATACGGACTTATCATAGTACATGAACCATGTGTTGCCGGTGAACGGGAAGCCGTAGACAGAACCGTCATAGGTTACTGTATTCACTGTGGTCTCAGAGTTGTTGGCTTTCATGGTCTCGACATTGCTTCCGCCGAGCTCGGCAAGACCGCCGGTCTTGAGCAGATCCGGGATCTGGTCATTCGCGAACATATAGACATCCGCGCCGACACTGGGGTCTGTGCCGATATTGGTCTTGGCATCGCCTTCAGAGCATACGCCGTACTTGAAAGTGATCTTCCATTCCGGATGCGCCGCCGCAAAAGCTTCGCACTGGGTCTGGAGCCACTTGCCGTTGTCATCAGACTGGTCTTCCTGCGGTCCCCAAACGGTTACGGTGACATCTGCCGTTTCTTTGGAATCCGTGGCTGCCGCGGCTTCTCCGCCACCGCTGCCCGAGTTCCCGCCGCTCGATCCGCCTGAACTGCCGCCGCATCCCGCGAGCAGGCAAACGCTCAGCACAACTGCCATCATTGTTGCCATAAGCTTTTTCATGTTTTTTTCCTCCTGTAGTGTTTATTTGGTTCTTTATTTACAGATCCAAAACAGTGCTCTTTCCGGATCCGTATCACAGTATGAATGGAACGGCAAAGCGGCTCCCGCTTAGATTTTTCGCGGCGGGCCGACGCTCTCCCCTTCGATGTATTCGTAAGGTATCAGTTCGTGGACTGCGGGGCCTCCGTAGCTTATTCTCATAAGAAGGTCATCGACGCTCTTTTTGGCGAGCATGGCAGTGTCCTGCTGAATGGTGGAGAGGCGGGGGACGCTGTATTTTGCCATGGTCAGGCCATCGAATCCGATCACGGAGACCTCTTCGGGAACGCGCAGCCCGATGTCTTTGAGCGCGCGGATCGCGCCGAAGGCGATCGAATCGCTGATGGCAAAAATCGCAGTCAGGTCCGGCGACCGGCTCATGAGCTTTTCGGCAGCCTTGTAGCCGCTTTCCGCCGAATAGGAACACGGCTCGTAATCCCTGTCAAAATCAAATGAAATCCCATTCTTTGCCAGTTCCTCGACGGCACCGACTATTTTGCTGTTCTTGAACTCTTTGCTGTAACCTGAGAGATATCCGCCTATCATGCCGATCCGGGTGTGCCCCTTCGCCACAAACTTGCTGACCGCGCATCTTCCGGCGTCATGATAGTCCGTCGTGAAGCTGGACAGGTTATCGAAGCCCATATCCTGCGCCCCGACCGTTACAAGCACGCTCGGCAGGGCGATCCGGAAAAAATCTTTGCGAATGGTATCGGTATAGCCGCCAAGAAAGATGATGCCTTTAGGCTTAACGTAAGCGCTGATCCGGACAGCTGTCTCAACCTCATTGTCCGTTTCCCCGATGAAATGGACATTGATGTTCTCATCATACCCCCTCAGCCGTATCTGTATCTCTTCCAGGATGGATTGGAAGAACAGGTTCTTATTGCCCCGGACGATGATGGAAATCTCCGACGACGTCACCTGTTTCAGCTTCCTGGCGTTGGAGTTTGGCTGGTAATTGCACTCGCGTATGATCTCATTGATTTTTTCTCTTGCTTCTTCACTGACATCCGCCCTGTTATTGATCACTCTCGAAACGGTGCCAATACTGTAGCCGGATATCCGAGCAATATCTTTGATCGTAGTCATAATGCTGCCTTCACGATATTAGCCGTCAGACTGCCGCGGCAAGGAATGCTCCGCCCTTCCCGGCGGCGCCGGCGCCGATTTGACGTTGGTTTTGACACAGGTTTGCTGTCTGTGCCGTTCGTTTCCGTTTCCGTTACCGTTACCGTTACCGTTACCGTTTCCATATAATATAATAATACCGCCCCGGGGTAGTTTGTCAACGGATTTTCTGCAATTCGGAACAATGGAAAGCGCGGCGCTTCGGTGCGGTGCGATGTCTTCGAACATGAAAAATACCTATGCGATTCGAGGGCAAATTTCGTATAAGTAATACGTATATAGTCATCTGTTTTCGGCAGAACATGCTGAAAGTGTTGAAACGGGGGAAAAGAAAAATGCAGTATCAGTGGTTTGTTTTCTGGAGCGGCCTCTTCGACTGGCTGATCTTCTCGGTCTCGCTGTTTGTCATCGCGGACAAGCTGGGCTGGCAGAAGAAGCGGGATGCGTGGGTCCCGGGACTTCGCATCTATCGCCTTGGCGAATCTGTACATATGAATTTTCGATGCAAAGTCTTCCGTCAATAGCTTTCTTTCAAGAAGATAACGCAACAGGAAGCGCAGCCCGCACACGTTTTGCTCAACGGTTTTAAAGCTGAAGCCGGCAAGTGTTTTCAGATAACCATTGCAGACGGACAAATCGATTGCCATAGGATCCTCTATGCCTTTCTGAGAAAGATAGTCCAGAAAGACGAGGGCCGTACTTGAATAATGCTTTACAGTACTTACGGCAAGATCTGTTCTGCGAAGATAACTGCAGTAATCCTCATAGATTCCCGAAACTTTCCTTCAAGAACGAGCGGATTCTTTGAAGCATGATAACGGCGTGTAAGAACCTGATGCAGCCTGTAGTCTTCCAGCATATGGATCACCCGTAGAAGCTGAACCCGTTGTTGAGATAAAGAGCCATTGCGAGACCTCCGCGCATAAGGTGCACGCTCTTTCCCTCCATCTATCCGCCACATTTACGCTGTTCCTACAAACGGGGTAGTTATAAGACTTCACTGCTTTAAGCCAGCTTATCTGTCGGAACCTCGCCTTATATGTGATTTCTGTTCGTCGGACCAGAGGTTTGCTTACAGCTTCTTTCAGATTCCACCTCACGATGGACACCCTTGCTGTTCAGCTATACACTTCCCACTACCTGGGCGTGTTCGGGACTTTCACCCGTTAGAGCGCGCCCATGGCGCGCATACAAAAAGAAGCGCATGCCCCAACAGGAGCATGCGCTTATGTGTAAACTCTTTACCGGCATCAGGCCTCTTTCTTCACATCGAAGAACGCCGTGAGTGCTGCCAGAACTGCTGCGGCGACAAGCGCTGCGATAGCGACGATCGCGCTCTGCAGATCGGCCATGTTCTGCGCGTTGTTCTCGAAGGTCATGATCGCGGCCACGCCGTTGATCCTGCTGTTGACCAGGGTCAGAGCAGCTACGATGAGGCAGGCGGGAGCAGCGACGGGAAGGATGTCCTTCCAGGAAGCCTTGGGCTCTCCCAGCACAAGCCACAGGGCCAGTGCTGCGATTCCGATTACTGTGCATCCGATCACAACAGGATCTTTGCCAAGTCCGGCAAAGTAAGTGGTATTGGAGTTCGTGATGTAGTTTACCAGTCCTACGACCGCTGCAACGATCGTGATGACTGTCATGATCGATCCGAATATTGCTCTTTTCATCTCACTTTACCTCCCTTTAGTTTCTTTTACGAAAATACATTACTGCGCACAGAGCGGTGATCAGACCGAAGGCGATCTCAAGGCCCATGATCAGCTTGTCATACCAGGTCTTCACAGTCTCAAGATGTGCTCCGGGTACAAGGCCGTCCATAGCATTGGAGTTGGCCAGTGCGTAGTTCTGTTTCTTCATAGCGTACTTCAGCGCTTTCTGGAGCTCGCTGTCCTTGCCGACAGTCTCAACGTTCCAGTTGAGGTTCGGATAGTAAGCTGCGACTGCTTCAAGTGTGTTGTCGCCGGTGTTGCAGGACATCGTGATGCCGTTCATGACTGCTTCCTTAAGGGATGCGTAAACGGGATCCATGATAAAGTCCTCGCTGATGAGGCCTCTGAAGCCGAACTCTCCGTGAAGGATGTTCTTGATCAGGCCTGTATGCGCATTATCAGTGTAGCAGCCGACGCGGTTGTAAGCGGTCATAACGCCGAGGCACTTTGCGTCCTCGATGATGGACTGCTGCGCGCGGATATCTCCTTCACGGGCTTTCTGCTCCGTCATGAAGGGAGCTACGCCGGTTCGGTTCATCTCCGTATCGTTGAAGCAGAAGTGCTTAACGGAAGCGATGACACCGTATTCAAGCTCTCCTTTGGCAACTTCCGCGCCGAGGAAGGAGGACAGGACCGGATCTTCCGAATAGTACTCGAGGTTTCTCGCGCAGTAAGGCAGGCGGTGAAGGTTTGCCGAAACGCCCCACAGGATCGTGCAATTGGACCACAGAGAATAGTTGCCCACTGTCTTGCCCCACTCGAGAGCCAGGTCTTTATTGAAAGTCTGTGCCACAACAACGTTGTTGGCCATGGTGTTGCCCATGAAACCTGCGTTGGGATCATTTGCATCGATCGCGCAGGGATCGCCGCTGTCTTTGTTCTTGTTAGCGTACTGGCCCAGAGGATAGTTCGCATAGCCGGTGGGGCCGTCATTCTGGATCGCCTCAGGAGAGGAGATCGAAGAGATCGTCTTGGTGCTGGTTCCGCCGAACGCTGTTCTGATCAGCGCCTCAGACATATCCATCTGGTCGATCAGCTGGTCCCATCTGGGATCGTCAAAGTCGGATACGCCTTTGAGGTCTGCCAGTGACAGGCCGTTGTCCGCATTCCAGGTAACCTCGCCGCCGTCTGCCTGATATTCGTAGACGTCGTTGTCCATGATCGCCACCATCTCGTCGGTCGCGGTCAGGTCTCTGTAAGTCCGGGGGAAAGTATTCGCCCAGTCATTTCTTGTCAGGTAAACAGCTGTGCCGGGCATCCAGAAATTGATGTCCATGTCAGCCAGCTGGTTTTCAACATTCACGCCGGACTTTGTTGTAGCGAAAGTCTTGTTGTCGATCGCTGCAAGGTTCCAGACCTTTACGTTCTCGCCATTGCCTGCTGCGGTCATGCCGTTGTCCTCTGTTCTGCCCTGAGCGGCCAGTACATTGTTGAGAGCGTCATGAGCGCCGTTGCCTACTGTGAAGTAGTA
>JAZQCI010000004.1:0-8587 GCA_045546175.1 Lachnospiraceae bacterium | reverse complement strand
CGTCTGTCCGGCCGCGATCGAGTCCGCGTCGGGCTGATAGAAATAGACCAGCCAGTTTGTGATCAGCGCCGAGAGCAGTGACCATCCGAACTGACCGATTGCGAAACACCACATTTTGCCTTTACTGATTGTCTTCATTGTTGTCTTCCTTTTCTGTCTTATTTCTTTTTCTTCCGGTGAATATGGATCTCCGGAATCGCCACGTTGTCATAGTCAATATCTTTTTTCTGGCGCTCTTTGTTTTCTTCGTCTTCCGTTTTATTCTGCTTCTCCTCAAAGCTGTCCGTGTGCAGTTCGGGTACAGCTACATTTTCGCTGTCCAGATGCAGCAATTTCTTGAAATTCATATCTGTTCCGCCTCCTGTGGTCAAACGAGGTTGATGAAAAACGTGATGACAAGTGAATTGATGAAATCCGCAAAAAGGCTTCCGACGATCGGGATCAGAAGATACGCTTTGATCGAGGGCGCGTACTTATCGCAGATCGCCTGCATGTTGGCCATCGCGTTGGGCGTGGCGCCCATACCGAAGCCGCAGGTGCCGGCCGTGATCACAGCCGCGTCGTAATCCGCTCCCATGAATCGGAAAATCACAAACCTTGCGAATATATACATGAAGATCAGCTGCACCAGGAGCAGGACCACCAGCGGGAGGGCCAGCGCTGCCAGCTGCCATATTTTGAGCGTGATCATGGCAATACCGAGAAAGAGCGACAGGCAGATACCTCCCAGGTCATTGATCTCGCCCATGTAGACCTTGATCTTGCCGGTGGCCTCACCGATGTTCCGTATGATGGCCGCGACGATCATGGCTCCGATATATACCGGGAAAGTCATCCCCGTCTTGGTCAGAAGTGCCGAGACCAGCGTTCCGAGACCGACCGTGACGCACAGCTCGAAGACGGCCGGCGCGTAGTTGTCAAAGTGTCGGACGTGCTGCTCTTCATCTTCGTCAAAAATCTCATAGTCCTCATCTTCTTTGACCGTCTTGAGAAGGTCAAATTTTTTGATCAGAGAGTTGCCGAGAGGGCCGCCGATCAGGCTTCCCGCGATCAGGCCGAAGGTGGCCGCCGCCGTGGCGATGGTGGTCGCGCCTTCAATGCCGAAGTCCTCGATGACGGGCCCGAAAGCGCCCGCTGTTCCGTGTCCGCCCACCATGGGGACCGACCCGGTGCACAGGCCGACCAGAGGGTTGACGCCCAGCACGCGGGAGACGCCGACCGCGAGCACATTCTGGAGGATGATCAGTACAATGACCTGCAGCAGGAAAATGATCAGGTCCTTGCCGCCCTCCTTCAGGACCGCGAGATTGGCCTGGAATCCGACGGAAGTAAAGAAGAATACCATGCAGATCTCCCGGAAGGTGTCGTCGTAGATGAACTCGACGATCCCGGTCACATAGAGAATGCAGGAAACGATAGCTACTACAAGTCCGCCGACAACCGGCGCCGGAATACAGAAGGTCTCCAGAAAACGGATCTTCTTTCTCAGAAATTGCCCCAGCATAAGAACGCCAACGGCGATTGCCAGCGTAAGGTACTTATTTATTTCGATAGAAATCATCACTGCTCTCCTTTCTCTCCGTCTGCTTCGATGGCTATGCCGCACTCTTTATAGTACTGCGCCGCACCGGGGTGAAAAGGAATTGTGATCGACTCCACCGCTTTATCCTCCCGGAGGTCAAGCTCTACGGGAACCGCTCCGTTAATCGCATCTTTCTCTTTGAAGAGCGCCGCCGTGATGTTGTAGACCTGCTCCTCCTGCAGCTTGTCCGAGGCGAGGAGCACCGACTGCACAGCAAGTGTCGTGACGTCGCTTTCCTGCCCGTTGTAAGTTCCTGCAGGGATCACGGTCTCCGTATAGAACTTATAAGTCCTCGTCAAAAGACCGCACTGCTGACTGTCCAGCGACACAAGCCTGACGGACTCCTCCTTGGCGAGGTCCTCTATTACCTGCGCCGGCGCGCCCGCCGTACAGAACATGGCGTCAATGGATCCGGAGCGCAGCGCGTTCACGGCTTCCGTGTATGTCATGTTCTGAATGGTCAGCATGTTGGAGGTAAGGCCGTAGACCTGCAGGATCTGGGCCGCGTTCTTCTGCGTGCCGGAATCCGCTTCTCCGACGCTCACCGTCTTGCCGGCAAGATCATTCACGCTGGCAATCTGCGAGTCCGCTTTGACGACCAGCTGCACTGCTTCCGGATACAGCGCCGCGACCGCAGAATATCCCCTCATAGCCTGCGTGTCCAGCGTGCCGTTATACATCTCGTCGATCACGTCGGACTGCGCAAACGCAAGTTCAAGATAGTCCTGTGAGAGCAGACGGATATTGGCCGCGGAGCCCGCCGTCGTCTTCACTTCGATCTCCATCTTGTAAGGATCCCCGGAAAGGGTCTCCGACAGAGCATGTCCCAGAGAGTTGTAATTGCCACCCTCTCCCGCTGTTCCGATCCGCAGTCTGTCCTTGCTTCCGCATGCCGTCACAGATGCGAGGACCATAAGCAGGATCAGCGCGATCGCCGCTTTCATTCTTATTGTTTTCACAATTTACCCCCCTTTTTTTAGTTTAGATACTACCATTATCTACCATTTTGCGGCGGAGTGCAAATAAGGCTTGTGAAACAAGCCGCGCGCCGCGTACGTAAAAGGCCCGGTAACCTTCTCAGGTCTACCGGGCCCCACGCTGTGCATAATTTTTCTATTTTTTGACAAATTCTTTGAAATGATCAACAACATTTTTCACTCTTATAAGCTCCGGCTTTGAGAACTCCACAGCCGCCACGTCCTTGTCCGCCAGGCTGACCAGGATGGCCTCCTTGGACTTGGGCGGGTGTCCCAGAGTCAGCGGCCACATGTGCGACCGGATGATATTTTTCTCCTTGTCGGTGAGATGAAAATCCTTATCCGCCTTCTCCATCGCGATCTGGGGATGAGAAGTTCCGTGCTTATAAGCGGACAGTCCTTCCTTCTTGATATCATACTGATAATAGTCGTGCAGCATCGCGCCGCGCGCCAGCTCTCTCTCGTCAATATCCCAGCCCAGCTTCTCGGCAAAATCAAAGCTCCTCATCGCCACAGCCAGGCAGTGCGCCAGCGTATTGCTGCCGCGATGCTGCGGGAATGCGCCGAGTTTTAAAATCCTGGGATCATGCAGAAGCTTCTTTACTTCTTCGGTAAACAATTTCTTGTCATTTGTCAACGTGCCACTTACCTCTCTCTCTGAATGGAGGCAACCACAAATACAGTCAGGACAAACGGATAGATCAGGAACGGGATCAGCGAAACACTTGTCAGCTTCGCGATATTTGCCGCCACCAGCAGCTGTGCTCCGTAGGGTATGATCCCCTGTACGATGCAGGAGCAGGTATCCAGCAGGGAAGCTGTCTGTTTGGGATCCACGCCGTATTCTTTCGTTATATCTCTGGCTATGGGCGCCGCAATAACGATAGCAACCGTGTTATTTGCCGTCGCAATGTCCATAAACGCTGTCAAAAAAGCGATTCCGTACATTCCACCCCTCTTGCTGTCCGCTTTCTTCCGGATAAACTTGAGGATCGCTTCAAATCCTCCGTTCTCCCGCATAAGCGCCGCAATGGAAGCCACCAGGATCGTGACGATCATGGTCTCAAACATTCCACTGATGCCGCTGCCCATGGAGGCCAGGGCCGTCGAATAGGCAAGTGATCCGGTCGGGATCCCGACTACCACAAAGAGCAGGATACCGACGATCAGCACCAGAAAAACATTGATACCGAGTATGGACATGCCCAGAACAATAAAGTAGGGAATAGCCTGCAGAATATTAAATTCAAAGGTTCCGACCGACACGCCGCCGCTCATCAAAGCATAGACCACCAGAATGAGCAGTGTGATCAGTGCCGCCGGAAAGGCCACTCTAATATTAGTACGAAATTTGTCCTTCATTTCCACGCCCTGCGTCTTCGTCGCGGCGATCGTGGTATCCGAAATAAAAGAAAGATTGTCTCCGAACATGGCGCCGCCCACAACAATTCCCACGCACAGAGGGAGCGACAGCCCGCCGTTGTTGGCGACGGCGCACGCGATCGGCGCCAGCACGGAAATGGTTCCGACGCTGGTTCCCATGGCCATGGAGATCAGGCACGCGATCACAAACAGGCCGGGAACGGCAAACATGCCCGGAATGATATTCAGCAGCATATTCGCCGTACTCGAGGCGCCGCCCGCCTCGGAGGCGATCCCGCTGAACGCGCCGGCCATCAGGAAGATGAACAGCATGATCACTATATTATCGTCGCCGATTCCCTGGGCACAAATATGGATCTTCTCGTCAAAAGTCAGACTCTTGTTCTGCAGAAAGGCCGCGATCAGCGCGATCGAAAAGGCCAGTACGACAGACACGACATAAAAGCCCATCTGCCCTTCCGTCGGTTTTATATACTCAAAAAAGATTCCGTTTCCCAGATAAGCTACCAAAAACAGAAGTATGGGAATCAGCGCTTTTGGGTTGGCTTTCGGCGTAGGTTTTTCAGGCTTGTTCATGATGTTCTCCTTAGTGATATGTAAATGCGAACCTGTTACTGCAACGAGATTAAATTATATCATAATCTGGATAAAAAAGCGCAAAAACTATAGGCTGTGAAGCACAAGCATTCATCAGCTCATTTCTTCACAGCCCATTTACATGCCTTGTTTCTGTACAACCCTTCCGGAAGCTTTACTTCTTCAAATTCCCCAGCATCTCCAAAAGCGCTCCCATCCCCTCACTGTCCTTCCCGGAACCCGCACTGTTCCCGGTCTTTCCCGACAAAAGCGAGTTAAGAAGCTCTGACGCCCCCGAACCACTCGAATTTCCGGAGTTTCCCGAACTTCCCGAAGCAGATCCTTTGGCTGCCATCAGCGCAGCAATCAGCTCAACCACACTCGCATCTCCTTCAAGAAGATTAATCGCCGCACTCTTTGTGGTCGAATCAGCCTTGCGGTACAGCTGCACAAGCTTTTTCTCCGTCGCGGTCAGAGTCAGCACATTAGGAGTCTTGGAAGAAGTCTTTGAAGAAGTCTTTTTGGCAGAAGATGTCTTCTTCGCAGAAGCGGCCGTTTTCCCGGAGGCCGCAGTTTTCCCGGAAGCCGCAGTTTTACCGGCAGCGGCAGTCTTCCCCTCTCCCGTCGCCGCGTCCAGCAGTGATTTCTGCGTCACTCCCAGAACCTTTGCCATTTTCCTGATCACGTCCTGTACCGGCTCTTTTTCTCCGCGTTCTACTTTGCCGACATCGGAGGCCGTCAGCCCTTCCACTTGCTCCGCTAAAGCAGCTTGCGTCAATCCTTTGGCCGTGCGTGCTTCTTTGATCAAATTCCCAAGTTTCTTAGACATACTTACCTCCCTTCGGTTAAGGCTCGCAAATCGGAACGCTGTTTTTTGCCCACATATGCCAAAACACAATAAAAATATATTCTTTATAAGTATTATACTTTCAAATGGAGCCAAGGTAGAATAGTTTTTGGAAAAACAGTCAAACATCCGAGGCTCACGATATTCTGATAATCAAGACAAGAGCATTCCAAGGAGAAATACTGATATGAATCTGAAATCAGCCCGCCGAATACTGCAGTTTGTCCTGCCGGTCACGCTTCTGATCACTTCCTGTGCCTCCGGCGCTTCCGCTGCGGGAACAGCGGACGCTACGACTCCCACGTCCATGAGGAGTCCATCCTGCAGACCCTCTACGGCAATATGCTCAGCGAAGGCCTCGCGGTTCCCATGATCATCGTCGGCGCCGACATGTACACCGACAAACTGGAAGGCAAAGACAACCTCTCCGACGCCGAGCTGCGCCCCCGCTATGACAAGGGCGTCGACGACCTGGCCCTCGTGCTCATGCCCTTCATCGAGTCCCGCTACTCCGTGAAGGTCGGCCGGCGCTACGCCGCAGTCTCCGGCGTGTCCCAGGGAGGGACGGAAGCCCTCGCATCCGGCTTCAAATGGCAGTCCAAAATAGCATTCATCGGAAGTTTTGCCCCTGCAACGGGAGTCATCCCCACAAGCTTCTATCCCGGCTCCTTCTGGAGTACACCGATCCTTGACGACCTGACCATCGAGTCGCAGGAGACCCTGCCCCTTTACATCTACCTTTCCGTCGGCACCGAGGATCCCTGGTGCATCAAGTCGACCCTCTATTATGGGCAGGTCATGGATGAAAAAGGCATTCCCAACCAGACCGACCTGGTGGAAGGCTACGACCACGGAAACGAGATGTGGGAGCTCGGCCACTACAACTTCCTGCAGAAAATCTTCCTGAACTGACAAATCTTCTGCGTCAGTTCCGGATTGCCCGGCGCACGCACCCTTTCCGGATTTGCAGGAGGCGTGACACTCAATGATTCCCGGATTGCAATGCCCTCACGACATCTCAAAGATCAGGATCCTCTCCCGCCTGTCATACTCCTCATACAGGCCCGTGCAGTCAATCTCATCCACGAACTGCAGCCCGTCTTCTGTCATGAGAGCTGACACTTCCCCGTCAAAGGGATAGTAAAAGAACAAATACATCTGCCTCGGGTTCTCATAGTAGGATTCCCTGATCCTGGCGATCACGATCCTCAGGACCTCGTCCGCAAACGGATTGAAAAAATAGAAACAGTCCTCGTCACTGACCTGATACTTCCGGGCGTCCGCACAGACAAAGCGGATGCCTTTTTTATATTTTGGCGGAATTCTCGATTCCTCCAGATTTCTCAGAGCACCTTCGTACAGCTCTGCGTCAAATTCGATCCCCGTCGCCCGGCATCCCGTCCTTGCGCTGAGAAAGAACACCGTCCGGCCCAGCCCGCACCCGTAGTCGAGCACATGACTGTCCGCAGTCACGTAACTGCTCTCCGCCAGCGCCTGCAGGACCCGATAATCCGTCGGCTCGTAAGGATTGCACGACGGCACGACGAAATGATCGATCTTTCCGCTTGTCCTGATATTCAGTTTCTTTTCCCACCATTGCTCTGACGTGATGCTCATTAGCGGTCTCCTGTCATTTTTCTGTATATGTACTTTTTATTCCCTTCTTCAGTGGATATTCCACTGAAGCAGGGCCCGGAAAAGGGTACCATCATTCCCTTCGGGGTATATAGGCCTGTTTCTGTTCCCTTCTCCGGTGGAATATCCACTGAAGAAGGGTTTCAAAAAAGCACTATGACTATATTTTTGCCCATTGGTGCAAAATTTTCTACCAGGCACCTTCAAGTCAGATTTCCTCTATCAGCTCTTCTCACGCTCTGCCCGCAAAAATACGCAATCAGAAATCCGGCTGCTCGCCGGATTTCTGATGAAATGAGGGAAAGACCGAATCAGAGATCCTCAACGTTCGAGTCCCTGTGCCGTACCTTCAATATTTGAGGCTCGCGGAGCAAGCTGCCGCACCGCGCGCATCTTTTAACTCAGCGGAGACTTCCCGCCCGAGTTAATGCTTCTTATACAAAAGGACTGCCGCTACGGCTGCCGCAAGAAGAGCTGCGCTCCCTCCGATGACCGCCCCGGACTTGGCATCCACAGGCTGCGCTGTAACCGTATCCTGTGCGGCCGCATCTTCTTCCGCCTGAGTCTGCTCCTGCTGCCCTGGCTGTCCCTGATCCTGCTGATTCTGCTGATTCTGCTGATCCTGCATCGAAGGACCGCCGGTCATTCCGCCCTGGCTCATATCTGGCGGCGTCTGCCCGCCGCCTTCGCCGGTCTCACCGCTCTGGCTCATCTCCGGCGGCGCCTGACCGCCGCGCGGCCCGCCGTGCCCCGGCCCGCCATGCATATTTTCCGTCTCGGAAGCAGTTTCGGAGTCCGTACTTCCATCTGAAGAATCCCCGCGCTGATTTCCCTGCCGGTCGCCCCTGGACTTCATTCCGCCCCAGTTCATGCTTCCGCCGTACATGCTGCTCTGCGCATCGCCGTAAGAAGCCGACACTTCGCTGAGCGTGATCTCTTCCGAATTTTCACCGATCACAACAGTGTAGGTGCCGCCCACTTCCATATCCGGGCAGCTGACCAGCGCCGATGAGAAGCTGCAAGGCACATCCCAGGACAGCAATACTTTACCGTCTGCGTCTTCGATCGCAAGCGTCGTCCCGGCTTCCGCCGTCGTGCTGGTATTGTAGAGGATCGATGCCTGTGTGGAACTTGTGTCAAAAGCTTCCGCCATGGCAGACGCTCCGCACGCGATGATGGTTCCGCCGCTGATCTCTGCGACGCCGCCGCTCTCGCTGGCATAGTCCACAGCGCTGTTGCTTCCTGTGCCGACGAGGCTGACGTAAATAGTTCCTCCACTGATCAAAATATCGCCATTGGAATCAAGTCCGTCGGCATCCGTGCCGGTCTCATTGATGATCTTGATCGTCCCGCCGCTGATCTTGATATATGTCTCGGAATCCGCAGCATCAATACTTGTCTGTGTACCGTCCTGCCCGGTGCTCGTGTCCGAAGGCATCTGCCCGGCGCCCGTAGATCCCATATCGGGCGGTGTCGGCATCTCACCATCGCCTGTCGTTCCCATATCAGGCGGTGTCGGCATCTCGCCATTGCCGGTCGTTCCCATATCGGGCGGCGTCGGCATCTCGCCGTCACCTGCCGCTCCCA
>JAZQCI010000003.1:0-23534 GCA_045546175.1 Lachnospiraceae bacterium | reverse complement strand
GTCGGCAACATGACCCCCTCTTTCCGTGTCTTGAAAGACGGGACAGTGCGCCCGGTCTATTTCTATGCGGTGGACGCGGACGAGTTCGTAGTCAACAAGCTCCTTGACAGAGGGAGCCTGAGCGCGACGACAGTGGTCACGAATGTTCAGGATTTCATCACACTGGTGGCAAAGGGAATGGGAGTTATTTGAGGATCATTCTACTGATCATGCTGAACGTGAAGTGGAGAATAACTGCTCTCGCAGAATCGATTATATCTGTAGTTGAATGACAAACCGAAGAGGTGAAGCTATACTGACTGATAGAAATAGGACCACAGATCCGGAAAGGAAAGGCAATGCTGAAGATGATAATTAACGGCTTAAAAAATACAAATCGCTCGTTTGATCTCCAGAGGACAATTATGCAGACTGCCAAAAACGCAGTATGGCTTATTGATGCATGCCTTCTTACGACCGGATCAAGCAGGTGCCCGGCACAGTGAACCAACGCGTGAACCGTGTGATAGCCAGCCAGACTGCTGTGATGATTTGATGAGAAAGCCGCTTGCCCGAAGAGACAAGCGGCTTTCCGAGGGGTGCGCGGGGATTCGATCCCCCATCGCTCATTGGAAGCCTCAAAAACCTTGACCTGTCAGGTTTTTGAGGCTCTTTTTTTGGGAAAAGAAACCCAAAGGAAGAGGTTTATGTACTATACTGAGTATATCTGTCAATGAAATCAGCAACTTGTGGAGAATTATATGAGCATGGGATCAGTTCCGAACCGAACAGACGATAGAAGACCGGAAGAGTTAACGGCGGAAAAGAATAATACGCAGAACAAGAAAGCAAAAGGGAAAAGAAACAGAGAAGCGAGCAAAGAGGCGGCTGTGAAAGTGTACGCAGAGAAAACAGGCCTCGGCAAATATGGCGAGGGCCTGTTGTTTGCCTGCATGATCGCGCTGTTTATCAGTGTATGCGGGATCATCTTTATGTTCACGAAAGCCTTTTTCCATTCTGACAGCGCTTTCTATGTGCAGCTGGCTGTGGAGCAGATGAAGAGCGGGAAGCTTTTTCCCGATGGGATGTGTTACAGCACAGTCCTTTTTGTGAGGTCCCCCAACCTGATCCTGATTCCGATCCTGGCCGTTATAAAGGACTGGATGCTGGCCAGGGAGATCATGGTGATCGTGATGTGGGTCATGCTGATCCTGGCGGTCATGTACTGCTTCCTTCCGGCGAAGAACCGGAATATGGCGGCAGCCGTCATAGCCTGCATGCTGCTCATGAATCCTTATCAGACGGCGGATGTGGCCAACGAGACAACGGACATGCTGTTTTTCCAGGGCGCGTATATCACGATCTTTTTTGACATCGTGCTGGCGCTGGGGATCATGCACCGGATCATTTTGCTGGATAAGAAGGATAAGACGGCCTATAAGGCCGCGTTAATGGCGCTGCTGGCTGTTGTGCTGTTTCTGCCCCTGTTAGGGAGCGTGAGACAGGATATGATCCTGACGCTTCCGCTTGCGGCGGCCATCCTGATCTTCTACTTTCTGGAAAACGATCAGCGAGTCTCTAGGGTGCTGAAATGCAGGAGGTGCCTGGCGAGCGTTGCGCTGATCCTCGTTGTAGTCGTGGCAGGTTTTGTGTGCTACTACAGGCTCGCCATGATGTACTGGAGAGACAGCAAGGGCATGTACCTGACCATGGACAAGTATTCCGGGCTCTGGTACTCCATCGGGCAGTTCGTGAACAACATAACCATGATCTACGGAAATGTAGAAGGCGCGGTCTTTTTGTCCTTCCCCGGCCTGTCCAAATTTGTCAATTATTTTGTGGCGCTTGTCGTCATCTTTATAATCCCGACGGTGGCGCTGATCCGCTACAACAAACACAAAAACGCCTTTACGAGATTCCTGATCCTCTACACCTGGGTGAGCAATCTGGTGGTGATCGGCGTATTTGTGGCCTGCAACCAGTGGGCGCCCAGATACCTTTTATCGGTCTACCTGGACGACATTCTCTTGTTTGCCGTAGTGTTCTCGGAATATATGAAGAAGAGGGAACGCCTGACGGCTGTTCTGGCAGGGCTCGTCATCGTGATGTACTGTGCGTTCTGCCACGTGTATTTCTGGGGGCATTACAAGGATAAGATCGGAACGGATCCGAGCAGGGAACTGATCAGTTTCCTGCAGGAGAACGATCTGCACTACGGCTATGCTTCCTTCTGGAACGCCAGCGTCAACACCGTGCTGTCAAACGGTGACGTCCAGATCCTTCCGCTGTGGGACTACGACGCCGAAGACGGCGTAAGGCCTCCCTATAACCCCTCGGATTACAGGTACTGGCTCAATAACAGGAACTGGTATGATCCTGTCTCGCACCCGGGAAAATCCTTTGTTCTACTCAAGAATAACAGCCTGACGGACGACGAGAGCAGACAGAAGTGGATCGAAAAATACGGGGAAGATCCGGAAAATCCCTGGATTGACAATACGCCTCCGGAGGATATCCGCGAGGAGCTTTATTCCTTAAATCCGCAGAAGCTTCAGTGCGGCGATTACACGATACTTGTCTTTGAGGACAATGAGGAGATGAGGGCGCTTGGAAATACGTTGTTGGATGCCGAAAAACAAAAGGAACAGCAGGAGCTCCACCCGGAGATTCAGTGACCCGCTTCTTGCGGCTGCTGTGACGGCGGCGATCTACTGGCTGGTGATGCTCCTGGGGGACTTTGTCCCCTTCGGGGTCAATACGCCGGCCGTGACAGACGCCAAACTCCAGTATCTGGACCTGTTTGCCTACTGCCGGGATGTCCTGACGGGTCAAAACAGTGCCGCCTACACGTTCTCGAACACACTGGGAGGAAGCGCCGCCGCGATCTGGGCCTATTATCTGGCTTCGCCCTTTAACCTCCTTGTGCTGCTCTTTCCCAAGGAGCAGATGAACCTGTTCCTGGAGGTTCTGATCTCGGCAAAGGTCAGTGCGGCGTCCGCTTCTTTCGCTTATTTCATAAATGACAGGTTTCGGGAGAAGGTCCGCAGGGACCTGACGCTCCTTCTCTCCGTCGGCTATGGCCTCATGCAATATACGTTGGCACAGGAAAGCAATGTGATGTGGCTGGACGGCGTCATATTGCTTCCTTTTATTGTGCTGGGGGTACACAGAGCCGTGCACGCGCGCCGATTCAGGCCGGCGCAGCTGGCTGTACCGGCGGCCCTCAGTGTCCTCGTGAACTGGTACACCGGAGGCCTTAATTACCTGTTCAGCGCAGTCTGGTTTCTCTATGAGATGCTGAGGACCGGTAAGAAAAAAGAGGCAGGTGGCTCCGGAGGACAGGGCGACGCGGCAAAGTCTTCCGCGTGGGGCGGCTGCGCCGCAAAGACAGGGCGGTACCTTTTCGGAATGGGGCTTGGCCTTATGCTTGCGGCGGCATTGTTTCTGCCGACCGTGCTGGCACTACGGCAGGGCAAGGCCGGGAACTGGAATCCCGTGGGCTATGTGCCTTCGACAGGATTTCGGGGAAATCCTTTTTCCGTCCTCAGAAGCTATCGGATCGGGGAGATGAGCGACGCCTCCAAGGCCTCCTTTTTCTGCGGGACGCCGGCCGCCTTGGGCACTGCGGCCTTTTTCCTGTCCGGAAGGATCAAAAGGAGAGAGAAATTGGCAGCGCTGGTGCCGCTGGTCACTGTCTGGCTGGCGTGCTTTTGGAAGCCGCTGTTCTATATTTTCTCCCTGTTTATGACAAGCACGAGCTACTGGTACAGATTCGGGTACCAGGGGAGTTTTATATTATTGTATCTGGCAGCCTTCTGGGCAGGATCCCTTCCCGGAAAAGGCGGGTTTCGCAGCGGGAAGCGCTGGCTGGTCATCCCCGGGGCGGGCGCGGTGTGCCTGATCCTGGTGCTCGTCCCGCAAAAAGTGTGGCCGGCGGGCGGAAACGGGAGCAGCTGGATCGCGATCCTTATGATCGCCGTAATGACCTTGTCTCTGGGATATATCTATGCGCCGGACGACGCCCTGGAGATCCTGGAAAGGCGGGAGACGGTAAGAAGGAACAGGCGGATCCTGGCCGGGGGCATTGTGCTCTTCGGGCTGCTGGAAGCCTTCCTTGAGACCCGCGCGATACTCCGGATCTATCACACGGACACGGCGGAGGAATACGCTTCCTACAGCCGGGAGGAGCAGGCGCAGATCGAGGAGCTGCTGCGCGCGGATGAGGAGGGATTTTACCGGATCTCGCAGACCGCGACCAGGATCACCAACGTGGACGGCCTGACGGGCGCTTATCTGGATGCGATGGCCTACGGGTACGCCTCGATCAGCGGCTATACGTCCTGTCCCGAGAATATTCAGCTGGAGCTTCTGGACCGGCTGGGTTATCGCAAGGAGTACGAGAGTTTCAATATCGTGAACACCTCTTTTCTGCCGGCGGATTCGCTGCTGGGAGTCCGCTACGTGCTCTCCCCCTACGAGATCCCCGGATTGGAGAAGGTGCCGGAACTGGGCAGCCGCAACGGAAAGGCCGTATACAGAAATCCCTTCGCGCTTCCGGCCGCGATGATCATCGACGGGAACGCAGCTTCCCCGGAGCCGGAGCAGGGGAACCCTTTCGCCTATACCGAATATCTCTACCGCAGGATCTCCGGACAGGAGGCGAAGCTGTGGATCCCGGAGCAGGCGCAAAAGACCTACGACAGAGGGATCGCGCAGTGGACGCTGTCGGTCCCTTCCGGGGAGGGGGCAAAATATTGCCTGTACGGAAATCTTCCGACGGGCAAAAAGATCTCCTATGACGATTCACAGTGGTGGAAAGACGCCGGAGAGCAGGGCAAGCTCACCGCGTCGGAAGGCTGGAGCTTCGGCTACGGCGGATGGCTGTCGCCGTCCGTATTCTATATACCTGTGGAAGAGGGTCAGAAGACGGCGGTGGTCACGCTCGAGATAAAGGAAGAGCCGGGACTGCGGCAGGAGCAGTTTTACGCCCTGGACACGGAAAGCCTGTCCCGGCTGAGCGCGCAGATCCGGGAGAGAGCGGAGAGCGTCAGCGATCTTGAGATCCGCGGCGGAAAGATTTCCTGCAGGGTGTACGCCCGGGAGGGACAAAAGCTGCTTTTGAGCGTCCCCGCATCGACAGGCTGGACGGCCCGCGTAAACGGACAAAAGACGGAAATTGAGGCCTTCGAGGGGAGCCTCATGGAAATCCCCCTTGTGCCGGGCGAAAATTATATTACAATGCAGTACAGGGTGCCCGGACTCACGGCAGGGATACTGCTGACACTGGCAGGGCTGGGGATTCTGGCTCTATGGAGCATGGATAAGCAGAAATTTCAGAGACAGATCCTTAATCAGAAGGAAAAGATACAGCACTCCGTCTATAGTAGAGAGGAGCGCGTCGGGAAGAGAGGAGAGAGAAGTTGAAGATCGGAATTATCGGAGCGATGGAAGTGGAAGTAAAGAGACTCGTGGAATCCATGGCGGGAGCGAAAGAAGTAACGAAAGCGGGAATGCACTTCTTCGAAGGCAGGATCGGTGAGACGGAAGCGGTCGTCGTCCGCTGCGGCATCGGCAAAGTCAACGCCGGTCTCTGCGTGCAGATCCTGTGCGATCTGTTCGGCGTCACGCATGTGATCAACACCGGCATTGCGGGTTCCCTGGAGGAGGAGATCAATATCGGCGACGTCGTGGTCTCCATCGACGCCATGTACCACGACATGGATGTGACCGGACTGGGATATACGGCGGGCCAGGTGCCGCAGATGGATGTGCTCGCGTTCCCGGCTGACGCGAACCTGCGCGTCGCGGCGGTGAAGGCGTGCAGGGAGGCGGCCCCGGAGATCGGCGTCTTTGAGGGACGCGTGGCCAGCGGAGACCAGTTCATCTGCGACAAGGCCAAAAAAGTGTGGATCAAAGAGATGTCCGGCGCGCTCTGCACGGAGATGGAAGGTGCGGCGATCGCCCAGGCGGCTTACATAAACGGCGTTCCGTTTGTGATCGTGCGCGCGATCTCCGACAAAGCGGATGAGAGCGTGCAGATGGCCTACGATATTTTCGAGGCCGAGGCGGCGGAGCACTGCGCCGCGCTCGTAGAACATCTGGTGAGATCGCTTTAACACAGATGGGAAGTCTCCCGCCTCTATAGGCGGTGAGTTTGAAAGAAACTTTACTCAGTGGCGGGAGACAATCCCCCACTGAGTTAAATGATGCACACGCGTGCGGTAAACGGTTAGACCTTGCCTTGCAGGCAACCCGCACGCGGCGCAGCGGCTCGCTCTGCGAGCCTTGAAAACCGAGAGCAGCGGCTCGCGTCGCGAGCCTTGAGTTTAGGGGGTAACTATGACTTTCAGGCAGAGACTGATCATAGCATTTACTATGGTGCTGGTGTTGCCTACGCTTTTGTTCATGATTTCCTTCATTGTGATCGGAAATGTCATGGCGCGCGAGGGCAGCGGCGACAGCGCGTACGAATATCTGGATTACGCGTCCCTGACGGATGACTACCGGCAGTACAGCGCTCTTTTGGACCGGACTTATGACCAGATCCAGTCCGAAATAGAGGCGAACCCCGCGATCATCGAGGATCCGGGGTATCTGCAGTCCCTCTCCGAGCGCGTGAGCGTGAGCAATTCCTATATCATTGTCAGGAAGGGGAAGGACCTCTATTACACGGGCAATGAGGAGGCGGCGGCGAGCGACTTCCAGGTGCTGCCCGCCTACAGCCACGCGCACCAGAATGAGGGGACGGGCTACTACATCGACAACATGGTCAAGATGGTCAAGCAGCTCGATTTTACTTTTGAAGACGGTTCGGAAGGCAGTATTTTCATCATAACCAGGGCGGTATCCCTGGTCTCGAGGAAGTTCCTGGGCGGAATGTTCACCTCCATGGTGGTGATCCTGCTGTTTACGGCGATCCTGCTGACCAGGTGGCTGGAGGGCAATTTCTTTGACCCCATGGGCAAGCTCAATATCGCCATGAACAACATTCGGGACGGCAATCTGGACTATCGCCTGCAGACCTCCGAGCAGGGGGAGATCGGAAACCTTTACAAGAACTACGAGGAGATGAGACTGCGGCTCAAGGAGTCCGCCGAGGAGAAGCTGGAGAGGGAGCGCCAGCAAAGGGAGCTGATCACCAATATCTCCCACGACCTCAAGACACCGATCACCTCCATCAAGGGTTACGTGGAGGGGCTTATGGACGGCGTGGCCAACACGCCGGAGAAGCAGGAGAGATACATCCGCACGATCTACAACAAAGCCAACGACATGAATACGCTGATCAACGAGCTGACGCTGTATTCCCAGATCGACAACGACAAGATCCCCTATAATTTCCACAAGATCAACGTCGCGGACTATTTTGGCGACTGCGTGGAAGAAATAGGAATGGACATGGAATCCCGCGGGATCACGCTCAACTACTCCAACATGGTATCGCCGGATACGATGATCGTCGCGGATCCCGAGCAGCTCAAAAAAGTGATCAACAATATCGTCGGAAATAGTGTAAAATATATGGACAAAGAGGAGGGACGGATCGATATCCGGATACTCGACGAACAGGATTCCGTAAGGGTCGAGATCGAGGACAACGGAAAAGGCATAGCGGCCAAGGATCTGCCCAACATTTTCGACAGGTTTTACAGGACGGACGAGTCCCGGAACAGTGCCCAGGGCGGCAGCGGAATCGGCCTGTCCATCGTGAGAAAAGTAATAGAGGACCACGGCGGCTATGTCTGGGCCACGAGCCGGGAAGGGGAAGGGACCTGCGTTCATTTCGTGATCCGCAAATTTCATGAGACTTCCGACATGGACGACTATGTGGAAGGCGACGCCTGACTGTTGTCGGCAGCCGGTGCGGCGGCTCGCTTTTGCGGGCCTTGACTATGGAGGTAATAGAGTATGAGTAAGATTCTGATCATTGAAGACGAAGTGGCCATTGCCGAGCTGGAAAAGGATTACCTGGAGCTGAGCGGCTTCGATGTGGAAGTGGAGAACAGGGGAGACAAAGGGCTGCAGACCGCGCTCAAAGAGGATTTCGACTTGATCATTCTGGACCTGATGCTGCCCGGTATGGACGGCTTCGAGGTCTGCAAGAGGATCCGCGAGGAGAAGAACGTGCCCATCCTCATGGTGTCGGCGAAGAAGGACGACATCGACAAGATCAGGGGCCTTGGCCTTGGCGCGGACGACTATATCACAAAGCCCTTCAGCCCCAGCGAGCTGGTAGCGCGCGTGAAGGCGCACATGGCCCGCTACGAGAGGCTGGTCGGCGCCGGCCAGAAGACCAATGACATCATCGAGATCCGCGGGCTCAAGATCGACAAGACGGCGAGAAGGGTGTGGATCAACGGCGAGGAGAAGAACTTCACCACCAAGGAGTTCGATCTTCTTACTTTCCTTGCGGAAAATCCCAACCACGTATTCAGCAAGGAAGAGCTCTTTGCCAAAATATGGAACATGGAGAGCGTCGGCGATATCGCCACTGTCACCGTGCACATCAAAAAGATCAGAGAGAAGATCGAGGTGAACACGTCCAAGCCCCAGTACATTGAGACAATCTGGGGAGTAGGCTATCGGTTTAAGATCTGACCGCACAGCGCGGCGGCTGCCCGGAAGGAATTTCGGGCGCCGGGTTTACGGATTGCTCCCGGAAGGAGGGCATATTGAGACTGGACAAATACCTGGCACAGATGGGAGCAGGCACCCGGAGCGAGATCAAAAAAGCGATCCGCGCCGGGCGCGTCACTGTTAACGGAGAAAAAGCGGCGGACCCTGCCATGCACGTGAGAGTGCCGGAGAGCATTAACAAGAAAGAAAGCGCAGGCGCTGTGCCTTCTGAGGAGACGGACGAGATCTGTCTGGACGGCGTCAGGATCGCCTATGAGCAGTATGTCTACTACCTGATGAATAAGCCGGCCGGCGTGATCAGCGCGACGGAGGATCCCTCGCAGCGGACCGTACTGGACCTGATCGATGAGAGGCAGCGAAAAGGTCTCTTTCCCGTGGGAAGGCTTGACAAGGATACGGAGGGTCTGCTCCTGATCACCAATGACGGAGAGCTGGCACACCGCCTTCTGTCTCCGAAAAGACATGTGGACAAGGTCTATTTTGCCAGATTGGACGGGCCGGTCGGAGAAAAGGAGCAGAAGCTGTTCGCGGAAGGGCTCAGAGTGGACGAGACGCTGACAGCACTGCCGGCCGCCCTGGAGATCCTCGAGTCGGCAGACGAAGTGAAAGTGACGATCCGGGAGGGGAAATTTCACCAGATCAAGAGGATGTTCGCGGCGGTGGGCAGGGAGGTCCTGTACCTGAAAAGGGTGTCCATGGGGCCGCTCTCGCTGGATGGGAGCTTGGAGACCGGAGCATATCGCAGGCTGACAGAGGAGGAAGAGTCTGCTATAATGTCCGTATAACCAGTTCCGGGGGGAATGTGGAGAGGATATAGAAATATGCGTAATAAAAAAGGACTGAGAGTCCTTATCCCATGCATGTTAGTTATAATTCTGATAATGACGGGGTGTGCGCAGGAGGAAGCTCCGGGGGGCGTCACAGACGTTACCGGTGCTTTTGCTTTGCCTGAAGGAGAGACTGCGGAGAGTGCGCAGACGACAGGCGAGGCTTCTTCCGAGGAAGCAACACCGGCGACGTTCACGGTCTCCGAGATCTCCTCGGCGTCGGAGAATGAAGGAAATCCTCCTAAAGCAAGAACTCTGTCGGCGGAAGAATGCGGGGAGTTACAGAAGTTTTTTAACGAGGTCGGAAACTACGGCTTTCTTCTCTCGATTTATGAGAAGCCGCAGGACTTGGACGCTGACCAGGTCTTTTTTGCGGGTGCCGGGCTGGAACTGAGAGTGCCCGCGGATGAGGAGAGAGAGGCTTATCTGGAGGAGACAGGCGAAGACGAGGCTCCGAATCTCTTCAGGCTGGGCGCCACCCAGGTCAATGATTATCTCCAGTACAGGGCCGGCGTCTCCATGAAGGACCTCAGCCGTCAGCCGGACTGGGTCTATCTGGAGGATTATGACGCCTACTATCTGTGCCATGGCGACGAGGAGACCAACATCTGCAGCTTTGAGGTGACAGACGCGGCGGCGCAGGGAGATTTCTACAGAGTGCATTACAGAGTCCAAAGAGGAGCGGCGGACCTGGACGGCTGGCACATTCCCGTATACGAGGCGATTCTCAAGAAGAACGGCGACAGCTACAGATTCTGCGCAAACCGCCTGTGGATGGAGAACGGACTCCTGCTCCGGCCTTACTGCGAGTTTGAGACGGAGAGCCTGGGCAAGGTGAAATTCTGCGCCTATAAGCCGGATGCCGGCGCGAGCCAGTACGCCGACGTCACTTTCAGCTTTGTCAAAGACGGAGACGTGTTGTTTCATCTGCCGGGAATGACCGGCAGCAACATCCGCGCGGATATGGAATTTGAGGATGTTCAGGCGGTCGATCTGGCCGACTATGACGGAGACGGCGGGGGGGAGATCGTCGCGATCTGCCGCTACCGGATCGGAAAAGAAGGAAGCGGCCGTTCGGACGGACTCGAGGCCAGGATCTACAGATTTGACAGCGACGGGAACGTGCAGCTCGACCGGGACGCGACGGCAAAGTGCAACGCGGGTATTTCGGTCATGTCACTCTCGGGGATCGCGCATTTCCTCAAGGCAGGCAGCGACCGGGAGATCTTCACGGGCCGAACGGAGGCGTTCGCGGCGGAAGTCGCGGAGGCGGACCCGGAGTCTTACAACAAATTCGCGCTGATCTATGTCAACGACGACAGGTTCCCCGAGCTCCTCGAGCTGGGGACGTCCCCCTGCAAAGGCGCCAAGATCGTCTTCTATAATGACGGTATCCTGGAGGAGACCAAGATCAGCGACACATTTTCCTATCGCAACAAAGGGAATCTTTTGTACAGCAAGAGCGGGACCGGCAATCTGTTCATGGAAGCGATGTATGTCTACGCCGGAAACGGGCTCACGATTTACCAGAGCGGCCTGTACGGCACGATGGACGCCGCAGTGACGGCTTACACGAAAGCGCACAAGCCGGAATACACGTATAAGTGGGAAGGTTCGATCGTCTCGGAGGCAGGGTTCAACGACGCGATCAGCGTTATGTATGACCGGCAGAAAGCACTGGATCCGAGCAAGATCGCGCTGCTCGGGGCGGATGACTTCCTGCAGGAGTTGAAGAAATAAGGGATCGGGCCGGCAAGGGCCTCGCGATGAATACAGAGCAAAAAATAACCCCAAGACCGGGTTTTCGGTCTTGGGGTTTCTTTATCCTGATCATAGTTCAAGGCTAGCCGCGCAGGCCGCTCGTGCCGCGTGCGTGCGGCTTGCGGGTTGTGCCGCGTACCGGCTGCTGCGCAGCAATTCCTGAAGAAATCAGTTGTTGATGCCGTGATGGCAGGTCAGCGTCTCGCTGGAGATCGGCAGGAAGGTGTATCCCTCCTTCAGGGCATCCGTGATGAAGCGGTCCATCATCTGAACGGTGAAGTCCTTGATGTCGTGGCACAGGATGAAGGAATTGTGATAGGTGTGGATTCCGTTCATCATGTTCTCGTACATGACGTTTCCGTCCGTGGTATCGCCGGCGTCGCCGCTGGTGACGTTCCAGTCCACGTAGATGTAGCCTTTTTCCGCGGACTGCTTGGCGAGCGTGGACATGATTCCCTCACAGTAGTTGGCACTGATCGTGTTGGAACTGCCGCCCGGGAAGCGGAAGAGGTCTGTGCGACACCCTGTCTGGGCCTGAATGATGTCCTGCATCTCGTTGAAATCTTCCCAGTAGGCCTCGGGGCTTGCATAGATATCGCTGTATTCGTGAGTCGCTGTGTGGACGGCGACCGTGTGGCCGGCCTCATATTCCGCGGCGATCAGGTCCTGATAGTCCTTGTAAGCGGCTGTCACGAAGAAAGTGGCATGGACTTTATGTTTTGCCAAAATATCGAGAAGCTGTTGCGTATACCGGCCCGGACCGTCGTCGAAGGTCAGGTAGATGATCTTATCGGGATCCGCCTTGGCAGGCTCTTTCGTCTTTTCGGGAGTGGTCTGCGCCGCAGTGCCGCTGCTCTTTCCCTCTGCGGCTTCGGCTTTTGCCTTGGCTTCGGCTTCGGGGTCGATCACGGCGGCTGCGGCTGCGTCATCCGCGCTGATGGGCCTTCTCTTTACGGTGACAAAGCGCTCCTTGGTCGCCACGTTTCCCCACTCGTCGGAAACGGTATACGTGACGGTGTAAGTGCCGACTTTATTTGTGTCCACGGTGCCGCTGGATGTGACTTTGGCAGTGACGTCTCCGTCCGCGTCATCCTCGGCGGTGACGGCGTCTTTCCAGGTCTCTCCCTGGAAGAGGAATCCTTCTTCGCCGTTTTCAAAGTGGAAAACAGGGGCATTCCTGTCGTCGTAGAAGATCTCGCGCTCAGCGGTGGCTGTGTTGCCGTACTGGTCCGCTACGGAGTAGTAGACGACGCCGTCGCGCTCCTCGCTCTTGACCTTGCTTGTGATATCGCCATCGTGGTTGTCGACAGCCGTATAACCTTCTTCTTTATACGGGTGATGCGGGAGTGTGTAGTAATCATCTATGTGCGCGAGTTCGATCACAGGGGGAGTGGTGTCGACGATGACTACGCTTCTCGTCTCTGTTGCTTTCAGCCACAGGAACTTGGCTGTATAGGTGACAGTGTAGGTTCCCGGTTCGTGAATATTGACTCTTTCGGTGGAGACCGTGACAGAAATCGGGTGATGGACAAAACTCAGGATCGATCCGGTCACTTCCGCCTCGGCGCCCTGGTCTTTGTAGGGTTCACCGCACTCACTTGTCACGGATTCTTCTCCGGCCAGCCTGAAATCAATTCTCCATCTATTGATGCCGAACACAAAGATCAAAGCGATGACAACGACGATCACGGCTACGATCAGAATGTTCTTTATATTCAGTTTTACAGGCGGCTTCTGAGGCGAAGAAGCCGAATCCTTCAGTCCGTTATTCTCAGACATAGGCAGTTACCTCCTTTGCAGAGTTTAACTATACTGCCATTTTCGTGCGGGGTCAAATTTTCTGGGATAAGTGACGGTTGAATGGTGCGAAGGCACCACTAAAACGGCAGTAAGTCCGCGGTCAAGGAAGTCAGCATAACGTCTTGCGAAGGATGCGGCGATTCGATAAGATATTCAGCATAAAGAAGATAAGTGAACAATAAGAGGCACACACGCCGCAAAGGAGGTCGAGATGGTACTAAGGCCGGACCTTAGAGAGATCACCCGTTATCTGGGGTATCACGGGGTCACACCGGATGAAAACATGATGAGCGAGATCGAGCAGTGTATTGGAGAACTGGAGAATGTGATCACGCCCAGATTTGTGTATGACCGATTCGACCTGCGGCAGAAAGAAGAGGATGGCCGGAGCATTCTCTCATTTGGCGGGTTAGAGACTGAGAGCAGAGATCTGGCTCGAAATCTGAAAGGATGCACGGGAGTCTATATCATGGCCGTCACATTGGGGCCGGGGCCGGACAGGCTTGTGCGGCGCGCAAGCGTGGGGAAAATGAGCCGTGCAATTATTTTTCAGGCAGCCGCCGCAGCGATGACGGAAGCCTGGTGCGATGAGATTAACGAGAGAATCAGGGCAGAGGCGGCTAAAGAAGGCTTCTGCACCAGGCCGAGATTCTCGCCGGGCTATGGAGATCTTCCGCTGTCTATGCAGAAGCAAATCAGCATGATCCTCAACATGCCAAAGGAAATCGGCGTGAGCCTCACCGAGTCCTATTTAATGACGCCCAGTAAGTCGGTGACGGCATTGATTGGCATTTTGCCGGGAGCCATTAATTCAGACCTCGGCAGCCCAAAGTCTGTGGAGGAAATGACCGCTAATCAGAAGCCTGCAGACGAGATTGCAGCTAATCAGAAGCCCGCCAACTCCGAGGCCGGAAAATGCGCAAACTGCGCAGCCGCGGAGAACTGCCCTTATGCCGACAAAGATGATCATTAATGAATTGTCACCCGCGTGACACACATTTGGAACTATATTATTGAATTGTCACCTGCGCGGCACACATTTGGAACTAAAGTCCCGATGAAAATGATTCAGGAAAGAGCAAAAAAAATGAAAAAAGATTTGCGCGAACGCCTTGGAAAAGAATGGCTTGTTTTTGACGGAGGAACCGGATCGATCCTTCAGTCCAAAGGACTCAAGGGCGGAGAACTGCCTGAGACCTGGAATCTCAAAAGACCCGAGGATATCATCGACCTGCACTGCGGATATTTGCGTGCAGGGTGCGATATTTTCAACACGAATACATTTGGTGCCAACGCGCTCAAATTTCCCGATAACCTGGAGGAGATCGTGACGGCCGCGGTGGAGAACGCCAAAGAAGCCAGGCGCAGAACCGGCCGGGAAGACGCCTATGTGGCGCTGGATATAGGGCCCACGGGAAAGCTTCTCGAGCCGCTGGGAGATCTGCCCTTTGAGAAGGCGGTGGAACTGTTCGGAGAAGTCGTGCGCTGCGGCAGCAGGGCCGGGGCGGACCTGGTCCTGATCGAGACCATGTCGGACAGCTATGAGGCCAAGGCCGCAGTGCTGGCGGCCAAGGAGAACTGCGACCTGCCGGTCTGCATTACGGTCACTTTTGACGAGAAGGGGAAGCTTCTGACCGGGGGCAGCGTGGATTCCACCGTGGCGCTTCTGGAAGGTCTGCGGGTGGACGCGTTGGGCGTCAACTGCGGCCTCGGGCCGGAGCAGATGATTCCTATTGTGAAGCGGCTTACCGAGGTCTGCAGCGTGCCGGTCATCGTCAATCCCAATGCGGGCCTGCCCCGCACGGAAGGCGGCAGGACCGTCTATAACGTGGGACCCAAAGAATTCGCCGGCTGGATGGAAAAGATCGCGGAAATGGGCGTTCAGGCGGTCGGAGGATGCTGCGGCACGACGCCGGAGCACATCCGGCTTACGGCTGAGCGCGTCAGAAAGCTCCCTTTTAAGGCGCAGACGCGCAAGAACAGGACAGTGGTCAGTTCCTTCTCGCAGTGCGTGGAGATCGGCCCCCGGCCCGTGATCATCGGCGAGCGCATCAATCCGACCGGAAAGAAGAAATTCAAGCAGGCGCTGCGCGACGGCGATATCGAGTACATTCTCCGCGAGGGCCTGCGCCAGGAGGACAGCGGCGCGCACATCCTCGACGTGAACGTCGGCCTCCCCGAGATTGACGAGCCCACCATGATGACGAACGTGGTGCAGAAGCTCCAGAGTGTTCTCGCCCTGCCCCTGCAGATCGATACCACCGATGCGGACGCGCTTGAGAGAGGAATGCGCATCTACAACGGAAAGCCCATGGTCAACTCCGTCAACGGCAAAAAAGAGAGCATCGAGACGGTATTCCCCTTGGTCCGCAAGTACGGCGGCGTGCTGGTGGCACTGGTCCTCGATGAGGACGGGATCCCGTCTGACGCGGAAGGAAGGATCAGGATCGCAAAGAGGATCTATGAGGCGGCGGACCGGTACGACGTTCCCAGAGAGGACATTGTGATCGACGGCCTCGCCATGACGATTTCCTCGGACAATAAATCGGCTGTGGTCACGCTCGAGACGCTCCGCAGGGTCAGGGATGAGCTGCATGGGCACACTATTTTGGGGGTGTCGAATATTTCTTTCGGCCTTCCGAGAAGAGCGCTCATTAACTCGCATTTCCTGACCATGGCGCTGCAGAGCGGCCTCTCCGCGGCCATCATGAATCCCGGAAACGAGGAGATGATGGAGTCCTACCGGGCCTACCTGGCGCTGGCGGGACTGGACCCGCAGTGCATGGGCTTCATCGGGGCCTACGCGGGGACGCAGGACAGAGTGTCGGCGGCGAGGGCAGCGGGCGCACCGGGCGGTACGACCGGTGCGGCTGACGAGGCAGCGGGAAGCGCGGCGGCCGGCGGAACCGGAGCCGGCGCAGGCGGTGCAGCATACGGCGGAACAGGCGCAGCTTCGACTGACAGGACCGGTGGGGGCGCAGGAAGGGCGTCAGCCGCTTCTTCGGCAGCCATGGGTCTCACTGAGAGCGTCGTCCGGGGAATGGCACAGAGCGCCGCAGAAGCGGCCAGAAAGGCACTTGCGCATACGGCCGCACTGGATCTGATTGGCGGGGAACTGATTCCTGCGCTGGATCAGGTGGGCAAAGGCTTTGAGAAGGGAACGGTGTTCCTGCCGCAGCTCCTCATGAGCGCGGAGGCTGCCAAGGCGGCCTTCGAAGTGGTGAAGGAGTCCCTGCAGGGGCAGTCCCAGGAAGTAAAAGGCAGGATCATCCTGGCCACGGTCAAGGGCGACATCCATGATATCGGCAAAAATATCGTAAAAGTAATGCTGGAGAATTACGGATATGATGTGATCGACTTGGGTAAGGACGTCGCCCCGGAAGTTATTGTGGAGGCGGCGATCAGAGAGAACATCGCTCTGGTGGGACTAAGTGCTCTGATGACGACTACTGTCGTCAGTATGGAGGAAACGATCCGTCTTCTGCACGAAAAAAAGCCCGACACCAAGGTGGTGGTGGGCGGCGCCGTGATGACGCAGGAGTACGCGGACGCGATCCATGCAGACTGCTACGCGAAGGACGCTATGGCGACGGTGCATTTTGCGGAGGAAGTGTTCGGAGGTTGAGACCGGGGCACGGTGAGACCCGGGCACCAGTGCCGGGTGCGAGCGACAGGAGACATGAAGTGCCGGGTGCGGGCGGCAGGAGATATGAAAAAACGCGGAGGGCCGCTCAGCCCTCCACGATCAGATACCTTCCGTCTCCGACATCAAAGACCTCACTGGCCTGCATGATATCTTCGCCGGTCATGTCGACGCCGACTTCCTCGAAGTACTTGCGGACGCCGCGCTTACCCTTGACGACGACGGCGAACATCATGTCAAGGAATTCGTCAGCTTCTTCCGGAGTAGAAGCTACTTTTTCGGGGAAAAGCTGAAGCTGATCCCTCAGAAAACAATCGAGCACTTTTTTATCATAATTTGCCATAGGAATACCCTCCTTATATCTGGTAAAATCATCTCATGAACCCATTGGAAGTTCAAGGCAGTGAACACAAATTCCGTCCGCACAGGATGCGCCCGGAGGAAAGGAATACGAAATGATCGATATAGGGAAACTTACGGAAAAAGATTTATGTTTTATGTTTGACCACACCAACCTGAAGGCGTTCGCGTCAACAGCGGACATCACAAAGCTCTGCGAGGAAGCCAAGGAGTACGGATTCAGGATGGTGGCGATCAATCCGCTGCACACCTCTCTGGCGGCCTCGATCCTCAAGGGCAGCGATGTGCACGTCGGTCCCTGCATCAGCTTCCCTCTGGGACAGAACACAATCGAGGAGAAGTGCACGGAAGTTCTCATGGCCATCTCCCAGGGCGCGAATGAGATCGACTACGTGACCAATATTACCGCCGTCAAGGACGGAAACTGGGACTATGTCGAGCGCGAGATGAGGACGATCGCGGACATCTGCCGCGCGGCGGGCGTTCTGACCAAGGTCATCTTCGAAAACTGCTATCTCGAGAAGTCCGAGATCGAGAAGCTTGCCAAAATATCGCTCAGGGCAAAGCCCGATTTCATCAAGACTTCTACCGGCTTCGGAACCGGCGGCGCGACCGTAGAGGATGTGGCGCTCATGAAGCAGACCGTAGGCGATGAAGTGGAAGTCAAGGCGGCGGGCGGAATCCGCGACTGGAAGACCTGCAAGGCCATGATCGAAGCCGGCGCGACCCGCATCGGATGCTCTGCCGGCATGCAGATCCTGGAGGGATTCAAGGCGGAGAGAGGCTGAGCTGCGAAGCGGCCCCCGGCCGTCAGATCTGTCGGATCGCAGTGAAAGGCCGAAGGAGTAAGGATATCAAAATTTCTGACATTAAAACAGGGGGTGTTGCGACGCAACACCCCCGTATTTTTTACAGTGTGAAATTTTTCGGACTTATAAAGTAAGCAGATACTTCTCCACGCTGGTGACGGCGTTTGCGCCGTCGGCCACGGCCGTTACGACCTGGCGGAGCTGCTTGGTGCGCACATCGCCGGCGGCGAAGACGCCGGGAACGCTGGTGGCGCCGGTCTCATCCGCGATGATGTAGCCCTTTTCATCCATGGCGACAAGGTTTTTGGCGAATTCGCTGCGGGGCTGAATGCCCACGGCGATAAAGACGCCGGAAACCGGGATCGTGCGCTCGCTCTGGTCCAGCTTGTTGACGACGGTTGCCTTTTCGACTTTCATGCCGCCCGTGATGGACTTGAGGTTGGAATTCCAGACCATTTCCACGTTGGGAAGAGCGAGAAGTCTCTCCTGAAGGACCTTGGCGGCGCGCAGCTCGTCTCTGCGGTGGCAGACATAGACTTTATTGCAGCCGCGGGCCAGGAAGATCGCATCCTCGACGGCGACATCGCCGCCGCCTACCACAAGGACGTCCTTGCCGCGGTAGAAAGCGCCGTCGCAGGTCGCACAGTAGGAGACGCCCATTCCGCCGTACTGATTCTCGCCTTCCGCGCCGAGCTTACTGTGGGTGGCGCCGGAAGCGATGATGACGGCCTTGGCTTCGTAAGTGCCCTCGTCGGTGACCACTTTTTTGACAGGGCCGGTCAGGTCCAGGCTCTGGACGAAACCGTTGACCGTTTCCACGCCGAGCTTTTCGGCGTGCTCCGCCATCTTCGCGGCGAGGTCCATGCCGGAGAGGCCGGGAAGGCCCGGATAGTTATCGATCTCGTAGGTATCGATGATCTGGCCTCCGTTTACATAGTTTTGCTCGATGATAACAGCGTTAAGTCTTGCCCTGGAGGCATAGATTCCGGCTGCAAGGCCGGCGGGGCCGGCTCCGATGATGATCAGATCGTACATGAGGTCCTCCTGAATGTTTGTTGTGAAACAGAGCACACGGCGCGGGCCGTGTGCTCTCTAATTACCTGTAATCGTTTCTGCCGGTCAATCCGTCCGGGTTTATGCGTTCTTCTCGAATTTCTCCTTCATGGCGGGCTTGGGGATCGCACCGACAACGCGGTCTGCGACTTCACCGTTCTTGAAGAAAACCATGTTGGGGATGCTCATGATGCCGTACTTGACCGCGAGATCGCCGTTCTCGTCGACGTTGACCTTTCCGACCTTGATCTTTCCGTCATATTCCTCAGCGAGCTTGTCGATCACGGGGCTCATCATCTTGCAGGGACCGCACCAGTCTGCGTAGAAATCTACGAATACGGGGATGTCACTCTGAAGGACCTCTGCGTCAAAATTGCTCTCATCAAACTTGTAAACCATAAGTGTCTCCTTTCTATATTTTAGCTTGAAATATAATTTACTTGAAACTGAATCAAAAAGCGTTCTTTAATTGCTTACAAATAGATTTTACACAATCTATCCACATCTGTCAACACCATTCTTAGGTGATTTAGTGCGGCGGTTGATGTATAATACCACTATACGATATTTTGGCGCGGAAGTAGAGAGAAATCTGCGCCGAATGCAAGGCTCGCACTGCGAACCGCTATGCCGCGTGCGGGCTGCAAACACTATCAAGGATGGGAGGAGTTAAAAATGGGTTACGAACAAGAGTATAAACAGAAACTGGTAACGGCTGCGCAGGCGGCAGCGGTGATCCAGGACGGCGACTGGGTGGATTACGGCTGGTGCGCGACCACAAACGTCGCGGTCGACAGAGAGCTCGCGAAGAGAATGCCCCAGATGCATGACGTGAAGATTTACGGCGGTATCCTGATGCACGAGCCGGAAATTTTCAAAATAGAGAATCCCCAGGAGCATTTCATCTGGAACAGCTGGCACATGAACGGCGTCGAGAGAAAGGCCGCGACCACAGGGCTCAGCTTCTACGGACCACTCAAGTATTCCGAGCTTCCCCGCTATTATCTGGACAGAGAGGATCCGCTGGACGTGGCGATCATGCAGGTCGGCCCTATGGACAGGCACGGATACTTTAACCTGGGACCCAGCGCCAGCCACACCTATGCGGTTGTTCAGATGGCCAAAAAGGTCATCGTGGAAGTCAACACGAGCATGCCCATCTGCCTGGGTGACAGAAGCGCCTATGTACACATCAGCGATGTAGATATGATCGTGGAAGGCGACAACGCTCCGATCGACGCGATGCCTCCGGCAAAGCCCGGCACGGACGTGGATAAGGCCGTCGCGCAGCTGGTCGTGGACCGGATCCCCAACGGTGCATGCCTGCAGCTCGGCATCGGCGGCATGCCCAACGCCATCGGCAAGATGATCGCGGAGTCCGACCTCAAGGACCTGGGCATCCACACCGAGATGTACGTGGACGCTTTCGTGGATATGGCGGAAGCCGGCAAGATCACCGGCGCGCACAAGAACATCAACAGAGGCCTGCAGACCTATGCGTTCGGCGCAGGTACCAAGAAGATGTACGACTATCTGGACGGCAACCCGGAGTGCATGAGCGCTTCCGTTGACTACGTCAACAATGTGAAGCAGATCGGCGCGCTGGACAACTTTATCTCCATCAACAACGCGGTGGACTGCGACCTGTTCGGACAGATCAACGCGGAGAGCGCGGGCACCAAGAACATCTCCGGCGCCGGCGGACAGCTCGACTTCGTCATCGGCGCGTATGCCTCCAAGGGAGGCAAGTCCTTCGTCTGCATGTCCTCCACATTCAAGGACAAGCAGGGGAACCTGGTCAGCCGCATCCGTCCCACGCTGGCAAACGGCAGTATCGTGACAGATACACGCGCAAACGCCATGTATATCGTCACAGAGTACGGCATTGCCATGATGAAAGGCCGCACGAGCTGGCAGAGAGCGGAGGATCTGATCAATATCGCGCACCCGCAGTTCAGAGATGAACTGATCGCGGAGGCGGAGAAGATGCACATCTGGAGACGTAGCAACAAGAGATAAGGAAGATCAGAGAGGGGAGAACGCAGAGTCGTTCTCCCCGTTTCTTTTTTGACCAGAAGACGGCCAAAAGAGAGTGGGCGCCGCAAGTGCAATAAACAAGCAATTGGTCTTAAAATACTGAAAATACAGACAATTTAAAAATATATATCATATTAATTGACAATTAGACCTGAATGAGTATAATTAAATTATCAAATAAATCCAAAGGAGGTACGGTCCAAAGTACAACTGAATATTTTCCAAGAGTACTAAATTTAAAACAGGAGGTACAATCCATTGGACAAGAACCACTGAAAAGGGGTGTTGGGCAGTTCGTTCAGCATCCCTTTTCGCACGAGTGGAATTCATTTGAGGGATAAGGTATAATAAACGAAGCGAATTTGTAAGTATTCAGCACCCAAGGGGTGAATAATTACACTGATTTCAGAATTCAGAGAGTCTTAAGGGGCGTCTATGAAGGATACGATTTTAATTGTAGAGGACGATCAGGATATTCGGGAAGTTGTCACTATTTTGCTTGGAAGAGAGGGATTTAAGACACTGCAAGCAGCGACGGGAGAGGAAGCGCTGGAAGAGATCGCCAGGAATCCGGACCTGATCATATTGGACGTAATGCTGCCGGATCTGGACGGCTATGAAGTCTGCCGGAGAATCCGCAAGGTCTCCCTTGCACCGGTACTGTTTCTGACGGCAAAGGGAAGCGTTCACGAGAAGACGGCGGGCTTTGAAGCGGGCGGAGACGACTATCTGGTCAAGCCTTTCTTCCAGGAAGAGCTCATGGCCAGGATCAGGGCGCTCCTTCGCCGTTACGAGAAATACAGGGGCAAAGAAGAGATACAGCCCGGCGAGCAGTATCTGGAGGCGGGGCGTTTCCGGGTCGGCAGGGAATTTAATGAAGTATTCAAGGACGGGAAAGCGGTCACCATGACGGATATTGAATACAAGATCTTTAAACTCCTTGTCCAGTATCAGAACAAGATCTTTTCCATCCAGAATATATATGAAAGCGTTTGGGAGAAGCCCTATTTTTACGACGCCAATAACACGGTCATGGTCCACATCCGAAGACTGCGGATGGCGATCGAGGACGACCCCAGGCATCCGTCTTACATACGCACGGAATGGGGGAGAGGGTATAGGTTTGTAAGTGAATAGATGGACGATTAAAAAGAAGCTCACAGTACTGATCACACTGGCATTGGTGGCAGCGGTGGGCTTCTTTGCTTTATGCTATTTTGTCGGAAAACATATCGCGGGGAACGGTCTTAACAACAGGATGATTCTGATCGAAGCGCTGCTCGCGCTGCTGCTCTTCTATGCGATCGTAGTCATCGGAATCCGCCGGGAGCTGGACTACATTCATACGATCAATGAAGAGATTCATGCTCTTGAGGGAGGAGACCTGACCCGGGGGATCACCGTCAAAGGCAGCAGTGAGATCACTGCCCTTGCGGAGAGTGTCGACGAGTTTCGAAAGAGCATGCAGGATCAGCTTCAGACCATTGAGCGGCTGGAAAGGAGCAACCGTCTGATGGCCGCGGAGATCGCGCACGATCTCAGGACGCCCCTCACGTCGCTGATCATGTATCTGGATTTTGCCGGAGGTGAGATCCGCGGGAGAGAACCGCAGGCAGAGGAGTACCTGGGCAAGGCGAGAGAAAAATCGGTGCGGCTCAGGAACCTGATCGATCAGAATTTTGACTATGTGACGATGCAGGGATATTTTGCGGAAGAAAAGATGGAAATTCCGGCCTATGACGTGCTGAGCGGCTATATCGGAGACATTCTGACGCACCTCGAGGGAGAAGGATTTCACGTCAGGGCCGACGTCAATTATGGAAACAGCACCATTGTGGTCCAGAGGGAAGGAATCGGACGGGTGTTCAGCAACATCGTCAGCAATATTACGAAGTACGGAAAGCGGGACGCGGAAGTATTCATTTGCTGTAAGGAACTTAAGGATTACGTGGAGATCCGGTTCGTAAATGCGGTCAGGGTCTTTGAAGAGGGAAAACCGGACAGCACGGGGTTCGGTGTCCGAATTGTCAAAAGATTGATGGAAGAAATGGACGGCGAGTACATTGTCGAGGAATCGAATGGATTTTATACTTCAAAACTGCGGTTCTTAAAGGTCTGAAAAAGCCGGGGCAGGAGGTTTTCCTGCCTTTTTTAGAAGCCTTGCGGGCAACATTGTTTGTATATTTATGGAGATAGTGCTATAATTATGAATGCTATATGACAAAAGAGCGTCATGCGGCAACAAATCTGTAATTAGTCCAGTAATCAGTCTATTTATCAGTCCGGTAATCAGTCGAGTGGGAGAGGATCTGCCAACCGGGTGCGGGCGATAGATCTGTGTTGACATACATTATTCCTTATGCAGGAAACTGGAGGCAGTGTGAGAAAGAGAGAATTATTCAAGCGGTTGAAAGTATTTATCCTGTCATTTGTTGTCATGTCAGGTGCCGTATCGGCTCCTTCCCTGGCAGCGGCGGCAGGAGAGGCGGGTGATGGAAAGACCGTCGGATATGAGCAGGCGGCTCCTGGGGAGCCGGAACCTGAGCCTGAGCCGGAACCCCAGCCGGGACCTGAGCCTCGGCCGGAACCCGAGCCGGAACCGGAACCCCAGCCCGAACCGGAGCCCGG
>JAZQCI010000002.1:0-36595 GCA_045546175.1 Lachnospiraceae bacterium | reverse complement strand
CTTACAAGGAAAACGCGGTCTTGGTTTCAGACAGTTTTCGCGCCTGCGGCGGCGCGAAGGAAGCCCGGGCTTTTCTGGAAGAGATTGCGGGAAAATCATGAAAAAAAGCCTTGCAGCGCTGCAAGGCTTTTTTGATGCCATAAATCAGTATTTACAGGACTTTGGACAGGAAATCCTGAAGCCTGGGGTTCTGGGGATTGGAGAAGAACTCCTGCGGGGTGTTCTCTTCTTTGACAATTCCCTCGTCGATGAAGAGGACACGGGTTCCGACTTCTCTGGCAAATCCCATCTCGTGCGTGACGTCTGCCATTGTCATACCCGATTCCGCCAGCTCCTTCATAACTTCCAGAACCTCGCCGACCATTTCGGGGTCGAGAGCGGAGGTGGGCTCGTCGAAGAGGAGCATGTCCGGGTTCATGGCCAGCGCGCGGACGATCGCGATACGCTGTTTCTGTCCGCCGGAGAGGCTTGCGGGATAGGCGTCAGCCTTGTCGAGAAGTCCGACACGCGCCAGCAGGCGCTCTGCTTCCGCGTCCGCCTCTTCCTGCTTCATGTAGCCGGTGCGCACGGGAGCCAGTGTGATGTTCCTGCGGACCGTCATGTTGGGAAAGAGGTTAAAGTGCTGGAAGACCATTCCCATCTTTCTGCGGATCGCGTTGATATCGGTATCCTTGTCGGTGAGATCTGTCCCCTCGAAAATGATATGGCCGCTGGTAGGCACTTCCAGAAGGTTCAGGCAGCGCAGGAAAGTGGATTTTCCCGAGCCCGAAGGGCCGATGATAACGACCTTCTCGCCCTTGCGGATATCCTGTGTGATGCCGTTGAGGACGACATTGTCACCAAACGACTTCTTGAGGTTCTCTACATGGATCATGACTTCTCCCTGCTGTACAGGGGCCTGATTGGTATTCTTAGCGTCTGTCACTTTCTCTCAACCTCCTTTCCAGGATTCCGAGGAGTTTTGTCAAAATCATGACTACAACGAGGTACATGATCGCGATGCCGATGTAGGGCATAAAGGCCTGGTATGTTTTGGCCTGGATCTGCTGAGCCGCCTTGGTCAGGTCGGTAAGACCGATGACAGTGACCAGGGACGTATCCTTGAAGAGCGTGATCAGCTCGTTGCCCAGAGCGGGAAGGATGTTCTTGATCGCCTGCGGAATGATGATGTCTTTCATGACTGTGATGTAGTCCATGCCGAGGCTGCGGCCGGCTTCCATCTGACCGGGATCGATCGACATGATGCCGCTTCGGATGATCTCCGCCGTGTAGGCGCCGGAGTTGATGCCGAGAGAGAGGATCGCGACGCCGACAAGGTTGCGGCTGGACTTAAAGATAACAAAGCCCATGATCAGCAGCTGAACCATCATAGGGGTACCGCGGATCACGGTCGTGTAGAACTCACAGAACGTGTTGGCAATGCTCAAAAGAACGCTGTGGTCTGTACCCTTTTGTTGGTCGTGCAGCGTGCGGATGATCGCGACAAGAACGCCGAGGATAATACCGATGATCAGCGCACCCAGCGTGACGGTAAAGGAGATGCCGATTCCGGAGAGATAACGCTGCCATCTGTCCGCTTCAATAAAAGCCTGGTTGAATTGCGCAGCCAGATCCTGGAATAAAGTGCCCAAATTACTACCTCCAAAAACTTGTTAAAATCGCCATGCCCATCGCATTTAAACGGACCGGGCATGGCGATTCAGATTACTTTTAAGTAAAGATTCCCGGAAAAGTTACTGCGGGATGATCACTTCTCAGCGGTGATGTACTTATCAACGATCAGCTGAACACTGCCATCAGCAATGAGCTCTTTAAGAGCATTGTTGACTGCGTCGCGAAGGCCGTTGTTGTCCTTGGAGATACCGATCGCATAATTCTCAACGATGTACTCGGTGTCAAGGATCTTCAGGCCTGCATTTGCCTGTACGAAAGCCTTAGCGGGCTCGTTGTCGATGACAACTGCGTCGACCTTGCCGCCCTTGAGGGCTTCGATCGCCATAGCGCCGTTGGGATAGGAAGTGACATGATCCTCTCCGTAGCCGCCGTTCTCAACAGTGTCGGAGCAGTAGATGTAACCGGTTGTTCCGTCCTGAACGCCGATCATCTTGTCGTTTGCAAGATCATCAACAGTCTTGATGTCAGATCCTTCGGGAACAATGATGACCTGTACGCCGGTCGCATAGGACTCGGTGAAGTCAACGTTCTGCTTGCGCTCCTCGGTGACAGTCAGGCCCGCCATTGCGATGTCGGACTTGCCGCCCTGAACAGAAGTGATGACAGAGCTGAACTCCATGTCGTCGACAACCAGCTCAAGACCGAGCTTCTGTGCGATCGCTGTAGCGATCTCTACGTCGATTCCTTCGAAACCGCCGTTGTCGGAGATCATCTCGTAAGGCGGGAATGCGGCGTTGGTAGCCATGTGGAGCTTACCGGCCTCGACAACCTTGATCTCAGCGGAAGCATCGGCAGCGGGAGCTTCAGCCTCAGTGCCTTCCGCTTCTGCAGCAGGCTCGGCAGCTTCGGTCTCGGCAGCGGGCTCAGAAGAGGCAGGAGCGGAAGATCCGCCGCATGCAGCCAGAGAGAGAGCCATCATGCCTGCGAGAAGCAGTGCAAAATACTTTTTCATAGTGTTTCCTCCTTATTTACTTACTCACTGCGGACGATATTTTGATAAATCAGCAGTGAATTACTAAACATGAGTTTTATTCGGAAAACTCATAAAAACTTTTACTATTATATGCATTTGGAAAAACAACTTCAATAGTTATTATTCAGCACCCCGGAAAAAAAGATCAAAAACGTTCCGAATGCGAAGCATTTGGGACGTGGGGTGCTGAATAAATATCTAGGAATTATCTTCGAGAATTCATCCGGCGTACTTACCAACTATGCGGAGATCTATGATTTTGAAAAAGAGGCAGGGTACACAAAGGATGATATGCTTTCCTTCGATATAGAGAAGGCTTATCCCGGAATCAGTTCTATGTCCTGCGCCGACTGGTCGATCGTAGACGCCGGCTCGGTTTTCCGGCTGATGGTGGTACTGACAGAGCTGGATAATCCCGATCATGTCAAGGAGTGCATGGACAAAGGTTTCTTCACCGGTTCCGGCTATCACTACCCGCAGGTACTCGGGGCAAGCGGCCTGAAGAATGACTTGGCCGCCAAAGGCTTCTATCAGCTGACCGATGAAGAGATCGACAAGCTCCATCTCATCAAATGATCGGGCGGTATCACCTGCCGCTCAGCGGTGAAAGCACAGCTGCCATATAGGGCGGAGCTTCGGAAAAGGTTGTTTTTGCATTATGAGCGATATGAGATTGCATTATGCGGCGATATGAGGTAGAGATCGGAAGGCCGCGGTCACACCTGCTCAATTCGTAGCCCGGTCCGCAGAGGCAGGAATCGACTCGAAATCGTAGTCCATCAGTGGGGACCACTCTTTTTTGCCGCGCAAGGCCGGGAGAAATTCGCGGATCAGATGGGCGGCGTCGCTGACCGCGTCTTCGTACTTCCGGCGCAGGTCCGAATTGCTGCGCGCGCACAGCGGATTGGGATCCAGGTTGACCATGTGGCCGTGGATGAGATCGTAGGCCGGCAGTTTTTGCAGGAGGCGGTCAACCCGCCGGTAGCCGAGATGCCCGGGCAGAGTGAGAAGGAGGTTGAAGCCCCACAGGGAGAAGATCCCTTCGAGGATCACTTTCTCCGATGCGCCGGGGAAATAGGCGGAGATCACGTTCGCCGCTCTGCGGGAAGCGTGGATGTGGGCTGCCAGGTTACTGCGAACGGGGTCTATGCCGTCTTCCACGAGCAGGAAGCGGTCGAACTCGCTCTCGATCTCCGCGTGGGACACTTCTCCAAGGGCCGCCAGGTCGTTGATATAGCCATGGCAGGCGCGGTCCAGGGCATAATGGCAGAGAAAGCCGCACAGATAGGCGTAGTCCGCCTTGCGGGGACCTCTTTCAAGAAATGTTTTTCCGGCTTCCGAGAAATACTGTCTTCCGGTGAGCCTGTGCATGCGGCCGCCTTCGCCGTGGATCGCGTGATGCGAGAAGGGCTTGTAATAGAACAAAATATCGGGACCGTGCAGGCCGATGTTGAACAGGGCTTCCTCCTGCAGCAGGACCTTTTGATATTTGTCGGGGAGCGCTCTCAGCACATCCTGTCCGAAGCGATAATGGGCGTAGGTTGAAGGCATGGTTTTCTCCTTTCCGGGGCGGCCCGCGGCGCGCCAGGCGCGGCGAGTCCCGAACCGTATGTATTCATACGAATGGTTCATTGATATTTTACACTTATCTTCCGAATTGTGGTATAATTATGCGGATATCGTACTACGATCGTTCAAAATACAGATACAGGAGATTCAGATCATGGAAAAAGAACAGTTTCTGGAAGTCTACCGCCATTCGCTCGCCCATATTTTGGCGAAGGCAGTAATCGAGATTTACGGCAAGGAAGTGCAGTACGCGATCGGACCGCAGATTGCGGACGGCTGCTATTATGATTTTGTGCTTCCCACTGCGATTACGGAAGCGGATTTCAAGACCATTGAGAATAAGATGCGGGAGATCATAAAGAGAAGAGAAGCCTGGACAGTGGAAGAGGTTTCCAAGGAGAGAGCTCTCGAGATCTTCAAGGACCAGAAGTTCAAGACCGAACTCATTCAGGACCTTCCCGATGACGAGAAGATCACCGTCTATTATACCGGCGAGGACTTCGTAGACCTCTGCCGCGGACCCCATATCGACAATTCCCAGCTCCTGATGAACGTGGCCTTCCAGGTCAAGTCGGCTTCCGGCGCTTACTGGAGAGGCGATGAGCACAGGGATCAGATGCAGAGAGTGTATCTATATGCTTTCCCGGATCAGAAGCAGCTCAAAGAGCACCTGAAGATGATCAAGGAAGCGATGGAGCGCGACCACAAGAAACTGGGCCCGCAGCTGGAGCTGTTCATGTTCAATGAGACGGCACAGGGCATGCCTTACTGGCTGCCCCGCGGCTGGAAGCTCTACCAGGCTCTGATGCAGTACTCCAGAGACGTACAGGATCTGCACGAGTACCAGGAGATTTCCGCTCCTGTTATCAACAACAATAAGCTGTGGATCATCAGCGGACACTGGGCACATTATGTAAACAACATGTTCATCATTCCCGGCAAGGACGAGGATGAGAAATACTCCGTCGAGTCAGTGGATACCATGGCCGCAAAGCCCATGAACTGCCCGAACGCCATGATGGAATTCGGCAGAAAGCCCCGCTCTTACAAGGAGCTGCCTATCCGCTATTCCGAGTATGACGTGCTTCACAGAAAAGAGAAGACCGGACAGCTGAACGGACTTCTCAGAGTACAGGAGTTCCGTCAGGACGACGACCACACATTCGTGACAGAAGACATGATTGAGGCGGAGATCGACGATATCCTCAGCATTGCGGATGAGATCTACAAGACCTTCGGAATCACTTACAGAGCCGAGTTCTCCACAAGACCCGACGATTTCATGGGCGACATCGAGCTCTGGAACGACGCGGAAGCAGTTCTGAAGAAGATCCTCGACAAGAAATACGGAGAGGGCGGCTACGAGATCAACGAAGGCGACGGCGCCTTCTACGGCCCCAAGATCGACCTGCAGATCAAGGATGCGCTCGGCAGAGAGTGGCAGTGCGGAACGATCCAGCTCGACTTCCAGCTGCCCAGAAACTTCGACCTGAAGTATACCGCGCAGGACGGCTCCGAGAAGGTGCCGGTGGTCATTCACCGCGCGATCTTCGGCTCCATCGAGAGATTCCTCGGCATCATCATTGAGAACTTCAAGGGCGTATTCCCGTTCTGGATGTCCCCTTATCAGGTCGCGGTCGTTCCGATCCGCACCGAGCACAATGAGTATGCGAAGAAGGTCGTACAGAGACTGAAAGCGCTGCGCATCCGTGTTGAGGCCGATTACTCCGACAACAACATGAAGCAGAAGATCAAGAAGTTCAAGAACTACAAGGATCCCTATATTTTGGTTCTTGGTGACAAGGAAGCGGAGAACGGAACTGTATCCATCAATATGCGCGGTTCCAACAAGCAGATTAACGACGTCCCGCTCGACAAGTTCATCGACATGTGCCTGAAGCTGAACATGGAGCACTCGATCGAGCTGATCGATACAGTGGAATAAAGTGAAAAAAGAGACGGTTCCGCCGACATATTTGTGCCGGTGGAACCGTCTCTTTTTACTCTGATTATTATTTGAAGTATCTGTCCAGAAGGCCCTTGAAGCCCTGTCCGTGTCTCGCCTCGTCGCGAGCCATCTCGTGGATGCTGTCGTGAAGAGCGTCCAGACCCATCTCTTTGCACTTCTTTGCAAAAGCGGTCTTGCCTGCGCATGCGCCGTTCTCAGCCGCGACGCGAGCCTCGAGGTTCTCCTTGGTGGAGGCGGAGACTACCTCGCCCAGCATCTCTGCATAGCGGGAAGCGTGGTCGGCTTCTTCGAAGGCTGCCTGGCGATAGAAAGCGCCGACTTCGGGATAACCCTGACGGATGGCGGCTCTGGACATAGCCAGATACATACCGACTTCGCTGCACTCGCCTGCGAATTCAGCGCGAAGGAATTCCTTCATGTCTTCGCTCAGGTCGGAAGCGATGCCGATCTTGTGCTCGGAAGCCCAAGTGAGTTCTGCTGTCTCGTCGACGGGCTCAAATTTGGATTTGGGCTGCTTGCATAAAGGGCACTTCCAATCCTCGGGAAGGTCAGCAAACTTTACGCCTTCCTTCTCCTCGTCATAGATGTGACCGCATACTGTACATTTGTATTTCATGTGCGCTACTCCTTTCATATGGCTATTATGATCGTTTGGCATGTTGGTTCATGCATTGATTAATTATCTGATTTGCAGTCGGTGTTAGTCAATGCTAAGAGGTGTGTCACGGGGACGTATCTACTGACACACAAAAAGTGTGTCAGTAGATATGTCCCCGTGACACAATCGCAGCACAAAACGTGCTACTATTAGGAAGGAGAGCCGGAAGAGCAGCCGGAAAAGGAGACAGTTACACAGAATGAGATTTATCCATTTATTATATGTGCCGACTATGGCCTGCAACATGCAGTGCAGGTACTGCTATCTGGAAGATAATACCGTGGACTCCGGTTCGGACAAGGGCCCCCTGGAGACACTGCAGTACGCAGTGAATAAGTTCAGGGCCGCAGAGGTCATGCCGTTCAACATCTCCCTGCACGGAGGAGAGGTGACGACGCTGTCGGCCGGGGATTTCCGCGCTCTGATCGCTTTTATACACGACTATTACGAGGAAAATGAGTCGCTGATCACCGGGGCGGGATTCCGGATCGGGAGTCCCCACATCAAGACGAATCTGTATGACCTCGGGCGGCATATCGACACGATCCGGGACTACAGCGTGTCGGTGAGCGGGAGCCTTGACCTTCCGTTTTCGCTCCACGATACGTTCAGGCTGACCAAAGGAGGAGAGCCGACGCTGCAGCGCATCCTTCAAAATATAGAACTTCTGCAGTCTCTTCCCGGCAAGAAGAAGGTGTCCGCGACCATCTTTAAGGAGCACTACCTCCGGACAGAGGAAATGATCGAGGATATACGCTTCCTGGACCGGGAGACCTGTCTGGACATGAATGATTTCAATTTCATGATCGGGTTCGACTACAACTGCGGAGGCCTTCTGACGGCGCTGTCGGAAGAAGAGCAGGTGGATTTCTACCACAGGATCAGGGAAGCTTTTGAGGGAACGGAGTTGCAGAAAGGGCTGGACACGGCCTGGTTTGCGGAATTCGGACCAGAGTACTGCACAAACTGCGACAACTGTGGTTCCAAGTTCTTCCTTTTGGAGAGGAACGGCGACATATATTCCTGCGTGCGGGGACAGAAGCACGAGGAGTTCTACTACGGCAATATCTATAAGGATGAGGTCGACGATATTCTGGCGGCAGCCCTGGACAAGATTAAGGCGGCGCACGGCGCGGTGGGTTTTGACCCGGCCTGTGCCCGGTGCGGATACCTGTATCTGTGCAAAACCGGATGTCCCTTCGTCAAGGACCTGTACCACTCTCCGAGAAGCTACACGTGCCTTCTGCAGAAGGAACTCTATAAGCAGATGCAGTACGGGCCCGACCCGGGGAATATGTACACCGTTTACGAGTACCTGAGCCGCATGCACCTGCAGGCCGCCGAGGACTATCGGCCGCCCCGCATTCCGATGGGCGTCCCGCCTCTGCAGGACCTGATCAAGGCGGACGCCGCGCTCAGATACATCTACGATCCGGACGCTTTTGTGCTGACACTTAACGGCACGGAGTACAAATTGAAATCGCAGATCCTGCGGGGAGAGAGAATGTTTATATGCATCACGCAGGACAGCGATGTAAGCCTCTATATCCGCAAGGAAGTGCTGGAGGCGCAGAGCGACTACCCGGCCAACAATTCGCTCTTCATTCAGCTCCTCTCCGGGGATATGATCGTCTACGGCGACGAAGGCCGCACCAAGCAGAGGCATATTGCCAATGAGGCGGTCTACAAAGGCGTGCTGGAGCAGATGCCGTCGGACAGGGAAGGCTTCTATCAATACGACCTCATGCCTTTTCTGCGCCGGTATGGGCAGTACCTCTCCAAAACAGAGGCCAACAATATATTCTTTACAACGACAGCACTCAGAAATGTCCACTATAATAAGCAGAGAAACAACGCATTCTACCATATGCAGGCGATGGATCTGCCCTTTCAAAATATTGAATTTTATTATTTTTCAACAGAAGAGATGGAGGAGATGATTCGTGGTTAAGCCCAAGACGTACAATGATTTTACAGCCTGGTTTTATCTGCAGAAACTCATGCAGTACTACCAGATCAGTGAAAGTGATGCGGAAGCCATATTTCAGGAATTGAAGAACGGCTGCTCTGCAGACGGAAATGAATCCGGATTCGAGATCAAAGACGAAAAAGGAAACATAAAAAAGCGCTATAATATGCGCTGCATTATAAACGACATAGCGTATGTCTTCGCGAGCAATTCGAACTTTATCGTCCGAAAAGTGCAGCCCGCGCCGCAGATCAGCAGAAGCAGCGGCGGCTACAGCAGCAGCTACAGCGGAGGCAGCTCCAACAACAACAATAATAACAACAATAACAACAATAATAACAATAACAATCATTAAGAGCGGTCGACCGATGGGGAACGGCCAAAGGGTTAGTGCGGCATGACATTTGTTTCAGAAAAAGAACAGGCTAAGATACTTAAGAAATACGGACTTTGCGTGCAGACGGAGTTCTGGGAGAACCACAACATCCGGATCCGCTCCTCAGATCACTCCCATGGCGACGACGTGAGAGACGGGATCGTTCTTCAGAAAAAGTACTTCCGAAACGATGCGCTCATACACAGGGAGAAAGATTTCAGTCCGCTGATCAAGTATACCTATCTCGGCACAGAAGCGGCTTCCGGGACCTGCACCTGTCCCAACTGCGGCTATGAGGAAAAAGGAACTGCTTTCAGCGACGGATGCCCTTACTGCGGAGCAAGCTACAACGTCGAGTACGCGGACCGAAGGGAAGGCGGGCAATATTTTGCCGACAAGGAGTCCAAAAATACAGGGCTCTACGCGGCAGTACTCATACTGTGCCTCGCGGTCTGCCTGCCGATCTCGTTCTACCTTGTAAAGACGACCGGAAGGACCTTCATGTTCTTCGACAAGCTCAAGGCAGTGGTATTTGGCGTGACGCCTGCGCTTCTGATCTTCTACCTCTTCTTTGTGACGCACGCATTTGTGATCACGCGCCTCGCGCAGCAGAGGTATGAGAAGCAGACGCAGCTGATCCGCAAATTTGAAAAGGACCTCGGCGAATTGGAGATCCCCCTGAGCACCTTTTACAATAATCTCCACAGCGAACTGAGTTACTACCTCTATAACGGGCAGCAGGACAAAAACGGCGAAACGGCCGGAGACGGAGAAAAAATAGAGATAGCCGGAAAAGACGGCGAACCCGTCGACGCGGACATCCTGGAGTGCAGGGACTTTCAGATCACCGAAGGAGAGGACGGCCGGCCGGACATCCGGCTGTCCGTGAGACTTCGCAGGATCCTGATGAAGGGGGAGAAGATTCACGCGCGGGAGGACCTGTTCCGGATCAGGATGCGGGAGAACGCCGTAAAACCGGACGAGCTGCACCCGGGCGTCAATATCATACACTGCCGCGGCTGCGGAGCGCCGGTGGACGTGACCAAAAAGACCTGCGAATACTGCGGGAGGAGAATCAATTACAGGCAGAGGCTGTACATCATGTCGGCAGACACCTGAGCCCGCGCAGTCGGAGAGAACTAACAGAATAACAGAAAAAGAGGAACGAAATAATGGTCAGTCTGGACAATTACAGTGAGAAGCTTCTCACCTACGACAAACCCAAAGATGCACTGGAAGCATACGTCAAAATATACATGCAGGAGCAGTCGGCCGGCATGAAAGTCATCCACAAGAACGCGGCCAGAAAGAAGATCATCGCGACGGCGATTTACGCAGTTCTCTTCTTTATGATCCTGAGCATCTTTGCCTTCTATCGGGAGTTTAAGCTGGCGTACGGCGTCGCCCTGCTGGCGCTCATCACGGTCGTCTGGCTCGTCACAAGCCTGATCGTGTTCACGAGCGAGAAATCGCTGCTCCACAAGATAAAGGAGATGCCCGACGCGGAGATCGACAGCGTGCTGGCGAGCGAGTACGACAACTGCCGGAGCGTCTTCAAAGTGTACGGAACGGGAGCGGCCATTGTGGCCGTCACAATGTTCCTGTCGGTATTCCTGTACCGGACACCGCATATGATCTTTGAGAAAAACGACACCGGCTACGGCCTTCGCTATTACACGCGGGCGCTCCACGAGGAGAACAAAGTCGTAGTTCCGGATACCTACAAAGGGGAGCCGGTCACAGAGATCAGGGGCAATGTCTTTTTTGGCACAGAAGCTCTGCGCGAAATAGGGCTTCCGAAAGGGCTCAGAGAAATTCGGGGAAGCACATTTGAGAGATGTGCAAATCTTGAAAAAATAGACATTCCGGAAGGCGTCACCAGGATCGGAGGACACGCCTTCCGAGGGTGCAGCAGCCTGAGCAGTATGACGCTTCCGGCGACCGTACAGGCAATAAACGGATCCGCTTTTCGCGAGTGCACGATGCTGGAAGAGATTAATCTGCCTGAGGGAATTGACAGAGTCGGAGACAATGCCTTCAGAGACTGCCAAAGTCTGAAAAGCGTGATATTGCCGAGTACCGTGGTGATGATCGGCGACGGAGCCTTCCGTGACTGTATCACTCTGACCGGTGTGATCTTTGCCGATCCCGCGGCCGTCGGCAATGAGAATCCGCCCGATACCGGGCGGACGGTCGGAAGCACCGCCTTCCGTGACTGTGCTTCCCTCGAGGAGATCATTCTTCCCGAAGGATATACGAGGATCGGAGAAAACGCATTTCGCGACTGCTACAGACTGAGCCATGTGGGCATTCCGTCCACAATGGAATATCTGGACCGCTATGCCTTCCGCGGCTGCATCCATCTGGATGAGATCGTGCTGCCCAAAGGCTGCGAACAGGGGGAGAACGTTTTCAGAGAAGCCAACACGAAAGTAATCTATGAGTGAAGAGAACAGGAAGTCAGTTTCATCCGGGCGGGATGTTTCAACGTAAATGTTTACGGTTTCGCGCGGCCATGTTATAATGTTCAACATATCTTTAACATGTTGGCAAAATATCATGCCGGTATTTTTTTGAGGAGGGACTATGGGGGAACTGACAAATAAACTGAAGGCGCATGCGAAGCGCACGTACATTCCTATGATCGTCGCGGCGGCGATCTGTTTAATCGCGGGGCTGGCGCTCCTGGGATCGGCGGCGGCCACCCGGATGAACCAGTTTAAGGAGCTGAGCGAGCTTACGCAGGATCAGATTGAGACAGGTCATTACTATAAGCTGACGAATTACAATTACATATTTGACTATTTTGCGGAGGACGGAGACGGAAAATACTACCTGGTCCTGCGTCCTTCGGATAATCAGTGGATGGGACTCTACATGAAAGGGTCCGCCATGAAAACAGCGGAACAGATCATAGAGGACAATGACAAGTATCTAAGGGAAGAGGCGGAATATCTGAGCGAATCGACGGTATCGGTCAAGGGCCGGCTGCGCAGCATGGGAAGCGAGGAGAGCCAGTTCTTCCGCGAGTATCTGGAGACGTCTGGCTTCAGCAGCGTGGAAATTGCCAATCAGGCGGATTTCCGAACGCTGGATACTAGCGAGACGGACACGGGTATGCTCATAGCGGGAATCGTGCTGACCGCGATCGGCATGATCTGGCTGTTCTGGAATCTTAAGAATATCGCCGGAAACGGTTATGTGCAAAAGGTGGAAGCCAAGATCGCGGAGCGCGGAATGAATCCGGAGCAGGTGGCGGCGGCCCTCGGAAGTGCCAACTCCTTTAATAATGTGGACCTCACGCCTTCGTTCGCGGTCGCGCACGGGATGGCGGCGGAGCTGATCCCCTATGACGAGCTTGTCTGGGTGTACAAGCAGGTGCACACCACCGTACACAAGCTCTACGGCCTTATCCCTTTGGGAAAAACTGTAGTGTATAAAACAATGCTGGTCGACCGGGCGAATCAGACACACGCAGTGTCCTGTAAGAACGAGGCGGAGTGTGACCAGATCATACAATACATCTCCGGATACGCACCGTATCTGATCGCCGGATACAGCGAGGAAATAGCAAAGGCCGCACAGACAGACTTTGCGCAGATGGTGCAGTATGTAGATCAGAAGCGCGGCGCCTCGGTCTGAGCGCCTGTTCCCGCTATGAGCTCGCGTTCTGGCAGATGGCATGGGATATGCGGCTGTAAAAAAAAGAAGCGGCATTCGGATCAATCGATCCGGATGCCGCTTTTCTCAGTCTCAGCGGTGAGAAGTTCACTGGAATATATTGCCGCGAACTTTGAGCAGCGCGGAGAGAAGGAGCTGCCCCAGTCCCATGCAGGAGATCAGCTCGCCGATCCCTACTGTCAGCATGAAGAAGGGAATACTGCCCGGTATGTGGTACGCGTAGGACAGGACGAAGGGAATGATGAGCATATTGGATACGATGGGCGGAACCGCGCACAGAAACCGGTTCTCGCGAAGCGCGTAAGTGCCGGCGGCCCCGATCAGCGTCGCGAGGGATCCGAAGATAATATCCGGGAGAGCACATCCGGTGATCAGGTTGCTGATCAGGCAGCCGATGGCCAGGCCGGGAATCGCGGCCGGAGTAAAAAACGGAAGGATCGTGAGCGCCTCGGAGAAGCGGACCTGGATCGCTCCGCTTGCCAGGTCAAAACCTGCAGCAACCATTGTAAGTACGGTGTAAATGGCCGCGATCATCGCTGCCTGGACAAGGTAACGGGTCTGTTCCGTAAAGCTGTTCGCGGCGAGCTCCGCACCGGTTTTCTCAGGACTTTCCGTATTTCTATCATTGTTTGTAGTTGTGTCCATAGTCATGGGGTTATATCTCCTTTTTTGAAAATGAATTTTGTGGTATATAACAATTGTCGGCATTGAGGGCGGCTTAAAATCTGCCCCGCCGCTATTGTCAATTCTTTACAGACTACATATCATAATACAAACGGGTTTTGTTGTCGATGAGCAATCTGAAATATTTCAGTATGTCTCCGTTGGCAAGGCGTCAGGCAGGCCCACGTGAAAAGCCGCGTATTTTCAACTTGGGAGATATATATGAGTGAAAAAAACAAAGTGAGAGCTGTCTTCAGCGATGTGGACGGGACCCTTTTGAACTCCGAACACCGTGTGATGCCCGGGACGGCAGCATGGATCAGGAAGCTTTCCGAAATGGGAATACCTTTCGTCATCGTATCGGCGAGGAGTCCGTCCGGCATCTATCCGATCATGAAGAGGAACTGCTTCCGGTGCGCTCTGATCGCATACAGCGGAGCGCTGATCATGGATGAGGACAGAAAGGTTCTGTATAACCGGCAGATCCCGCGGCAGCTCGCGGCGGAGATCGAGCAGTTTTTCATCAGGAACAGGTTTGATATGACCTGGAGCATCTATTCTGTCGACGACTGGATTTCGCCGGACAGGAGCGATCCGAGGATCCTGAGAGAGGAACGGATCGTGGAGGCGCAGTCTCGAGAGGGAACGGTCGAGGACCTGGCACCCGGTGCGGGCGTCAATAAGTTTCTGTGCATCTGCGCGCCGGGGACCATCCTTGAAATCGAGAAGAAAGTCAAGGCGGAATTTCCCGGCGTGGAAGCCGTAAAATCCAGTGACATTCTGCTCGAGATCATGGCGAAAGGCATTTCGAAGGCGGATGCGCTCGGCAGGTTCTGTGATCATCTCGGCGTTTCGCCGCAGGACACAGTCGCCTTCGGGGACAATTACAATGACGTGGAGATGTTGGAAGCGGCCGGCAGAGGTTATGTGATGGGAAACGCCCCGGAAGAGATCCTGCAGAGATTCCCGCTCCACACGGCGGACAATGATCATGACGGGATTGCGGAGGTGCTTGACAGTCTTTTGGCTTAGGGCAGAGCGGGCCTTGAACTAATAAGTATGGAGAATACAGGTCAATATGAAAATATCGTACCAATCAATGTACAAGCTGATCATGACGCTGCTTGCCGGCACAGGTGCACTAATCCTGGCCGGTTATCTGGTATTGCAGCCGGACGCGTCTACCAACCAGAAAGAGAAATCCCATCTGATCGGCGCCAGCTATATGACAATGAACAATGAGTTCTATGAGATCCTGAACGAGCAGATCAGCCATCGCGTGGAGGCGGAAGGGGACCGGCTCATTTTGCGGGATCCCGCGCTCAGCGTCCGCAGGCAGAGGGAGCAGATCGAGATGATGCTGGACGAGGGAATCAGTGTCCTGGTCCTCACACCGGTGGATGCGGACGGCCTCTCTGAGGTCCTCCAAAAAGCGCACGCGCAAGGCGTCAGGATCATAGTCGTGGATTCAAATGTCTCGGATGAATCGCCGGTGGACTGCACGATCGTATCCGATAATTACAAGGCGGGCTGTCTTTTGGGCGATTACATGGTCAAAAGCGGGAAGAACCGCCGGGTAGTGATCATGACACATGAGACGGCGACATCCGGAAGGGAGCGCGTACAGGGATTTCTGGATACCATCGAAGGGCACAATGAGATCAGCGTTGTGCGGAAGGTTCCCTGCGAGGGACAGCTCGAGATCGCAATGCCCAAAATGGAAGAGATCATAGATGAAGGCATAGAGTTTGACAGCGTGTTCTGCCTGAACGATCCGGCAAGCCTCGGCGTAGCCGCCGCGCTGGACAGCAAGAACCTTCTCGACAGCGTGGATATCTACGGAGTGGATGCTTCTCCGGACGCCAAGCAGCTGATCTATGAGGGGAGAATGAAGGCCAGCGTGGCGCAGTCCCCTTCTCTGATCGGAGAGGAAGCGGCCAACGCGATCTACGATCTTCTGGACGGAAAGCAGGTGGAGTCTTACATTTCCGTGCCGGTGGAACTGGTGACCGCAGAAAACGTAGAGCAGTACAATGTTGACAGGTGGCAGTGAAAATGGCGGAGAAAACAGCAATCGTAAAAAGAGATAATGACAAAGTGGGGCAGATCCCGGAACTTGTATTCCGGGTGCTTGTGCTGCTCAATTTCCTGATCATCCTGTTTGTCACGCTCTGTACGGCCCATGCCCTCTGGGGATATGTACACGAGGGCTCGGCGCTGGAGTTTCTGATCCGCGCCGGAAGGGTTCCGCTCATGAACTGGATCTTGCCTTTTTCAGCGGTCCTGATGTTTGCAAGTCTTCTGCTTCTGCTCTCCGTGGAGTGCAACAACCATCCGGAACTGGTCTGCAAACTGGTCCTGGAATTCGGAATCGCCATCGCGATCAGCTACGTCACGGGGTTCGGATATACAGGTATGATCGTCCTTCTTCTGGCGGATATCATGCGCTATACGATTGACTGGCAGAAGAGGGCCATGTATATTTTGGCGGTATCCGTGTTTTACCTGTTCATGAACGGAAACATAGTGCAGGAATGGATCGGGGCGATCCCTCTTGAGAATATCTGGAGATACTACCGGGCGGACTATATGAGCAGGTTCCTGGGCATACTGAATATGCTGAGCCTGGTCAATATGTTTGTCTTTATCTTCTACATGGTGATCCTTGTCCTCGCGCAGATGAGCGAGAAGGAGAGGATCATCCTTCTCAACAGAGAGCTCAAGGAAGCAAATGAAAAGCTCGAGGAGTACGCGAACGAGTCCGCGCGAATGGCGGAGACAAGGGAGAGGAACCGGCTGGCCAGAGAGATCCACGATACGCTGGGACACTCCCTCACAGGAATCATTACCGGGATCGAGGCGTGCATCATGCTGATGGATATCGCTCCTGAGGCGACCAAAGAGCAGCTGCGCGCGATCGCGGAGGTGGCAAGGACGGGAATCGTTGATGTCAGGCACTCGGTGAAGGCGCTGCATCCGGACGCGCTCGAAAACATGGGTCTCGAAGACGCGCTTTATAAACTGATCGACAGTACAAAACGGTCGACCGGCGTATTGATCACGACGGAATTCGACGCGGACTTCAGGCATCTCGATCAGGATGAGGAGGACGTCGTCTACCGCGTCGTGCAGGAGAGCATCACCAACGCGATCCGGCACGGAAAAGCGACCGAGATCCACGTGTCGATCAGCCGCAAGGAAGAAGAACTGCACATCATCATTTCCGATAACGGCATTGGCTGCAGCGATGTAAATCCCGGCTTCGGGCTCCATCATATGAAGGAACGCCTGGAAATGCTGGGGGGAAGACTGGACTATAAGGGAGATGGCGGATTTACGATTCATGCCGTGATTCCCATTCGAAGGGGATCAGACGAACAGTAAACACAAACGTCCGGCGCAGAGCGCTTCGACTTGGAGGTAAATATGATCAAAATATTGATTGCGGATGACCAGGAACTGATCAGGCAGAGTCTCCTGATCATTCTCAACAGCGTAGAGGACTTTTATGTGACGGACACGGCAGCTGACGGAGAGGAAGTGATTCGGAGCGTCAAAAGAGAGAAGCCGGACGTGATCCTGATGGACATTCGTATGCCCAAGATGGACGGCGTCATCTGTACACAGATTCTCAAGGACAAGTATCCGGATATCAAGATCATTATTCTCACAACCTTTGATGATGATCAGTATGTGTTTGACGCGCTCAAGTTCGGCGCCAGCGGATACCTTCTCAAGGGCATATCCATGAAGGAACTGTCGGACGCCATCCGGAAAGTCTACCAGGGCACGGCCATGATCAATGAGGACATAGCTTCCAAGGTCGTGAGACTTTTCTCCAGAATGGCACAGACAAATCTCACGATCAATGTGGACGAGAGACAGTCGGCGAGCCTTAAGAACAGCGAGCGGCAGATCATCGTGCTGGTGGGAAGCGGTCTCTCCAACAAGGAGATCGCCGCCAAGCTGAATCTGTCTGAAGGGACTGTGAGAAACAGCCTGAGCACTATACTGAGCAAACTCGGCCTTCGCGACAGAACGCAGCTGGCAATATGGGCCGTACAGACGGGTGCGACCATCCACAGTTTTGACGGGGATGAGAACTAAACATGTAACCTTGTACAGGATCTGCGAGGGTGATCGTCAAGGGTATGGAGGCAGGAATGAATTTGGAGTTCTTTAAGAAAAGAAGGTTCCGTGTGATCCTGAGCATATTGATTGCTGCTGCTGCGCTTTTTGTCATGACGGGGCAGCTCAGACGGATCAGTTTTTCCAAGGAAAAGGTTCTTACGGTCGGCGTCTTTTCGGACAGCTATTGGGGCGTTCAGAACGGCTACGCCAACAAGATCATCGACGACGCGATTCTGGCATTTGAGAAGGAGCATCCCGGCGTAAAGGTGAAGTACGAGAGCGGCATTATGAAGGATGACTACTCCGAGTGGCTCTCCGAAAAGATGATGAACGATTCCGCCCCGGACGTTTTTTTCATTCTCGGAAGGGATTTCAGCACGTTCGCCCGCATCGGCGCCCTCAAGGACCTGGGAGACCTGATCAGTAAAGATGAGGCGTTTGACCGGAATGCTTTTTATAAGAGCGCCTATGCATACGGACAATACGGAGGGAGGCAGTATGCGCTTCCTTTCGAGTGCGCCCCCAATATGATGTTCGTCAACAAGACGATCCTGGACAGGGAAAATATCGAGCTGCCGGCTAAAGACTGGACATGGGACGATTTCTATGAAATCTGCAGGAAAGTGACAAAGGACAGGGACGGAACGGGAGTCATCAATCAGTTCGGGACGGTGAACTATACCTGGATCGATGCCTTTGACGCAAATGACGTCACTCTCTTTGACGAGAAGGGAAGAGGATGCGACTTTACGGTTCCGGAGGTCGGGGACGCGATCACTTTCCTGGAAAAGCTGGAGGCGCTCGGCAGCGGATACGCGCTCTCGGAAAAAGACTTTGCCAAAGGCAATGTGGCTTTTCAGCCCATGCTTTTCTCCGAATACAGGGCCTATAAGTCCCAGGAACTCAGCATCATGAAGTATTCCGGATTTGAGTGGGACTGCGTGACAATGCCGTCGGGCCCCAACGGGGATAATAATTCAAGGCTTGACATCCTCTCCATTGCCATGAGCGAGAACACGGCACAGAAAGATATGGCCTGGGAGTTCATGAAGCTTCTGACCATGGATCCCGTGATCCAGTCGGAGATTTTCGATTATTCCGCGGGCATCTCTGTTTTGCCGCAGGTGACGCAGTCGGAAGATTCACTCAGCAGGATCACCCGGAATACAGGAGAGGCCTTTAACCTGGAGATTCTGAAAAGCGCAATGGAAAAGAGCGTGATCCAGCCCCGGTTCAGGGGATATGAGAACGCGAAGGAGGAGATCGGACTTGCGGTGCGCTCTATTTTGGAGAGCCGGTCCAATATCCGAATGGAACAGATCATATGGAACCGGACGATCAATAACTACTTAAAGAGCCTGCAGATAAATGAATACTGAACCATGTGACAATTGTCATTTTTTTTAATGACAAATATCACGGCAAAACGGTGACACTTGTGAGATGAACAAGCGTCGCCGTTTTTATATACTTTTTATCAGTAATTAATGATTTTTTAATATTCTGAAGCCTCAGGGGTTCAGAAAGAAAGGAGGACACGCAGTTGAAGTATGTAGTACTGGTCAGCCACGGTGAATTTGCACCCGGTCTTCACAAAGCAGTGACAATGCTCGGCGGCGAGGACAGAGAGGACGTTCTTTCCACCAGCCTCAAAAACGGCATGGGCGCTGATGAATTCGCTGATAACGTGAGAGAGCTTCTCTCTGTTGTCGGTGAGGATGACGAGATCATCATGTTCGCGGATATCGTCGGCGGATCGCCCCTTGCAACCGCAGCAAATGTCATCGCTGAGAAAGGCCTTCTTGCAAAGACAACGATGATCGGCGGTATGAACCTTCCTCTGGTTCTTACGGCAGTTCTGGGTAAAGACGATGTCGATACCGAGGAACTCAAGGAAGAGATCATTGAAGGCGCCAGGGAGCAGATTAAGGAATTCGTCGTCGCGGCAGATGACGATGAAGAGGAAGATTTGTAATCCTGTTTCAGTTCAACTTTAGCTCACATTAGGAGGTTATTATGTCTATTTCTTTCGTACGTGTAGATGACAGAATGATCCATGGCCAGACCGTTACAAGATGGTCCCTGGAGTATCCCTGCACAGGCCTGATCGCTGTCAACGATGCAGCAGCTAAGAACCCCGTCCTTAAGGGCGCATACAAGAGTGCTTCCGACAAGAAGACATTCGTATGGGCGGTTGACGAGTTCATCGCAAAAGCACCCAAGGTACTTGCTTCCAAGGATAAGTATTTCCTGATCACCAAGAACCCCATCGACATGAAGAAGATCCTCGTGGACGCAGGTATTGTTCCCAGCGATGTCAAGACCGTTATCATCGGCCCCTGCAATGACAGACCCGGCGCAACAAAGCTCGGCAACAACCAGTCCATCACACAGGAAGAGGCAGATGCACTCGAGGCGATCACAAAGGCAGGCTATGAAGTTGAGTTCGCTCTGCTCAAAGAGACGGCGATCGGCAACTGGAAGAAGTTCAGAGGCCAGTTCGGCTATACTGACTGATCGTATCTGTCCAAAAATCGATACACGAAAAGGAGACCGAAATGTCTATTAATATATTCCAGGCAATTATTCTCGGATTGTTTGCATCCCTCTCCAGTATGCCCGGTCTGGGAGGCACATCCATCGGTAACTACACATTAGGAAGACCCCTGATCGGCGGTCTGGTCTGCGGCATCGTACTCGGCGATATCCCCACCGGCATCATGGTCGGCGCGGCGATGCAGGTCGTTTACATCGCGCTGGTAACTCCCGGCGGAACCGTTTCCGCAGACGTTCGTGCCGTATCTTACATCGGCATCCCGCTGGCAATGATCGCTCTTAAGAGCTACGGTCTGGATCCCGCTTCCGCAGAGGGAACCGCGCTGGCAACTTCCTTCGGAACCATGGTCGGTACGATCGGTACTGTCCTGTTCTACGGCACAGCAACCATGAACCTGATCTGGCAGCACATGGGCTGGGCATGGGTAGACAAGAGAGAATACGACAAGCTCCCTCTCGTTGACTATGTACTTCCCTGGATCTCTCACATCTGCTTCTCCCTGATCCCTACAGTGATCATGTGCATGGCAGGAGAGCCCGTTGTTAACCTGATCAAGGAAAGACTTCCCATGGATGGAATCCCGATGAAGACTCTGTTCACAGTCGGCGCGCTCCTTCCTTGCGTAGGTATTGCGATCCTGCTCAAGCAGATCGTCCGCAACGTTCTTGACTTTGTACCTTATCTGACAGGTTTCACACTGGCAGCTTCCATGGGCATCAACCTGGTTGCTTCCACTGTAATCGCAGGTATGATTGCAATCATTATCTTTAAGCTCAAGATGCTCGAACTCAGAAGACCTGCAGCGGCAGCATCCAGTGCAGCAGCGGAAAATGGTTGGGATGATGATGAGGAGGATATCTAATCGTGGCTGAGAAAAAATTATCCAAAAAAGCGTTAAATTCCGGTTTTCACAGATGGTATTACGGCAACCTGACCTGCTTCTCCCAGGAGCACATGCAGACATTCGGTTACCTCTGCTCCATGCTCCCTCTCTGCAAGGAGCTGTACGCCGATGACCCCGACAGGATGGCGGAGTCCATGGACACTTACAGGACTTTCTTCAACACAGAGCCTCAGCTCGGCGCCATCATTGTCGGTGTCACCGCAGGTCTTGAAGAAGCAAGAGCAAACGGTGCGGAAGATGTCGACAGCGAGACGATCAACGGTCTGCGCGCAGGTCTTATGGGACCGATCGCAGGTATCGGTGACTCTCTGGTAGTCGGTACCGTCATCCCGATCCTCCTTGGTATCGCAATGGGTATGTCCGGCGGCGGTTCACCTCTGGGCGCTATCTTCTACATCATCGTGTGGAACCTGTTCGCATACTTCGGAATGCGTTTCCTGTACTTCAAGGGCTATGACATGGGTACAAAGGCCGTCGAATTCCTCGTAGGAGATATCGGCACAGCGATCCGTGAAGCCGTCACAACACTCGGCGGCGTCGTTATCGGTGCCGTTTCCGCGACATGGGTATCCGTAAAGACCAGCTTTGCTCTTTACAACGAGGCAGGCGAAGCATACATGGTCCTGCAGGAAAAACTTGACAGCGTTTTCCCGGGACTCCTCACAGCAATCTTCGTAATCCTCTGCTGGTGGCTCATGGCTAAGAAGCAGCTCAGCCCCCTGAAGGTTATGGGTATTCTGGTAATCGTCGCATTCGTCGGCGTTCTGGTCGGCTTCTTCAACCCGGGTCTGTCCTACTAATCATACGAGACGAAAGTTCTGGGAACTTTTATGAAACAAGGGGGGGTTCCTGACGGAATTCCCCTTGTTTTGGTTAAACCAACTTGTAATTGAAAGGGTGAAAGATGGCACAGCTTAGTAAAAAGGAGCTGCTTGAAGAAGCAAAGAAACAGTCCGAGGCGCTGAAGCGAATCAGCAGGTGGAGAACGTATGCCATGGTCCTGTCCGCGATCGGGGTGGCGGCAGCTTATATGGGCTTTACCGGAAGCGAACACCGCACTGCAGTGGGCGTGACGGGCGTCGTGCTGATTCTGGCAGGCGTTGTCCTGGCGGTCATCTTCAATATGGTGATCCGGACCGGCAGAGAGAATGTTGAGAAAATACTGAATGCTGCAGAAAAATAGACAGCTTCCAGTGCAGGAGCTAAACGGAGGAAGATATGGAGAGAATTCAGATTACATCACGTTTGGAAAATGGCCTGGACATCAAGGCGGCAGGAGAATTTGTCAAAGAAGCGATAAAGTGCAGCGGGAAAGTGACCATACGAAACGGATCGAGACAGGGAGACGCCAAACTGATCTTTAATGTCATGAGCCTGAATATCAGAAAAGGAGACTGTATAGAGATCGACATCGACGGCGGCGATGAGAAAGAGGACGCCGCGTCCCTGAAGAAATATATAGAAGAAAACTTCTGACAGTGATCGTATGGCAGCGGGCAGAAGAGATGAGTATTTTGAAATTGAAGCCGGCCTGCAAGGATTATCTGTGGGGCGGCCACAGACTGGCAGATGAGTATAATGTGGAATATGACGGCGATATTTTGGCAGAGGCCTGGGAGCTCTCGTGTCACCCCGACGGCCCGTCTGTGATCATGAACGGTCCTTATGCGGGCAAGACGCTGCAGGAGTATCTCGACGCGGAGGGGATGGAAGCGCTCGGCACGCACTGCCGGAGATTCCGTGAATTCCCGATCCTGACCAAATTTATCGACGCCAAGGACAATCTGTCGATCCAGGTCCATCCGAGCAACGGGTTTGCCCTTCAGAACGAGGGACAGTACGGTAAAACAGAGATGTGGTACGTTCTCGACGCGGACTGCGCGGCGCTGGGAGAAGCGGCCGCGGAGCTGGGCAGCAGCGCCGGCATGATCGGAGCGGCGAATCTCTAAAGAGATATTCAGCAGGAATACATTCAAAATACTGTGAGAACCAGAAATTGCGCTCATCGCCATAATGGCGGCGGGCGCTTTTTTTGTTGGTGAAAACAGGGCGGAAGTGTGGTAGGGTGGTAGTGCGAGGTAACGCGGGCCATGAGGCTCTTTACGATAAAAAAATACTGATCAGCGGCATATAGGAGAACAGAATTGGACAAACAAAGGAAAAAGATATATAAGCAGGTAGCGGCGCTGGCAGCAGTATGCGTCCTGATCCTGATCGTCGGTCGGATCCTGGCCGGTAATCGGTTTGAGATGTGCGTACCGCTCGGCGTCATGAATATTCCGGAAGAAGAGAAGATCCGGATCAGTTGGGAGAATGACCGGGAAATTCCCGTCGAGGAGATGTCCCTCAGGGGCAGAGAGCTTTTGATCGTTCTTCGGCCGCAGCAGCCCGGTGACTACGCGATGACCGTGCTGAACAGCGATACGCAGGAAATGATGTTCTACGATGATCTGCACGTCACTGCGCTGGGGACAACTCATTCGATGCAGTCAAGAAACTTTACGGGTGACAATGCCGTCATTGCCGCGGTCGCGCTGTTCCTCGTAGGTCTTGCGGTGATCAGTATTTTGCATTTTGTAAGGCGCAGCGGTCCGCAGCTGTATTCTTACGATTCGATCTGGTCCTTCGGCGTAGGCATGTTCTGCGCGGTGAGCGGGCTGAATTTCACGCATATCCTGGTGCAGCGCCTGTTCCGGATCAATATGCAGTTTATGCGCTTTGTCTACGAGAGTTTCAGTATGTCCGGCTTTATGTTTTCTTTTCTTATGATGCCGGTGATGCTCGGATTCGCTGTTTTGATGATCGTGAGCAATCTCGCGCTTCTGCGGCATGAGAGTTTTCGTGTGCAAAATATTCTGGGACTGGGGATCGGCCTTGCACTGATCGGCGGCGAAGCCTTCGGCATCTGGCTTATGCTTCATGATTACAGCGGATCGCAGCTGCAGATTATGATCCTGTACACGCTGCAGTGCGTGTACTTTACGGCATATACCTATTTTGAATGCATACTGATCGGCTCTGTGGTCAGCGGACTGCGGGCGGCCCGGCATGTTCCCGCGCCGATACAGGATTACATTCTGATTCTGGGCTGCGGCTTTCGAAAAGACGGAACGCTTCCCCCGCTTCTTAAGGGGCGCGTCGATAAGGCGATCGAGTTCTGGAGGGCGCAGATGGCGCAGGGAAGGGAAGCCATCCTGATTCCGTCCGGCGGACAGGGCGGCGACGAGCCCATGCCCGAGGCGGAAGCGATGGGGAACTACCTTCGCTCGTGCGGAATCCCGGAGCGGGTGATCCTGGAAGAAAACAAGTCCCGCAACACGTATCAGAACATGGCGTTTTCCAAAAAACTGATCGAGGAGCGGGAAGGAAACGCAAATGACAAGAATGTGATCTTTGTGACGACCAACTACCACGTCTTCAGAAGCGGCATCTGGGCGGGCCTGGCAGGACTCCGCGCGGAGGGACTGGGCAGTAAGACGAAGTGGTGGTTCTGGCCCAACGCGTTTGTCAGGGAGTGTATCGGCCTTCTGGCCAACCGTCTGCTGCCGGAGGTGATCTGGCTTATAATCCTGGTTGTTCTGTTCGGAGGAATCGCGACGCAGGTCATCTGGTGAACCATATGATGGTGCCGTATCTGACTGCCGCATGGCTGGGATCTGTGTATGAGAGAAAGCAGCGGGTGGACCATGGATGGGGCTGTGTGCTGATCTGTCTTCTGGCCTCCGCTTTCTTTGCGGCTGCTCCCGTATTTCTTGCGTGGTTATATGAAGAGAGACTGACGGTTTTATGGGCCGCTGTGATGATCCTGATGGTCGTTGGGCTGTCGGGCAGTGTACGAAATTGGATATCCAGGATGGAGGAACCGGCATGGAGCTGACGGCAGACAGGCTTACAAAACAGTATAAGAATAAGATCGCAGTGGATCGGATGTCCTTTACACTGACAGAAGGGGTGACAGGCCTTTTGGGATCAAACGGAGCGGGGAAAACAACGCTGATGCGTCTTCTCTGCGGAATCCTTGTGCCGACTAGCGGAACAGTGGCGTGTGACGGAATGGATGTGAGCTCTGAAGAATACCGTGATATTCTCGGATACCTTCCCCAGGAGTTCGGCTATTATCCGGAGTTTACGGGAAGAGATTTCCTCCTGTATATGGCAGCGGTAAAAGGGCTTCCAAGGAGCGATGCGCTTCGCAAAACGGAGGAGCTGATCGAGCTGGTCGGACTGAAATCTGCGGCCCGGAAAAAAGTCCGCACTTATTCCGGAGGAATGAAACAGAGACTGGGGATCGCGCAGGCACTGCTGGGTGACCCGCAGGTGCTGATCATGGATGAACCGACCGCAGGCCTGGACCCGCAGGAAAGAATACGTTTTCGGGAGCTGATCGCAGGACTGGGGAAAAACAGAATCGTTCTGCTCTCCACGCACATCGTATCCGACCTGGAACACATCGCCGATCGGCTGATGATCATGAAAGAAGGGCGCCTGGTCTGGCGAGGGGAATGGAGCGCCGACGCGGGGGATCTGGAGTCGTTTTATATTGCCAAAATACAGAGTTAGGAAGAGATATGCTGCTGACCATATATAAATTTGAACTCAAAAAGCTTTTCTGTACAAAAGTGAATGGGATCGCATTGGCGGGCTCTGTTATCATGCTTTTATTTCTGGTGCTTTCCTCTATCTCTGAAGAAATACCTGTCTCCCGGGAAGCGGCAGGGGAGCTGAATGGCAGGGTAATCGACGAACAGCTGCTCGATGAGATGAAACCTGCACTCCGGTATGAAAACGGAAAAACCACAATGGAAATTACGGAGGAGTATGAGAAGTATGTACCGGTCATGGATACGCTGGACGTGCTGCTCACCGCGACGGATCAAGACATTGATCTTACGCAGGTGCAGGTGGCAGACCTGTATGAGCTGAGAGAAAAAGAAATCGCGCAGCGCATGGAAAGACAGGGGCTTTCGGATAAGGAAAAGGAATATTGGCACCGCCTTGAGACAGAGGTTCAGAAGCCATTTGTCTTTGGCACATACAGGGGGCCGGCGGGCCTGCTCCGGTCTTTTCAGGCGCTCGGATTCTTTATGCTGCTGCTTTCCGCTATAGGCTTGTCGGGCACATATGCCAGAGAATCCGCGGACAGCATGAACCAGCTCCTTCTGTGCAGCCGCTATGGGAAAAGGGAGTTGTATGCGATCAAGCTTGCCGCCGGTTTCACGTGGATTCTGACTGCAGCGTTGCTCGTTCTGCTGTCCGTGGCAATTCCCTATTTTGGCCTTTACGGAACGGAAGGGACGGCAGAAATGTTGCAGCTTGTAAAGCCATTATCCATGCTGCCCTGCAGCATAGGGCATATACTGGCTGTTTACACAGGAATCTATTTTTTGACGGCAATCCTGTTTGCGGCTGTGACTATGTTGCTGTCCGTAGTTACTCAGAATCAGCTGGCTACAGTCTGCGGACTCATGGGATATCTCCTGGTCGATCTGTTCGTGGAGTTTCCGGAACACTGGAAACTGATACAAAGGATATGGTCTCTCAGACCGAATGCCGTCCTCATGAATTCCGGCTTTTCCAACTACAGGCTGCTGAATCTGTCAGGAAGGCTGCTTATGAATTATCAGGCGGCCCCCGCCTTATACACCGTAATCGTCATAGCGGCATTGCTGATAGGAAGGTGGAAATATAAAAGTCTGCAGGTCGGGAAGTGACAAGCCCGGAGCCAGGCGCGAATGAGAAGGCGTACGCGCCGAGAATAGAGAAAGCACTGGAAAATAAAAATATGGAATGAGAACGGGGATTTGTGCCCATCGCCATATTGGCGGAGGGCACTTTTTCGTTGGTGGAATGGGAGGCTCAGAGTTCGATTGACAAGCGTACAATGCCGGTGTAAAATTTTATTAAAATTCGGCGAAATATAAAAATGCCGAAAATAACAAACCGATTCGGTGAGGTAGAGACGATGGAATGTAGTGAGCTGATTCCGATAGAACAGAAGATTATTTCCATGCAAGAACTTAAGAACAAGGGGCTTTCACAATATAAAGTCAGTAAACTCGTCAGTGAAGGAAAACTGAAAAAGCTGAATAAGGGATATTACGAGAACACGGAATATAGCGGTGAAGAATCAGACTTCTATTATATGGAAGCCTATGCGTCTAATGGCGTAATCTGCTTGCTCAGCGCAGCCGATTATTATCAATTGACAACATTTATTCCCAATGCTATTGATGTTGCCATTCCAAGGAAAGCAAAGATATCAACTATACCGGATCAGCCGCGGCTGAATATACATTATTATACGGATGCCAGGCATGAATTGGGTATCACAACAGTCAGGGAAGGTAAGAATAAATTCCATATTTACGATATCGAAAAGACTGTTGTAGATATAGTGTTTTACAAAGAAAAGATTGGGATTCAAGAAACAAAAGAGATTCTTGTAAATTATCTGCAACGGAGGGATCGGAATCTGAACCGGCTTATGAAATATGCAGAACTGATGAAGTGTAACAAAGTGATGAGGCAATATCTGGAGGTACTTGTATGACAACAACCCCAAATAATATGCCGAAAAAGACAGAACTGGTATTGTTTAATGATGGTGAGACCAACCTTGAGGTTCCTGTAATTCCTGAGGAAGAAACTGTATGGCTCAATCAGTCTCAGATGGTTGAACTGTATGGACGTGACATATCGGTAATTTCAAGGCATATCAGAAATATCTTCAAAGAGGGAGAACTGGACAAAGAAAGCAATTTGCATTTTTTGCAAATTGCTAATTCGGATCGTCCAGTGGCTTTTTATAGTTTGGACGTTATCATTTCTGTCGGCTATCGAGTAAAATCACGTAGAGGCATTGCTTTCAGAAAGTGGGCCAACGAAGTTTTAAAGCAGTATATTCTTCGGGGCTATGCTGTCAATGATAATCGCATGAAGCAGCTGGGCGACGTGGTACGTCTCATGAAAAGAGCGCAGAAATCACTGGACAGCAAACAAGTGCTTTCGGTCATTGAGAATTACAGCAGAGCGCTGGAACTGCTGGATGATTACGATCATCAAACAATGAAGCGTCCCAAAGGTATCTCCACATCATATGTCTTGACTTATGAAGAGTGCCGACGTTTGATTGACCAGATGAAATACGGAAAAGAATCGGATCTATTCGGTACAGAAAAGGATGATTCCTTTAAGGGAAGTATTGGTAATATTTATCAGTCTTTTGCCGGCGAGGAGGTCTACCCGACTTTACAGGAGAAGGCAGCCAATCTGCTATATTTTGTGACGAAAAACCATAGTTTTTGGGATGGAAATAAACGTATCGCGGCGACAATGTTTCTGTATTTCCTGGATCGGAATGGAATCTTATATGATGAGGAAGGAGACAAACGGCTGGATGATCATACATTGGTGGCACTGACCATTATGATCGCCGAATCGCGGCCCGAAGAAAAGGAAATGATGATTAGCGTGATTATGAACTGTATTAGCTGACATATGTTGCTAAAAGAGAAGCCGGGTATTCATCAGTCTGCAGGTCGGGAAGTGACAAGACCGAACGAAAACGGGGATATGCGCCCATCGCCATAATGGTGGCGGGCGCTTTTTTCGTTGGTGGAAAATGGGAAGGAAGTATGGTAGGGTGAATGTACCGTATTAATCGGTATTTAATGAGAAATACTATGAGGCATCATCTGAGTCAACTGATCAAGTGACAGCACAGGAGGACACCATGAAATATATGAACGCAACCGCAGCCGCTGTCGGGCACCCGGGCACGGTCAAAGGGCTCATTCTTCTCGCCTCTTATCCGAACAGGAAAATTCCGGATGAGATCCCGCTCCTGAGCATCTACGGAAGTGAGGACGGCTGCCTGGACCGGGAGATGTATGAGAAGAGCCGCGGGAATCACCCCGCCGACACGCAGGAGATAGTCATCGAAGGCGGCAATCACGCCCAGTTCGGCGACTATGGCCCTCAAAAGGGAGACGGTACGGCTCAGATCACACCGGAGGAGCAGTGGGAGAAGACTGCGGACGCGGTCATGAACTTGTTACAAAAGATTTCGGAGAAAGCCCACGGTTTTAACCGTGGGCGGATGTCAAATTCAAGTCGCAGAAAGTGAGGAAGAAGATGGAAAGAACAGAAACATTTCACAACATGGGAATTCGCCTGACCTATCCCGACATGTTCGATCATACCCTTGGACAGGTTTCCCCGATGGCATTCGGAGACACTGGAGACGGCGTGTACTTTATGATGTTCAGCTATATCGCTGTCTCCGCAGAGGACATCAAAGCTATGGCCGGCAAGTCTGAGAGCGGTGAGCTGAGTGAAGAAGACAAACTGAAAGTTGCCGACGCCATGGGCAGCCTTATCGTGGTCGCCGGCATGGGCGGCGCACAGGGGCCGGAAGAAATTGCAGAGAAGATGAAGATGGGAGATGTACCCAAAGACAGCTTCACGGAGATCGGCAGATACAGCGATATTGTGTATTATGCGATTATCGACCGCAGTAACGACGAAGCATTTATGAAGGAGATGGAGCCGGCTTTTGCGGAAGAATTCCGTATTCTTCAGCCGGCACTGATTGAGGCGCTGAAGAATGCCGAGTTTATCGGACCGCAGATCCCAGGGGCTGATCTGGTGGGCAGGATGCTTCATTTTGAAACTGCAGATATTGACGGCAATCCCGTGAAGAGCGAGGACCTCTTTTCTGACCACGCCGTAACCATGATCAATATCTGGGCGACCTGGTGCGGGCCGTGCAAAAAAGAGCTGGAAGAGCTCGGAAATATGCACCGCCGTCTGGGGACAAAGAATGCCGCCATTGTCGGCATCTGTGACGATGCGAGAGAAAAGGCGGATGACTGCAAGGCGCTGATCAGCAAAAACAATCTTACATATATCAATATTTTGCCCTATGAGGGGATGGAGGAGCTGGCGGTAGAAAGTCTGCCGACAACATTCTTTGTGGATCGGAAAGGGAAGATCCTGACAAATCCCATCGTCGGTGTGCCCGCCGATATTTCGGAGTATGAAAAAACGATTGACAGCCTGCTTGCCGAGGAATCGGTAGATCATAAACCTTCATCGACCGATGGCACACCGGAGAAGCAGAATGCCTGCCGCGTCATTGTCACAGATGAAGACGGAATGCCGGTCGCCGGCGCCGCAGTGCAGTTCTGTTCCGATACTACCTGCATGATGGGAAAGACGGATGCGGAAGGAACGGCTTTATTCACGGCGGAAGAAGGAACGTATACGGTTCATGTGCAGAAGGTGCCGGAAGGATATGCGGCCTGTAAGGATGAATTTGAGGTGCCTCAGGATTTTGGCGATGTTAAGATTATTCTGAATAAGGCATGAAAACAAGGAGCTGCGCTCGTCGCTCGAAGCGCCGACACGGAGGACAAGATGAAGAAAGCAAGTGATTTTGTTGGCAGGAATATGGCATGGATCGTCCTGATCATTGCAGCGGCGGCACTTTTTGTGCCGGGGACGAGCCTTTGGATACAGACAAAATGGATCAATTATCTTCTGATGCTCGTTATGTTCGGGATGGGACTTACGACGAAGCTGTCTGATTTTGCCATAGTGTTCCAAAGACCCAGAGATATCATAATAGGATGTGCAGCACAGTTTATAATAATGCCTTTGCTGGCTTTTGCGCTGGGGAAAGCGTTCAACCTGAACGATGAATTGCTGGTGGGAGTAGTGCTTGTCGGAACGTGTCCCGGGGGAACATCAAGCAATGTCATAACCTATCTGTCAAAAGGCGATACGGCGCTTTCGGTAGGAATGACCAGTATTAATACATTGCTGGCGCCGTTTCTTACTCCCTTACTGACATACCTGTATCTGAGAACATCTGTAAGTGTGGATGCCAAAGCAATGTTCTTATCCATAATACAGGTTGTGATCGTTCCCATCGGACTGGGAGTGCTGGTCAACAGATTATTTGGAAAGCATACCCAGAGAATCAGAGATTCCCTGCCTTTGGTATCCGTAACCGCCATCTGTCTCATTGTTGCATCGGTCGTATCACATAACAGCGCCAAAATATTGTCTACGGGAGCAATCATCTTTGTCGTTGTGATCCTTCATAATCTGCTTGGGTATCTATTGGGCTATCTGATCGGTGTTCTGTTTAAGATGGATCTTCCCAGAAAAAAGGCAGTTGCCATAGAGATAGGAATGCAGAATTCGGGGCTTGCAACAACACTTGCCGGATCTGCTTTTCCGAACTTAACTATGGCAACAGTACTGGGCGCAATTTTTTCTGTATGGCATAATATTTCCGGGGCTATACTGGCAGGATGGTTTAATGGAGCGTAAGTATAGTGAAGCTGAGGCACAATTCGGAATTTAGAAGAGACTGTACTGTTAATGCAAGCAAAGGAATTTGGAAAAGAACATGACCGGAGTATTCAGAAAGAGAAGCTTTGGACAGTGACTGGATCGTACACAGAAAATCATAAATATAAAGTCTAATGAGATCCTGAAGAATCAGGGCTTGTGGAGATGTTTAAATGCTGAAAAACTATAGAATCGGCTTTGACTGGATAGGCCTTATCCTTTTTCTGAGCATAATGATACCAAACTTCATCTGGTTTGTTGTCCCGGCTCCTAATGATGTTCTTCGGACAGAATCTGTAACAGGCACAATAGATAGTATTGCTTCAGTCTGTCAGGTGTTGATGGTGGCGAGTCTTTGCCTCGTCATTAGCCGGAATAATACAGAATCAAAATTAATAGAAACGATCATCACAGTGATGGCATGCGTCGTCCTTTACTATATATGCTGGTTTTGTTACTATCGGGGAAATATCGAAACGACGGTATTGTTGGGTCTGACTGTATTTCCCTGTGCGGCATTTCTTATATATTCATATAAAAGAAGGAATATGATCGCTGCATTTTTTGCCGGAGTCTTTTCGATGTGCCATCTAATATACACTATCGCTAATTTTATTGTTTAGATAACTTCCAGTTCCAGTTTGCCGAGTGGATTAATTGTACTTTGATTAGTGAAATAAGGCGGCGATACGGCAAGGGTATCGGTTTTCTTGCGCAGTTCTCACGAACATGATTCATTTGACTGACTATATGCGATTAGTATATAATGTCTGTATAGGGAGGCTCTGAAATGAATGCAATTAAGGAATTGAGAAAAACAACAAATATGAGTCAAAGCAGATTTGCAACTTATCTTGGTATACCTGTTGCGAACATCCAACACTGGGAGCAGGGGGTATCTGCACCACCCAATTATCTGGTGTCTTTGATTTCGAGGGTAATGAAGGCAGATGGATATATTAAAAACGAGTTGACACCCGAGGAAATCGATGCTGTGCGGCAGATGCAGGCCACTCTGGCAATTGAAGGATTGTCTTTGACTGATCCTGAGGTAATGGATATCGCCGGGATGATCAGGGGAGAGATTTCAAGAGAAGCTTACCAGCAAAGACTAAAGGAGAACTATCGCAGGAATGGGAAGCGTGGATAAATATGTCTATCCTGGAACTAATGTTTTAATTAATCTGTTTGATTGCCATGATGGGCTGGAACTGGAAAAACTTGAGGCGTTGTCGACAGGAGCGAACCTTGCTTGGCTGCAGCTACATCCAATTTCTGGGAGCTTTGATTTTAAGCACTTAAAGGATATTCATCACTTTATTTTTCAGGATATCTACGAATGGGCAGGAAAAGTAAGAACCGTAGATATTGGGAAAAAAATAATCTGTTCTGCATTTCTTGGTGATGTTGTTCATGAATATGCCCATAACAATGATGCAAAAGTGGTCGAAACACTCATCACAGTTTCTCATGATATAAAGATTTATGTTCTGCATGAAACAGAGGAAGATATTTGTCTGGTACAGTCTCCGATCGGTGCGGCAGCATCAGCCCAGGTTTTGGATACTCTTGTCAGTTGTGGATGTAAGAAGGTAATTGCAGTCGGCTCTTGTGGGGTGCTGGCAGATCTTCCGGAAGATGCTTTTATTGTCCCGACGAAAGCACTCAGAGCAGAAGGAACATCTTATCATTATCTCCCGGCATCGAGATATATTGAACTTGACAGAGAACCAATTTCAGTGATTGAAGAGACTTTTAAAAAACATGGTCTTCCTTTTGTAACATGCACGACATGGTCTACAGATGGGTTCTTCCGCGAGACCAGGGACATGGTTCAGTATCGTCTCCAAGAAGGCTGCTCTGTAGTAGAGATGGAGAGTGCTGCGCTTGCGGCCTGTTGCCGAAAACGCGGGGCCATGTTCGGACAGTTCTTGTTCACCGCCGATTCGCTGGCGAATGTTCACGAGTATGATGCCAGGGAATTTGGGACAAAGTCGCATGAAAAGGCACTGCTTCTTGGATTAGATATATTGAGAAATTACAGGACGGAAGGGACGGAAAGAGGAACGGCATAAAATGTTTTGGCAAGCACAATGAATAGTAAAGGAGAAAAACATGTACGACAGGCCGATATTGGCGATTATCAGAGAAAACTTAGATAGTGAAGGAAAGCTCCCGCACGAATTTAGCCTGCCGAAAGATCCGGATGATGGAAGAAGCATTCTTTTCGCTGATGGTGCACTGGATGGGATCACTTACTTTCACACGCAGCCAGGGAAACTAAATGATGAAGAGGCAGACCTTCTTGTAGATGCCCTGAATGCAATGGTGGGCGGGCATATCAATACTGCGGACGAACTCTTTCTGAAGCTTACAAAGACCCGGAGAACCCTTGAATTTGCAGGAGTTCTATGTGCTATCGTAGAAGAAAATGCAGGCAGTATCAATCCTATACATGCGTATTCCTATGGCAAGCATCTTATTGCTATGGCAAAAGACAAAGAACTTGTTAAAATAGGCCTTGCGCTGCATCATAATGCACCTGAAGACAGAGTGCAAGGCTTTAGGCAAATCATCACAGACCTCGCACATTGCAATGAATTCACCTGGTTTTGTCTGCCCATTATCCAAAAATGGGACAGTGGCAACGACTTGATATTCGAGATTACAAAACATGTATACGGTTGGGGAAGGGTGCATGCATGCAGGTTCCTGGAACCGGAGACCGGGGAAATCAGGCAGTGGTTTCTGACAGAAGGTGTAGATAATGGAGTGCTGCCGCCCTATACGGCGCTGGAGACGTGGAACAAATCTGACGCAGCGTCGCTTTTAGACAGCCCCTTGACGCAGGAGAGTTTTACCTGCATCAGAAGAATTATGGCGGCACTTCTCGACGAAGGCCCATGCCGCGGCATCAGCCTTGTTGAAGAGCCTGAGATCGTAATACGCAAATTCCTGAACCAGGCAAAAAGCTTTAAGCTGAGTTCTGATGATTACGAGGTGATAAAAACGATAGAAGAACGTTGGGACGGAGATGAACTGATTGCCCGCCTCTGCGAAGACCTCATAAATATGTAAGGGGGTCTGACCCGGGATTCCAAGCTCTGCTTCCGCGCGGCCGGAAAGCCCGTAATCATCAAGGACAGCCCGATCTGGATGTTCTCTATTTTGGCAAACCTGCCTAAGATCAAGAAGGCCGGCAAGCATGACATCATCCTGTTCTCAAAGTGGACACTGTCCCACGACCTTGTGGGCAAAGATGTGACCGGAGACCATTCCTTCAAGGAATACATTGAAGAATACTTCGGGAGGAAATAAAAATGCTGCATCTGGATCCCTCATATATTGGCAAAGTATGGCCGACCTTCATGTGGACAGTGACGATCGTCTCGGCGCTCGGCTGCTGCATGGGCTTTCACGAATTTGTCTGGTTCATGTCCGTGGGTTACGGCTTCTCGGTCATGTGCATCGGTATTTTCCACCTGATCTTCGGCTTCGTTAACGGAAGCCTGACTCCGGCGACGGCGGTCATGGCGGTGCTTTTCGCGATCTACGGTTATAGGCTGGGCGGCTATCTTTTGAAACGTGAGCTGACCAATGCAGCATACCGCAAGACGCTGGAATCCACCGGTTCCACCAAGCGCATGCCGATTCCGGTCTCCCTCTTCATGTGGGCTTTCTGCACATGGCTGTACGTAGCGGAGACTTCCGCGGTGACATACCGGGTCATTAACCAGGCCGGAGACAACCTCTTCGCGTGGATCGGCGCCCTGATCATGGCAGTGGCCATCTACGGGGAAGCGACGGCTGACCACCAGAAATCCGCGGCAAAAAAGATCAACCCCAAGCGCTTCTGCAACACGGGACTCTACAAATACGTGCGCTGCCCGAACTATTTCTCCGAGATTCTGTTCTGGTTCGGCGTGACGGTTTCCGGCATCGGTGCCGTGCAGGGCAAGCAGTGGATCATGGTGCTCGTTGCTTTCGTCCTGATCACATTTGTCATGTACAATTCCGCACAGCGCCTGGAGCTGCGGCACGAGAAGACCTACGGCCTGGACCCGGAATACCAGAAGTATTCCGACACAGTGCCGCTCCTGTTCCCGTTTTCCAAGCAGTATCATTCCATGAAGGTGTACAGAGACTAAGGGGCCGACTATGAAAGAATACAGTATACCTATGGCGGTTTTTGATCTGCTGCCGGTCGTCTTCTTCATAGCGGGAACGATGACGATCGCCGGCGACATGAAGCATAAAATGACCCTTCCTGCCAGGGTCCTCTTCGAGGGAGGGAGCTGGATCGCGGAGGGCGTCAATGAAGTGGGGCAGTTCGCTTTTTTGGCCGGGTGCCACATATTGCATGAGGCGGGGCTTGATAAGCTGTGACCCGGCAGGACAGACATCATCTGTGATGGGCAAAACAGACATCATTTGGAGGAAAACACAATGAGCAAACACATCGATCTCGGGCAGTATACAGTGGATTCGCTGGAGCGCTATTTTGACCTTGTGCCGAAGGACCTCGGAGCGGACGCGCGCCTTTCAAAGCGGGGCATGACATTTGAGACAAAGAGCTGGGAGATCAGCGGCATCGGACATCTGTGCGTGCTGCGGATGAACGCGTTCTTCGGGCTGATGAAGATGGAGACGATCGTGATCGCGCCTTTCGAGGCGGACCTGCCGCTCTACAACGCGGACTGGGTGAATGCTTTCGGGACAGAGACGCAGATGGCGGAGCTCTACGACACTCAGCTCGAGCCGTGGTCCGAGGAATCCAAGGGGAAGTTTGACGAGATCAAGGCGGCGTCCGCCGGCCTTCCGGACGCTCCGACGGGCGAGCACTGGTATGATGCGGTCCTGTACCCCTGCTCGGTCCACAAAAAGGGCAAAGGCCTGACAGACCGCTTCAACAAACTGGCAAAAGAGTACACAGACCTGTTCGTCGCGGAGCTCACGGCGGCGGAGAAATGCCCGGCAGATGAGAAGAAGGCCCGTGTCAGCGCGTTCGCCCACAAGCTCGTCGAGAATGACGGGCCGGCAGTCAGCATGATGGAGAAGCTGTTCGGCAAGGAAACAATGCAGAGGATTGTGCTCAGACATATGTATGGGGTG
>JAZQCI010000001.1:0-66257 GCA_045546175.1 Lachnospiraceae bacterium | reverse complement strand
TGATATCTCCCTCTTCGATCAGGGCAATAGGACCTCCGACAGCCGCCTCGGGGGAGACGTGTCCGATGGAAGCTCCGCGGGAAGCACCTGAAAATCTGCCGTCTGTGATCAGTGCAACAGTTGTATCGAGGCCCATACCTGCGATCGCAGAGGTGGGATTGAGCATCTCTCTCATGCCGGGGCCGCCCTTAGGGCCTTCATAGCGGATGACGACAACGTCTCCGGGCACTATTTTGCCGCCGGTGATCGCAGCGATCGCGTCCTCTTCGCAGTCAAATACCCTTGCAGGTCCTTCGTGCTTCATCATTTCGGGAAGAACCGCGCTTCTCTTGACGATGCCGGTGTCGGGAGCGATGTTGCCCTTAAGGACGGCGATGCCGCCGTTGGGCATGTAGGGATCCTCGATGGGACGGATGACGGAAGGGTCTGTGTTGACGCAGCCCTTGATATTTTCGCGCATGGTCTTGCCGGTGACGGTCATGACGTCGAGATTGAGCAGATCCTTCTTGGCAAGCTCATTCATGACGGCGTAGACGCCGCCCGCCTCGTTGAGATCTTCCATATAAGTGGGGCCTGCCGGCGCCAGGTGGCAGAGGTTGGGCGTTCTGTCGGATACCTGGTTGGCAATTTCCATGTTCAGCTCCACGCCTGCCTCATGGGCGATGGCGGGAAGGTGAAGCATTGTGTTGGTAGAGCATCCCAGAGCCATGTCCATAGCCAGGGCGTTCATGAAAGCGTCCTTGGTCATGATGTCTTTGGGGCGGATATTCTTCTCCACCAGCTCCATGATCTTCATTCCGGCGTGCTTGGCCAGACGGATTCTCGCGCTGTAGACAGCGGGGATCGTGCCGTTGCCCTGAAGGCCCATGCCGATGGTCTCTGTCAGGCAGTTCATGGAGTTCGCGGTGTACATGCCGGAGCAGGAACCGCATGTGGGACAGACTTTTTCCTCGTACTCGGCGAGCTTCTCCTGTGTCATCTTACCGGCTGCGACTGCGCCAACTGCCTCGAACATGGAGGAGAGGCTTCTCTTGCGGCCGTCGATATGGCCGGCCAGCATAGGGCCGCCGGACACAAAGATGGTGGGGATGTTGATGCGTGCCGCTGCCATCAGAAGGCCGGGGACGTTTTTGTCGCAGTTGGGGATCATGACCAGTCCGTCAAAGCCGTGCGCCTTGGCCATGCACTCCGTGGAATCCGCGATCAGGTCTCTGGTGACCAGGGAGTACTTCATGCCGATGTGGCCCATGGCGATGCCGTCGCAGACCGCGATCGCAGGGAAGACAACGGGCATGCCGCCCGCCATGGCGACGCCGAGCTTTACTGCCTCGGTGATCTTATCGAGGTTCATGTGACCGGGCACGATCTCGTTGTAGGAGCTGACGATACCGATCATCGGGCGCCTTCTCTCCTCTTCCGTATAGCCGAGCGCGTTGAAGAGACTTCTGTGAGGTGCCTGTGAAATTCCTTTTTTGACGCTGTCACTTTTCATTTTCTATACCTTTCCTTCCTTGTTCTGCGTATGAGCAATGTTCTGAAATAATAATGATTTTATAAGAACAATGTTCCGAGCGGGAAAAATGTCAGATCCTCTCGCAGATCCTGTCTCCCAGCTCGCTGCAATTCTGACTGATCAGCCCTTCCGCGCCGGTTCGGGGCATCAGGTCGATGCTTCTGTATCCGTCCGCCAGCGTCTGTTTTACGGCCGCCTCTACAGCGTCCGCTTCCTCGAGAAGACCGAAGCTGTAGCGGAGCATCATGGCCGCCGACAAAATAGTGGCGATGGGGTTCGCAATTCCAAGTCCCGCGATGTCCGGAGCGCTTCCGTGGCTGGGCTCATAGAGGCCGAAGCTTCCGTCGCTCAGAGACGCGGACGAGAGCATTCCGATGGATCCGGTGATCATGCTGGCCTCGTCGGAAAGGATGTCGCCGAACATATTGCCTGTCACGATCACGTCGAACTGCTCGGGGTTCTTGACCAGCTGCATGGCGCAGTTGTCCACCAGCATGTTGGAGAGCTCCACTTCGGGATAGTTCTCCGCGACCTCTGCGACGACTTTTCTCCAGAGCCTGGATGTGTCGAGCACGTTGGCCTTGTCCACGCTGCACACTCTCTTGCCCCTCTTCATGGCAATCTCGAAGGCCTTTACCGCGATGCGGCGGATCTCATTGACGTTGTAAACGGCCGTGTCCACCGCTGTCGTGACGCCGTCCACTTCCTTCGTGTACCGGTCGCCAAAATAGAGACCGCCCGTGAGCTCTCTGCAGATCACCAGGTCGAAATTTCTTCCGCCCTCTTTGGCGGCCAGCGGGCAGGAGTCCGCCAGCTCTTTGAAGAGATAGGCGGGTCGGAGGTTGCAGTAGAGATTGAGGGACTTGCGGAGTTTTAACAGTCCCGCCTCCGGGCGAAGCTCCGGCGCCAGCTTATACCAGGGAGATGTGGCCGCGTCGCCGCCGATTGATCCCATCAGCACCGCGTCGCTCCCCTTGCAGATTTCTATGGTCTCATCCGTGAGCGGAACTCCGTTTGCGTCGATCGAGCACCCGCCCATAAGGACGTCCGTGTAGACAAAAGTGTGTCCGTATTTCTCACAGACTCTGTCCAGCACTTTTTTGGCTTCTGCCACGATCTCGGGTCCGATGCCGTCTCCGGCGATCACTGCGATATTCTTGTTCAAACTCGTTTACCTCCGTCCCCATCTTTTTCAAAGATGAAAATTATTAATCTCTATGGTGAGAAATTTGAATTATATTGATCGTATCGGATATACCAAATAGAAGGCATGTGCCTCGCACATGCCTTCAGACTTAGCATCTATTTTTTCTCTTCTGTTGATTCGAGAGCATCCTCAGGCTTCTCGACCTGAACGATCGCTGCCTTCTGCATAGGAATACGGCAGTTCTTGTTGTTGCCGAATTCTACGATCACGGTGTCCTCTGTCATGTCGATCACCACTCCATAGAATCCTGCCGTTGTGAGTACACTGTCACCTACTGCCAGCTGTCCGAGCATCGCCTGCTTCTCTTTCTGCTCTTTTCTCTGAGGTCTGATCAGGAAGAAATAGAAGAAACCGACAATGACTGCCATATACAGGATTGTGAATATGGGGGTGGATGCCGCGGTCAACATGAAACCATTCATAATTATGTACCTCCAATCGCGCTGTTTCAACGCCTCTAAATCATTTGAAACTTATCATACAACAACCGTCAATGGTTCGTCAATCTCCGTTTCCTTCCAGCTGCTCCAGCATTTTCTTCCGGAAAGCGGCGAAGGTTCCGGTATCGATCGCCTCGCGGATCTGCGTCATCAGATTATTGTAAAAATAGAGATTGTGCATGACGCACATCCTTAGTCCCAGGGTCTCCTGCGCCTTCACAAGGTGCCGGATATATCCTCTGGAGTAACCGGCTCTGCAGACCGGACAACCGCAGCCCTCTTCGATGGGCCTTGGATCGAGCGCATACTTCGCGTTGTTGATCCTGACGGTCCCTTTATTTGTGTAAAGGTTCCCGTGCCGTCCGTTCCTGCTGGGATAGACGCAGTCGAAGAAATCAATCCCTCTGGCCACACCCTCGATAATATTCTGCGGAGTGCCCACGCCCATCAGATAAGTGGGCTTGTTTCTGGGCAGGTGCGGGACGACCGCGTCCAGGATCTCATACATCTCGGCGTGGGTCTCTCCCACGGCCAGGCCGCCGACGGCGTAGCCGTCCAGGTCCATTTCCGAGATCTGTTTTGCGTGCTCGATCCGGATATCAGGGTAGACGGCGCCCTGGTTGATGCCAAACAGAAGCTGGTTTTTGTTGATCGTCTCCTCCAGGCTGTTCAGACGCGCCATCTCTTTTTTGCACCGGTCCAGCCACCTGGTGGTGCGCGCCACGGACTTCTCTACATAATCTCTCTCCGCGTGGCTGGGAGGGCATTCGTCGAAGGCCATGGCGATGGTGGAAGCCAGATGGGACTGGATCCGCATGCTCTCCTCGGGGCCCATAAAGATCCTCGCTCCGTCGATATGGGAGTGGAAAGTGACGCCCTCCTCCTTGATCTTGCGAAGGTCGGCCAGCGAGAAGACCTGAAAGCCGCCCGAATCCGTGAGGATGGGCTTGTCACAGCGCATGAAGCGGTGGAGCCCGCCAAGTTTGTAGACCGTCTCATCCCCCGGCCTTACGTGAAGGTGGTAGGTGTTGCAGAGCGCCACCTGCGTATCGATGCTACGCAGGTCGTCCGCGGAAAGGCCGCCCTTGATGGCGGCCGCCGTCGCGACGTTCATGAAGACGGGCGTCTCGATCGTCCCGTGTACGGTCTCCATGCGGGCCCACTTGGCCATCCCTTCCTGTTTGATGATCTCATATTTCATTTTTGCCATAGTATTACTGCTTCCTTGTGTTGTAAAAGTCCCTGATGGTGTCGGCGCGGCTGGTCATGTTTGCCAGCATCGCATCCAAAATAGTGAGCGCGCACATGCACTCCACGACGACGACCGCCCTCGGGACCACCACGGGATCATGTCTTCCTTTGATGAGAAGGGTCCTGTCGCGGCCGCTCTCATCGACGGTCTCCTGCTCCCGGAAGATCGACGGAGTGGGCTTGACATGGACTCTGCAAAGGATCGGAGAACCGTCGGAAATGCCTCCAAGGATCCCGCCCGCGTGATTGGTGCGCTTGGAGACCGCGTCTCCATCCATGTAGAAGGCGTCATTATTGGAAGAACCTCTCGCCCGGGCCGCCTCTGTGCCATCCCCGATCTCGACCGCCTTAACGGCGCCTATGGACATGAGTGCCTGTGCGATCCTGGCGTCCAGTTTGTCAAAGACCGGGTCGCCGATTCCGGCGGGAACGCCGGTGATCCGGCACTCGATCACGCCGCCCGAGGAGTCTTTCTGCGCCATGCAGTTTTCCAGGTACTCCATAGCCTCCCGGTCCGCTACCGCGTCGGGCATACAAGTGCTCGTCTGTGTGATAAGAGCGGCGTCAAAGCGGGATTCGTCGATGGAGACCGGACCGATCGCCTTTGTATAGGCGCATAAGTTCACGCCCAACTCCTCGAGAAATTTGGCTGCAATGGCTCCGGCCGCCACACGGCCGGCCGTCTCTCTCGCGCTTGAGCGCCCGCCGCCGCGGTAATCGCGAAAGCCGTATTTGCTGTAATAGGTATAATCTGCGTGCCCGGGCCGGAAGCAGTCCTTGAGATTGCCGTAGTCCCCGGACCTCTGCGAGGTGTTCCGGATCAGAAGGGAAATGGGCGTTCCCGTTGTTCTTCCCTCGAATACGCCGGAGAGGATCTCGACTTCATCGGCTTCTTTCCGGGGCGTCGCGATAGCGGTCTGCCCGGGCTTTCTGCGGTCGAGGTATTTCTGGATGTCGCCTTGCGACAGCTCCATTCCGGCCGGGAAACCGTCGAGAACGGCGCCGATCCCGGTGCCGTGAGACTCGCCCCAGGTCGTGAGGCGCAGTATGGTACCAAATTCAGAGCCAGCTGCCATTTGTAAATTCTCCTCTTAACTGATTATGTTTACTGTTTTTCAGATATCAAACAAAACTCAGTGACAGGTTTCGTCCTGCCACTGAGCAAGTTTGCTGTTGCCTTTTTTAATTCATTCAGTTCATTCAGCCGATCTGATCTCCCTGCAGTTTGTGGAAGATTATGCAGTTAGGCTTGTCGATATTGATCTCCTTGCCGTGCATGACCAGCAGTCCCTTTTCCAGATCGACGCTGAAGAATGTCATGGTATTGGACTCGTGGTTGAGTGAGACCAGGTGCCGGTTGTCCGGGAAGAGAGCCGCGTCCTTGGGGTACTCGCCGCTGATCGGCAGGCAGAGGACCTTGTAGAGATACCCGTTGTCGGGATCGATCCGGAAGATGACCACCGAATTGTCGCCCGCGTTGGAACTGATCAGATACTTGAAATCCGAAGAGAAGTTCAGCGCGCTGGCGGCAGATCCCGTAGCGTGATAGTTGTTGAGGGTCGAAACCGTCTGGATCTTCTCGAAATCCGGGGCGCCGTCCACTTCATGGTAGAAATAGACGTCGATAATATTCTTGAGCTCGTGGACGACATAGAGGAAATGTCCGTCCTTGGAGAACTTGAGATGCCTGGGAGCGGATTCCAGCTCGGAGTGAAGGATCGCGCACTGCTTGATGTGGCCGTTCTTCCTGTTCAGTGTATATACATTGACATGATCCATTCCGAGATCGGCGGCCAGGAGGAAACGGTTGTCTCTCGTCATCTTCACGCACTGCACGTGAGGCCGGAAATTGCGCTCCGCGATACTTCCCAGTCCCTTGAGGAAGAGCTCGTCACAGATCTCTCCCACCGAGCCGTCCTCACCGAGCCGGAGCACGGTGATCTTTCCGTCGTGATAGCCGGAGACAAAGAGGAATTCGTCCGCATAGTCGGTGGAGAGGTAGGAGCCTCTCATGCCGTTGATCGAAGCGAGGTTGATCTGCTCGAGATTCCCGCCCTTGACGATCTTGTAAGCTTCAATGCCGAAATCAGTAATCGAGTAAAGGTACTTGCGGTTATGGGAGATCGTGACATAGGAGGAGTTTGAGATCTCGATCTGATTCTTCTCGATCAGATAACCGTTCTCCATATCCACATCATAGATTCTGATCCCATATTTCTGGCCTCTTCCTCTCGTGTAGGAAGAGACGTAAGCGACAAATTTAGCGTCTTTTTCATACTCGTAACCGGTCTTTTGGTTAGCGGCTGTATCCTTTATAACAGTTTCCTGTGCCATATTGCACCCTCCTGTTCACTGCGGCGTACCTGCCTGCGATTAGTGCCCATATATATTGATAGGATACCATAAAGAGAGCAAAATTTAAACTGCTACATTCATTTCGAAAAGAGATCAGTCCTCCTGTGCCACCGGTTCCTTAGGGATAAAGGTGCGGTTGTCACGGCCCCGCCGGAGCGCGGAAGCTTCTTTTACGGCCTCGGCGCAGAACTGAAGCTGGGAATTGATCAGTTCCTTCCCTCTTCTGTCCACGCGGTCATAAGTGCCGTCGCTTCTGAGGATGTGGGCCTTCACCGTGTCCTCCAGTTCAAGCTGCAGGATGTGGAGCGCTTTCGCACGGATCTCGCTGTCTTCGAGGGGGAACATGATCTCCACGCGCCGGTCTAGATTTCTGGGCATCCAGTCCGCACTGGCCGCGTAAACTTCCGGCGATCCGCCGTTTTCAAAATAGTAGATCCGGCTGTGCTCCAGGAAATTGCCGACGATCGAGCGCACCGTGATATTTTCGCTCACGCCGGGGATCCCGGGCCGGATGCAGCAGATGCCCCTTACGATCAGCTCGATCTCCACGCCTGCCGCGCTGGCTTTGTAGAGAGCTTCCATCACGTCGGGATCGCACAGCGAGTTCATCTTGGCGATGATATGGGCCGTCTCTCCGTTCTGCGCATGCCTCTGCTCGCGGCCGATCAGGTTGATGAACCGGTCCTTGAGCCAGAGCGGCGCCAGAGAGAGCTTGTTCCAGAACCTGGGCTCCGAGTAGCCGGACAGCATATTGAAGACCGCCGTGGCGTCCTCGCCGATCGGGTCGCTGCAGGTCATCAGTCCGACGTCCGTGTACAGCTTCGCCGTGGAATCGTTGTAGTTGCCGGTTCCCAGATGTACATAGCGGCGGATGCCGTCTTCTTCTCTTCGGACGACCAGCGTGATCTTGCTGTGTGTCTTGAGGTTCTGCAGTCCGTAGATGACATGGCAGCCGGCCTTTTCAAGCTGCTTGGCCCACTCGATGTTGTTCTCCTCGTCAAAACGGGCTTTGAGTTCCACCAGAACGGTGACCTGCTTGCCGTTTTCCGCCGCGCGGGCCAGTGCCGCGACGATCGGGGAATGTCCGCTCACGCGGTAGAGGGTCTGCTTGATCGCCAGGACGCTGGGATCGTCGGCCGCGTCGGACACAAATTTCACCACCGGGTCAAAAGTCTGATAGGGATGGTGCATAAAGACATCGCCCTTGCGGATCTGCTCGAAAATATCGCAGCCGGCGGGAAACTCGGGAACAGCCTGAGGCGCCGCGTAGCTGTGCTCGCGCAGCTCGTCATGGCCTTCGATGCCGTAGGCCTTCATCAGGTAGGTGAGATCAAGAGGTCCGTCCACCTCGTAGACGTAGTCCTTGTCGAGGGACAGCTCTTCCATGAGAAGGTGCAGGAGCTGTTCGTCGACGCCTTTTTCCACCTCCAGGCGGATCGCGTCGCCTCTCTGCCGCTTCTTGAGCTGCTTCTGGATCTCCTTGAGAAGGTCCTCCGCCTCGTCTTCCGCGATCTCAAGATCCGCGCTTCTCATGATCCTGTAAGGACCGGCGCACTTGATCTCATAGTTCACGAACAGCATGGGCAGGAACCTGCGAATGATATCCTCCAAAAGAACCAGTCTGGCGGGCTCGCCTTCGAGCCTTGGCAGAACAAGGATCCTGGGAAGGACGCCGGGGACCTGAACCGTGGCAAATTCATATTTTGCCTTAGGGTTTTTGCCGGCCTTCTTCGATTTTTTGCCCGTTCCCAGAATGCCGGGAGCGGCGCTCTCCTTTCTGGTCAGAAGGGCTCCGATGTTGAGGCTCTTGTTGCGAATCAGCGGGAAAGGACGGGAGCTGTCCACAGCCATTGGGGTGAGAACAGGGAAGACATTGCTTATAAAGTAGTCCTCTACAAATCTCTGGTCGGCTTTGCTCAGTTCATCGAGGTCGCGCACCATACGGATCTTCTGCTCTTCCAGAGCGGGAAGGAGCTGCCGGTTCAGCGTCCAGTACTGCTGCTGCATAAATGTATGGGTCGCCTCTAAAACGGCGGAGAGCTGCTCGGACGCCGTCATCCCCGCTATGTCCTTCTTTTTGTAGCCGGCCTGCACCATGTCCCGGAGCGACGCCACTCTCACCATGAAGAATTCGTCGAGGTTCGAGGCGGTAATGCTCAGGAACTTGAGCCTTTCGAGCAGAGGGTTCTCTTTGTTGCGGGCTTCGCTCAGGCACCTTCTGTCGAATTCGATCCAGCTGAGCTCCCTGTTTATGTAATACTGAGGATTTTTGAAATCAATAATCTCTGTCGCCATATATCTCTCCCTCCCTCCGATCAGAATTCACGCTGCCGGATCACCGGCTTTACACTGAAAACATCTTCAAAAAAGCGCGCCCTGTTGTCGAACAGGCCCTTTTCCAGGGTGATATCCTTCTTTGTACTGACAATGATCTGAAGTTCTCCTTCGCGGAGCCGGATCTTGATGTCCGTAAACTTCTTCTTGTGCGAGCGGTCAAGGCCGTTGGCGAGGCGCAGGATCGCCGTCAGTCTGGTGACGGTCAGGTAGTCCTCCATGCTGAGCCTTCCGCGCATGCCGCTGTCCTCGTAGTAATCGTACTGCCGGTGGTTGTAGCGGACGACATTGGCCACGATCTCCCGCTCCCTGGCGGAAAGGCCGATGATCTCCGTGGACATGATGATGTTGTAGGAGCAGTCCGAGAGGTTCTGCATGCTGATATACTTGCCGCAGTCATGCAGCAGCGCGCACAGCCGCAAAAGGAGCCTTTCTCTGTTCCCCATCCCGTGGACGCGCTTCATGCTGTCAAAGATCTGAAGGGCGATGAGATCCAGCGTCCTGGCGCGGTCCTCGCTTCCCTTGTAGCGCTTGGACGTCTGCAGCGCGCAGGTGAGGATGTCCTGCTCAAAATCGTGCTCCGGCTTTATGTATTTTCTGGACAGCGCGTAGTCATATACCATGCCGTCGCAGAGGGTCACGCCCGGGACCCAGATCATATCGGCCTTCATGGTCTTGGCGATGCACCGGGTGATGATCGAGCTGATCTTGAGCAGCGGAATCTTTTCGTCGGAGATCCCGAGCCTTGAGGAGAGCGCGAAGGCGTTGTTCTCCCGCAGTCCGTCTATGAAAGCCGTGAGTGCTTCCGTGTCAAAAAATTCCGCCTGCCCCATATCTCCGGGGATCACGCGGCCGGAGCCATCGAAGTTTGCCGCGTCTCGGGACGCGTCCGCCAGATAGTCGTCTATGACTACGATCTGCTTGATATCGCGGTCCTTCAGGTACAGCTTCTTAAAGACGTTCAGCTGCGTGTTGACCAGCTCCTCGATCAGGGTCTCATTCTGTACGGACCTCGCGCCGACTCTCTCCAGCTGGTCCCTGACGCGCAGTACGCCGATCCGAAGGTTCTGTGTGGCACTGAGCTTGTCCTTCTCGAACAGGGAAATCTGAATGCTTCCTCCGCCTATATCGACGATGGCGGTGGACTGCTCCAGAAAACGGCTGAACACTTCGCCCTTGGAAGCGACGGACTTGTAGTCCAAAAACCGCTGCTCGGTATTGTCGAGAATCTCGATGCGGATCCCCGTCTCCTGCTCGAGCTGCGACAGGACCATGCTGGAATTCTTCATCTCGCGAAAAGCGCTGGTGCCATAGGCTTTGTAAGCCTCCACCTGGTAATTCTTCATGATCGCCGCGGATTCGGACAGAATTCTCTTCAGCTCCGCCATATGGACCCTGGAGACCCTGCCACTGTGATACGTGTCGGTTCCCAGGTCGATCATATGACGGATGTTGTCGATCTGCCTGATCCCGTTTTTCCTGGACAGCTCGAAGATCTTCATTTCATAGACGTAGCTGCCGACATCTATGGCGCCGAACAGATGTACTGCCATTTTTTTGCTTTCCCCTCTCAGAAATTGATTATTGTAACTGTTTTGCCGCCGCATAACTGTCAAAACAGCAGCCGGATCCGTATTGCGGACCTCCCTTTAATAATATCAGACAGTCTCGTTCATCTTCAACAATTTAGCGGCCTGATCTGCCGCGATCAGGCTGTCTATGATCTCATCGAGATCCCCGTTCATCACCGCGTCGATCTTATAGAGAGTCAGCTTGATCCTGTGGTCCGTGACGCGTCCCTGCGGGAAATTGTAGGTCCGGATCTTCTCGGAGCGGTCTCCCGTGCCCACCTGGCTTCTCCGCAGGTCCGCCTCCTCGTCGTGCCTCTTCTGCATCTCGAGGTCATACAATTTGGACCGCAAAAGAGCCCAGGCCTTGGCCTTGTTCTGGATCTGGGACTTCTCCGTCTGGCTGTAGATGACGATCCCGGTCGGATAGTGGGTCAGCCTCACCGCGGAGTCGGTCGTGTTGACACACTGGCCGCCGTTGCCGGAGGCCCTCATGACGTCGATTCGGACGTCCTTGTCCGGGATGTCGATGACGATGTCGTCGTCCACTTCCGGGATGACCGCCACCGTTATGGTCGAAGTGTGGATCCTGCCGCCGGATTCCGTCGCGGGCACGCGCTGGACCCTGTGGACTCCGCTCTCATACTTCATCCGGGAGTAAGCGCCCTGGCCGCGGATCATGAAACTGACGGATTTCATACCGCCGATCCCGATCTCCTCAAAATCCAGTATTTCCGTTCTCCAGCCCCGGTTCTCCGCGTAGTGCACGTACATCCTGTACACTTCCGCGGCAAACAGGGCGGCTTCATCTCCGCCTGCGCCGGCGCGGATTTCCACGATGACGTTCTTCTCATCATTGGGATCCTTGGGAAGAAGGAGGATCCTGATCTCATCTTCAAGTTCCACGATCCTCTTTTTGGCCTCTGCCAGCTCTTCTTTGGCCAGCTCCCGCATCTCTTCGTCGCTCTCTTCCTCCAGGATCATGAGGGAGTCGTCCGCCGCTTCCTTGCATTTGCGGTACTCGCTGTACGCTTCCACAAGAGGCATCAGGTCGCTCTGCTCTTTCATGAGCTTACGGAACCTGTCCTGGTTGGAGGCAATATCGGGGCTTGCCAGCTCCCGCTGAATATCTTCATAGCGCAGCATTACGCTGTCGAGTTTGTCAAACATAAAATTCCGATCTCCATTTATATGCACGCCTGTGCATTATTAAGACTCGCGGTGCGAGCCGCCGTGCGCGAGCATCACTGCCGTATGCTTTTGATCCCGCACACAATGCGGTCATTTCCGCCGTAATCCTTTATCGTTCTCACGTCGTAGTAGCCGGCGTCCCTCATGAGAGCCGCGACGGCATCCCCCTGGTCATAGCCGATCTCCAGAAACAGATAGCCGCCGGTCACCAGATGGCGCACCGCTTCCGGAATGATCCTTCTGTAAAAAGTAAGACCGTCTTCTCCTCCATCCAGCGCCATCATGGGTTCATGGTCCCTCACTTCCGGCGCGAGGTGCTCTATGGTCTCCGTCTTTATGTAAGGCGGGTTAGAGACAATAATATCGAACTTCTCATACTCTCCTATAGGCGCAAAGAGATCGCCGCACCGAAGGTCGACCCTGTCCGTGAGTCCCAGGCGTTCCGCATTCCTTTTTGCCATGGCAAGAGCTCTCTTCGAGAGGTCGGTTCCCACGCCCGTGGTCCCGTTTGAGTACTTTAAGAGACTGAGCAGGATGCAGCCGCTGCCGGTGCACAGATCCAGGATTCGGTCCGAGTCGTGAAGATCCTTCATGATCTCCTCGATCAGATTCTCCGTGTCCTGCTCGGGGACCAGAACATCCGGGCTGACTTCGAAAGAAAGTCCCATAAAATCCCATTCTCCCAGGATATAGGCGAGAGGTTCCCGGTTTTTCCTTCGCGCCACGTACTCTCTGAAGAGTGCGGCCTCCTGCGCGGAGACGGGGCGGTCTCCATCCAGAATAAGTGTCTGGAGGTTTGTTCCGCACACATACTCAAGAAGGAGCCGCGTGTCCAGCTGCGCCTCCCTCTCCTCATTAAGTACCGGGGTAAGGTCCTGTACGCCTTCCCGGTATAACTCCTTATACACGGCTGCAGCCGCTTCTTCTCTGCTGTTCAAACTGCCTCCTGATTGTCCCATGCCATCGATTTATTAATATAAAGGCTCGCACAGCGAGCCGCTGCGCCGCGTGCGGGCTGCCCTTCGGACAGCTCCTTCCTTTCCGCACGCGTGTGCATCATTTAACTCAGACGGGAAAATTCCCGCTGAGTTAAAGGCTTCCACAGCGGGGCGCTTTCATCGGTTCATTGCCGCCGCAGTGTTATTGCATTCGGCGTTTTCGGAACAGGATTCCGAAGCCTGCTCAGCCGCGCCGAATTCGTCTGAGAGATACTTCTTCCAGTCGAAGACCGCTTCCACGGAAGCGATTCCCACCCGGATCATATCGTCGTCCGGCTCCTTGGTCGTCATAAGCTGCATCCAGAGGCCGGGTTTCGAGATCAGCTGGATCAGCGGATTATTGCTGCTTCCCGCCAGGCGGATGATCTCATAGGATACACCGGAGATCACCGGAATGAGCAGGATCCGAAGCACGACACGCATGACGTGGCTGTCCGTCCGGATGAAAAAGAACAGAATAATGCTCACCAGCATGACAAACATCGTAAAGCTGCTTCCGCAGCGCTTGTGCAGGCGGGTGCTCTTTCTGGCGTTCTCCACGGTGAGAGGAAGCCCGCTCTCCAGGCAGTTGATGCACTTGTGCTCCGCGCCGTGGTACTGGTAGAGCCTCCGGATATCCTTCATGGCGGAGATCGCGGTGATATAGATCAGAAAGATCGAAAGGCGAAGGACTCCCTCTATGAGGACCAGGATCCCCGGATTGCCGATCCTGCTGCTCACAAAATTGGCGATTGCATAAGGCAGAAGGATAAAAAGTCCGACTGCGATGACCATGGATGCGATAAGGATCAGCGTCGTGATCAGCTTCTCTTTGGGAGAATCCGGATCAGTCGTGTCCTCGGGATCGTACATGGAGGCGGAGTAATCCGTCACGCGAAGGCCAAGGACCAGCGAGTCGACGAGAACGAAGAAGCCGCGCACAACGGGAATGCTGCGCACCTGCAGATTCGAAAAGATACCGTCATACGTATCTTTTTTGATAACGATCTCGCCGTTCTCTTTGCGGACCGCGACAGCGTAGTTCCTGCCGTTCTTCATCATGACGCCTTCAAGGACCGCCTGGCCGCCGATCCCGCTGCAGTGCTGCTGCGGGCTGATTGTTTTACTCAATGCTCTTCCTTTCCGCACGAGTGTGCTTCTAACGTAAAAAACAAGGCAGAGCGCTCTCTGCCTTGTTTTTGCTTTTCACTGCGATCGTCTTACTTGTTGTAGCCGTACTTCTTATTGAACTTATCGATACGTCCCTTAGCAGCGGCAGTCTTCTGTGTGCCGGTGTAGAAAGAGTGGCACTTGGAGCAGACTTCGACGTGGATCTCAGGCTTTGTGGATCCGGTTACGAATGTGTTGCCGCAGTTGCAGGTCACAGTTGCCTGATAATACTTGGGCTGAATAGAAGCTTTCATGATTTTCCTCCTTACCTGAGCACCCGGGCCATAGGCCACCGGAGTAACGGTGCTCTGTATGATTTTTTGCTTTCTTTTTTGCCGTACTGAAAACAGCGTTCAAATTATAGCATGGCGGCAAGTGACATTCAAGGTTAAATTGTAATTTTTCCGCGGTGCTGAATAAATCTACAATCTAAAATGTGTCTCATGCAGCCTTTTCCCCCAGACTACGAACACAGCGGCCGCTCCCAGCGCAAAAAAGATGATCCACATAGGACTTCGCAGCACCTCTCCCCAACCCGCTCTTCCTGCGGCCCAAATAGCGAGATTGCAGGTGCAGTGAAGGAGAAAAGGGACTTCAAAGCGTCTTGTGAGTTCATAGGCCAGCCCGAACACGATGCCCATGATCGCCGCGTAGATTCCCTGGAGGAAGTTGCCGTGCGCGAAGCCGAACAGGAGCGAGGAGATCAGGGCGGCTTCCGCGGGAGAAAAGCCTCTGCGCAGCCGGTGATACATGATCCCCCTGAAGACCAGCTCTTCCGTAAAAGGAGAAAGGATCCCGTAGACGGCCGCCGCCAGCGCCGCCGAAGCCGGGTCCGCGTAAGCAGCCGCATTTCTATTCGAGAGAAGGATGTTGAGAAGAGCCGACAGGCAGATAGTGCCAAGAGGCAAGGAGGCGAGCAGCACATTGGCGTCCCTTCTTTTCGCGATCCAGGCATTTTCGCTTCTGGCCCTGGCGATCATGACTTCCCTTCGCCCTTCCGAGAGGACCGGTATTACTGCCCCCGCGCAGGAGATCCCGAGGATTATCAGATCCGCAGTACCGCTGAAAGCCTCGTAAAAGAAAGCCATGTCGGCGTTCGATGACAGCAGCACGGACTCAAGGATTCGGTATAGGATGGCTCTGATCGTAATAAAGAGCACCAGATAGACAAGGAATGGCCGCACGGCGTACCATCCGATCTCAACTTTCACTCGCTTCATGGTTAAGTTGTTCTCCCCGCGGCAGTGAGCGGCCCGGCAAATAAACAGCCCGGCGAATACTCTCGCCGGGCTGTTCCTAATCAGTATTGACAGCTGTCAGTCACGGATCAGCGAAGCATAGCGCCGCCGATGACCATCATCTGAACTTCACTGGTTCCTTCGTAGATCTCAGTGATCTTGGCATCTCTCATCATGCGCTCGATGGGATACTCGCGAGTGTAGCCGTAGCCGCCGAACAGCTGCAGGCATCTGCGTGTTACGTCGGAAGCGTTGGCAGCTGCAACGAGCTTAGCCTCTGCTGCGAGCTGTGTATAAGGCTTGCCTTCGTCGACAGCGTTCGCTGCGCGATAAACCAGCATCTTGGCAGCCTCGGTGTTGGCTTTCATCTTAGCAAGCTCGAACTGTGTGTTCTGGAACTTGGCAATCGGACGGCCAAACTGTACCCTCTGCTTAACGTACTCAACAGTTACGTCGAGAGCGCCTTCTGCAATACCCAGAGCCTGAGCAGCGATACCGATACGGCCGCCGTCCAGAGTCATCATAGCTACCTTGAAGCCCTTGTTGACTTCGCCCAGGAGATTTTCCTTCGGAACCTTGACGTTCTCAAATACGAGTTCGCAGGTGCTGGATCCGCGGATACCCATCTTCTTCTCGTGGGAGCCGATGCTGAATCCTTCCATTCCCTTTTCCATGATCAGAGCGGTGATTCCCTTGTTGCCCAGGGACTTGTCTGTCATACCGAAAACGATGAAGATGTCTGCATAGCCTGCGTTTGTGATGAAGATCTTGGAGCCGTTTACCAGATAGTAGTCGCCCTTGTCTTCGAAAACAGTCTTCTGGCCTGCTGCGTCAGTACCTGCGTTGGGCTCGGTCAGACCGAAAGCGCCGAGCTTCTCGCCGCTCAGAAGCTGGGGAAGATACTTTGCCTTCTGCTCTTCGGTACCGAACTTGTAGATCGGCCAGGAGCAAAGGGATGTGTGAGCGGAAATGCCGACAGCTGTGGAAGCGCAAACCTTGGATACTTCCTCGATGCACTGTGCATAGGAGAGCTCGTCCAGTCCTGCTCCGCCGTATTCCTCGGGGAAAGGAATACCCATGAGGCCCATCTCTGCAGCCTGCTTGAAGGACTCTACGGGGAATTTCTCCTCTTCGTCGATCTCAGCAGCGATGGGAGCGCAGACTCCTGTAGCGAAATCGCGATACAGGGCGATCATCTCTTCATGAATTTCGTCGTTAAAAAAGTTCATTGCAACCTCCTTTGATATTAGCTAGTAATAGCATTTAGATAAAAAGTATAAATTTATAAATCTTATCCGTAGTATTATATCATTCCGGCTATTCATTTTCTACAAAAAATGCCACATTCTTCGCTTTATTTATAGGGAATTGCGAAAAATTGCTATTTTGTTCACAAACTTATTGTTTCCCGAAGGGATACGGAGTAAATCAGTTTTTCCCTCACTTTTTTGCCGGTGATCTGCTCCAGCGCCCGCTCGTAGAGGTCCAGCTGGATCTGATAGCGATCCCGAAGCTCCTGCGCCGCTTCCACCCGGTCCGTCTTGTAATCCACAAGGATCAGCTCGCCGTCCTCTTCGAAATAGGCGTCGATGATACCCTGGATCAGCATGATCTCCTCGTGGGGAAAGGCGGGATTTACGGCGTCCGCCTCGATCCCGAGCACGAAGGGCTGCTCGCGGAAAAGCTGCGCTCGCCCCGACGCGGCTGCCATTCTGGCGGCCAGGCCACTCCGCAAAAAGGCAAGGATCCCTGCGGCCGGAAGGTCCCGCGCATATGTCTGGGGAATGCGCCCCGACGCGGCCAGCTCCTCTCTCCAGGCGCAAAAGGCGCCTTCGGAGACGGACGCGGGCTCGGGGAATCTTCCGTAGTCAAAGAGCTCGAGCAGCCTGTGGACAGCCGTGCCGTACTCCGTGCCCGTAAAGGGGCTCTTTCCGGCCCCTCTCCCGCCTTCTTCGGAAGGCGAAGTCTGCGCGGGCTCCCCGGCAGCTTCTTCCTCGCCGCTTTTTATTTTTAATTCCGAGGCGAAGGACGCGATGACCGGAGCGGGCTTATTCTCCGGAAACAGATCGTAGACGGAGTCGCCCTCCTCCGCCTCAAGGGAAGCCATCTTGAGGTCTGACACAGAGGTCTTGGTGTAGAGTCCCTTGAGGTTTTCGTGCGCATATCTTCTCGAATAGATTGTCTCGAGCCGGCGCGCGAGCTCCGGATCCGGGAGCGGCGCTCCGCCGATCTCTCCCGCGCTGTCAATTTCCTGCCGACGCAGTCCGTACCCCGTCTGCTGCTCCGCTTCCTGCCAGATCAGGTCCCCACTCGGGATCGTGGTGATCCTGAAGTGTTCGGGGTGCTCCGCCGACGCGGCCGCGCACCAGAGCAGTTCAAGAAAACTGTCGGAACCGGACAGGAGCGGGATCGGGAGCTTTTCCCCCGGTTTCATACTGACGGGGATCTTCTTCTCCCAGTCAGAGGCTTTGGAAGGCTTACCGAGATATCCGGTGAGAATGAGCTTTTCTTTGGCGCGGGTCATTGCCACGTACAGGACCCTGAGTTCCTCGCCAAGGCTCTCTCTGCGGATCTTGTCGGCGACCGCTTCCTTGCGCACCGTGCTGTATTTGGACCGCGTCTCGCCCTTCCAGCAGTCCATGCCGATGCCCCAGTCGTTGTCGCAGATCAGACTCCCCTTGGTGTCGTGGAACTTGAAACTGTGCTGCTTGGCTGTACCTGCCACGATGCAGACCGGGAACTCAAGTCCCTTACTCTTGTGGATGCTCATGATCCTGACGACGTCCGCGTTCTCGTCGAGTATGTTGGCCTCCCCGTAATCCACTTCCCTGTGGTGGACCTGATCGATATAGCGCACGAAATCGAAGAGCCCGCGAAGGCCCATGGAATCGAAGGAGGCCGCCTGGGCCAGAAGGAGCTGAAGATTCGCCGTTCTCTGCTCTCCGCCGGGCAGCGCCCTGCAGTACTCCTCGTACCCTGTCTGCGTGACAAGTTCCGTGAGGAGCTCTCTGATCCGCAGATAGCTCACTTTTTCTCTCCATGCGCCCAGAAAGGCGAGAAAAGCACCGCATTTTTCTCCCAGAAGGCTGAGGCCGTCCTGCGGGTCCTGCGCAGCTTTAAGATTCACTGCCGTGAAGAGGTCCGCGTCAGTCCCTTTTCCGGCCAGGCGGATCTGCGCGATCTCCTCTTCGCTGAAATTTCCCCAGTATCCCCGAAGAACGCCGTAGAGGGGAATATCCTGCCTGGGATTATCCAGCACGCGCACCATATCCAGCACGCTCTGAATCTCCGTCGCCGAAAAATACCCGGTCTTGGACTCGATGTAATAGGGAACGCCCTGCCGCTCGAAGACGTCCCGGAACTCTTCATTCCATCCGGAGCCGCTCCGCAAAAGAACGACGATATCGCCGTATCGGCACGGACGCATTTCATTGTCATCCGCTCTCACGGGGAGGTGCCCGACCAGCTCTTTGATCTTAGATGTGACGGCCAGCGCCTCCTTCTGCCGGTCGCTGAGCTGCGCGATCTCTTCCGGGACTTCATCTTCCTCATCTTTTTCGGGACCGGTGACCAGGAGCAGTTCTGTCTTGTAAGTCTCCGGGTCCGGGCTGTCCGGGTAGCTCGCACCGGTCTTGAGTGAAACCTCCGGCGTGTACTCGACGCCGCCGATCTCTTTTCGCATAATGCGGAAGAAGACCTCGTTGACACTGTCGAGGACCTCGGCGCGGCTTCGGAAGTTGCTGTCCAGGTCGATTCGCTCTCTTTCATTATCCAGCTTGCGGTAGGACCCCAGCTTGTCCATGAAGATCTCCGGCCTCGCCAGTCGGAATTTGTAAATGGACTGCTTGACGTCTCCCACCATGAACCTGTTATAGACGCCCTCGTCCTCAGTGGAGATCATGCGCAGCAGAAGTTCCTGCACGTCGTTACTGTCCTGGTATTCATCGATCAGGATCTCGTCAAAATACTGCCTGTAGGCAAATGCGGCTCTGCGGGGCCGGTAGACGCCGTCCTCCACTTTTTCTGTCAGAATTTCAAGCGCCAGGTGCTCCAGGTCGACAAAATCGATGACGTTTTTCTCTCTTTTGACCGCGGCAAAATAGGCAAGAAAGCGGCGGGCAAGGTCAGAAAGCGCCTGCGCGGGCGCATCCATCTCTCTCATGGTGGAGAGGATCCTCTCGTCGTCCTCTCCGGCGTACTTTTTGCAGAGCTTATCCACGGTATCCCTGGCGCTCTTTCTGAGGGCCACGGCGATCTCTTTTTTGGCAGGATCCACTTCCGGATTCTTCTTCGGATAGAACCGGGGAAGGGAGAAAGACTCCGCGGAAAGAATCTCAAGGATCCTCTTCCACAAGTCTTCCGCCTCCTGCGGGGAAAGGCGTCCCGCGTCCTCTGCGGAGGGCATGTCGCCGAGAGCACTGACCGCGCGGAGATCTTCAAGGATGACCGGAATATAGAGGGCGGGACCGTCCGGCTCTGAGCAGAAGTCTAAAAGCCGCTCATACTGCCGCTTCAGGTCCGCAATCTTCTCCGCGGCTGTGAGAATGATGAACTGCATCCAGACGCTGCCGTACAGCTCCTCTTTGTTCTCCAAGTGGTAATCCCGGGCCCTGTCCCTGAGCCATTCATCAGGATCGGGGTGGCTTACAGCCTGTTTGTACAGTGTCTCCAGGATCTCTTCCAGCTCCTTGTCGCCGGCGCTCCGGCAGAAATAGTCGGCGCAGATTTTCAGAGAGGGATCGCCTGAGGCGTAGCCCTCTTCCAGAAAATCCTCCATTGCGTCCTTACGCATAAGGTCGGCCTCGGTCTGGTCCATCTGCCGAAAGCCCGGATCCATGTCGATCTCGCTGAAATTGTTCCGCAGAAGAAAGGTAAAGAAACTGTCCATTGTCGTGATCTGCGCATTATGAAGAAGCGTCTCCTGCCTCTGCAGGTGGACGTTGTCGGGATCCTCTTCGATCTTTTTTGCGATCGCCGCGCCGATCCGCTCGCGCATCTGGGCCGCCGCCGCTTTCGTGAACGTGACCACCAGGAGACGGTCGATGTTCATCGGGTCCTCTCCTTCGCTGATCATTCGGACGATCCTCTCGACAAGCACTGCCGTCTTGCCGCTCCCGGCCGCCGCCGAGACCAGAATATTATGTTTTCTCGCCTGCAGAACCCTGGTCTGCTGCTCGGTAAACTGTATTGCCATAACGTTATCCTTCTCATTCTTTTCGGTACTTATAGCCGTCCACCTGCGGATCGAATCCGCACACGCCCTTGTAGGGACAATAGTCGCACGCGGTCTTGTCATTCCAAATGGCCGGAGCCGCCTTCGCGTCGCCGTCCAGGATCTGCTCGGCCAGCATGCAGACGACCTTGGTGACCTCCTGCCTGAGCTCCTCGAACTCCCCTTGGGAATAGACGTGGGAGGCGGCGGCCAGGTCGCGGTTCTTCTTGAGCGTGACAGGAATGACGTCGCTCTTTCCGCTTATAGTACTGTCAAGCCGCAGGTAGGATTCGGGATCCGAATTGACCAGTCCGGTCGGCCGCAGCGCCGCCCGGATCTGCGACAGGGCATCTTCCGCCTCATCCGCATCCGGGTCACCTCCTTCTATTACCGGGTCCGTGATCCGGTAATACAGCATAGCCGAAGGGACGATGCGGGTGCCCGGATATCTTGCAGCCAAATTTTCCAGGACCGCGCTCATATACATGAGAAGCTGCAGCTGGATTCCCCTCTTCATGAGGTTCTCGTCCAGGTCGTTGGAACCCGATTTGTAGTCCAATATTTTGACAAAAATACTGCCGTCCTCGCGGCACAGATCCAGGCGGTCGATCCTGCCGACCAGTTTCAGCCACCTGCCTCCGCTCAGGGGAAAAGTGATGGAATCCGCTTCCCCGTCCGGCCCGAAGGAGAACTCATAGGCCTCCGGACTGAAACTCCCTTTCCGGAGCTGATACTGGAGCGTATCGATGCTGCGGGCCAGGATCCTTTCCATTCTGTCCAGCTGCGATTCGCTTCTCTTCGTGGAATACAGGAGCAGGTCGTGATAGGCCGCCGCCGTCTCCCTAAGGGCCTTGCCGGCCAGCTCCCGCCCTTCTTCCTCTGTAAAGCTCCGCCAGTCCAGTCCTTTTCCCGCAAGAGAGCGGCTGAAGGTATCCAGGCTCCGGTGCATGACCGTGCCCGCGTCGAAAGGTTCGATCACATATTCTTTTCTCGGCTCCAGCTTCAGGCCGTATTGGAGGAACTGCCGAAGCATGCACTTGGCCGCCGTCTCCATCCGGCTGATCCCTCCCATGACGCTCGTTCCGTAGAGAGCCTTCGCGGTCTCGGGACTGAGCATAGCGGGATCATATCTCTTGAAGGCCGCGCCTTTGAGTCCCTCCAGCGTCTGTCTGGTCTGCGGCTGACCGCTTCGCATCAGGTACCCGTAGGTCGTCTTGACTTCGTCCGCCTGTTTTGTGCCCTCCGGCACTTTTCCCTGCGCGTAGTCTCTGAGCGCGCCGGAGACCCAGACGATGCTGTCCTTCTCTCCCGTCAGCTGCTCCTGGGTCGGGAGGAGCTGCGGATGTTCCACTTCGCATCCCGGGAACAATTTGCGGATCATCCGGATCAGATAGGAGGGATGGAGGGATGTGCCCTCGGGCGTCGTCCTGGCAAAGGACAGATAGAGACAGTCCCTGGGCTTTGTCATGTTCATATACAGGTAGAGCCTCTGCAGATACATCTGCTCCCGGGGCGTGGGCGAGAGCTCCGCGCCCGATGATTTCAAAAATTCTCTGTCGAGGTCCGACAGAAGTCCGCCCCTCGATGTTCCCCTGGGAATGTTCCCGTCATTTACGCCGGCAAAAAAGAGAACGCGGCATTGCGCGACCCTTGTCCGCTCGATGTCTCCCACCAGAACTCGGTCCGACTGCTGCGGCAGCGTTCCCAGCCTGAGCTCTTCAAAGCCCGCGTCCAGAAGCTCCGCGTAATCCGTCGATGAGATCGACTCATCGCCCAGAAGGTCATAGACCTGCTCCAAAAGGCCGATCACGAGGCGGTAGAGCTGGCTGAACTGCTTTCCTCTCACAAAGTCACCCGCCTCTTCAAATTTCCGGCTCCGCTCCTCCATCTTCTCCTGTGCGCCGATACCCGTCAGGAAGTCATAGAGCGCAAGCGTGCGCTCGCCCGCGGTTTTCGCCGGCAGTCTCTCCTCGCTGATCTCTCCGGCCACCGGACTGATCTCCTCGAGGAATCTGATCCTGAGTGGCTCCGTCTCCGCGTCAAAAGACATCGCCCATTTTTTTCTTCCCTTGATGCCGCGGGCCAGGCAGTAATTCTCCAGTAAATCTGTCTCCTGTGCGGAGAGGCCGCTCAGTCCGCTTCTGAGATAGCGAAATACGGCGTTATAGGAATAGCCTTCCGACCGAATGGCCAGAACGCTCCGGATTGCCTCCGTCAGAGGGTTAAAGCCCGCAGAGCTTGTCCTGTCCACATAGATCGGAATATCGTAGCGGGCCGCCTGCTTTTCGAAGATCGCGCCATATCTCTCCAGATCTCCGCAGACCACCGAGATATTCCTGTACTCATAGCCCTTTGTCAGGATGAGCTTGCGGATCTCAATACAGATCTGACGGACTTCCTCCTCGGGGGTATCCGTCTCAAAGATTCGAATCCGGTCCGCAGTCTCCCCTTCATAGGCAGTCGCGGGATGGCGGAAGATGCAGCGCTCCAGATGCGAAAGGACAGGGTTGCCGGCAAAGCGGGGTGGGACCGAATCGGGATCCGACACATAGATATCCTCTCCTCTTGCGAGTCCCTCGGCCGACGCCAGCTTCTCGATATCACACACCGTCTTTCTGGTAAGGTAGAACAGCGCGTCTTCCCCGCCGGGGTTCTTATGAGCACTGACCCAATCGAGCCCGGGGCCGTTATCCCTGCCCAGCGTGAGCGAGATGATGACCTCCCGGCTGCAGCGGATCAGAGCCATGACCACCCTGTATTGTACAGGTGTAAAACCGGTGAAACCGTCCAATATGAAACGGCTCCTTCGCACCCAGTCCGAAGAGGGAATAGCCTCCGCCAGAAGGTCCAGCATCTCCTCGTTGGTTATGAAGCGGTCTCTCTTTCCCTGTAGGAAGGCCTGATAGAGCACCTGCAGGTCACTCAGGCGCGCGTTCAGGGCGCCCTGCCCTTTTCCGGCGGCGTATTCCTGCATGACGGCAAGCTCCCCGTCCCCGATCCCGTACTGCATGAATTCGGAGATCACGGACTTCACTTCCGAGATCATGCCCGGATAATGAATGCTCCTTCCCAGGATTCGCAAGTCTTTCTGGCACTGCCCGGCGACTCTGCGCAGCAGCAGAGTTTTCCCCGTGTCGTCCAGAACGGCCCTCTTTGAGGCGCCGATCTCTTCAAAGATCTTGTGCGTGAGGCGGCCGAAGCTCAGGACATCGATATTGAGGATTCCCTTCTGCGGGGACTCCGTCACGATCTCCTTCTGCGTCTGCATCGAATACTGGTCGGGCACCAGGATCACGTAGTTGTCCCCTGACCTCGCGCTGTCCTTAAGGGCCTTTCCGGCCTCATCGAGAACCATGTTGTGGAGGAGCCTGCTCTTTCCCGATCCGGAAGCTCCCAGGCAAAATCTATAGCTCATCTTATCTACCTCTCAGTGTAAGGCTCGCGGGGCGAGCCGCCGCGCCGCGTGCAGGCTGCCCAACCGGGCAGCATCTTCCTCTCCGCACGCGTGTGTATCATAAGGTTCGCGGAGCGACCCGCCGCGCCGCGTGCGGGCTGCCCGACCGGGCAGCATCTATTCCTTATTCTACACCCCGGAGCCTGTTCTTAAAAGAAACGAATAGTTGAGCGCCTGCTGTTTCAAAAACGTAAGGAAGGGCGGCCGCATTTTTACAAATGCGGCCGCCCTTCCTCGCGTTCAAGTCAGCTCTTTTCAGTGAATTTTTCGAGTTTTTTCATCACTGTTCTTAATTACTTATTCTTCTTTTCCTTGCTCTCCAGAATCGTCTCACCGGAGATGATCTCGAAGTTGACGCCTGTACGGTTGGGCTTGTCATCCTCGAACTTGTAGTCCTTGCCGGGAAGGAGCGCGTTGAGGAAGATACCTACCAGGGATCCGGTTGCAAGACCGGAGAGGCTCAGCGTCATGGAGCCCACAGGGATATTGATGGAACCTGCGGAAGAGTAGCTGATTCCGATGGAAAGTACCATGATCAGCGCTGCAATCAGGACGTTTCTGCTCTTGGAGAAATCCGTGTTTGTCTCAACAAGGTTTCTGACGCCTACGGCGGAGATCATGCCGTACAGGACCAGAGAAATGCCGCCGATGGTAGCGGCGGGCATGACCTCGATGACAGCCGCGAACTTAGGGCAGAAGGACAAAAGGATGGCAAAACCGGCAGCAATGCGGATGACACGGGGATCATACACTTTGGTCAGTGTAAGAACGCCGGTATTCTCGCCGTAAGTCGTGTTGGCGGGAGCTCCGAACAGAGACGCGAGCGCGGTTGCGAGACCGTCACCGGTCAGAGTGCGGTGAAGTCCGGGATCCTTGATGTAGTTGATGCCGCAGGTGGAACTGATCGCGGAGATATCGCCGATGTGTTCCATCATGGTGGCCAGCGCGATGGGCATGATGGTCACGATGCTCGTGATCAGAAGCCCGGCGTCGAGATTACCGCCTGTGAAGATGGAGAAGACGGTCTTCTCGTAGTGAATCGGAATGCCGATCCAGGGAGCGGACGCGACCTGTGAAAAGTCGATCTTGCCAGCAACGGCCGCACAGATGTAGGAACCGACGACGCCCAGCAGGATGGGAACGATCTTGATCATGCCCTTGCCCCAGATATTGCAGATCACGACGATGATGATCGCGATCAGAGCGACCCACCAGCAGGTCGCGACGTTGTTGATGGCCGAAGGTGCCAGGTTCAGTCCGATCGAAATGATGATGGGACCTGTGACCACCGGCGGGAAATATTTCATGACTTTGCTTGTGCCGTAAGCTTTGAAGAGAGCTGCCAGAACAAGATAGAGAAGTCCCGCGCAGGCGACGCCGAAGCAGGCGTAAGGAAGCAGCTCGCTGGGGGTTCCGTCGGCGTTAAGAGGCGCGATGGCCGCGTAACCACCAAGGAAAGCGAAGGAAGAACCCAGAAACGCGGGAACCTTCTTCTTGGAAATCAGGTGGAACAGAAGCGTTCCGAGTCCTGCGAACAAAAGCGTCGTGGAAACATCGAGACCTGTGATCAGCGGAACTACTACCGTCGCTCCGAACATAGCGAACATGTGCTGCAGTCCCAGGATGATCATCCTGCCCGTCCCCAGCTCACGCGCATCGTAGATGGCGCGCTCACCGATCTTGTACTCATTTTTACTCATTTGCATTTCCTCCTGTCATTTAAAGATTCGGACATAGGTATTTGTCGAATTACTCGTTTGCGCATGGCTTGCTATGAGCCATGCCGGCGTGAGCGTCAGCGCATAGCTCATTGCCATCCGCAAAAAACACGTCAAGGAACACTAATCCCTGACGTGTTTTATTATCGCTCAAGTTATGAAATTCTCATGTTTTAAGCATTTTCGACTCATTTATGTCCGTTCCTCAAAAATCTAAAGCTGATTCTAAACAAGAACATAACATTAGTCAAGACCAATTTTCAGGGTCGCGCCTCTTACTTGGTCGCGTCGGAAGGTGCCTCTTCCTTCTTCTCCTCCTCTTTGGCCGCCTCGGGGAACTCCTTCTCATAGACGGCTTCCTTGTCGTGGTCATCCTCGTGAATGGCCTCGCCGTTCTCTTCTCCCTCGTAGACCGCTTCTTTATTAGCATCGTCTTCGTGGATCTCTTCGGAAGCCTCGGATTCACCGACGAATACAGGATCGTTCTCCGCTGCCATAGCCTTGGCTACAGCCTCTTCCACGATTCCGTCTTCGATCTTGTTCTCTTCTTCCTGAAGAATATCCTTGACGCGCGCCGCGGAATCGACAACTACGTCCTTGACTTTTCCGGCAGTCTCGCCGACAACGTCCAGAACCTCTTCGCCCCTGGGACCGATCGCCTCTTTCACCTTAGCCATGGCGTCGGCGCTGTTCTCCTTGATCGTCGTATAAGTCCTGTTCGCAACAGTCTTGAACTTCTCTGTATAATCTTCCGCGTCTGCGGCTTCCGCAGGCTCTTCGTCCTCTTCCTGAGGGGCATCGCCGCCGAAATCGTCATCCGTCTTCTTGTTGCTCTGATCCAGATAATTGTAAACGGTTGCCGCAGCTGCACCTGCCACCGCAATACCTAAAAGAAGTCTTCCCAATCTGAACATAAATACCTCCTATTGATCATTTATTGGGCAGTATATGCCCTCTGCATTACATAAATAGTACTCTATTTAATTATAAATTTAAAGTCTAAATTGCCGATAAAGCGTCGTTCGAAGTCTGACAAAATATTCCGCCCGCCATGCGCTTCCTTGAAGAAGAGGCCGTCGGATGCTATCATGAAAGCGGAGGGCACGAACGTGAATGAGAAATTCTGGGATTTAAAGAAAACAAAACAGGACAATATGATTAACGGCTCCCTGAAAGTATTTGCGGGAAGCGGATTTCGCCGCGCGAGTACCGATGAGATCGTCGCCGAAGCCTCTGTCAGCAAGGGACTTCTCTTTCACTATTTTTACAGCAAAACAGGGCTCTACGAGTTCCTAACGGAGTACAGCGCAAGATTTGCCCTTGTGGATCTCGGCTCGGAGATCCGGAAAGCACAGGAGCTTCCCTTTTTCGAACTGCACAGGGCGATCGTCCGGGCGCAGGCGAGAGTCATGCGGAAGTATCCTTATCTTTTCCTGTTCCTGGAGATGGCAGCCGAGGATGAATTCTCCGAAGTCCGCGAGGAGGCGCTCTCCAATATTTCTCTCTACACGGAGCGTCTGGACGAGTTGTTTGATAATGCCGTTCTACCGGACGGAATGACGCAGGACGAGGCGGGACTGATCCGCCGGCTCATTCACCTGGCCGAAATCGATACAGCCTCTTCTCTCCTGAGGCGGGGAAGCTTTTCTGCCGAGAAATATGTCGCAGGTGTGACAGAATACGTTAATCTGCTGGCAAAGAATTACTGAACAGATACTGAATAGATACTGAACAGACACAGAATTAACGGCAAAAATCCCTCGCAGTACCGAAAATGTACTGCGAGGGATTTTTTTTCTGAATCGATTAACTCCTGTCTCAGGACGGCAGCTTAAAGGAACTCTTAAGTCCTACGATCCTGTTGAATACAGGCGCTCCCTCCTTGGAGTCATGGCAGTCCACACAGAAATATCCGTTTCTGACGAACTGGAATCTCTCGAAGGGCTTTACGTCCTTAAGAGCGGGCTCCGCATAGGCGCTGCACTCCGTGAGGGAATTGGGATTGAGGTTGAGAGATCCGTCCTCATTGTAGACGCCTTTCTCCTCGTCGACGATATTCTCGTAGAGTCTGACCTTGACCGGAACCGCTTCTTTGGCACTGACCCAGTGGATGGTTCCCTTGACCTTGCGGCCGGTAAAGCCGCTTCCGCTCTTGGTCTCGGGATCATAAGTGCAGTGTACGGCGGTGACATTGCCGTTCTCATCGGTGTCGTATCCGACACACTTTACGAAATAGGCGTACATGAGCCTGACTTCGTTGCCGGGATAGAGTCTCTTGTACTTGGGAATCGGCGCTGTGAGGAAGTCCTCCCTCTCGATCCAGAGCTCGCGTCCGAAGGGAATCTGCCTCTTGCCCAGATCCGGGTTCTCGAGGTTGTTGTCGGCGTCGAGCATCTCGATCTGATCCTCGGGATAGTTGTCGATGATCAGCTTGAGCGGATCAAGAACCGTGAGCATTCTGCTGCAGCTGGGCTTGAGATCCTCGCGGATGCAGTATTCCAGCATGGCGTAGTCGGAAGATGACTGTGCCTTGGAGATACCGCTCAGCTCCACGAATCTCTTGATGGACGCAGGGGTAAAGCCTCTGCGGCGAAGGCCGGAGATACTGACCAGTCTGGGGTCATCCCAGCCGTCCACGATGCCCTGCTCGACCAGCTTCTTGATATATCTCTTACCGGTGACCACATTGGTCAGGTACATCTTGGCAAACTCGATCTGCCTGGGAGGATGAACAAAGCCGGCCTCTCTGACGACCCAGTCGTAGAGCGGGCGGTGATCCTCAAATTCCAGTGTGCACAGCGAGTGCGTGATGTGCTCGATGGCGTCCTCGATGGGGTGCGCGTAGTCGTACATGGGATAGATGCACCACTTGTCGCCCGTATTGTGATGGGACATGTGCGCCACTCTGTAGAGGATCGGGTCTCTCATGTTCATATTGGAGCTTGCCATGTCGATCTTGGCGCGCAGGGTCTTCTCTCCGTCCGCGAACTCGCCGTTCTTCATTCTGGTAAAGAGATCGAGGTTCTCCTCAATACTTCTCTCCCTGTTGGGGTCGTTGATGCCGGGCTCTTCAAGAGTTCCGCGGTATTCTCTCATCTGCTCCGCTGTCAGGTCAGAGACATAGGCTTTCCCTTTTTTGATCAGTTCCACCGCGATCTCGTACATCTGATCGAAGTAATTGGAGGCAAAAAAGAGCCTGTCCTCGTAATCGGCTCCGAGCCATGCGACGTCCTCTTTGATGGACTCCACAAATTCGCTCTTCTCCTTTGTGGGATTGGTGTCATCAAAGCGGAGGTTGAACTTGCCGCCGTACTTCTGCGCCATGCCATAGTTCAGAAGTATGCTCTTGGCGTGTCCGATATGCAGATAGCCGTTGGGCTCCGGGGGAAAGCGGGTATGAACGGTGTCATACACGCCCTCGGCCAGGTCCTTGTCGATTTCTTTCTCTATAAAATGGCGGCTCACCTTCTCCTCTTCGGAAACAGGTGCGTCTTCAATTTTCAGTTCTTTATCCAGTTCTTTACCCATAACTGCTCCTAAATCATGTTGTCATTTATTTCCGGATCTGCTCCGGATCTGAAGGTTTCCCGGATCGATTAACGATCAGGCGTCCTCCATCGAATAGTTGGGAGCTTCCTTTGTGATCTGGATGTCGTGAGGATGGCTCTCTTTGAGGGAAGCGGCCGTGATCTTGACAAACTGGCCCTTCTCCTGCAGTTCCTTAATGGTGTGGGATCCGGTAAGGCCCATACCGCTGCGGATTCCGCCGCACATCTGGAAGATGACGTCTTCCACTTCGCCCTTGTAAGCGACACGTCCTTCGACGCCCTCGGGAACAAGCTTCTTGGCGTTTTCCTGGAAATATCTGTCCTTACTGCCGTTCTCCATGGCGGCGATGGAGCCCATGCCCCTGTAGACCTTGTATTTGCGGCCCTGGTAGAGCTCGGTTGCTCCGGGGCTCTCCTCGCATCCCGCGAGCATGGAGCCCATCATGCAGACGTTGGCGCCTGCGGCGAGAGCCTTGGTCATGTCGCCGGAGAACTTGATGCCGCCGTCGGCGATGACGGGGATCCCGTACTCTCTGGCTACGGCATAAGCGTTCATAACGGCCGTGATCTGCGGTACGCCGATACCGGTGACGACACGGGTCGTGCAGATGGAGCCGGGTCCGATACCTACCTTGACGGCGTCAGCGCCGGCCAGGATCAGGTCGCGCGCGCCCTCTCCGGTCGCGATATTGCCGGCAATAACGGGGAGATCCGGGTAAGCGTCCTTGACCATGCGGAGGCAGCGCAGTACGTTCTCGGAGTGGCCGTGGGAGGAGTCAAGAACGATGACGTCGACTTTGGCTTTTCTGAGAGCTTCCACGCGCTCGAGGACGTTTGCAGTGATGCCTACGCCCGCGCCGCACAGAAGGCGTCCCTGGGGATCCTTCGCCGCATTGGGATACTTGATATTTTTCTCGATGTCCTTGATGGTAACCAGGCCGACAAGATTGTAGTCGTCGTCGACGATCGGGAGCTTTTCCTTCTTGGACTGGGCCAGGATCTTCTGCGCCTCTTCAAGAGTGATGCCTTCTTTGGCCGTGACAAGACCTTCCGAAGTCATCGCCTCGCGGATCTTCTTGCTGTAGTCTGTCTCGAACTTGAGGTCTCTGTTAGTGATGATGCCAACGAGCTTTCTGCCCTCGGTGATCGGAACGCCGGAGATCCTGAACCTGTGCATCAGATTCTCGGCGTCCATGAGCGTGTGCTCCGGAGAGAGGGAGAAGGGATCGGTGATAACGCCGTTCTCGGAACGTTTTACCTTGTCGACTTCTTCTGCCTGCGCCTGGATGGACATATTCTTGTGAATGATACCGATTCCGCCCTGTCTGGCCATGGCGATCGCCATTCTGTGCTCTGTAACCGTGTCCATGCTGGCACTCATCATAGGGATATTGAGACGGATTGTACTTGTGAGGTCTGTGCTCAGGTCGACCTCGTTGGGAATAACTGTGGAATAACCGGGGACAAGAAGTACATCATCAAAAGTAATACCTTCACCGATCAGCTTTGCCATTTTTTCCTCCTGTGTGATATTTTGGTGGTTTTGTTTGGGACTATCAGCTTGTGAAAACGATTCTGGGATAATAATTACGGATCAAAGCGACGATCTGCTCGCCGTATTCTCCGACCATATCAAGGATCAGTCGGCTGCCGCCTTCCATGATAAGTTCATACCTGCAGGATTTGTTACTGTCATCTCCAGAACTGTAATCGATCACTCTCAGATCACGGTTCTTGTACGCGTCGAGATGATGGGAGCCCTGCGGCGCCATCATCTCCATCTTGGACAGGTCGTAGACAGCCAGGTCTTTCCTCTTCTGTTTCTGGCAGATCTTTGCTACGCGGATCTCCTTGTCTACATAGACATATTCATAATCCACGACCTGCTCAAGCCACAGAAAGTAAGTCAGCACGGCACATCCCGCAAAGGGAAGAATGAAGAGGAAGCTGACCAGGAAGATAAGTAAACAAAAACACACTGTAAGAACAATGGCACCGTAGTACCCCATCCTCATCAGTGTGTTTGGCTTTCTGTTGACCACAACTTCCAGGCATCCTGTCTCCATTTCCCTTACCCTCATTTCTGCTTTCGGATTATTTCTAACATATTATATCAGAACATTTGAGAATGCAAGTTGAAAAACAGACTTCCTTTATGTGTGTTTGCATATTGTCCGGCCCGCGCAAAACGGTCCGCCTGCGCCGGGATCAGATCCTTGTTTTTACGAAAATATCGTAGATCGCCCTTACCGCCGTCTCGAAGTCCTCGTTGTTAACTCCGATGATGATATTGAGCTCGCTGGAGCCCTGGTCGATCATCCTGACGTTAACCTGTGCGTGCGCCAGAGCGGAGAAAATTCTGCCCGCCGTGCCGCGCATGGACTTCATGCCTCTTCCCACGACCGCGATCAGAGCCAGGTCGGACTCGATCTCGATGGAATCGGGCTGGGCGTATCTGTGGATGGCAGATACGACTCTCTGCTCCTTGTGCTTGAACTCATCTTCGTGCACAACGATGGTCATCGTGTCGATGCCGGAGGGCATGTGCTCGAAGGAAATACCGCTCTCTTCAAAGGCCTGCAGCACCTTGCGGCCGAATCCCACCTCGGAATTCATCAGTGCTTTGTTGATGAGTACCGTGCAGAATCCCTTCTTGCCCGCTATGCCGGTGATCACATATCCGGATTTCTGGCAGGTGCTCTCCACGATCCACGTGCCGTCGTCGTCGGGACGGTTGGTGTTGCGGATATTGATCGGAATTCCCTCATGTCTTACGGGGAAAATAGCGTCTTCGTGAAGTACCGAAGCTCCCATGTAGGAGAGCTCTCTGAGCTCTCTGTAAGTGATGGTCTCAATGCCCACGGGATTGTTGATGATCCTGGGATCCGCCACCATAAAGCCGGAGACGTCCGTCCAGTTCTCATAGACGTCTGATTTGCAGGCTCTCGCGACGATGGAGCCGGTGATGTCGCTTCCTCCTCTGGAGAAGGTCTTCACATGGCCGTCGAATCCCCTTCCGTAGAATCCGGGAATGACTGCCTTGGGAGTCTTTGCAAGGCGCTCCGACATGACTTCGTTTGTCTTATCGGCGTCCAGATTTCCGTGCTCATCAAAGAAAATAACATCCTTGGCGTCAATGAATTCATATCCGAGATAGCGCGCCATGATGCGGCCGTTCAGGTATTCACCTCTGGAAGCCGCGTAATTGCTGTCGGGACTCTGGTGCATTCTGCGCTCGATCTGAGCAAATTCGCCCTCCAGGCTGAAGCCTTCCAGTCCAAGACCTTCGATGATCTCATTACAGCGCTCCCTGATCTTCTCGAGTTCTTCCCCGAAGTCCTCGTCCTTGGAAGCTTTATAATGCATCTTGTAGAGAAGATCGGTCACTTTCTCGTCGCCGCTGAATCTTTTTCCGGGTGCAGACGGAATGACGTATACTCTGGACGGATCACTCTTAATGATCTCACCGACTTTTTTGAACTGCTCGGAATCCGCCAGCGAACTTCCGCCGAATTTGACTACCTTTTTCATAATCCGATTCCCCGCGCTTTTTCGGCAGGGCGTATCCTCCTCATCTGATTCGATCCGCGCGTGTGCGGCCTGCCGGATCTGTGTAAGTGTAAAGCCCGAAAAGCGTGCTTCATGCCGCAACTATTATGTAATACCAGAATTTGTTTAATCCTGCAAGAGACGGATGCACTGTTTTATAGTTTTGAACGATTTTGCAATCTCTGCGAACTCTTTTTCCGTCATTTCCGCAGTCACAAAAGCAGTCTCTCCGTCCGGTGCTCCCTCAAAACTCACCTTATTTGCAGCCTTGAATGTATAAGCGGCCACTGCGGCCTCGGAGTCGTCCACGCGGACAAAATAGCGATAGGAATCTTCCGTAGAATCCGCCAGAGCCATGATCTCGTCGGTCCAGTTAAAGCTGACATTTCTTCCGATATTCTTCGCACACTCCATCACGTCGGAGACGACAGCGCTCGCCGTGGGGAACTTGCCTGCCCCGCGGCCGTAGAACATCAGGTCGTCCACCATATTGCCGTGGACGAAGACGCCGTTGAAGACGCCCTGCACACTGTGCAGCGGGTGGTCTTCCCTGACAAGGAAAGGCGCCGTGCGAACGCTCAGGCTCCCGTCCTGCGACTTTCTGCTCACGCCCAGGAGTTTGATCGCCATCTTCATAGCGCGGGCGTATCCGAAATCCGCCGTTGTAATGCGGGAGATCCCTTCGCAGGGGATGTCCTCGTAGCGGACGGTCTTCCCGCTGATCAGGGAGGAAAGGATCGCGATCTTGCGGCAGGCGTCATGTCCTTCGACGTCCGCCTCGGGATTTCTCTCCGCATAGCCCTTCTGCTGGGCTTCTTTCAGCGCCTCCTCGAAACTCAGGCCGTTCTTCTCCATCCTGGTCAGGATATAGTTGGTAGTGCCGTTCAGGATGCCGAACACTTCTGTGATATCTTCCTGGGTCAGGCAGGCGTTGATGGGACGGATCAGCGGAATGCCGCCTCCCACGCTGGCTTCAAAGAGATAGCTGCAGTTATTGGCCCGGGCGACCTGCAGAAGCTCCGGTCCGTGCGCCGCTACCAGCTCTTTGTTGGAAGTGCAGACGCTGATCCCGCGCTCCAGCGCTTTTTTGGTAAAGGTGTAGGCGGGTTCTTTTCCACCCATGGTCTCACAGATCACAGTGATCTCCTCGTCGTCAAGAATATCCTGATAGTCGTGTGTGACCCTGTCGTTATAGGGGCTGTCGGGAAAATCGCGAAGGTCAAGAATGTACTTCACATGGATTCCCTGCGGAACGGTCTTCCTGATCACTTCCTGATTGCGGTCAATGAGCTCCACGACGCCGCCGCCGACTGTGCCGAATCCGAGAACTGCCATCTGTATCATAACTAAAATCTCCTTATAAAGTTGGTTTGTAATTCAAGGCTCGCAGAGCGAGCCGTTGCGCCGCGTGCGGGCTGCCCTTTGGCAGCATCTTCCTCTCCGCACGCGTGTGCATCAATTGACTCAGTGGGGGATTGTCTCCCGCCACTGAGTAAGGTTTGCTTCAAACTCACCGCCTGTAGAGGCGGGAGACTTCCCACCTGAGTTAATAATCACCTCGAAGAGGTACCGGCCTGAACTTTTAGGCCTTGTCCCTTCCCATGATCCGGATCTTCCTGACGCCGCCCAGTGCCTCGATCTTGCGGATCATCTCGCTGATGTCCTCCGTGTTGTCCCTGATCTGAAGGCTGATACTGAGGTCTGCCACGCCGTTTATGGGAATACTCTGGTGGATTGTCAGTATGTTGGCCCTGCAGCCGGCTATGACTCCCAGAAGGTTTGCCAGGATCCCTGTCTCATCGTTGATCTCACAGAAGATCGTGATATTCATCCCGGACATGCTGTCATGGAATTCCTCAATATCGTCCTTAAATTTATAGTAGGAACTCCGACTGATCCCGGCCAGCTCAGCCGCTTCATTGACAGTCCTCACTTTTCCGGAGGCCAGAAGCTGATTGGCCTTGGCTACGCCTCTGAGCACTTCCGGTAAAGCTCTTGCACGCACAATGTAAAACTCAGTGTTCTCGCTCAAAGTCCGCTCCTTAACAAAAAAACGTAATGTAAACCGACGAAGATTATACTATCACGCTTTTTTCTTTGTTGCAAGGACATTTGTTTTTCTGGCGTGGACATTTTCGAGTACTATTTTGACCAGGACAAAGGCTGCGGTCAGAGCCGACAGGACCAGGCAGTAGTTCAAGCCCGCGGGATAATAGGTGAACACAATGGAATGTTTCCCGGCGGGTACAAGGATCGCCATCAGTCCCCCGTCCACCTTCTCGATCACGGCTGCTTCTCCGTCCACGGTGGCCGAAAAGCCGGGGTCATAAGGCACCGAGAAGAATACCAGATTGTCCTCTTCGTTATCAGTTGCGGCCTTAAACCCGCTGGTCGTGAACTCAAATTCGCTGCAGGCAGAGGCCGCCCTGTTTCTGCAGTGTCTTGCGAAATCCTCATCGCTGAGGACTTCTTCGCCGGCGTGCTCATCTTCCTGCATGTATTTGCCGTACTTTGCGCACTGCTTTTCCGTCAGGATGATGTCCTTGACAAGGAGCCTGTCCGTCATCTCCCCTTTCTTCATCGAGCTGTAATCATCGTCCCTGATATAGCTGTCGAAGGTGAATCCCATGGGGATATAATTGCTGTTCTCAAAAATCCGGTAGCCGTTATTGGCGTCTCCCTGCTCGTATCCGACCAGTCCGCCCTTCTCTTCGATGGTCTCCGCGGGTTTTACCAGGGAGTTCTCAATGTAATAGCGGGTCGACAGAAGCGCCCTCGCTCCGACCCTGTCGACCGGGAGCGTCGACTCCACGGTCCTGATCATGCCGATCTTTCTGTAGAAGGTAAATATAGAAGGATTTACCGTGCTCTCGAAGCAGTGGATCGTGGGATAGCCCCACACCATCTCGTAGTTAGTGGAAGTGCCGTCGGTCTCGACCCGGAAGAAAGTCGAAGTATCCCGCAGCTGCGGCCGGGTCTCAAGCATCTGCTTTTTCCACTTTACGCCGCCGGTCCTGGCGATCAGGGAGTTTCCGTTGTAGAGGACGGCGACATTGGTTATAAGGCAGCAGAGGATCGTGCAGACCAGATAGATCGCCTTTTTGCGCTTATACAGGAACGGGACTCCCGTGAGCACCGTCATAAGGAGCATCAGGATCAGGAGCTGCAGCGCCGTAGCGACCATCTCGATGATGAGAAGGTCCATATTGTCGCAGATTGAGAGCCACCGGAGCTTTCCCTTCTGGAGCGTAGGGACAAACGCGGACAGGATCAGTGCGGCAGTGATCGCGGCGGTGATCAGCGCGGCGCTCCTTAGCTGTTCTTTTTTATCAGTCTCCAGAACTCTGGCCGTCATGGCGGCCATGATCAGGATCGGCATGTAAAACCATCTCGCGTAATAGCTGGCGTTAAACGCGCTGAAGACAGAGTTAAGCAGAGGAACAAAAGCGATCACGCCGCACACGATCATCATGCGCTTTTTCCAGGATTTTCCGAAGATCCTGAAATACGCGATCACGCCGGCCATGGAAAAGCAGGGAAGGTATACGGCGAGGGAGCCGTTCTTGACCTGTTCTCCCGAAAAGAGAGTCGGCTTGGCAATGATATCGGGCACCATAAAGAGCGCCTTTATAATCGCAAGCGGCGTCTTACCCTCTTCATAGGCAAATATGCCGTATCCGTTGATATAGTCGTCCAGCCGGCTGTTCCCGGAGATGCCGGACACGGACTGCACCAGGAAGAACGAGGCGAGAAGAAGTCCCACCGTGCCGCTCAAGAGAAGGTGTACGACCTCATTCGCTATTTTGCCCGGTTCCCTGGAGGGACAATACCGGATGACGTAGTAGATGAGGATGAAAACGACCTGACCGAAAAAGAAATAGTAGTTGATGACGGACATAAGGGCCGTCATCAGCGTAAACTCGGTCGTCCTGTGCTTCTGCACTGCCCTGTCAAAAGACAGAAGGTACAGCGGGAAAAAAGCCGTCGCGTCGTGGAAATGCTGGAACACGATGTTGCATGCCTGAAAACCGGAGAACGCGTAGAGAAAGCTTCCGACCGCGGCCCATAAGTCGCTGCGCACCTGCCTTCGGATCCACGCATAAGAAGTGACAACCGCCGTGCCGTAGCGCAGGGACATCACAAAAGGAAGCAGATAAGGGACAAGGCGCTCCTCAAAAGGAATTGTCAGCCAGAAAAAAGGGCTCCCCCACAGATAGAAGGACATGCTCCCTCCCATGCTGCTGCCCAGGTCGATATAGGGATTCCAGAAAAACCGGCCGCTTCTCACCGCCCTGTGGGCCAGGATGTAAAAAGGCACCTGCTGGACATTATAGTCCCCGTAATAAAAGAAAATGCCCCCGTGATAAATCAAAAAGGGAAGGACCGCTGCCAGATAAAGCAGCGCTCCTCCCACAAACAACATTATGTACTGAAAAATGCCAGATCGTTTCTTAATCAAAATACTGTCCTCAAGTTGGTGTCTTCTGTCCGACTGCCGCATTGTGAAAATCAATCTTCGAGTCCGTTCAATCCTCGGATTCACCTTCCGCCTTTGCCTCGGACTCAATAAACCCTTTCATGCTGTTCATGCGCGCGAAGACAAGCGCGTAACCGTCGTCCCCGTAGTTCAGGGAGCGGTTGACACGGCTGATCGTTGCCGTAGATGCACCGGTCTTCTCGGCGATCTTCAGATAGGTGTCATGCTTGCGGAGCATTGTCGCCACCTCGAACCTCTGGGAGAGCGACAAGAGCTCATTGACGGTGCACAGGTCCTCGAAGAAACTGTAGCACTCTTCTTTATTCTCAAGTGTCAATATAGCCTCAAAGAGCATGTCGACAGCTTCTGTTCTTAACTTTTTGTTCATTCCTTTACCCCGTTCTCTGTTTTCCAGTAATAATAACCAGTATCAATATTTTAGCATTGTAAAGTTCTGAAGTAAAGCCTTTGCACCGGTAATTGAAGGTCTGTAACATCTGTTCGCGAGATTTCGTTTATTAGTTTTTACACTTTACTTTTATGTATTACTGTGATATTTTGATAATGTTGCACAAATTGTTTTATTTTTCACAAACATTGGTGCACAGCTACTACACACAATTATTCGGAGGTAACAACATGAGCAAGGGTATAGTCAGAAGATTCAACAACCAGCGCGGTTTTGGATTCATCAGTGATTCAGAGGGAAACGACGTATTCGTACATTATACAGGAATCAACGGCGAAGGTTTCAAGTCTCTTGAGGAAGGCCAGGAAGTAGAGTTCGATATCGTTCAGGGTGAGAAAGGTCCCCAGGCTGTCAATGTGACAAAACTTTAATTCAGGATAGATTCAAGGCTCGCAGAGCGAGCCGCAGCGCCGCGTGCGGGCTGCCCTTTGGCAGCATCTTCCTTTCCGCACGCGTGTGCATCGAATAACTCAGCGGGGAACATCCCCCCTGTGTTATCTGATATTAATAAATCTGCATGCTTACAGGTAAAAAAATACCCGGGCATGCAGATTTTTTGCTTTTACTCTTTTCGCTTTACATTTACACTCTTTGGGCTTCTTTTACAAGCTCCTCCAGAGCAAGATCCCCTCCGAAGAGGGAAAGCGCGCTTCCCACCGTCACATCCATCGCGCCGCCGGACAGGCTTCCGATCCTGTGCAGATCGGATAGCAAGTGAACGCCACCCGCGTAAGTTACGGGAAATCCGGACTTTTTCTGCCAGCTCCCGAGAAGATCCACGAGATCCTCTTCGATCCCGGAGCGCTTTCCTTCCACATCCGCCGCGTGGATCAGTAATTCATCGCAGTGCTGAGAAAGCTGATCGAGGCACTCCTCTCCGATCTCAAGATCCGTAAACTTCTGCCAGCGGTCCGTGACCACTTTGTACTTGCCGTCCGAAGTCCTGCGGCAGCTCAGGTCAAGCACAAGCCTTTCCCTGCCTACGCACCTGGTCATTGCCTTAAGGGCGTCCGGGTCAAGCTTCCCGTCCCGGAACACAAAGGAAGTCACGATCACATGGGAAGCGCCGGCGTCTATAAAGGATCCGGCCGTATCCGGCGTGATCCCTCCGCCGATCTGCATTCCGCCGGGAAAAGCGCGCAAAGCCCCTTTGGCCTGCGCCAGATCCTCCTGATAGGCCTCTTCCTTTACGGAATTGAGAAGGATGATATGTCCTCCTTTAAGCCCCATCTCCCTGTAGATTTGCGCATAATAAGACGCCTTAGCGTCAGAGACAAAGTTTTCCTGCGCGGTCCCCTCCTGCCGGTCCTCCCGGTCCCGGAGCGACGATCCCACGATCTGTTTGACCCGTCCGTTATGGATATCGATGCACGGTCTGATCCGCATAGCTGCTCTTCCCATTCATGAAAAAAGGGTACTGCTCTTTTATTTGAGCACGTCGCTCATAGTGTAGAAACCGGATTCTTTGCCGGCGAGGAATTTGGCGGCCTCGACGGCGCCTTTTCCGAATACGGCGCGGCTGTATGCCCTGTGAGAGAAAGTGATCACTTCGTCCTGTCCGGCGAAGATCACGTCGTGGTCGCCCACGATGGAGCCTCCGCGCACAGCGCTGATCCCGATCTCCTTTACAGGTCTCTTCATCCTGCGGACCGTGCGGTCATAGACATATTCATACTCACCGCCGAGCGCCGCATTTGCTGCGTCCGCCAGAGCCAGAGCCGTTCCGCTGGGAGCGTCGACCTTCTGGTTGTGGTGCTTTTCAACGATCTCGACATCAAATCCGGCCGCCGCCAGCTTGGGCGCCGCTTCGGCGATCAGGGCCTCGAGAAGGTTGATGCCCACGGACATGTTGGCGGACTTGAGAATAGCCGTCTTTTCAGAGGCTTTATTGAGGGCACTCATCTGCTCCTCGGAAAGTCCCGTTGTGCAGACAACGGCAGGAACATTTTTGCGGACGCTGTACTCGAGAAGTCCGTCGATGGCGGTCGAATTTGAAAAATCGATGATGACGTCCGCTTCCGGGCACTCGTCAAGCGTGCGGAATACCGGATAGCCCGCGTATGCGCTTCCGAAGGCGTCTACGCCGGCGACGATCTCAATGTTCTCGTCTTTCTCACAGATCTCAGTAATGATATGCCCCATGCGGCCGCTGCAGCCGTGAAGAATTGTTTTGATCATACCCTGTAGTCCCCTTTCTTCAGATGAGGCCGTAATTCTGCATAGCCTTGCGAAGTCTCTCGGTATTTGCGGGAGTCATCTCCGTCAGAGGCATGCGCAGGGGGCCTGCGTTCTGTCCGAGAAGGTCCACCGCTTTTTTGACGGGGATCGGGTTGACCTCGCAGAAAAGCGCTTCGAACAGTTCTTCAAGATCCATCTGGATCCTCGCGGCTCCCTTGACATCACCGTCAAAGAACTTCTGACAAAGATCGTGCATGGCTTTGGGAGCTACGTTGGCCACTACGGAGATCACGCCGATTCCGCCCATGGACAGTAGCGGAACGACCTGGTCGTCGTTTCCGGAATAGAGCTCGATATTGCCGTCGCACAGGGACATCAGCTTGACGATCTGGCTGATATCACCGCTCGCCTCTTTGATACCCACGATATTGGGGACATCCTTGACGAGTCTGGCGACTGTCTGGGGGAGAACGTTTCCGCCGGTGCGGCTGGGCACATTGTAGAGGATGACGGGAGTTCCGTTTACCTCGTCCGCGACCATCTTGAAGTGCTTGTAGACACCTTCCTGTGTACCCTTGTTGTAGTAGGGAGAGATCAGGAGAAGTCCGTCCGCTCCGTAACTTGCCACTTCCCTGGAGAGATCGATTGCTGTCTGCGTTCTGTTGGAACCCGTTCCGGCTATGACCGGTACTCTTCCTTTTACACGCTCGATGCAGAACTTGCAGACGTCGAGATGCTCCTGCTCGGTCATAGTCGCCGCTTCTCCCGTGGAGCCGCACACGACGATCGCATCTGTCCCGTTGTCGATCTGGTAGTCGATAATGTCGGCAAAAGCTTCATAATTGACCGACTCATCCGCCTCCTTGAAAGGCGTTACAATTGCCACCGCAGAACCTTTAAAAACTGCCATTTTAACCTCCATCGTACTGTCAGAGCCAGGGCCCGGTCAGAAATTCTTGAACTGCATGTTGCCGATCTCGGAGATCTTGTCGGCAAACTTGCAGACTTCCACATTCATTTCGCTCCCTGTGATGATTATATCCGTATCGATACTTGATTCCACCAGTTCCTTGAGATCCTCGACCGAGATGATGTCCTTGTTCACAACCTCAAGCACTTCATCCAGAATCAGAAGATTGCACTCCCCGGTCGCGAGTACTTTTCTCGCGAAATTGAGGCCGTTTCTGATGTTTACAGCCGCCTCCTCCTGCTCTTCCGGAGTCCGCTCATTGTAATCGATCTCCGATTTTTCAAAGCGGAAGATCTTGATCTCGGGCTCCAGCCTTTTGGTGAACTGGCTGTCTGTGATCCCTTTACCTTTCAGGAACTGAATAATGACGACGCGGTCATCTTCCGACGCGCGCTTCATGGCGACCCCGAACGCAGCGGCGGATTTCCCGTATCCGTCCCCCATAAATATCATAACTTTTCCAGAAGCCATTACGAAACCCCATTCGTTTCCATTCACAATAACAAATATATCCCTTTCAACATAGCACTTTTTGCCATCTATGTAAATCGAGGAATACTTTTTCACGCAAATTCACTACTGTATTAAAGTGTTAATTACATCCTCTCGGGAGCCGAGAATCCCAGCACATCGATACAGGCTTCGAGCACTCCCAGAGTCAGAGACAGCAGAGCAATCCAGCTCTCTTTTTTCGCCGCGTCCTCTTCCGAGAGAATCTTCGTGGAGTGATAGAAGCTGTTAAAGTCGTTGGAGAGCTGATAGATGTAAGCGCAGATCCTGTGCGGAGCGATCTCCTGGTAGGCGCTGTCCATCATGGCGTTAAAGCCGGCGATATCCGTCATCAGGTCCTTCTCGGCTTTGCTCTGCGGGGGTCCGATCACGCAGTCTTTCACGTCCTTTCCGTCCGCCGCAGTGTACTTGGCCAGGATCGACTTGATTCGAACGATCGTGTAGAGGATGTAAGGACCGGTATCGCCTTCGAAGGAGGTAAATCTCTCGATATCGAAGATATAGTCCTTGGAAGCCTGGTTGGACAGATCGCCGTATTTGAGGGCGGCCAGAGCCACCTGCCGGGCAGTCTTCTCCGCCTCTTCAGGGCCGATCTCAGGGTTGGACGCTATTTTGCCCCGCATCTCTTTGTTGATATCGCGGATCAGGTCGGAGAGCTTCATGACGCCGCCGTCCCTGGTCTTGAAGGGTTTGCCGTCCCTGCCGTTCATCGTGCCGAAGCCGATATGGCGAAGCTGTGTGGTCTCCGGGACCAGGCCGCACTTTCTGGCTGTGCGGAATACCTGCTGGAAGTGCAGTTCCTGGCGCTTATCCGTGATATAGACGATCTGGTCGGGGTGATACAGTCTCTCCCTCTCGCTGATGGTCGCGAGGTCCGTGGTCGTGTAGAGCGCCGCCCCGTCGGACTTTAAGATAATGCAGGGAGGGATCTCCTTGGCGTCGGACTCCTGGGCGACGTCTACGACCAGGGCGCCCTTGGACTCATAGGCGAATCCTTTTTCCTTCATATCCGCCACCATGGCGGGAATCGCCTCGTGCACCGTGGACTCGCCCCACCAGAGGTCGAAATCCACATCCAGGTTGGCGTAGTTCTTCTTCATGTCGGCCACAGAGACCTCGATGATCTTGTTCCACAGGGCGCGAAGTCCGCGCTCGCCCTCCTGCAGGCGGTGCGTGTTGGCCATGGCCTCCGCGTAGTATTCGGGATCTTCCTTGGACTTCTTGCTGGCTGTGGGATAGATCTCCTCGAGCTCAGCTACCGTGAACGGCGCCTCTTCGGGATACTCGCCTTCAAAGGAGGGGTCAAAATAGCAAAGGTCCGGCTGTCTCTTGGAAACTTCCGTGATGACCAGGCCCATCTGCAGTCCCCAGTCTCCCAGGTGAATGTCTCCGATGACCTTCTCACCGTGGTATCTGGCGATCCTCTTGACCGCTTCTCCGATCACGGCGCTGCGCAGATGCCCGACATGAAGGGGCTTTGCCACATTGGGTCCGCCGTAGTCGAGAATGATGGAGGCGGGCTTTTCGGGGGCCTCAAGGCCGAATTTTTCTTCTCCTCTCATGGAAGTGATATACTCCGAGAGGAACTCCTCGCGGATCCGAAGGTTGAGAAATCCGGGCTTAACTGCCTCCACGCTCGAGAAGACCTTGGAATCTCCGAGTCCGGCTGCCACGTCGTTTGCGATCATGATCGGGGCCTTGTGGTATCTCTTGGCTCCGGCCATAGCGCCGTTGCACTGATATTCACAGAGGTCAGGGCGGTTTGAGACAGTGACCTTGCCCAGTTCGCGGTCATATCCGGCCTTTTCGAAGGCGTTTGCCATCTCGCCGGAAATAAGGTTCAAAAACTTTTCCACTGCTTACTCCTTGTATGTACTAAATAAATTGCCTGTGTATTTTTTTTACCTGCTCTGCGCGTCTCTTTTAGAGAAGGCGCAGCCGCAGAAATTCTGTCTGTAGAGATCAAATTCCCTGGAAAGTTCGATGGATCTCTTGTATCCGTTTTTCTTCTTAAAATCAGAGGGCAAAAATCTCACGCCGTACTGCGCGCCGACTCTCTCGCCGATCTCGTTGAGCCTTGCGGCGTTTTTCAGCGGACTTATGGTCAGCGTCGTGGTGAAGCAGTCATAGCCGCCTTCCAGAGCTGCCTGCGCGGTTTTTTGGAGGCGCATCTCGAAGCAGATCCCGCAGCGGTCGCCGCCCTCCGGGCAGTCCTCGTACCCTTTTACGGCCTCCAGATAATTTTCCGGGTCATAACGGGCTTCCAGGATCTCGATCTTTCTCGCCCTCGGAGTGGAATTCATTCCCGCGAAATCCTGCGTCTCCACCTGCCTGTTGTAGGCCTCGATCAGCCGTTTTTCCTCCGCCAGTCTGTATTCGTACTCTTCGCCCGCCGTGATGTTGGGATTGTAGTAAAAGACAGTGATATTAAAGAATTCTCTGAGATACTCGAGCACATAGCTGGAACAGGGCGCACAGCAGCTGTGCAGAAGGAGCCTCGGCGCGGTGCCGCTCTCCTCCAGCCCCTGAATTTCCTTTTCCAGTATCTTGCTGTAGTTGGGGGTGTTTGACATTTTACATTTCTTAAAACGGAAAATGCGGAGTATGCGCAGAACGGGCCGCACATACTCCATATTTTCTGCTTGATCGTCTATTAGTTGAAATAGCGGACGCCGCTCTCGAAGAGCCTGAGGTCCTGCTCGCCGTAGATGTTGAGGTTGACGCCCCTGCCCTTGCGCTCGCAGTGGGCCATCTTGCCCAGGATCCTTCCGTCGGGGGAAGTGATGCCTTCGATCGCCGCATAGGAACCGTTGATGTTCCACTCCTCATCCATGGAGATATTGCCGTCGGGATCGCAGTACTGGGTCGCCACCTGTCCGTTCGCGAACAGCTTGTCGATCCACTCCTTGGGAGCTACGAAGCGGCCCTCTCCGTGGGAAGCGGGATTGGTGTAAACGCCGCCCAGCTGCGCGCCGGCAAGCCAGGGGGACTTGTTGGTGACTACTTTGGTATAGGCCATCTTGGAGATGTGCCTGCCGATCGTGTTGTAGGTCAGGGTCGGTGAATTCTCATTCTGCCCCGTCATCGCTCCGTTCGGAACAAGGCCCAGCTTGATCAGCGCCTGGAAACCGTTGCAGATTCCGAGAATCAGGCCGTCCCTCTTGTTCAGGAGGTCGCCCACGGCGTCTTCGATGACTGCGTTCCGGAAAGCCGTTGCGAAGAACTTGGCGCTTCCATCGGGCTCGTCACCCGCGGAGAAACCGCCGGGGAACATGATGATCTGCGCCTGCTCGATCGCCTTAGCGTAAGCGTTCACGCTCTCCCGGATATCCGTGGCGGAGAGGTTTGTGAACACCTTCGTGATTGTCTTGGCGCCGGCCGCCTCAAAGGCCGCCGCAGTGTCGTACTCGCAGTTGGTTCCGGGGAACACGGGAATAAATACAGTCGGCTGCGCGATCTTGTGACTGCAGACATAGACGTCGCCCTTGTCGTAGATCGGAGTGTCAACCGGCGTCGTCTCCTTGGAAGCCTTGGAAGGGAATACCTTCTCCAGAGGAGCTTTCCAGGTCTCTACGGCCTCCGCTTCCGATACGGAAGCGCCGTGCCATGTAAACTCCGCGCCTTCTCCTGCCTCTGTGACAGTACCGATGACGGTGTAATTGTCCGGGATGCGCTCCTCAAGAATCTCCTCGCAGCCGGGCTCCATCTCCAGAAGGAGGTCGCCGATCCTGTTCCTGAACAGGTGCTTGAGCGGTACTTCGTCACTGAAAGCGATGCCGAAGCCGTTGCCGAACGCCATCTTGGCCGCCGCGGGAGCCACGCCGTAGCAATCTACCGCGTAAGCCGCCTTTACCTTGCCCTCTCTCATGAGCTGCGTGACGCGCTCATAGATCGAGCAGACATCCGTATAGACGGGAATATCGTACTTATCTCTCTCGATATCGATCTGGACCAGCTTGTCGCCGGCTTTCTTGAGCTCCGGCGTGATGACGTCGGAAATCTTCGCCACATCCACCGCAAAGGAAACGAGGGTCGGAGGTACGTCGATATCGTTAAAGGTTCCGGACATACTGTCCTTGCCGCCGATGCTGCCGATGCCAAAGCCCAGCTGCGCGTCATAGGCGCCCAGCAGTGCGGAGAAAGGCTGGCTCCAGCGGGAAGGATCCTTGGACATTCTACCAAAATATTCCTGGAAGGTGAGATGGAGCTTCTTAAGGTCGCCGCCGGCTGCCACTGCTTTGGCGACGGATTCAGTCACTGCATAGACAGCGCCGTGATAAGGGCTCCAGGAGCTGAGGTAAGGGTCAAAGCCGTAGCTCATCATGGTGACGGTATCGGTCTTGCCGCCCAGCACGGGGAGCTTGGCGACCATGGTCTGCGTCTCGGTCAGCTGGTATTTGCCGCCGTAAGGCATGTCGACGGTGCCGGCTCCGATGGAAGCGTCGAACATCTCGACCAGTCCCTTCTGGGAGCAGGTGTTGAGATCCGCAAGGGAATGCTTCATCGCCTTTTGGAAGTCCTCGCCTGTCATGTCGTGGTTTCTGCGGCCCGCGAAATCCTCGCTGATCTTCTCGCAGGCAAATTTATTGAGATAGTTGTCTTCCTCGGAAGGCATGAGGACCTTGACGTCCGTCTCCTGATGGGCGCCGTTTGTATCAAGGAAGGCTCTGGAGATATCCACGACGGGCTTTCCTCTCCAGTTGAGGACCAGTCTGGGCTCCTCGGTGACGACAGCCACAGGGGTCGCCTCCAGGTTTTCCTCGGCCGCGTAGGCCAGGAACTGCTCTTTATCTTCGGGCGCGACTACGACGGCCATTCTCTCCTGGGACTCGGAAATAGCGAGTTCCGTGCCGTCAAGTCCCTCGTACTTCTTGGGAACCAGGTCCAGATTGACATTGAGGCCGTCTGCCAGCTCGCCGATCGCGACGGAGACGCCGCCCGCGCCGAAATCGTTGCACTTCTTGATGAGCCTGGAGACTTCGGGCCTGCGGAACAGCCTCTGCAGCTTTCTCTCTGTAGGGGCGTTACCCTTCTGCACTTCCGCGCCGCATTCCGTCAGGGACTGGTCGTTGTGAGCCTTGGAGGAGCCGGTCGCTCCGCCCATACCGTCGCGTCCTGTGCGGCCGCCCAGAAGGATGATGATATCGCCGGGATCGCTGTTCTCGCGCTTTACGTTCTTTCTCGCCGCAGCGCCCATGACCGCGCCGATCTCCATGCGCTTAGCCACATAGCCGGGGTGATAGATCTCCTTGACGTGGCCGGTGGCCAAGCCGATCTGGTTGCCGTAGCTGGAATAGCCCTTGGCTGCTCCGAGGACCAGCTTCTTCTGGGGAAGCTTGTTCTCAAGGGTCTGCGAAACGGGGACAGTGGGGTCGGAGGCCCCTGTCACGCGCATAGCCTGATAGACATACCCTCTTCCGGAGAGCGGATCTCTGATGGCGCCGCCAAGGCATGTCGCCGCGCCGCCGAAAGGCTCGATCTCGGTGGGATGGTTGTGGGTCTCATTCTTGAAGAAGACCAGCCACTCCTCGGTCTGCGGGCCGTTTCCGTAATCCACTTCGATGGGGACAACGACGGAGCAGGCGTTGTTCTCGTCGGACTCTTCCTGGTCCGTGAGCCTGCCGTCCGCCTTGAGCTTCTTCATGCCCATGATCGCCAGGTCCATCAGGCACACGTATTTGTCATCTCTCCCCTTATAGAATTCCTCTCTCGTGTCGAGATAGCTGAGGTAAGTGGGTTCGATGATATCTCTGTAATAGCCGTCCTCGAATTCCACGTCGCGAAGCTCGGTGGAGAAAGTGGTGTGACGGCAGTGATCCGACCAGTAGGTGTCGAGAACACGGATTTCGGTAATTGTGGGATCCCTGTGCTCTGTGCCGGCAAAATATTCCTGAATGAACAGAAAGTCGTTAAAAGTCATGGCGAGGCCGAGCGAACCGTACAGATTCGAGAGCTCGTCTTCCTTCATGGCGGTCAAACCGGTGAGCACCTTGACGTCATCCGGCTCGGGATAGTCCGTCTGCAGCGTCTCCGGCTTTTCCATCCCGGTCTCGCGAGAGTCGACGGGGTTGATGCAGTACTTCTTGATTCTGTCGAGCTCTTCGTCCGTGATATCGCCGAGCAGAATGTAGGTCTCTGCCGTGCGGATCACGGGATTCTCATTCTCATTGAGAAACTGAACGCACTGCACGGCGCTGTCCGCTCTCTGGTCGAACTGGCCGGGAAGGGCTTCAACGCTGAACACGCGGCCGTTCTCCGGGATCTCAATCGTCTCATGGTAGAGAATATCCACGGGCGGCTCGGAAAAAACAGTCCTGCACGCGGTTTCAAAAACTTCATCGGAGATATTCTCCACATCGTATCGGATCAGTTTCCGAACTCCGGTCAGCCCCTTAACCGCCAAAAAGCCGATGATATCATCTTTAAGCTGCCTTGCTGCTACTGCGTAGGGCTCCTTCTTCTCCACATAGATCCGTCTGACTTTACTCATAGATCGCGCTCTCTCCTCCTGTATGGGGTATGATATTTGAACTTTGTCTCAACGCATTATAACATACGATTTCCAAATGTACATATATCGGTTATCCAATGATTTTATAACTTCCCGAAAAATTTTAGTTGAACATCCCAATACGATGTGTTATACTTCCAAATGTTGACGGAACAGTAAGCCGCCGGCACCCATAAAGGGGAATCATACAATGGCAGTATCACGGTCTCCAAAACCGTTCATGGGGGTTCGAATCCCTCTTCCCCTGCTTCAATTCATCACCCTTCACTGAATGTCAGTGAAGGTTTTTTAATGCCCGAAAAAGCCCTTATTTATCAGCTTTTCCGTACCCCGGTTCATGCTATTAAGTGTCGTGGTTTGTACCGCAATAACCCCCGCAAAACGGCCTTTTTTATGTCAAAATGGGCTACTTTGTGGGCTGCTGTGAGGGCTACAGAAGCCTTATAAATAAAGGCTTTCCGGGCATTTGTGCCTAATTAATTGGTGTGATTTATTCATTTCTTGCCCGCCGCCGCCTTTTTCAAGTATCCGGCAGCGGTCCCTTCTGCGATCGCGGAATACAGATCTGCATTATATCTATCAGCTTTTCAGGATCTATTTGCGCCGGCGCAATCTGGAATAATCCGGACAACAAAAGAAGGAAGCCTGTTTGAAAGACTTCCTTCCATGCGCTGATCAGAAGTTGACCGCAAGCAGCTTGCTCTTTTTCAGCTCTTCGTTACTGTGTGCATACAATCCAAGTGTCATTTCAACATCTGTGTGACCAAGCATTTCCATTAGCTCTTTGACCGGTACACCGTCAGCAACACATCGGCTTGTGAATGTGGCCCGGAATGCGTGCGCTGTGAATCTCTCAATCTCTGCCTTCTCACAATAGCTCTTTATGTCACTGTTCACCCGATCCGGCCGGATGATCCCGCCCTTTGGCATCCGGAAGATAGGCGCGTTCATGTCGATAACATTGTCCGCTGCCAGCATCCTGTTATTGACCTTCTGCGCCTCCAGGGCTTCCCGCGCTTCAGGACGCAGCGGAACCGTCCGCCGGCCCGCGTCTGTCTTTGTCTGTTCTGCGATCTCATAACCATCTTCAGTTCGGGTCACGGTCTTGTGAACGCTGATCACATCGCCGGTAATGTCTCCTACTGTCAGCGCGGCTGCTTCCCCGATCCGCAAGCCAGTGTGAAGCAGGAACACATAGAAGTTGTAATAATGACTTTCGGCGGCTGCCTTTTTAAATGCTTCCCACTCTTCAGCGCTTAATGCTCTGTGGATATTGTCGCGGGCCTGGTCCTCTGTCCTCTTCAGGCGCTCAACAGGATCACAAGGATTCCATGTTATGATGCGCTCATTCTTTGCCGCTTCCAGTGCCTTTTTCAGAAGTGATAAACAATCATTCGCTGTTCGCGTTGTCAGCTTCCGCATTTTCACTATCTTGCCTTCGCTGTCCGTGTATTCTTGTTCCTGCAGAAATGCCTTCTGCAGATCTCGGACATTCTGAGTTTCCAGCTCCACAAGCTTCAGACTCCCGAAACTTGTTCCAGCCTCATCAATCGGAGTGTTACTGATCCGCTTGATCAGCTTCTTGTAAGTTCTCATTGTCGCGCTCTTAATGATCAGCTCCCGGCTCTCGATCCATCTGTCGAGATACTCTTCCACTTTCAGGCCCTTGCCCTTCCGATAGATCTTTTCGCTGATCTCTTCGCGCTTCTGCAGTTCCTTTGCACGGCATTCTTTTATTGTCGAGCCATAAACACTATACCGTTTTCCTTCTACCACAAAGCGATATTGCAGTCCGCCTTTGTACTCCCTGAATCCTACTGGTAACTTCTTTGCCACAATATCACCCCCTGATCAGTTCCACAATTTGACGAAATAGGCGATATAATCGGGCTGTTTCTTATTGAGCTGATCAGCCGGTGTGATCCGCTTTATACTATGATGATTCCAGGCCGCCGCCAGTGCTTCCGCTGCCTTCTTTGCGTCCTGTTCATCTTTCGCTGTGATTCTTACCTTCGTGACGTTCTGTGCTTCCAGCTCCAGACGCTTCAGAGCTTCCTTGTCGCGACACTCTTTGACCGTTGAACCGTGTACAATGTAGCGCCTGCCTTCAATGCTGAACCTATACTGCAATGCTCCGTTATCGCGTCTTGAAAATCCTACTGGTAACTTGTTCATCATGACGTTCTGTTTCCTTTCTGTGTTTTTAGCTAAGAATTTAGGACAGTGGCAGCCGCCCTAATTCACGTTCCATTTTTTGTTCTTTTAATTCTTCCATCCACATAATTATCCGTTCCTGGGCTGAAGTGCCAGTTCGCTTGTATGTGGTTAGACTAGTACCATTCAGACCCTGACTGTATAATGTTCGATCAGATAAGAATACACGAAGGCGCTTTGCAAACCTTGGTTTTCTCAATTCACGAAGGCCCTCTTCTTTTAGCCGCCTTGCTCTTTCCATTGATACCCCTAAGGCATCACCGCATTCTTTTAGTGTCAAGCCATCCTTGAATTGCCCCCGGATACACGCCGCTTGTTTTGGCTTCAGTTCGTCAACACATAACCAAAGTTCAGAAGATAATTCTTCGTGCTGTATCTTCTCGATCATGTCCTCGATCAGATCGCCGTAAGCTGGAAGTGTATCTTCAAGCGTCAGATCATCCGTATCGGACCCTATGGATTCTGATGTACTGCGGATCTTCAGCGCCTGTACATCTTTTTTTAGATCTTCAAGCTGATCAGCGCTTATCTCCAGGGCGGCCGCAAGTTCAAGGGCAGTTGGCATTCTTCCGAATTTCACGCGAAATTCATTTATGACGCGGTTATATTGTCTAATTCTTACGCGTTGATTAACCGAAACCCGAACCACTCCCACGCAATTATCAATGTACCTCTGCACCGTCTGCTTGATCCAATAAAGATAATATGTCGAGAAGTTCGCTCCCTTCTCCGGATCCCACAGCCTCACGGCTTTTACCATTCCTATAAACGCTTCTTGTCTCAGATCTTCAAGCTCCTCAATGCCTGAATAGCGCCGAATAACCTTTTCTATCAGCCCGATATTTTGCAAATACAGCCGTTCTAGGTTTTCTTTCACATTGGATCCGTCCTGAATCATAGTTACAAGTTCCTCATTCGTGGCCTTATAATCCATTTCTGCCTCCATGAACAATAGAATTATGGTAAACTATAGAACATAGACCACGTTTCAATCCGTGCTTTAGGTCTGCCCCGCCAGGCAGGCCGCTTTTTATTTCAGCGCCTAGTACACAAGAAGCATTAGTGCCTGCAGCTCTCTGTACTGACATGTGCGCCTTGAAAGACATAATCGACTTGCTATTTCCTTCCATTCCAGCCCATCCACATATCTCATAATCAGTATTTCTTTCATATCATCCGTATATTGACCTGCATTCAGGCTGTTAATGCTCGACAGTATTCTTAGTTCCATACCGGTGCATTCATTCAGCTTCTTTTCAAGAAAAGCTTCCAGCTCTTCACACTTTTCAGCATACTTTCGACAGTATTCTTCAATCACCTGATACTGTTCTTCATTGATAGCAAGTTTCTGCAGAAATTCGATATTTTCTTCCTTCTGCTTCCGTATTTTGCTTAATCGCTCTTCAGCGTCCATTCTCTCCCTTATCCGTAACCGGTAATTATCCAGGAAGCTCCGGGCCGTGGCTGCCTTGTCCATATCCTCTGGAGAAGGTTTCCAGTTCAAGTATTTATCATTCATCAGCGATTCCTTCTGCAGTAGTCTTATAATCAAATTCGCATTCAAGGTATTCTGAAAACTCAGGATCCCTTTCAAGGTACATAGCAAAGAAGCGTGCCTTATCCATCTTTTTTCCGTGGCTCTTCAGTAGCTTATGAACCATTTCCTGAATATCTTCTTTCATTAGTGGCCGGACAGAACTGTATATACAGTTCAGGCGCTTCCTGTCGAGGCGCGGCCTGTATACAATATTTCCGCACTTTGCACATATTACTCGGTATTCGACAGAACTAATGTGTTTTATCATTTCAACTGTGAACATCGGCTTTCCGGGAGCGTCTGTTTCGGAACAAAACGGACATTTTAAAGCATTTGACATTGATCAGTTCCCTTTCTGTATGTGTTATCCGTTGCTCTTAATCAAATAGCCAGGCGCTTACACCTGGCTATTATCGAGTTCATTCGGTCATTCAATACTAAGCTGAGTAGTTGCGAGCGGCAGCAGCCCCAGTATCGAAATGTACCTGATGCTATCATAATCATCCTTTGCGCGCCCTTAATGATTCCAGCGCCTTTTCTCTGTGTTCAGGTGTGGCCCCTTCATACTGTTTTGCCAGTTCCATGAACGAATGTTGCCATTCGGGAGACTTCTGCATAAATTCTTTATAAGCGAATGTTGCCCGGAATGCGCACGGAGCGAACGGCTCAATGCCCGCTGCCTTGCAGATTCTCTGTATATCATGCCGTAATGCTGATGTATTAATGAGTTCGCCGCTGGCTGTTGTAAATATCGGCTTATCAATCCGGTGTTTTCTCTTGCTCATTTCTGCATGAATCGCGGCGCGTGCCTGTTCATTAAGCTCGACAATATACCGGCCTGTCTTTGTCTTGTTCCGGATAACATACCCGCTGCCTTCTCTGATCACCGTCTTACAGATCATTACTGTTCCTTCTTTCACATCAGCCGGTGTAATTGCTCCAGCTTCTCCGATCCTCAGTCCTGTATTGAAAAGAAAAGTATAAAGGTTCATGTACACACTGCCTTGCTCGCTTGCCGTATTCATGAACAGTGTGATTTCATTCTCAGTAAGACAATGGTGCATCGCGTCCCGCGCCAGTGATTTTTTCATGGTCATATCTCCGTATCCTTTCTGTGTGCTGATACAAGAAAAGGACGGTTGCCGCCGTCCTGATCTTGTTGTGTGCGCTGTCATTGAAGAAGCCCAGCGCCTTATCTGGTACCGGAACATTTACCAGCTGTTCCGGTAATTCAATGTCGAAGTGGTACTGAAATTGCGACACGGCAGCGGCTCCGACATCATTTTTGATTGAATTGTTTGTGTCTATGATCACCCCTTGCGCTCTCTCAGTAATTCCAGCGCCTTTTCTCTGTGTTCGGGCGTAGCTTCTGCATATTGCCTTAACAGCTCCCTGAATTGCCGGATCCATTCCGGATCATGCTGTTTCAATTCTCCATAGATCTGTTTTACTGTCATATCGCTTTACCCCTGTTTCGCTTACTGGCTTCTCTGAGACCGGCGCGGTACCCGATCATGAAGCCGGCCTTTAGACCATTCCAAACGGCTGCAAGAACAATTTCCTGAAAGTTTGTTCCGGTACTGTCGAGTGTAATCTTTCTCAGTTCTTCCGCCTCAGAAAAATAGAACGCGCCGAAGTTCCCGCCCTTTTTGGCTTTCAGCGCTCTATAATCTTCAATCGCTTTTTGCATACTCCGTTCCATTTGTCCTTGTTCCTGGGGGATCCCGCATGATACAATCATGAAGAATCCCTTTTCCTTTCTGTGTTGTAAGTTAATGGGTTTCATCAGTCTCAGGTGTGGCAGCGCCTGAGATTTTTTTACTTTGTGCTTCCCGGATCCTGTCGATCATGGCCAGGAGCTGTTCATCAAGTGCGCGAATGCTCTGATCATCCAGCGCAACATAACCGCATTCGGCCGCCTCGATCACATCAGCCAGATGCGCCGCTTCCTTCAACTGTTCGTAGATCGTCCTTGCTTTAGTTATCGTCGCCCCGTCTTTCCGTTTGTCCAATAACGGATTTATCGGAATATCTTTTATTCTTCTACTCATCCGCGCCGCCTTCCTGGTCCTCTTCCGCTCCAGGATCCTGCTGCTCTTCAGGTCTGAAAATGTTTTTTAATAATCCCTTGCTGCTAAAGAGCGGAAAGAACTCATTCAGGTAATTATAGTATTCGTCTGAAACCTCGCTAAGCTTTCCTTCGCAGATCTTATCAAAATCCTGTTTCCATTTTTCAGGAACATTGAATATGTAGGTTGCATAAGTGTTATCAAAACTATCATCGTAAGTCTTTACGAAATGCGGATCCTTATACAGTTCCTCTTCTCCATATCCACAGCCCCGGTTGTTGCCGCCAACTCTTGTATAGATTGCTATTTTGCCATCTTCAACAAAACAATTTCTAAACCTTGGCCATTCATTCTGTCTTCTTCCGAGCATCGGCATTATCAGCACACAAGCCGGATTGAATCCCATAATTGCATTATAAAAACTCATTCATTACACCTTCCTTCTCGCTGACTTGATCCGTTTCACTGTGGCCAAACACAACTCTTCGGATCCAATGCCCCATATTTGCAGCGGTTTGCATTGCGCCCGCCTTCCATCCGGCCCGGAATGCTTTCAGCACCCTTTCATCGTGTTCCACTATCTGAGACTGCAGCCATAACTTCATATCGGCTTCAATGGCTGTTTCATCGTTCCATGTTGCCGGCGGTTTGTCGTCCTGTCGGTTCATGCTTTACCTTCTTCCCGGATAGATTCATACATCGCTTCAAGTGCGGCCTGAATGTCCTGAATGATCTGATCATCAATCTGTTTGTTCATCTGATCACCTTCTTTCTGTATTCTGTTTTAATGGTTCCGTGTTTCGTGTGCATGATATCATGCACCACTAACAATATACAGCGACATGATATCATGCGTCAAGTATCTTTTGTTATCACTTGTTATCCTTTGCTATCTTCGTTTAACCAGTGTTTTGTGCTACAATCTGAATATGGGAAAATACAGCGGATACACACCTGCCAAAAAGCGGGCAAACGACAAATATCTGACTACGAAGGTAGATAATATACTGATCCGGGTTCCAAAGGGGAAGAAGGCAGCCATTCAGGACGCTGCCAATGAAAAGGGAATATCCGTGAATCAGTTTATTAATGATGCCATTGATCAGGCTATGGAACAGAACAGCGAATCAGGTGCATGATATCATGCAAATCTACTCACCTCGCTTTGTTCCGTCCCCCGTTGTGACCGTTTCGCGGCTTTCATGGATAAAATACCCATCTAAGAATTAAAACGCCTTAAAAAGGCAAATACGCGGTTACTTGTTTTTAGGTTCATTATTTGATATCATGTGCATACAGATTCCGAAACTTAACTGTTTCGCCTCAGCCCCTCAGCTCCGTGCAACCGCTGCGGGGCTTTTATATTCATAAAACAGAAATTTCAAGGTCATTATTATGTTAACCTTGACAGTTGTAAAGGTTTAGATATAATTATTATTGACACACAAATGTTTTCCTACATGCGTTTTTATAGTCAAGCAACTCCATTGTCTGTTAGGTTTATCCCCCGGTTTAATCGCCGGGGCTTTTGTTATCTGATTAGTCTGAAAATCAGCATGTGCGCCGATCTGGTCCCTGGCGGGATTCCATCACGTTATCATTTCCCAAAGAACTTAAAGAAATAGCTCTTCTTAGGTGCTGCCTTCCTTCCGTCAAAATCAATCCCTTCAGCGTTCACGTTTCCGCGCGCTTCAGTTGCTCCCATTGTGCAGGCAGCGGCCGCCGATCTCATGTATTCCTTCTGCAGCTCTGTATGAGCATCTGATTTTCTGAACTTCAAAGATTCTTCATACTTCTCCATCGTTTCAAGTACGGCTTCCAGTGCTTCCGGGGCCTCAGAAGCGGAAGGTGTGTACAAGCCGAGAATAGGCTTGTACCTTTCTGAAGTAATAACGAAGTTCTCCGGAGTGTGGCCGCCCTTGCTGGCTTCCTCAAACTTCTTATATTCAGCGAATACATCACGATTGAAGTTTTTGAGATTCCGCTTTGCAGCTTCCAGCTTCTCTTTGTATTCCAGTGTTACCGCTTCAAGTTCTGCAGCCGCTGAAGCAATTTCCTCTGTCAATCTGTCGCGTTCAGCATTCACGGCGGGAAGGATCTTCTCCAGGTACTCTTTAGCTACCTTCCTATATTCCGGATCTGCATAAGAAGGAGTGTCGATTGCACGCTGAAGATCTTCCTGTGTGGGAATATGTCGGCGGGGGGAGCTGTCGAGCACATCGGCCAGCGGGCCGCTCTCTTCTCGCTGATCAGCTTGAAGATCTGAAGGAAACTGCGTATAGATTGCGAGCTGATACTTCGTGTTGATCATATTATTGTGCGCTTCATCCATCTTTTTACGCGCCTTCTTGAAGCCGAGACGATCAATAGCGCCTTCCTTATCCTCGATCATTACAGGGGCCGTGTCTTTATAGGTGATAATGTTTAACTGGTTCGGGTACAACATTGCTTTAAAGTCCTTTCTTTATATTTCTGATTTCCTTTGCAAGCTTCTGACATTCGCGCTCGACAGATTCCGCAAGAACTATATAACCTTCTCCCATAGAATCCGATTCAGTTTTCAAAATACCTGAAGTCCGTCTTTTGGATCTCAGGACTTCATTCAGGTATGCGCAATACTGGTCTGTATCGAGCTTATTGTCGATCGTGTAAGTTTTTCGCGCCGCGTGGATAATTGCGGCAACTGGATCTATGGCATGTTCATGCTCCTTTCTATCCGGTATTTCTGGGATATTGGCCGTTTTAGCTACAATCTTTGCTCCTTTCAAAAAAATCCTTCACGCGCGTATCGCAGATGTTTTGTCGAGGGTGTCCCCCCGTTGTTGGCCCCCCTCTTACAAAAGGGGAATATCCCCCTGGGGGGGCTATTTACAAAAGATTCCGAGAATAAATTGCAAAAATATTTAAAACAAAAAATTATTTTTATTTATTCAATAATGATTCTCATTTCATCTTTAGGAGCCAGACCCTGCCCCCACCCCCTGCCCCTGCCTCTATGTACCTTGAAGATGTGCCAGCCTTTCAGACACGACACGAAAAATATTCTGAGCAATTGCGCCGGCGCAAGTCGACAGATCAACTATACTTCCTCTACAGGTATGCTGTAGTGCTGCGCTATATTCCTTACCGTTTGGAGCCTGCGCAGATAATATTCACGGTTAATCTCATGGTAATCTGGCCGGGCTGTAATGTTGTACTTCCCCCCGCAGATCACAATCTTGTCAGGATGTACCGCTTCAATCTCTGAGGCATCAGGGGCAGTTCTGATAATAAATACTTTGCTGGCACGCTTCCTTGCCTGATCAGCAAACACTTTAAGAAGATCGTTCGCAAGCATTCGGGCTGCATCATGGCGCTCACTGTGCGGCTCTTTAAGCCTGAATGCTGCAGCAATGTGATCAAGATCATATACAATCCCATTTCCCAAATGTTCCCTGGCATAGTATGTTTTACCGGAACCGGGCAGGCCGGCGATCAGTACCACGCAACTTCTGTTCTTCTTAATCATTGAGCCCCTCCAGTAAACGGCCGACACACATTTCGATTATCTTAGCTGAAGATGATTCCGCGCCTCTTCTCATGAATTGCTGGTTCCCTGCATGGTGTATCGTATTGCTTCCGTCATCCGGGAAATACAGATAATGATATTTACCCCTTGCAACAATAGTCACAGACAGCTGCCCATCTTCCTGTTTAAAGCTGGCCGGCATTGCGGCCTTTGCCGATTTCCCTTTGCCTTTCCATTTTCTCCCGGATGTGGGAAGGAGCATTGTAATGTTCCTTTTTATCAGATTTGCACCTTCGTTTCTCAAAACAGAATCGACAATAGGTCCGGGATATAACAGCGATTTATTCATTGCTTCTTGCAGCTTATCCAGCTCCGAAACGTCTAAAGTAAACCATCCCATCAGGTTATCTCTCCTTTCTTTCACTCAATATCACTAAGCTATTATCATGTTGCTCATAATCAATAGTCTAAATATACCGGCTATACGATTAATCATTTAAAGTTTCATGCTTTGCATGATCTCCCCGGCCCGCTGCCTGCTCCCGGATCTTGTGGAAAGCATAGCGGGTTTTGCTGTCGAGTTCAGTGCGCTTTCTGCTTCCCCCGGCATAGGAACATATTTCCTTGAACAGTGCGCCGGCCTGCTCATTTGATAGTTCCGCAAGGATCCCTTCCAGGTATTCAAGATCAATTTCAAATGCTTCCTCTTGTCTCTTCATTCCAGGGCTTCTCCATGCTGTGCAAATTCATGATATCGTTCACGCTTCGGCGAATGTTTCCAGCCGCCTTTTCAATCCGACGATCAGGTCCTTCGGAGCCTCGACAGTTTTTCGGCCTTCATGTCGCAGGCTCTTATCCTCGATCGCGGAAGGCGCACGTTCTGCCAGTGATCGTTCAGGGATCCGCAATGATTCCGGAACAGATCCGACCAGCCGCCGCCGGCGCGTGACTTCTTCGAACCGCTTAATGAACATCGGCCGTTGAACCGACATTAAATCGACTGTGGGAGTGTTGGCCCATTCCCGGAACTCTGAGAAACCGCCCACAATCTCCCGCGTTACTTCCGGGAGCCTATCCCAATGATCAGCGGCTTCAGGGCTTCCCGCATGCCCCAGGGCCTTCATGAGCCGCGCCCATTCTTCAGCGGCCAGTGCATCGGCCGGCGCGTCAAGATCATAAGCCAGCTGGCGAATGTCGGCGATCGTGGGCGGAAACTTGTTCGCCATTATGTATGATTGTGCAGCCCTTTTCAGTGTCGGGTAATCGATATCATGAAGCGCCGAATACCAGAGATTGAAAACAGTTTCATTTGAAATAAAGTTATCGCGCGGGTATGCTGTCGATAATGCGGTCATAATTGTTCGAAAATCATTAACATTCGTTGTTGGTTTCAAATTGTTTCCCCCAGTTTTGCATAGCGTCCAATCGCTGCTCATATTTGTCTTTCTTCCGCTGCGGTGTCCAATCGTCACTCCAGGCCCGCTGATTGAAGAAGGTTCCGCCCATCTTCACAAATTGTGGCTCAATGCCACTGATCCGGATATATTCAGAATATGATTCAATACCGGCTCTGATCTCTTCATCCGGGATCCCATCTTTCCGGGCTTTCTTGTAAGCTTCAAACGCATTGCGTTTTCCCTGCTTCCTTGGGTACAGCTTCCAAAGCTCTTCAAAATCCGCTGAAATGCTTTTTTTGTTCGAATCAGAACAGTTCAGATCAGCAACAGCATCAGCAACAGCATCAGCATCAGTAACAGTATCAGAAACAGTATCAGAAACAGTATCAGAACAGATCAGATCAGTAACAGCATCAGATACAGAACAGAACAGATCAGTTGTATCGCTACCGTATCCATCATCATCTGATACCGTATCTGTACCGTATAGAATCCGTTCAAGATACCTTCTGAACTCCGATTTCTTCACTTTCTTCACTTCTTCGCGTAACGGCTTTCGTAATTTCTCTGAAGAAGTCCAGTTGTATTTATGCCAATTGACAAGAAGAACTTCCCTTGAATCTGTCGAATAGACAATAACGCGCTTGTCCTGAAGTGATTTGATCAGTTTTTCAATCTGTTCTCGCTTAAATCCGATTTCAAATGCTATCTGCCTGCTGCTGATTTCATAACAGCCGCAAAGATTTGTGTGTGGATTTGTCAGCAAATACAGATACATCAACTTTTCATCGGGTGTGAATGTGTCAGCGATCTTTGCATCGGTCCAAAATGACATTTGTATGTTTCGATAGATAGCCATTTTCTAACTCTCCATTATCCGGATTCCAAACCGGAACAGAAGCAGCTTCCTCTTCAGGATGTAATCCTTCGTTCGCATCCCTTTGCAGTCCTCGATCACTTCACGGCCGAACCGATCCTTGTAAACGAAGTCAGCAATATAGACCGCTTTCCGTTCAATGATCCGCCCCGGCTTTCTTCCGCCACGCGGCCCGATCTTGTCAGGCTCCCGCTGATTTGGAAGCAGCTCAAAGGGAACTTGCCGCCGAAGTTCTGTTATCTCCCCGGCTTTTTCAAGAAGCTTCAGTTCTTGCCAGCGCTGATATTCCCGCTTGCTGTCGAATATCTCGCCGCCGGCTGAATACTTCCGGTTGTGGTATTTGTTCCGGCTGATCATTCGAATACAAGCCCCTCTTCCTCTTCAGCGCCGGGCGCTGCTTCCTGGTCCGGATCCGCGCCGGTCTGATCCGGTACCGCTTCAGTGACAACTTCCTGAATGTCCTGAACTTCTACTGGCTCCACCGTTGCCACCGCTGCCGGCTCTTCCTCTTCCACATAATCCACAGATCCATCAGAATTGATCACTGTCATGTCCTTGTCGAGTGCGCTGATCATTTCAATGCTCATCACGCCCCACTTGCTGATCAGCTGGCGGAGCATGGTTTTGAAGGCCATTCCGTCAAAGTCGCGGTACCAGAAGCTGGAATACATCCAGCTGTCATTCTGTGGATAGTTCCCGGCCACGTAATCCGCATAGCCGACTTTGTGCTTTGTGCCGTACCTTGTCTGAATATCACAGCCGGCTGCGCTGAATGCCTGTGAATAGCGGTCAGCGTGCAGAAGCATTTTATTCTTCGACCAGTACATCGACTTCCGGAAGCCGTTGAGATATTCAAAGAAGGCATAGTATCCGATTGTCGGCGCATTCTCCCGCTCTTCCTCGTCCTCGATCAGCTTAACTTCGATCTCTTCAGCCAGGGGATCATAGCGGATCAGCTCCCCTTCTTTGATTGCCAGCACATTGAGCTTTCTATACTGGCCTGATCTGAGAGCCAGCTGGATATACCCCTTGTATCCGAGCTGAAACTGCGCAACTTTTCCCTTCGTCTTGTCATTGAAGGGTACCATGTAGAACTGCCCCAGCTGGGGAGAAGGTGACAGCTTCAGGGCTTCACCGAGAAGCGCCGCCGATAATATCGACTGGTGACTGCATTCCTGAAGCGCTGGGTTCACGTTCACGGCTGATATTATCGAGCTTATAAAGCGCGGGCCGTTTTTACCGCCTACAACGGAGTTGATCTGATTCTTTACTGCGTCGCTGTTCAGGTACAGCGAGAAACCGCCTTTTTTGGTCCTGTTGGCCAAACTGTTATTAACTCCCATATTTACCCCCTTTTGATTTGTTCAAACCTGATTCCATTCTCTTTCAGGAATCTGTTGACCGCTGCCAGCTGCTCCCTTGTTACCCAGATTGAAAAGCTGATCTTCTTTACTTCCGGCTGTTCCTGGCTTACTGTTTGCGCCGGCGCAACTCTTACCGGCTCCGGAGCTGGTACCGGTTCAGCGATTCCCAGATCCCTGTCGATTTCAGCCTGTTTCTGTCGCGCTGCTTCTTCCTGTTCCTTTCTGACAGTCTCAGCAAGCCGTTGTTCTGCATATTTGGCCTCAATGTACCGATTACCGGCTTCAACGGCAGCGGTCTTGCTCAGCGTCCTCTGATACTCTCTCAGGGCGGCGGGCTGGCCTTCTCTCATTTGGTTGATGACCAGAATATCTTCCCCAATCGAATGCTGAATGGTTGACAACTCCGCTTCGATCTTCTTCATGGAATAGGATTTATTCAGCCAGGAAGGGTTCATGATCCGTTCCAGCGTCACCCACGGTTGGAAGCCTTTCGATTCGTACAGCTTCCGGATCTCTTCCAGCTTCGCGGCCTTCTGGCTCTCTTCGTATTCCTTCACCTGATCATCGATCAGCGCAGCCGGTTCCTCGACTTGTGCGATTATCTGCAGCATTTTTTCGTGAAATTCATCATAAGGCTGCAGACACAATTTCTTGATTTCCCGATCCTTCGCCTTCAGTGCGGCTACAAACTTATTCAGCGCTGCGCGGTCCTTCTTCGCTTCGATGATCTGATCATCGGAATACACAAGCCCCTTATAGTAGCTCATTTTCTCCGCTACAACCTTCTCGATCTCATCGTGATTCCAAACTATGGCCTTCACGAATCCCTCTTCAGAAGGTGAAATAATTTTTAATTCAAGTGCCATTCTTTTGCCCCCTTAGATTTCCGGCAATATTGTTGCCGGCTGTGTTCCTTTCTGTGTGTGGTTCCAAAATTCGCGTTCGTGCGCTTCCAGGATCCTCAGATCCTCTTCAATGTCCGATCTTTCAAGCCAGTAGTGGCGCGTCTGTAGGAATATATCCCCATAAAAATCATATTTGAGCTGTGCCTTCAGCACTGCAAAATCGGCTTCCATCACCATCAGATAATGAAGGACCTGAAGATAATAGTTGTCCGGGATCTGATCCTTCCACTTCTCTTTTTGCATGGACTGAAGTATTTCTGTCGTTTTGATCTCCAGGATCCCAATTCTGCCTTCCCGATCGCGGAGCCATCCATCGAGTGACGCATGCGCCCACGGATAACGGCTGTTTACGAACAGATTGTTGTCGATGTATCCGACCTCTAGTTCCGGGAAGTCCAGCTTGAATAGTTCACGAAGAAGTGGTTCCGCATCATGGCCATACTTCACAAATGGCTTCATGCTTATATCTTCAGCGGCCCGCTGCCCGGTCTTGATTCTCCATAAATCCGTATTGGTCATGTACGGATTCAAACCCAGGACCGCCGCCGCTTCGCTTCCGCCTACCCGCTGCCCTCTGGCCTTCAGCCATTCTTCCCGGCTGTCTAGCACGAACATAGTTATATGGTCATTGATCCGCCTCTTCATGCTTCTTGCTGATCTGCCAGCTGTTCAAGATAGGCTTCAATCTTCCCCACATGGTACAATGTCCGCTTCCCGATCTTGATTTTTGCACCCGCTGCAACTGCTACATTCTCGGCTGTCCTTCGGCCGGTATTAAGGCGTGCCATCAGTTCCGGAAGTCCTACTGTGATAGCGCCGCCAGTTTCGGGTTTTCTCTCTTTCGTGTAACGCACTGTATTCTCCTTTCTAGTGCTCTACTGCACTATTTCGTAATCGCTTGTCGACTTGCGTTATCTACTGCACTATTTCGTAATCGCTTGTCGACTTGCGTTATCTACTGCACTATTTCGTAATCGCTTGTCGACTTGCGTTATCTACTGTTATTATGATATAAATGTTTTATAATCTTGTATATCGGTATGTTTTTAACACTTTTATTTCATTTCAAGCAAGAAAACGAAGTAAAGATAGCGAATTAGGCGATGTGAGGCGAAAAAATGAAAGAAAATCAATCAGGAAGAGTTTCAATAGACCGCGATAGACTGGATTTTATGATAAAAAAAGGCTTCGGAAAGCCAATTGCAGATAAGAAAAATAATCGCGGTTGGACACTTGCCGAGCTAGAAGCAGCCACCGGGATTAATTATCAAACTATTAGCAAAATTCGAAGAGGAAGCGAAAAAGCAAAAGAGCAAAACATATCAACTGCTTTAAATCTTGCCTCTACTTTCGATGTCGATATTGGATATTTGACCGGCGATCAGGATATCCCACGAATGCCTTCAAAAGAAGTGCAGGAACAGAAAGAAATTGCAAATAGAATCAATGTGGCGATATCTTTTATTCGCAAATATGGTATTTACGTTATTCTTGACAATCCTGTTGCTCCTACAAGTTACAGCGTCTATGATGCAGATGATAGGCTTATAGAGGAAAAGCGGAGTATAGAAGATCTTATGGGCCTCGTTAGAATGATTCATAACCTGCTTGATACTGGGCAAGATATAATCTCATTATTCTTTGGAGAGCCTTATATTACGGATTATAGAGAAGATGCTGAAAACGAAAAAATGATCCAGAATAAGTTGAATGAATTGAAACAAATAAAGAAGTGAAATAGAATGTCTGTAACGGCTCCTGCCAATGCTCCGCGCATGGTGGGGGCTGTTTTATAGTAAAGGGCTGCTTTGAGGGCTACATTAACCGTCAGCCCCTATAAATACTGGCTTTTTGGTTATAATCCCTCTTCCCCTGCTCCGATTTTAAAGTCTTCATCTGTTTCGGATGAAGACTTTTTCATTACCCGAATTTCTCAAAAAAGGAAGCCTGTCATCGACAGACTTCCTTTTATTTTTCAATGTGAATATTATGCCCTCAGATCCCCGCAATCCTCCTCAGGACCGCCTCATCCACCGGGAACGGCGGCATCTTGCGCTTGCCTTCGTTGCCCAGCACTTCTTCCACGGTCTGCTCAAGGATCTCCATCGGCACCTCATCTCTGCCGCAGGTTGTCACATAGTAGTCTTCAAGAGCGTCTATGCTCGTAAAGCCCGCGAGCACAAGAATCCGGCCCACATCGATCGGATCCGCCTCTCTGAGATATCCCGCAAGGAAATATCCGCAGGCCTTTCCGTGCGCCATGTGCGCGCTGTAGGTGAGCCTGTAGCTGAGCGCGTGGGGAATGGAGGTGGCCGTGTGCGCGATCGCCATTCCGGCCATGCAGGAGGCGTTCATCATGTTCTGATAATCCTCCGCGGTCGCTTCCCTGCGCCCCAGAATTACGTCTTTGCTGCGCGCCCACACCTTGATGCCGTATTCCGCGCACATGCGGCTGTAATCCGTCGCCTTGGAGTGGATATAGCTCTCATAGAGATGACAGAGCGCATCCATGGTCGTATTGGCCAGGATCCGCGTCGGCGCGGCAGATACGTATTTTCCGTCGATCAGCGCGAGGTTCGCGAAGATCTTGTGGGGAATCGATCCTTTTACATGCTTGTCGTGTCTGGTCAAAACAGAGACCGCCGTAACCTCGGAGCCCGTGCCGGCCGTAGTGGGAATCTCCGCGATCGGCACAGTGCTCGTCTCCGCCGTCTTGTCATACAGGTACTCCCAATTTTCGTCCGGGTGGCGCATCATGAGGGCGACCCCCTTCGCGGCGTCCATGGGCGAGCCGCCGCCGATTCCGATGACGAAATCCGCCTCCACTTTGCAGCCGACCTTTCTGGCTCTCATGATCGTTTCTACGGAAGGATTCTCTTCCACTTCCGCGAATTCCACCCAGGACACTCCGTATTTTTCCAGGGCCTGAGTCACATCCGCAAATGCGCCGCATCTTCTGGCGCTGCTCTTTCCTGTGACGATCAGCGCGCGGGTGCCCAGCGCGGCCAGCTCGGCCGCGTGGTTCATCACGCAGTTCTTTTCGGAATATACTTTAGCGGGCATGTAGAAATTCATGCATGTCCTCCTTCCATCTATGGATTCAGAGTTAAAAAACAGATCCGATTACTCTCACTTGCTCTTTTCCGGGACTTCAAATACCTTGGTTGTACCGAACTTTGTCGTCTGAACGATCCCCTTGAGCCCGAAGCCGGCGTCCACAAGGATCTGGGCCATCTCCTCGACGGAGATTGCGCCGGAAGCCTTGACTACGATCTCGGCACCTCTCTCCTTGGTGTGATAGACAGCCAGAGAATCGAGGTTTGCGTTGTTGTCGCCAAAGCATTTGGCCATGGGAGCGAACTCACCGGGCGTATCCGTGGCGGAGAAGATAAATCTTGTTCCCTGGCTCTTGTAGCCCAAAAGCTCTACGAAAGCCTGGAAGATGTCCTTGTCAGTGATGATGCCGTTGACTTTGTTCTTTTCATCGACGACCGGAAGGACGGAGATCTCGTTGTCCAGCATGGTCTGTGCGGCCACTTCCACAAAGACGTCCTGAGTGATGGTCTTGACATCTTTGATCATGATGTCGGAAACCTTGGTCTTGCTGAGCAGGTAGTTGAGCTCATAGATGGAAAGCGCTGTTGTGTTGGCGCCGCTCTTCTCCTCTACCAGTCCGCCGGTGACAAGGCCGACCAGCTTTCCCTGGTCGTCCACTACCGGCAGGCGGTGGAAATGATTCTTTCTCATGATCTCGACAGCCTTGGAGATCACTACATCTTTGGTAATGGTGTAGGGGTCTTTTGTCATATGATCTTTAACGTACATATTGTTTCCCTCCTGATTATAAGTCGATGTCTATACCCTGTAATGCGTTCGTGAAGGTCACCCTCCGAGATAAGCTTTCTGCACTCTCTCATCATTGGCGAGTTCTTCCCCCGTACCCTCCAATGTGATCTTTCCCGTCTCAAGGACATAAGCCCTGTCGGCAATGGCCAGCGCCCTCTTCGCGTTCTGTTCCACTAAGAGAATGGTAGTTCCCTTGTCGTTGATCTCCTGAATGATGTGGAAGATCTCGGACACCAGCAGAGGAGACAGGCCCATGGAAGGCTCGTCGAGAAGAAGAATGGAAGGCTTTGCCATAAGAGCTCTGCCCATGGCCAGCATCTGCTGCTCGCCGCCGGAAAGAGTTCCGGCCGGCTGGATCCGGCGCTCTTTGAGCCTGGGGAAGAGCTGATAGACTTCCTCCATGTCTGCCGCGATGGCGCCTTTATCCTTTCTCAGATAAGCGCCAAGTCTGAGGTTCTCCTCCACCGTCTGGTCCGCGAATACTCTTCTTCCCTCGGGGACCTGGGCCAGTCCCAGGCCGACGATCTTATTCGCGGGCGTCTTGGTCAGCTCCGTATCATCGAGTTTGATACTGCCCTCGGCCGCCTTGACAAGGCCGGAGATGGCGTGCATTGTTGTCGTTTTACCGGCGCCGTTCGCGCCGATCATTGTCACGATCTCGCCGTCGCGTACCTCAAAGGAGATGCCCTTGATGGCTTCG